>UQRC01000060.1 GCA_900543445.1 uncultured Lachnobacterium sp. | reverse complement strand
TGGAAAGACTCGGCGGTGTGGATTTATCTTCTGTCACATGGCTTCCGATTTTAGGAATGATGGGCGAAAATGAATCTCCGTGGCATTACCGCAACAAAGCGCAGTTTCCGGTTGGACGGGACAAGGACGGAAAGGTTGTAACAGGATTTTATGCAGGCAGAACCCATACGATTATCGACACACCGCATTGCGATATTCAGGCGGAGGGCAATGATACGATTATCCAGTGTGTGCGGGATTTTCTGCAGGATTATAATATTTCAACTTATGACGAGAAGACGCATACCGGACTGGTGCGGCATATCCTGACAAGAGTTGGGTTTACAACCGGCGAGATCATGTTATGCCTGATCATTAATGGCACGAAGCTCCCACATGCGGACGTGCTGGTAGAGCGGCTGTGCCAGATCAATGGAATGACGAGCATCAGTATCAATATTAATCAGGAAAAGACAAACCGGATTCTGGGAGATACATGCAAGACCTTATGGGGACAGGATTATATCACGGATTATATCGGCGATGTGAAATATCAGATATCACCATTGTCGTTCTATCAGGTAAACCCGGTGCAGACAAAGAAACTGTATGACAAAGCCTTGGAATATGCCGATCTGCAGGGCGGGGAAACGGTCTGGGATCTGTACTGCGGTATTGGAACCATTTCGCTGTTCTTGAGCAAAAAGGCAGCGAAGGTGTATGGTGTGGAAATCGTCCCACAGGCAATCGTCGATGCGAAGGTAAATGCGCAGATCAACGGTATCGAAAATGTGCAGTTCTTCGTCGGCAAGGCAGAAGAAGTGCTTCCAGCTGAATACAAGGAACACGGTGTATATGCGGATGTGATCGTCGTTGATCCACCACGCAAGGGCTGCGATGAGACGTTATTACAGACAATCGCAGATATGCAGCCAAAGCGGATGGTCTATGTGAGCTGTGATCCGGCCACGCTTGCCAGAGATGTGAAGCGCATGGGCGAGCTTGGGTATCAGGTCGAGAAGGTTGCGGTTGTGGATCAATTTTGCCAAGGAGGGCATGTGGAGACGGTTGTTCTTTTGTCCCAACAAAAACCAGATGACACGATAGAGATCGACTTAGACCTGGACGAGCTGGATGCCACCAGTGCCGAGTTGAAAGCAACCTATCAGGAAATCAAAGATTATGTGCTGAAAGAATTTGGCTTGAAGGTTTCAAGTTTATATATTTCTCAGGTAAAACGCAAATGTGGAATTGAAGTGGGAGAAAACTATAATCTTCCAAAATCAGAAAATGCAAGAGTTCCACAATGCCCGAAAGAGAAAGAAGATGCTATCAAGGCTGCCCTGAAATATTTTGCGATGATCTAAGGACATCGCTGATTTCAAGGAGGAATAACACATGAAAAGCACATTTGAAAAAATGGGTGGAACCTACACACTTGGCGCAGACGGAATTTACTATCCGAATCTTGTCAGTACAGATGAAGAACCGCATTATGGGAAATATGGAATGATGCGGAAAACGTATCTGAAAGAGCATCGTCCGGCAATGTATTCACTGTATATGTTGGAAGACAGATTGACAGAACATCTGAATACTGTGGACGATGAAGCACAGGAGAGAATGGATATTCTGGTGCGTCAGATGATGGAGAGGCAGGGCATTACGGAAGAATTGAAAGCTTGTGACCAGATGGAATGGGTCAGAGCGGTAAATGGTATTCGTAATATGGCAGAAGAGATTGTGTTAAATGAATTGATTTACAGGTAAACAAAGAGCTGAACAAGTGCAGAGACTAATCTGACTTGTTCAGCTTTTATAATATATGATATTATAAGTGAAAGTGATATAATATGTTCATAATTTTTCTTTTAAGGAGCGTAACGATGAGTACATTTAGAGATTGGGAAGCATATAAGAGATTAAAGAATCGAGCGGATACAAATTCTGTAGTGGATGTATTGAAAAATAAAAGCACAGGGGATTTAATTGTTAGGAAAATAATATATGGAATCGAACAGCCTTTGTATCAAGCTGTATTCACAAGGGAAATGCGTGCTTTGTATAAACTGAATAAATGTTCGAATATTGTTAATATATTGGGAGATGATTATTTAGTTATATCAACAACCAAGGAAAAGGTTGGAGTAATTTATTTAGAATATATA
>UQRC01000059.1 GCA_900543445.1 uncultured Lachnobacterium sp. | reverse complement strand
TTATTCATTAGCCTACCTCATTCCTGCAATGCTACTTTCCCATTATACATTTAAGCTTAGGTTTGCGCTTATACACACATCCTTATTTGATCTGCCGGATAGCCTTTATCAATCGCTTGACCTTATCCGATGGGGTTTCTGAGTGAAGTATTCCAAACGGCATGGTGTAATCCCATTCCACCGGAATAATTTTGATCAACGGATGATTCCTGATCATATCATCTCTTAACCGATCTCCGTAATAACTCCAGCCTCTTTGCATGAGCATGAAATTTTCTCCCGCCAGATCATCCAATGTAATCTTTTTCTTTTCCGCCAGCCTATGATGAATCGATACCGCTACACAAAACGGTTCTCTTGAGATCTCGGTGCCGTTGCATCCTCTGAGTTTTAACATTGTTTCATCAAATATTCCGGCTACAACATCGATATTCTGCCCCAGATTTGCCAATATCTCTCTTGCATTCTCCAAGGGATTTTCAAATGTGATCAGCTTAAACTTCATATCCGGATATAGATTCTGGATCTGTGGCCACAGATCCACAAATACCTGTGGCGGCGTCATCGGCGAGATTCCGACGCGGATCACATCGTCCGATACCTGCATTGCCTCTTTCGCCCGCTGCACCGACACCTTGCAATACCCGATGATATATTTTGCGTCATTGTAGATCGACTATCCGGCTTCCGTTACCACAAGCCCTCTATGCGTCCTGTCAAAAAGCTTCATACCAAGACTTGCCTCAAGCGAATTGATCTGTTTGATGACCGCCGGAGCCGATATATACAACTGTTCCGCTGCCTTGCTGAAACTTCCCGCCTCAACAACGCACAAAAACGTATCCAACTGCGGATTATACATCATGTCCGTTTCCTCCTACAATGAATTTAACACTCCCTGGATTCCGTCACGCTCGTAGATTCCCTTATAATAGGCAACTTCCTCCTCGATCAGCTGATCGATCACCTGCATGCCGAGAAGTTCCACCGGAGCTTTATCATCCGTCAAAATATAATCGCCTTTTCCATATGGAGTGCTATCCGCATATACCGTCTCCATCATGTTTCTTAAATCAGCATTTGTGATCTGCTTTGTATTTGCCTGCAGATTCTCCATGATCGACGGATTGTTCGATGCAAAAAGCTCGCGGTTCGTCGTATTCGCCACATCAACCGTATACTCCGCGTCAAACACCTGACCGATCGTATCGGAGAGATACTGATTGATGTTGCCATCTCCGCTGCCGCGCATGTTCATATTTACGACCATCACGCCGTCCTCGTTCAGATGATCCTTAACCAGTGTAAAAAATTCAACGGATGACATCTGGAAAGGAATCGTGATATCCTGATAGGCATCCACCATGATCACATCGTATTTCTTATCCATCGCATTCAGATAAGCTCTGCCGTCATAGGTCGTGACCGGCACATCCTCGGAGAGTGAGAAATACTTGCGCGAAAGCTGCGTGATCTTCTCATCGATCTCCACACCTTCCACGTTCATATCCCCGAGATACTTCCGGCACTGTGTCGCATACGTTCCCGTTCCCATTCCAAGGATCAGCACATCCATATCCGATGGCTTCTTATCCGCCAGCATGAGCGGTGCCGCCATCGCGTAATCATAATACATGCCTGTCAGCCTGTCCTGCTTCATATAGACCGACTGCACACCAAAAAGCACGTTGGTCGACAGTCTTACCGACGTGTCATCTTCCGATACCTGCAGATAATTGTAGACCGATTCACCCTCATAGGTGAGATTCTTCTCCCAGAATGCAAACGAATCCGAGTAACCAAGACCGCAGCACAGTGCAAAGATTACCACCGATACGATCACTTTCTTTTTGCCTGCGCGGACATTGACAAAATACACGATTGCCAGAACCAGTAGAATTCCCGAGAAGATCAGAAACGTGATAGACGTTCCGACCGCCGGAATCGTCACGAAGGTCGGCACAAACGTACCGATGATACTTCCGATCGTGTTGAATGCCCCGAGTGTACCGACTGTCTTACCGTTATCATCCAGACTGTCCACCGCATATTTTACAAGCGACGGTGTCACGGTTCCCAGTAAGAAAAGAGGAAATACAAAGATGACCATACATGCTGCAAACGCTGCAATGATCAAAAAATTATTGCTCACCGTAAAAATCAAAAGTGCCGAGATTCCGAGCACGATATATTTGCCCACCACCGGGATCAGAGCGATCCAGATCGCAGCGATCAGGATTCTCGTGTACAGGCGGTCCGGATTCGGCGACTTGTCCGCACTTCTTCCTCCATAAATATTGCCGAGCGCCATCGCAATCATGATGGTTCCGATAATGATCGTCCAAACGATCTGCGACGAACTGAAATACGGTGCCAACAGACGGCTCGCTCCCAACTCTACCGCCATAACGGACATTCCCGCAAAAAACTCCGTCAGATACAAAAATAACTTATTCTTTAAAATTACGGTCTGTTTCATATTGCCTCCCTGCTTTAAGCTGTTACGTTTATATTACAACTTAAGGTAGGGTCCAAGTCAATACTTTTTTCTTTTTGAGACGCTTCTGGGCTTCTTTCTTCTCTTTGATGCGTTTTTGCTTACGCATAATACTGCGCTTATATTCATTCCAGTCCCATCTCCTTGCAATTTTTTCTGATACTTATA
>UQRC01000058.1 GCA_900543445.1 uncultured Lachnobacterium sp. | reverse complement strand
CTTTTGCTTTCGCGTATATTATACACTGTCACCACCATGCGTTAGCATGATGACCTACGCCATCATCAAGCTGACTTCATTATACCATAAAATTGTCAATGCTGGATTACTTATAAAATTTATTGTATAATACAAATGCGTTAAGAAATAAATCATTTATACTTAACAAAAATTATTTACCGGAGGAACAAATGAAATTACAGCAGTTATACAGTCGGGTGCGTCGCGCCTTGGACGATTATAACATGATTGCGGATGGGGACAAGATTGCAATAGGAATATCCGGTGGCAAGGATTCTCTCACACTGCTCTACGCTCTTGCCGGTTTGCGTAAATTTTATCCGAAGAAATATGATCTTGTCGCGATTTCGGTTGATTTAGGTATTGCAGAGATCAATATGAGCGATGTACAGAAACTTTGCGAGAAATTGGAAGTCCCATTAACGTTAATTTCAACACAGATTGGTCCAATCATATTTGAAGAACGTAAAGAAAGTTCTCCGTGTTCGTTATGTGCCAAGATGCGCAAAGGCGCTCTGAATGAGGCTGCTATCCATCTTGGCTGCAACAAAGTTGCATATGCACATCATATGGATGATATTATAGAAACGATGTTTTTATCTATGATCTATGAGGGAAAATTTTATACGTTTCCTCCAGTTACAAAACTTGATAAAACCAATTTGAAGGTGATTCGTCCTCTCATGTATGTGCTTGAGGCTGATGTAATTGGATTTAAAAACAAATATGAACTTCCTGTTGTGAAGAATCCATGTCCCGCAGACGGATACACAAGACGCGAATACACCAAGCAGTTGATCCGCCAGATCAATCAGGAAAATCCTGGCGTGAAAAAGCGCTTCTTCCACGCAATCGAAACAGGAAATATAGAAGGATGGCATAAATATGAATGACACAAATAAATTGGCCTATTATGAAAAAGTAAATGTTCAGAATGAATTGAAGCTTAGGGAACAGCTTACTATTCTCCCTCCTTACTGCAAGCAGTTTTTTATTGGAATTGAGGCAGAGACCGCTTCGAGAACAAGACTTGCCTATGCTTATGATCTGCATTGCTTTTTTGATTATCTGCACGATAATAACCCTGTATGTAAGAAAATGACCATTCGTGAGATTCCGCTTACACTCCTGGATGAGTTAAAGCCAATGGATATTGAAGAATATCTCTATTACTTGAAGGTGTATGAAAAAGACGGAGTCGCACATACCAATGATGAACGTGGATTAAAGCGTAAACTTGCTTCTCTCCGTTCCTTTTATAATTACTTCTTTAAGAATGAGTTGATCAATAATAATCCTGCAGTCAAAGTAAATATGCCGAAGATCCATGATAAGAACATTATCCGACTTGATGTTGATGAGGTCGCTATGCTGCTTGATGAGGTCGAATCTGGAGAAAGTTTATCCAAGAGACAACAAATGTACCATGAACGTACAAAAACGCGTGATTTGGCACTCCTGACGCTTATGCTGGGCACAGGGATCCGAGTATCCGAATGTGTCGGACTCGATATCGACGATGTAGATTTGAAAAACAACGGAATCAAAATCCACCGCAAAGGTGGTGCTGAAGTAATCGTCTATTTTAGCGAGGAAGTTGCTGAAGCCGTTTGCAAGTATCTGGAAGAAAGAATGGAAATTACTGCAGTTGCAGGTCATGAGAACGCTCTCTTCCTGTCTATGCAGAATCGACGGATTACTGTACGTGCGGTTGAGAATCTTGTTAAAAAGTATTCGAAGCTCGTAACCAATCTTAAGAATATTACACCTCATAAGCTGAGAAGTACGTATGGTACGTCTCTATATCGCGAAACTGGAGACATCTACCTGGTTGCCGATGTATTAGGACATAAGGATGTCAATACAACAAGAAAGCATTATGCTGCTATCGAGGATGACAGACGACGAAAAGCTGCCAAATACGTACATTTGCGAGAGGATTAAAATAGGCTGCCAAAATGGCAGCCTTTATTTACATATTCCTATTATAGTGATTACAGTGAAACTACGACCTTGGCTTTCGCACATTCCGGCAAAGCACTCTTGTCTCTTGAAACACTGAGGATGAAGCGAACCTTGTATTTTTCGCTGATAATATCAAGCTTCTCGATGGCTTTCAAGATATCTTCATCGGACTCGATGAATGCAATCGTAAGAAAGCTGTCAAGATACATTTCTTCAAGGTCATGATCCTGAGAAACAATTCCACAAATAAAACCTAAAAATTCGTCACAATTTGAAATCGGATAATCCGCAACATTGATCAGACGCGCCTTATTGTTCAATTCATACATATGTTTCTGACTTTTGTCAAGATATACGACATTGCCAGCTACTGTTGCAATAGAATTATTTACCCGTCCTAAAAGTTCCTTGGTCTTTCCTTTTCCCTTTTCACCGCATATAATCTCGATCATGGCACTTCCTCCTAAACACTATAATATTGTAATAATACATAAAAAATGTATAACTCTTGAATTAATTATAGTATACTTGCACAGAAAATACAATCACTAATTCGCAAAGGTCGATAAAATCTGATTCATCAGAAGATACATGTTCGAACGTCCGTCACTCTTGTATACAATACTGATAATATCCTCTCCTTTTTTATTGTTTGAATAAAGGACAAGACAATATCCGGCCGCATTCGTAGTACCAGTTTTGCCACCGATCACTGTGATACCTTCCGGCGCATCTGTTTCTCCAGTCAGATAATGATTTGTGTTATTCCAAGTCTTGTTGACATCATTTCCATTTGCATCCTGATAGGTGACATCAATGCTTTTGGTCTTGATAATATCAACAAATGCCTGTGATTTTACTGCTTCCTGAAAAATCAGATACATATCATAAACCGTTGTATAATGTTCATCATCCGGAAGTCCGTTCGCATTTACAAAATGACTGTTGGTTGCACCAAGAGCAAGCGCTTCTTCATTCATTACCCTGGCGAATTCTTCGACTGATCCAGAATAATACTCAGCTAAAGCATTGGCTGCATCGTTTCCACTGACAAGCATTAGTCCGTATAACAGATCCTTTACAGAAATCTGGTCTCCAGCATTAATTCCGCACACAGAGGAACCTGCCATATTGGCAACCGCATCGGAACTTATCGTAACCATATCATTCAGGTCACAATGCTTGATAATAATGTATGCTGTCAGAATCTTTGTGGTACTTGCCGGATATAGCTTTCCAAATAAATTCTGGCTATATAAGACTTCTTTCGTATCAAGATTAAATACACCTGCACCTTCTGCAAGATTGGAAGAAACCTTGTCTGTACCATAATCAATATTATCTGTTACACATAGATTCTGTGCAAAAAACTGATTAGAAATCGAACTTGATGAATCGGAATACAGTGTGTATGGATTCTCAATTTCCGTTTTCTGAAACGAACATCCGGTCATAAAAAGAGCTGCTATGCATAAAACACATAGCAGTTTTATCTTATAATTCTTATTTGTACATCTCACGCCAGTCTAAATCTCCTCTATCCAATGATTTAATCAAAAGCTCCGCAGTTGCCAGATTTGTGGCAAGTGGAATGTTGTGTTCATCACAAAGGCGAACGATGCTGTTGACATCCGGTTCATGTGACTTCGGCTTAAGCGGATCACGCAGGAAGATAACCAAATCGATCTCATTGTGTTCGATCTGTGCACCAAGCTGCTGCGAACCACCGAGGTGTCCGGCAAGGTATTTGTGAATCTGAAGGTTCGTAACTTCCTCAATGAGACGTCCGGTTGTTCCGGTTGCAAAAAGCTCATTCTTTGCTAATATTCCGCGATATGCAATACAGAAGTTCTGCATCAGTTTTTTCTTTGAATCATGTGCCACAAGTCCTATATTCATGAAAAAGTCCCCCTCTTATTAATATTTTTTCGGTTGTAATCCTACATTCAATACAAACCCAATTCCCATATAAAGTGTCAGCAGAGATGTAAGTCCATAACTGACAAAAGGAAGTGGAATACCAGTATTTGGCATCAGTCCGGTTGCTACAAATATATTAAAAATACTTTGGAAGCCGATTAAAGCTGCCATACCGCAACAGATCAGTCTGCCGGACAGATTCTTGGCTTTTCTTCCGATCAGAATACAATCAATGACAATAAAGAGAAGTAATACGATAATTGTAACTGTTCCGACAAATCCAAGCTCCTCTCCTGCTACAGAAAAGATAAAGTCGGTCTGCGGTTCAATAATATAATTCGCATTCTTCATGGATGTCGCAACGGAATTATTAAGTCCTTTTCCCCATAACTGTCCGGATCCGATCGCCATAATTGAATTCTGCTGCTGGGTAGCTACCTGAGACCATTTCGGATCTGTCGGATATAGCCAGGCCATAATACGACCAAAATGGAAATCACTTGATGTCTCGGCTGCTCGGATTATATAAGTAAATCCTGCGATACCAACAGGAATACTAATTCCAAGAACTGTTAATATTATTTTATAACTTAATCCTGCAATAAACAAGAGGCTAACAAAAATTAATGCAACTGCAATTGAAGTTGACAGGTCCGGCTGGGTACAAATCAGCAAGAAAGGAATAGCAAGCAGCAAGAA
>UQRC01000057.1 GCA_900543445.1 uncultured Lachnobacterium sp. | reverse complement strand
TGCGCGTGATTTGTTTTATATGTATTTGAATATGCCTATCAGTGAATGTATTGAGTCCACTTCTAGATTGTACCGGGACAAGAAAGCAAATATTTGAATGTATAAGCCCCGCTTTTGAATTCCACCGGGGCGAGAAAGCAAATATTTGAATGAATAGTCCCCGCTTCTAAGCTTCACTGGGGCGAAGAAGCGAATATTTGAATGAATAGTCCCCACTTCTAAGCTTTACCGGGGCGAGAAAACAAATATTTGAATGAATAGTCCCCACTTTCAAGCTTCACCGGGGTCTAGAAGCGAATATTTATATGTATTCGCCCCAGTTCAAGATTCCTATGAAATAGAGAATAAAATTTCATACGTTTAACCCTATAAAACGATCGGCACCCACCTTTACTAATACGCAAATTTTTGTTGAAATCAATTCATCGAAGCGTTTTCTTAAGTCAACAGACATACGGGGGCATACTTATTTTTCAGAATAATTTGGCAACTGCTTCGCCGTTCCATTGACTAGGATAATAGCGAAAAGTAGCAACTTTTAATAAAACCATCCGAAATCGTTGGCGAAGTTAACTTGCCAAATTTTCTGAAACAATAATTGTATGGTTCGGATGGCGTCACTGTTAGAAAACCTACGTCCGAATTGATTTCAACAAACCCTATTTTTCGGTTTCTGTACTATCTTCCTGCACTACCATCGTATCCGCAGTCTTTGAAAACGCATCCTTAAGCGTGGAATCCATCAGATAAACCTTCTCATCTCCACTGACCTTGATATAATACTCGCTCAGCATCTCATTGTAATCACCGATATCGATCGTCGTTGTCTCATCGCCACAGGTCACAGTGATCGTATTCTGTGGCTGATCCAATCCATAATCCGATAACGAATCATAATCCGTGATTGCTTCCGCTGCAGTGACTTTCTTCAAATTATCGAGAAGTGTCGTAATCTGATCCGCATCCAGCTTCAACGATGCATCGTTGTCACAGGTCCATCCATCTCCACTCTTTGTGTAAGAATACGTTGTTCCATCCACAATATAAGAAAATGCATCGACATCATCCGTCTTTGCAATGGAAAGGCTTACCTGTCCCTGCGTCTCACTGTCCTTTTCTCTCTGCTCCTGACTCTTGGCATACTGCGTAGCAGCAAAGTATGCAACGATGCAAAGCAGAAGGATCACAACGATGACGAACATCTGTATTTTCTGCTTTTTCATCTATTTCTTCCTCCTTACTACGAAAATCACAATGCCACATACGATCAGCATGATTGGAATAATGATCGTAAATAACAATCCTAACAGAATCGTGTAGACTGCGGAAACGGTCAGATTGCTCAGCGTGTATTCTTTCTCCGGAATCACACTTGCGGCAAGCTTTGTCTCTCCGATCAGCTTCGTTGTTACATCGTCAAAAAGCGTTATATTATTGGAAGTCAGCTGGCTTGCATCATTGCTGAAGATATATGGGCTTCCAAATACAACAAGCTGCGTGGTATTGTCATCATCCACCGTCTGCTCGACTGCAAGACCGATGGAGAATGGTCCTTTGTCATCTCCGTCTTCAAATGCATAATCACTCATATTGTTCGGATCATTCTTTGCAACCGACTGATCCGTCGTATCGATGAGTGACGTATAGGTGATCTTGTTATCGGTGCTATCGCTGCTATCCGTTGCGGCACTTCCATCTTCGGTATCCGTGCTCGAACTATCCGTCTCGGCATCCGTGTCCGGATAAGTGATACCGACAGTTGCCGGAACATAGACATAATTTCCACCGATATTTGAGGTGTAATCACTGCTGTTTACATCCGGAAGAAGGTAGAATGGTCCACCCATCTTATAATAATGCTGCGCATCATTTTCAGAGATCACACCTTGGGTCAGCTGAACATTGTAAGCTGCAAGGATGGAATCAAAATTCGGCATATCTGCATCTGTGTAGGAACCGACAATGATTGCCTTGCCCCCGGCTTTCAGATAATCAATGACCTTCTGTGCATCTGCCTCGTTGAAATCCTTCTGTGGCGCGTTGATAATGATCGCTGACGCATCATCCGGAACACTCTCCTCGTTGAGAAGTTCAATGCTGGACAGAGACATATTCGCTTTCTCGACAGCTGACTGGAAATCACTTCCGATCGAACTTTCATCATGTCCTGTAATCTGGTAGATCACCGGGAGTTCATCCGCTTCCATCGTCACGTATTCGATCGCGGAAGTCAGCTGTCCCTCTGCATCGAATCCGACCAGATCATTGGAATATGAATACGAAGAATAATCCATATTTGATTCATAGTGATAAATATCATAATAATCGATCACCTTCGAACGCTTTCCGCTCACAACGATCAGACTGTTCTGCGCCGGTGCGCTGTCCGTGTAATCCTGATAGAAATAAGGCTTTGTCGAAGGATTCACATACTCAACCTTGATATGATTGGACAGATCCTCGTAACGACCGAGCACTTTATCGATCTGTGCATCCTTCTTGGACTCTGCCGCCAAAGCATAGATTGTCACATCATCCGTCAGCTTTTTCATCGCCTTCCTGGTATCACTCGTGATCGAATACAGCTTCGAATACGAACAATCGATTGATGTTACCTTACTCGGCAGCGCGCCGACAACCAGATTGACAACCACGGTTAAAGCTAACGCTACCGCGATAAAGGATGCAGAAAATACACTCGTTGAGAACGTCTTTCTGCTGATGCTCCAGCGGCGCTTCTGGATGGACTGTACCGTCAGGAAATTCAGGATTGCGATCACAGACAGATAATAGACGATCGCCGTAATATCTAATGTTCCACCCGAGAAATTGTCAAAAGGCGCATAGAGATCGAAGCAGCCTAAAATCTTCGTCAGCAGATTTCCGCTCGATGAGATCACATTTGTGATGCCGCCCATCATATAACTGATAAAAAGCGCTGCAAATGACAGAACCGCTGCAATTACCTGGCTCTCCGTCAAAGCCGAGATAAACATACCGACTGCGATGCTCGCACATCCATACAGCCAGAATGCAAAAATCGAGATATAACTCTCACCCATCGGCACCGTGCCGAATGCACACAGGATCAGCGGAGAGATTGCAAAAATCGCAATATCAATCGTAAATACCGCAACCATCGCAAGATACTTGCCAAACACGATTTTTCCAATGGATACCGGTGCCGTCAGTGTCAGCTGATCCGTCTTATTCTTACGGTCCTCCGCGAAGCTTCGCATCGTAAGAATCGGCACTGCGATCAGCAGAATAAATGTGATGGCGCTCAGACTATAGTAGATATAAGGATAACCCTGCATCAGGTTATACACATAAAAATACAGACCATATACCGCAAGCAAAGCAGCGACAAAAAGCCAGCCGATCACGCTTTGGAAGTACGCCTTAAACTCTCTTTTAAAAATCGCAAACATTACTGATTGCCTCCTTCCTGCGTAATCTGAAGGAATACATCCTCCAAAGATTTTGTGACTGTGTGCATCTCAAGTACCGGAATATGATTCTCCGCCATCTGACGGAACACTTCCTCTCTGACGTCCGTTCCAGTCTTGGCACGGACAAGGATTCTTCCTTCCTGCTCATCCTTGATCTGCACATGCTCCACATATTCAATCTCCTCAAGAAGTTCCTTCGCGCGCACAGACTCGCTTCGAACGATCAGTTCAATCTCCTGCGCGCCCGACATCTGCTCAAGGAGATTCTCCGTGGAATCGCTTGCAACCAGCTTGCCTTTGGAAATAATAAATACATGATCACAGACCGCACTGATCTCCGTCAGGATGTGGGAACTTAGGATCACCGTATGCTTCTCACCGAGCTTTCGGATCAGATCACGGATTTCAATGATCTGCTTCGGGTCAAGGCCGACCGTCGGCTCATCCAATATGATAATCTCCGGATAACCGAGGATTGCCTGCGCAAAGCCGACTCTCTGACGATATCCTTTCGACAGGTTACGGATCATGCGATTCTTGACATCCAGGATTCCGGTCGTCTCCATCGCTTCCTCGACATAACGTTTCCGCAAGCCTTTCTCCAGCTTCTTCAATTCCGCAACAAAATTCAGATATTCAAGCACCGTCATATCCGTGTACAGCGGTGGAATCTCCGGCAGATAGCCGACGCACTTCTTCGCCTCCTCCGGCTCCTTAAAGATGTCATGACCGTTGATCGTTACCGTTCCACTCGTCGCTCCGAGATATCCGGTAATAATGTTCATCGTCGTGGATTTTCCGGCTCCGTTCGGGCCCAAGAATCCGTAGATTTTGCCTGGTTCCACCGTAAGCGACAGATGATCTACCGCTACGTGCTCACCGTATTTTTTCACAAGGTTGTCAATCTCAATCAATGTGAAAACCTCCTTCTTCTGATTCGTGTCTTAACCCCCACAAGGCTTTGGCACTCTATACGGTATAGTCTATGCTGATCCCGTGTGTAAAATATGGTGAAATTGTGTTAATTATGTGAACACTGTCATGAGGAGGGACCCACCGTTAGGTGGGAGGAGTCCTGATGACCACCCATGAGGAGGGACCCACCGCAGGTGGGAGGAGTCCTGATGACCCGCATGAATGGAGGGAATCTCTCTTCTTCCACGCAAAAACTCCCCCGCTGCACCAGCAACGGGGGAGTCCTCTCATCCAATATTTATTTTGATAACGGAGACTCACGATAGATGATATCGTCACGTCCCGGTCCGTTTGAAACCATAGTGATCGGATATCCAATCTCGTTCTCAATAAATTCAACATACTTGCGGCAGTTCTCCGGAAGATCCTCGTACTTCTTGATTCCGCGGATATCGCATTTCCATCCCGGTAAAGTCTTGAATACCGGCTTTGCCTTTTCCAAAAGACTTGTGACAGGGAAGTCTGTTGTAACCTCTCCGTCAATATCATATCCGACACATACCGGAATCTCATCAAGATATCCAAGTACATCAAGAACGGTGAATGCTACGTCCGTTGTACCCTGCATACGGCAGCCGTACTTGCTGGCAACACAGTCAAACCATCCCATTCTTCTCGGACGTCCGGTTGTAGCACCGAACTCACCGCCATCTCCGCCGCGACGACGAAGCTCATCTGCCTCATCTCCGAAGATCTCGCTGACGAAAGCACCAGCTCCTACTGCGGAAGAGTATGCCTTACATACGGTAACGATCTGCTTGATCTCATATGGAGGAATTCCTGCTCCGATTGCACCATAAGCAGCAAGTGTGGAGGATGATGTAACCATCGGATAAATTCCGTGATCCGGATCCTTCAGTGTTCCAAGCTGTCCCTCAAGGAGGATCGTCTTGCCTTCCTTGATTGCCTTGTCAAGATATAAGGAAACATCACATACATAAGGAGCGATCATGTCGCGATACTCATGTAAGGTATCCAGTAACTCATCCGTATTGATCAGTGGCTTGTGATACAGATGCTCAAGAATAACATTCTTCTGCTCAGCCACACGGACAACCTTCTCTTTTAACAGATCTTCGTCAAATAACTCGCTGACCTGGAAACCAATCTTTGCATATTTATCTGAATAAAAAGGAGCAATACCAGACTTTGTGGAACCGAATGACTTACCGCCAAGACGTTCCTCCTCGTACTGGTCAAATAAAATATGATATGGCATTACAATCTGTGCACGATTCGATACAAGAATCTTTGGCATCGGAACATCTCTGTCAGTAATGGACTTGATCTCATTGAACAATACCGGAATATTGAGTGCCACACCGTTACCGATAATACTGGTTGTGTGATTATAGAATACGCCGGATGGAAGTGTATGTAATGCGAACTTACCGTAATCATTTACGATTGTGTGTCCTGCATTTGCTCCTCCCTGAAAACGTACAATGATGTCGGCCTGCTTCGCCAGCATGTCTGTAATCTTGCCTTTACCTTCGTCGCCCCAGTTAGCGCCAACAACTGCTTTAACCATTCTTCAATTCCTCCTGTTTGTGTCTGCTAGATATCCTGCGCTATTACGCAGCAAAACGGACGGGTCGTAAAAACCCATCCGTTTTTACTTTCTGATTATAATGGATTCTTCTCAAGATGTAAACTCATTATTCGAAAAAACTTACTCAATTACCTTCGAGCATGCGATTGCAAGTGCTCCCGGTCCGATATGACAGGACACGGAAAGTGATAATGGATTCAGTACAATTTCATTATTCGGGAATGCTTCCTGCACTTCCTTCTTGAAAGCCTCCGCAGCTTCAAGATCATAAGTATATGCCATCTCAAGATGCATCTTCCTGCCGTCCGGATCATGAAAACGCTTCTCAAAGTCATTCTTCATAGACTCGATCATGATGGACTTGGCCTGCTTCAAGGTACGCGCCTTGGCGAAAGCGTCAAGCTTCTCTCCCTGAATCTGGAGTACCGGCTTAAGCTTAAGCAAAGTTCCAAGCGCAGCTGCCGCCGGAGTGATTCGTCCGCCCTTCTTTAAGTACTCTAATGTATCAACCATGATATAGATGGACGATTCAAACTTCTCGCGCTCTAAGATCTCCTTGATCTCAGAAGCACTCTTTTCCTGATCCGCAAGCATCTTCGCATCAAGCACTGACTGACGCATCGTAACAGAAATACGCTGATTGTTGACAACGTGAACCTTGTCCTCATAGTCCTGCGCAAGCATCATTGCTGTCTCACAGGAACTGCTTAACCCCGAAGACATCGGAATATATACGATTTCATCATTATCTTTTAACAACTCGTCCCATTTATCTGTGACATCACCGACAAGCGGCATCGATGTCTTGATCTCTCCACCCTCTGTCAGCTTCTTGTAGAACTGTTCCTGGGTCAAGTCGATCTCTTCGTATAACATCTCTCCGTTAATATAAAAAGGCATCGGAAGTACCACAACGCCAATCTCAGCAGCTTCTGCCTGTGTAATACCGCTGTTGCTGTCTGTCATAATCACTACTTTGCTCATTATATCCCTCACTTTTGTTATGATCATACATCTTAATTGCCGCACATTCTGTTTGGCACAGACATCAGTATAACATAGGTAAAAACAAAAGAAAAGCCTTGAAATCAAGGCTTTTCAAGTCTATTTCATGTAGTTTTTAAAACCATTTCATACAGCAATTCAAATTCGGGTTTGTTGGAATCAATTATGTAAAATTTTCTAAAATCGACGCCATCCGAGCCATACAATTATTGTTTCAGAAAATTTGGCAAGTTAACTTCGCCAACGA
>UQRC01000056.1 GCA_900543445.1 uncultured Lachnobacterium sp. | reverse complement strand
TCGCCTTTTTACTTATTTTTCTTCATCTGCATGTAATGAACCGACCTTTTTATGTAATGAAAAATATACTACTCCAACGCCCCCTTTACTTTCTTACGGCTGATGCAACGTTCCTCCCGGTTCGCAAGCGCTTTCACTCTTCCTTCCAGAAGGAGCGCTCTGCCACTCTCGTTCCTTGTATACACCAATTCGTAATTTCCGATGAAGGGTCTCATACAATTGGCGAACTGCTGTGCATCCTCCTTGCGTTTTGCAAAACACTCCGGCACCGCATAGAATCCGTCGAGCCCCCGATGTCCCTTCGCCTTCACCAACAGGTATCGCTGATTGTCGATCGCAGCGAAAAATTCATTCACACATTGGGCAAAAAGCGCCTTATCTCTGCCGCTTCCGCCAGACAGATACACCGTATGAATGTCCGGTCCCGCGTTCTCGGTCACAACTTTAGAATGAGACTCCTCCATAAGATTCTGGAGTTCTAATGCCTTCCTTATTCCATTTCCGAACGATTTCAATCGACGGAGCGGACTTCCGAGCATAAACACTTTCGGAAAACGCGTGATACCCACAACAATTCCACTGACGATCATCAGACCTCCGATCGCGGAAAGCATCGGATGATCCGTTGCCCCTGCCAATACTGCAATAAAAAGAACTCCTGCCAATGATAGAATCCCACAAAGGATCAAAGTCCGGATTGCATCCCATAACACCACAGCGGTTACAAATTTATCGGCAACCTCATCCTCATCGACAACCTCCATCTTATCATAGACAGCGAGTGATCGATTCCACCTCTCTTTTAGGGACGCCCTCTCTCCGGACAGCGCCAGCATCTTCTTATTGATGGAATTGACATTCATTTTGTTAAATGGCGACCTAACAATCGACAAACGGTCCATTCCATTCTCGATGGTATCCTCTGTATAGTGAAGGCCGAGGAAATGTTCCATACGCCGCTCAAGAAGCGCATAATCCTCGCTGATGCCATCCTCCGGCTTCTTCTGCACCTCATTCCAAGGCTTTAAGCAGACAAGATGCCAGATATTGCTTGTCTTATCCGGTGCGTCCCGCCACACGCGTATCGCGCGACCGCGCATCTGGTTGCTGAGCATGAACGAACCTACAAAGCTTGCAAGGATCAGTGAATTGATACAAGGCGAATCCCATCCCTCTCCGAGAAGGGACTTCGTTCCGATGAGCACCTGCATCGCGCCCTGCGCAAAAATATTGGTGACTGCGCCTGTCAGAAAATGCGCATCCCCAACCGCTGTCACTTTCAGATAATCGCTCTCATCAAGATTACCTGCTTTTGAAAATGTCACTTTGCCACAGTCTGCGACTTCCTGCATGAGTGCTTCCTTCGCTTCCGCCGGAATGATCACGATTGTTCCGCAAAGTACACCGAAACGGATCTTCCCGCCTCTCTTCACATTCTCCCTACGAAGCATCTCAAAAAACGGAAGCACACCGAGCGCATTCACGTCACTCTCCTCATTGCCAAGCGATTTCTCATATTCCTTTCGGATGTAATCGGTCAAAACAAGAAGCCTAAGCGCATCCCCGGTCGTTTGATACTCATGAAACACAATATCCCTGATACTGTTACACTTGCCGAGCGAATTGGTCAGAAGCTTCTCCACTGCCGCACTCCTTGTCATAACGACCTTGCGCTTCTCGATCAGCCCCTGTGCTTTCAACTGATCGGTCAGCATCTCACGGTACGTCTTATCGCACACATACGAGTCCGCATCATCATACAGAAATCCCTGCAACAGTCTCTCCATCCACTCGATACTCATATCCGGCAGTCGTTTGGCGCCAAGCAGCCGTTGCAGTCTCGATGGAAAAGCCACATTCCTGCTCTGCAAATAGATCAGGATAGAAGAAAGATATGCCGGATCGTCCAAAAGCAGATCATCACTGCTTTGTCCATTCAGTCCCTTGTGCGTCCGGATATAGGAAAGCAACTGTTCATCCCGCATCAGATTCTGCATCATTGCATTGCTGCGCTCCGTGAACTTGCGAACCTCCTGTTCCTCCGCTTTCGTCGGATAGTTAAAATACACATAGTCCTGATGTGGGCAAAGACTTCCCTCCTTGACCAGCTCTGGGATCGTGATCTCCTCATCGATCTCACCACACATATTCATATAGCGTGTCCACATCGCCGGTGTTGAATCATACGGTGGAGTCGCTGTCAGAGAGATTGTTTTTATATTATTAAATTTACTTTTAAATTCTTCCAGAGCTTTCCACCACTCGCTTCGCAGATGATGGCACTCATCCAGACAAAGAATCTCAATACCGGCATTCTGCATCGCAGCAACCAAATCAAATCCCGCATAATCCACTTCTTCCGTGGTAACAGCATCATCCTCTCCGGCTTTCTCCGTTCCCTGAAAACGTGTCATAGCACTATGAAGCGCCTGATAGGTTGCCACAGTGATTGCCTTAGGATTTTTCAGATCCTGCGACAGATAATCTTCGCCCTTGCAGCCGTCACATAAGAACGCTTCCCTGATGCGCGCCACCCACTGTTCGCGAATCGTGATCGATGGTGCTAAAATGAGCGCATTGCCATTCATTCTGCGGATCAATTCGATACCAAGCGTCGTCTTGCCGGATCCCGGTGCCGCAACAATATGGATCTTGCCGTCCGCTAAATACTTTCCAACATGTTCAAGAACACGCGCCTGATAGCTGCGCCACGTTCCCTTAAATTTTAAAACCCCTTCATAGTTCATCCCTTTTCTCCTCATTTTCGTTTATGATTGTGAACGATCTTCGCAAGTTTTGCAATTACCTGCATTAATCACACCATTCTATGCTTCTACAGATATTGTGACCCATTTTATATTAATTCGCAAGCAAATATATTCATTTCTAAACGGTTCCCCAAACAAAGCAAAGATTGCCAGAGGGGTCCCGCTTCTTCGAAGAAGAAGCATAAGCAGAAGCAATGCGAGACATACAAGAAAATTAACACCGATCATCCTCCTGCTGACAGCTGCCGCCTGCAGACTGATATATGTAATCGATCCAAAGATGGAATATTCGCCGGTACAGATCGTAATCTGCTTTTTATTTTCCTTTTTTTCTCCACATTTTCACCTCAGTCCTCGTTTACATCACGTATCATTCTATCCACAAGCACTGTCGAAGAAGAGAAGAAAACAACAATAAGGGCATAACAAAAAAGTGTGCCCTGCCGCACACTTTTTTGCTATAAATATTCTCTTAATCCGCTGCACAGATCATTTTCCAGATTAATCAGCTTCTTCGTGATTGCCTTCGCCTTATCATCCGCAGCCTCATACTGATTTAAGTAGCGGCTGAGCGATTTGATTCCCATATCGCATCCATCCGTCATAAGCTCCGCAATCGTTGCATCCGAATCATCCATCGCAAGCTTCACATTCGTCTTGATCCAGGACATTCCCTGCGCCATCACATTCGGTTCCTTACCCTCATCGTGATATTCCTGCAGCAGCCTGTCAATCTCATCCTGTAAGGCATCATGCTTGTCCTTGCATTTGGTAAGCATCTCTTTTAACTTCGCATCTCTCACGTTATCTAACACATCACTGATCGAATTTACCCCCATCTTGATGCCCGCATCACACTCTCTTAGTAATTTAATCGTATCCGGTTCAACCATAGTCCAGCACCTCCTGATGCTACTAGTATGACCAGATACCCAAAATATTATTCCCTTGCGCCGCTACTTAATTGTAAATGCGAGTTCAATCGTGTCCTCATCAACCCCACTACTAAGCAGTTGTTCCTTTGACTCTCCTTTTCGAAGTCGCATAACAGCATCAACATTTTGCTTTTCCCGCAAACTGTATAGATCCTCTGTTTCTTTTAAAAATGCCTTAATATCATCTCTATCTGCATTTAGTGATAAAACTTTTAAGCTCTTGTGTTCTCCACTTCTCAACTGCTTTATCACAACAATCTGCACTGGAAATGGGAAATCATAAACATAATAAATTCCAGGATATTTTTCTTCTATTGTATGCCCTTCCATTTCTATTGTCAAAAGCATTTTTCGTGGATATGCTTCATAAAAAATCGATATTGTAAGTTCATTCGTTGGAATCTGATTAACGTTCGTTCCGTAGCCTTTAAACAAACATGCGTATCCCAGTGTTTTGTAAAAATCATCAATCGACAGATTGTCTGTAGGACTTTTGTATTCAATTACATTGTACCTGCGCATGATGTGCCCAATTTCATTCTTTAATTTTGCCTTCTTCTCCCCATTGCCCTAACATTCTTACTATTCATTTGTGTCTTGTGATTTAAATATCATAATAAAACAAAGGAGTTACATCACGTAACTCCTTTGCAATCTTTATTCCTATTTAGGATTTCAATTTACTTTACAGTAACTTTCACTTTTACGGTCTTTCCATTCGCTTTTACCGTAATTGTGGTTTTGCCCTTCTTAACGCCTTTTACAACACCTTTATTTGTTACTGTTGCAATCTTCTTATTGGACGACTTATAAGTAACCTTTGCGGCAGGAGTTGTCGTTGCCTTAATCTTTGTTGTCTTACCTTTCTTAACAGTGAGAGCGTTCTTCGCTACCTTTAACGCATTTCCATCGAAAGAAACTACTTTTGGTGTATTCTTCTTTTCTGTACTGTTAAGTTCATAAGTGCAACTTCCAACACTGCCATTTTCATAATCAACAGTAGAAACTACAGTATCATCAACCACAAGTGCAACATCATCAACATAGACACTTCCTTTATAAGTCTCGTTTGTACCAGACATAAAGAGACCTACAATAATCTGTCCCTTTCCTTCTGGGAACGCAGCTTCCTGTTCGTTAACTTCACAGTAATCAATTGGCATCTTGGCATCAACAACATAGAAATCATTGTACTTTGTAACATTCTCAGAATTAATATCGTATGTATATCCATCCGCTGCCATTGCCCATCCTGCTTCTGTTTCTAAATCCTCACCAGTCCAAAATGACATGTTCGGTTTAATCCATAAACTACCACTCTTCATAAACGCTGCCGGAACATACAATTTCATATTAAGTGAATATGATTTTCCAAAGATAACTTCATCATCGGACAAAAGCCAATTAAAATACACGCTACTGTCATCACCCGAATCTGCATCTTTATTAAAGTTGACGTTTGTCTCCAGCACTTTATTTTTACTTGCTGCCTGTGCCTCAACAACACCGCCTGCCGGGATTGCTGTCACTGCCATTACTACTGCAAGAGTTGCTGCTAATACTTTTCCTTTGGTTTTGTTAAACATGTTATTCTCCTTATAATCTAATCATTTACTGCTCTTCTTGAATCATTCCCAAATCACCTTGTTTTATTGCAAAATGAGCCTTAAATTCTTTTGCACCATTTTCAACCTCATTATCACCCACAAATACAACATACTGAAATGTGATATTATACTCTTTTGCACTAGGTTTTCCGCACAAATTAAATTGGATTTCATTTTCATTAAACGATGCCACTTCAAGCTTCAAACCATCCGATTCTTTAACAAGTATTCTTCCTTGACAATCTTCATCACCGTAAAAACTAGCAACATCATTCACTATAAATGGAATATTAAGTTTTAATCCGTTGCTCTGTTTATCATAAGAAACAGTTCCTTTCAGCAAGGTATTACACTCCTTAAAAACGACACAAGCTCCTTCTTTCTCAGATAACGAAATTTCATTTGCCGCTGCTTTCGGTGATAATCCATGAATTCGTGTGTATACAACGTATGTAATATCACTTGCTAATTCTTCAATTTCAATATTTCCATTACTGTCAGCATAATTAAATCCATACCAACTATCGTCATTAACCGTACTTATATCTGTATTTTTATCCAATGCGATATATTCCTGTCCTTTTTCCGCCTTAACAATAATAGAAGTTTTTGTTACACCAACAATCTCAGGTGCTTTTGCTTCAACAGCCTCTCCCGTACATTCAAAATCAACAAATTCATCTGTCATATAATTTGCAGATTCTCCCATATACAGACCGATCCAAATGCAAACTTTTTTATGATTATCAGCTATCGTTTCTCCCTCATCTGGTTCATACTCGAAGTCTCTTGTTTCCACTTCTACCTGAACTTTTTTAGCTTCAGTATCATTATTGATTGCTGCCATTAGATTTTTCTCAAATGCTTGCCGGCATATCTCAGCACTTTCCAATCCTGAAACCGATACAGTGTGAGTCTTTGCAAATTCTTTGTTTACAATTTTAAGTGCCGCATCCAAAGGTGCCCAAACCGTCTCATCATACAAAAACGAAGTTACAAATTTCTGATTGGAAATTGTTAATTCAACTTGATATTTCCCATCTTTCAATACGTTGGAAAGTGTAACAAAATATGCCTGTGTATCAGGCTCTCCTCTCTCCACACTTTCTACACTCACCGCATTCCCCGCCTCATCTGTAATCACAACTTGATCCGTTGCTATTTCATTTGGGACTGTTTGGTTAAAATACACTCTTACCTCAGTTGAAGAACAAACCATCGCCGAACTGATTCTAAGTGGAATTGGTGCAGGTGTTACAGTTCCGGAATTATCATCCGTCTTCTGATTATCCTTCTTCTCGTCATCCTTCTTACCATCATCAGTCTTTGTCTCCGTCTTTCCGGCATCAACCGTTGTCTCTTTTCCTGTAGAATCTTTAACCGTCACCTTATCGGTTGTGTTGTTTGCGACATCTGCCTTAACATTCTCACCAGTTGTAACGGTAGAACCCTCTGCCCCCTTGGACAGATCCAACTTGGTATCTGCATTTAAAGTTGTATCGATTGGAGTCTCAGCCTTGATGGTTGTATCCTTTGCATTAACAGTCACCTTGACAGCCTCTGTTGTAGAACCAGCTACAGCAACATCTGCCTTTGCATCGATCTGGACATTCTCTACCTTACCGGATGCATTAATATTCAGTTTTGTGTCTGCTGCTTTCTCACTGACTTTTACATCGGAAACGGTTCCCTTTGCATTTAAGTCAACGGATGCGCCTTTGGCAGCGACATTGACAGAATCAACCTTTGCAGTCTTATTAACTGTGAGGACTACGTTTGCGGTTTTTGCAACCGTAACGGATGCCACATCACCTTTGGCTACAACCTTGATATCTGCGTCCTTTTTTGCGACCTGGATATCAGCACCCTTGGATGCCTTTGATACAGTCAGTGATAATTTACTGTCTGTAATCTTGATATCGTTGTTCTTTCCGCTCTCGACGAAAGCCTTTGCATCTTTGATCTCAATAGACTTTACACTCGCCTTGTTTGTGATCGTAGCATTCTTCGCCTGTACGGAAATCGAAGCCTTTGCTGCTTTCTTGGAAGCAGGAATTGTAATCTTAACATTTTTATTTGTCTTGATCACAATGTTGGTAGCTCCGTTCTTAAGCGCTTTCTCAAGCTGCTTCTGGTTGGTCACGACGACTGCTTTCTTATTCGCAGCATAGGTATTGACCGGCATCACAGTCAAAACCATTGCGAATGCAAGCGCGCACGCCAACACGGATTTCATGAGTTTCTTCATGTTCCTTTTCTCCTTTGCGTTTTCTAATATAAATTTTATTATATTTATATTATCTTTATAATATTATTTA
>UQRC01000055.1 GCA_900543445.1 uncultured Lachnobacterium sp. | reverse complement strand
ACTTCCGTCAATTATAAACAAACCACTGCTAATTTTCGTAGATTATATATAATCCGGTATCGTCCGTTTGAATCAAATCTGAGCACGGCAAACCTTAATTTGCGCCACATTTAACGACAGCCCGTACTTATAGTCTCGATTGCGACCGCGCCGCCCCTGACAACTGAAATTCTGTGATACTTATTCTTAAGCAGCGCAATCAGCTCATTATTGCGTCGCTCGGTCAGCATGCACTCAAGCAGCACACTGTCCTTGCCGATATCGACCACATCGACCTTAAACACCTGCGCGATCTGGAAAATCTCGCTGATCTGCGCACTGTCCACATCCATAACCTTTGCGTATAAAATTTCCTTCATGTGAAGCGGCACATCCGTCAAATCGATGACCTTGATGACCTCAACCATGCGGTTCAGCTGCTTCTTGATCTGTTCAAATGTGATATCATCACTTGTCACACAGATCGTCATACGGGAGATGGTCTCATCTTCCGTTGTACCTACGGTCAGAGACTGCAGGTTGTAGGATTTCCCAGAGAAAAGTCCTGATACCTTTGCAAGCACGCCGACCTGATTTTCTACATATAACGCTATCCAGCGGTTCTTCATATCTGACATTGTCACACCCTCCTTACGTTCTAAAACAAGCGAAGCTCTCCGCCACCTGTTTCATTCCGTACAAATTCAACTCGTGCCTACTTCAAAATCATCTCGCTCATCGGATTGCCACCTTTTACCATCGGAAGAACAAGTTCATCCGTTGCGATCATAAACTCGATGACCGTAGGTGCATCCGTGTGCTTCTTTGCTTCGGCAAATGCTGCATCAATATCCTCTGCATTCTCCACGCGGATACCATATGCACCGTAACTCTCTGCAAGCTTTACGAAATCCGGTGTATACTTCGGGCAGGAATCGTTTGGTCCCTTACAGTCATTCGGACAACCCGGACGCTTGCGCAGACAGGTCGCACTGTAACGCTTTCCATAGAAAAGCTCCTGCATCTGACGCACCATACCAAGATAATAATTGTTGAGAAGGCAGATTGTGATCGGTGTGCCCTGTGTGACAGCCGTTGCCATCTCCTGAATGTTCATCTGGAAACCACCATCTCCGGTAACCAGAACAACATCCTTGTCCCGGTTGGCAATCTTCGCTCCGATTGCAGCCGGGAAACCAAATCCCATCGTTCCGAGTCCGCCGGATGTAATCAGCTGACAGCTCTCATCTAACTCCAGATACTGTGTTGCCCACATCTGATGCTGTCCAACATCTGTGACATAAATGCTGTGTGGAAACTGCTCGTTAATGTGCTCCATGATCATCTGCGGGCTGATTCCGCGATCTCTTCGCATCGCAAGCGGATTCTCCTCATCCCAGACTTTAATCAGTTCCATCCACTTGACGGTCTTCTTCGGTTCCGCCCATTCGATCAGTTTTTCAAGTGCGGTACCTGCATCCGCAACTACCGGGACATCCACAACAACGTTTCTCGAGATGGATGCCGTATCGACATCGATATGTACGATCTTTGCATTCGGTGCAAATTCATTCAGATCACCGGTAATACGATCGTTAAATCTTGTTCCGATGGAAAAAAGCACGTCACATTCACTGACTGCCATATTGGCTGCATATTTTCCATGCATACCGCAGTTGCCGATATACAGCGGATGCGTCGTAGGAATTGCGCCTTTGCCCATGATGGTTGTGACAACCGGAACATTTTCTTTCTCGGCAAATGTCTGCAATGCCACATTGGCACGCGAAATATTGATTCCGCCACCGGCAAGGATCAAAGGCTTCTTTGCCGATTTCAAAAGCTTATATGCTTTCTTGAGCTGACCGATATGTACACTGTTGATTGGCTTGTAGCCACGGATATCCACATGATCCGGATACTCCGCAGAACCGGTCGCAGTCTGGATATCCTTTGGAATATCGATAAGAACCGGACCCGGTTTACCGGTGCGCGCGATATAGAACGCCATCTTGATGATCTTGCCAAGATCCGCACGGTTTCTGACCGTTACCGCATACTTTGTGATACTTCTTGTCATACCAACGATATCAACCTCCTGGAACGCATCGTTTCCGATGAGTCCGAGTGGAACCTGACCGGTAAAGCATACAAGCGGAATGCTGTCATAATGCGCATCCGCCAGTCCCGTGATCGTGTTGGTCGCTCCCGGTCCACTGGTCACTAAGCAGACACCGACTTTACCGGTCGACTTCGCATAACCTTCTGCCTCGTGAATGAGGGCCTGCTCGTGGCGCGGCAGAATCAGATTGATCGAATCTGTCTTATATAATTCATCAAATAAATCCGTAACCGTACCGCCCGGGTAACCAAAGATGGTATCTACCCCCTCTTCCTCAAGCGCTTTTACGAATAATTTTCTTCCTGTTATATCCATAATCTATATCCTCCTAAATCAGTCCAAAACTCCGAAGCAGGAATATCCAGAACGTCAATGTAAATGCTGCAAGAAGCGTCGTCGAGACGATAACGCTGGCAGTCAGGACTCCGTCATTGTTCATGTTTTTTGCCATAATATAGCAGCTAGGTGTCGTTGGAGACGCAAGCATGATCAGGATTGCGATCAGCTTCTCTCCTGAATATCCAAGAAGCGCTGCAACCGGCAGGAACACAAGCGGCTGGAAAAACAGCTTGATCGCAGATGCCAAGAGTGTCGGCCTGATCTTCGCCAAAGCCTTCCTTCCCTCAAATCCGGCACCAAGCACGATCAATGCAAGCGGTGTTGCAAGCTGCGCTACCATGTTGATGGTCTTATCCACAAGCATCGGAAAATGAATGCCGAGCATCGCCACGATCAGACCTGCAAAAATCGATAAAATGATTGGATTCTTCGCGATATTCACGATAGTTTCCTTGATCTTGCCGCCACCGTTTTCTACTTCCTCCTGTGCCTCGAATGTCAGCACGATCACGGAATAAATGTTATAAAGCGGCACCGCTCCAATGATCATCAGAGGTCCCATTGCCGACGATCCGTAGATATTGCTGATGAATGCAAGTCCCATAACTGCTGCACTGCTTCGAAACGAAGCCTGTACGAACGCACCTCGCATGCTTTTGTCCTTAAGAAAGACTTTCGTCAGTCCCCAGATACTCCAGAAACAGATTGTGCTCACGATTGCACAGAACAGTACAAATTTCAGATCGAACACTTCCCAGATATCCACGCTCGCGATATCACGAAACAGCATAAACGGAAGCGTTACCTTGAAGTTAAAACGGTTGGCAACCGTAACGAAATGTTCATCGAGCATTCCGATCTGATGGAGCACCCATCCGATCACCATAACCAGAAAAATCGGAAATGTTACATTGATACTAAATAAAAAATCGCTCATTACTACTTTCTTCTCTCGTATTTATAGAAATAGAACTCCAGATCAAAATAGGTCTGCTCCTCGCTGTCTGCGGTAACCACCCACTCCGGCTTCTCATCCAGATTCGGGAAGTGCGCATCCGCATCGTAAGCATAATCGATCTTCGTGATATGAGCGACATCGCATTCGTCAAGAAGCTGCTCGTAGATCTTCTCGCCGCCGATGACATAAATATCCTCGCTATTGTATTTCTTCAGTTCCTCGTGCAGCTCATCCAGTGAATGCACAATGATGGCATCCTTCACCGCATAATTTGGATTGTGTGTTAATACAATGTTCGTGCGGTTCTTCAGCGGAAGACCATTCGGAAAACTCTCTAAGGTCTTCCGCCCCATGACGACGACCTTCCCCGTGGTTGTCTCCCGAAAGAACTTCTGATCCATCGGAATGCGTACTAATAATTCGTTATTCTTGCCGATCGCCCAGTTGCGATCCACTGCTGCAATAAGATTCATAATCTGTATATCCTCCATGGAAAATTCGACACAATTTAGATAGCAATTGGTATATCTTTAATCTGCGGACCGGTCACATAGTCCGTAATCTTAATATCATCCGTTGTAAACTGGTAGAAGTCCTTAATCTCAGGATTCAGCCAGAATTTCGGTGCCGGATGCTGCTCACGTGAGATCAGCTCCTTCACAAGCGGCACATGACGGTCATAAATATGTGCATCCGCGATCACATGCACCAGCTCGCCCACCTTCATATCACACACCTGCGCAAGCATATGCATGAGTACCGCATACTGACATACATTCCAGTTATTAGCCGCAAGCACATCCTGCGAACGCTGGTTTAAGATTGCATTAAGCGTCAGCTTATCATCCCCCGGCTTCTGTGTTACATTAAATGTCATACTGTACGCACACGGATACAGATTCATCTCATGCAGATCCTGATGCACGTAAATATTCGTAAGGATTCGTCTGCTGAACGGATTGTTCTTCAGATCATAGATCACACGATCCACCTGATCCATCATGCCTTCCTTGTACTGGTGCTTCTGTGCCAGCTGGTAACCATACGCCTTACCGATGGAGCCGTCTTCATCCGCCCATTCATCCCATACCGTACTCTTCAGATCGTGGATATTGTTGGATTTTCTCTGCCAGATCCAAAGCATCTCCTCCGTACAGGTCTTGATGGCCGTCTTACGAAGCGTGATCGCCGGGAACTCCTTCGACAGATCATAACGGTTGACCACGCCGAATTTCTTGATCGTATAGGCGCTCGTTCCGTCCTCCCAATGCGGGCGGACCTTCTCACCCTCGGTGCTTGTCCCGTTCTCCAATATATCATTACACATATCTACAAATATCTTGTCTGCTAAACTCACAGTATCTCCTCGCCTTCCTTATGCAAATTCTTCCATTGATTCATTTTATTTTCAAAATCTGAAATATTTTCTCTAAGGCTTTATTTTACCGAATTTCACAAAAAAAGTCTATGATAATATTTGTTGTACTATCAGTCGGTATTCCACCATATCGTGACATTTCTGGATCTTTTTTAAGCAGTCTCTTTTCTCCGGAAAAAGCGTAATCAGATAAAACCACAGTTCCTTCATATGTCCCACGACATCCTTATCCCCGGAAAAAATCTCTGCATATCCCTGCACGATCTCATCGTGAAATACCTTAATCTGTTGCTTTGTCGGCTTCGCTTCTCCCTTGATCTCCCCGATCAGTCCCGGATCTGCCAGAAGCCCTCTTCCGATCATCACACGATCCACTTCCGGGAAAAGCGTATGGATCCGCTCATAATCTTCCACCGTATTAATATCTCCGTTATAACACAGCGGCACCTTGATCTTCTCCACCGCCATCGCGAACGCATCCATGCGCGGTGTATTGCTATAATAATCACTTTGCACTCGCGGATGGACGATCAGCTCTTCCATCGGATATCTCGCATAAATCTCGCAAAGGCGCTCCCATTCATCCTCGCGCTCCATCCCGATCCGCGTCTTCACGGAAATCGAAAGCGGGCAGATAGCAAACGCCTTTTCCAGAAAACGGTCCAATTCGTCCGGATTCTTTAGAATTCCTGCGCCACGATTCTTTGAAACGACCGTTCCGGACGGACATCCGCAATTTAAGTTCACCGTTGTAAAACCCATCTGCTCCAGCTGCGCGCCCATCATCCGAAGATCCTCGGCATCGTTTAGCATCAGCTGCGGAACAAGTGTAATCCCCGGATTGTTTTCCGGAATCAGATCCCTCACAATCTTCTTATTCATCTTCTTTGCTGCCGGGAAAAACGGCGTAAAATATTTATCAATATACGGGAAATGATGCGCGAACGCATTTCGCACAATGTATCCCGTAATTCCTTCTAACGGAGCCAAATAAAACTGCATACAAATCTCCTATATCCGTTCGTCTTGCGCGTGTGCCTGCCGAATATTTATATTGGTCAGATAAGTTCCGGCACAACGCGTGCTCCTTCTATTATAGGAGATTTTGTGGAAATGTGAAGAGCTCCTAAAAAAATATTAGGATTTTATGAATAGAATTGACTTACCGAAACAAGACTTCTATATTGAGATTATCAAATATATTGAAATTATCGAAGTCAGCATCCATCATCAAATGAAATATGCGTATTATGGCTTTCGCAGAAAGGTCGATTATGAATAGAAAAAAATTATCCGCAAGACAAATGACACAATTAATTCTTGCAATCCTCGCAGTCATTTTCATCTGCATATTGGGATATTACATTGGCAGACCTCTCGTACAGTTCGTTTCCGAGCCGGAGAAATTCCAGATATGGGTCAACGAAAAAGGCATCCTTGGCGTACTCGCCTTCATGGGCATGGTCATCCTGCAGGTACTGCTTGCGATCATCCCGGGCGGACCATTTGAAATCGGAGCCGGATACGCTTTCGGCGTCATAAAAGGCACACTCATCTGCGATATCGCAATGACCGTCGCAAGCGTTGCCATCTTCCTTTTCGTCAAGAAATTCGGCATCCGTTTTGTAGAATTGTTTGTAAGCCGGGAGAAAATTGAATCCGTGCATATATTAAGAAGTTCCAGGCGTTCAGAAAGCATTATCTTTTTGCTTTTCCTCATACCTGGAACTCCTAAGGATCTATTATCTTATCTGGTCGGACTGACCGACATGAAACTGTCGCATTGGATCTTCATCTGCGGCATCGGCCGGATTCCCGCAATCCTGCTGTCTGCATTAAGTGGAAGCGCCTTGGGAAGCGAACAGTATCATCTTGCGGTCATTCTGTTGGCAGCGATCATTGTCCTTTATGTCATCGGCATCGTGTTCTACCGCATTCACAACAAACGCTCTGCAAAAAAGGATGCCGCATGACAGGCATCCTTCTTTTCATTTACCGATCATCTTTTACGCTTCACGATTCATCCAGCTTCGGAAGAATGCGCATTCCCGCTCATTGCATTCATGCGCAATAGCAAGCTTCATATTCAGATGAAATACATGTCCCAGATTCGAACCTTTTCTTCTATAGTAGAGAAATTCCTGCGGGACTTCGTTTTTAAGCAATGTCCGCTGTAACGCAGGTGTCTGATTCTGCAGAAAATCACCGGTACAGGTCATATAAAGTGTCGGCGGATAATTCTCCGTGATTCCACGCAATACGTTTACAAGATCCATCTCCTGTGGTGTTCCGCCACCCGGCAGATATTCCTGCATCAATTGAGCATCCAGATTGTCCTCATCCTTCGTCTTATGAATCTCATAGACACCACAGTTGAGTGCAATCGCCCGCAGCTTAAAATTCTTTGGCACATCAAACGGAAACTCTGCAGCTCTCTTCTGGCTCGTGCAGATCCCCGCATAGATTCCGAGATTGTGCGCACCGGCCGAATCACCAACCGCAAAAATATTTTCCGTGTCAAAGCCATACTCCCTCGCATGCTCCATCACAAATTGCATCACAAGATTCGTATCTTCAATCGCCGCCGGGAACTTGTGCTCCGGTGCAAGCCGGTATGTAAAATTCACCACAGCAAATCCATGCTGCACAAGACTCATACAATAATACTGGTACAACTCCTTATCGCCATATACCCAGCCTCCGCCATGCACACTGACAATGACCGGCAGCGTCTCACCCTGCCTTTCCTTCGGGCGGTACACATCTAACACCTGCATCGCAGGATCCGTATCACCATAAACAATATCATCATAACGCTCCACATAATCCGGTGTCGTAAGCCCCGCATCACGCACATCGTCACTCTTCTTGAATTCTCTTCGAATCTTATCACTCAGCTCTGACATAACACTACCTCCGATTGTCACTTTCCAATCCTAAGCAATCAACATAGCTCAATTGTATCATCAATATAATTATCACACAATAACTTTGCAGCTCTGCGCCGACCGTTTCAAAGTGTAGACACGAAGCGGAGACAAGAAGCCACAGCGCGGGGGAGTGGCTCCTCTTCGCTATTAGAGCGATAGACGGCGCACGAGGTCCGGTGGACCTCGGCTTTGCGCCGACTGAAACGAAGTGTAGACGCTCGAACTTCGAGCCCCGGATAGGGCGAATGAAGCGATAGACGGGCGCAAGACGTCCAGTGGACGTCTGCTCTGCGCTGACCGTTTCACGACATCCAGTGGATGTCGGCTTTGAAACGACCGAAACGAAGTGTAGACGCGAAGCGGAGACAAGAAGCCACAGCGCGGGGGAGTGGCTCCTCTTCGCTATTAGA
>UQRC01000054.1 GCA_900543445.1 uncultured Lachnobacterium sp. | reverse complement strand
GATTTTCCTGAAAATTAATGTATGTCACGGATAGTGTCATGCTTCCAATATCTTATGTCATAGAAAATCCCACTTCCGTCGATTATAGACAAAATTACTGATAATTTTCATAGATTATTTTATATCCGGTATCGTCCGTTTGAATCTAATCTGAGCACGGCAAACCCGAATTTCAGCAACCCTCAATTTCCTTGATGTTAAATTCATTGCCCTGCAACAGATAAGTATGCTCGCTTCCGCAGCGCGGGCATATCTTACCATATTGCACCGTTTCGTATGTCTGCTTGCAGTCCTCACAGTAGGTGATTGCAGGGATTGTCTCCACGTACAGCTTCGCCCCATGCATAATCTGCGACTTTTTCTCGACAGACCACTTCCAGCAGCTCTGCAGGTACGATTCGATAATTCCCGACACCTCTCCGATCTCCAGCGTCACCGAGGCGATCTCTGTGAGAGAATTCTCTTTTGCGACATCCTCCACCATCCGGATCACATGAAATACTACTCCTAATTCATGCATGGGCTTAATCCTTCTTCTTGCGGGAGAACTTAATCTTGATTGCCTGCTTTGCACCGTACGGAAGAATGTACTTCAACTTGTCTTCACTCTTTCGCATTGTAGAGCAGTCTGGGTTCTCGCGATAGAGATGAATTGCGTCAAATTCACACTTCGTGGTACATACACCACATCCAAGACACTGGTTCACATCCACAACAGAGGCTCCGCATCCAAGGCATCTTGCCGTCTCCGCCTTCACCTGCTCCTCGGTAAATACAAGGGTCGCATCACGGAAGGATTTCCTGTCAACAGAATTGTCATGTCCCGGGATCTGTCGGCTGCTGTTATCGTAATGTTCAACCGAAATATCATCTTTGTTAAGTTCGATAAAGTCGTTACGGTTACGTCCAATCGTAAGGCTCGTATGTGGCTGCACAAAACGGTGGATGCTGATTGCCGCTTCCTTACCGGCTGCGATTGCATCGATTGCGAACTTCGGTCCGGTGTACACATCTCCACCTACGAAGATGTCCGGCTCCGCGGTCTGATAGGTGAGCGGATCTGCAACTGCACCGTTGCCTCGTCCGAGCACTACCTTCTGACCATCTAACAGGTCGCCCCATACGATACTCTGTCCAACAGACAGGAACACATGCTTGCAGGCAACCGTAATCGTCTCATTCTCATCGTAGGTTGGGTTAAATCTTCCTTCGCCATCCTTAACAGAAACGCATTTTTTCAGGACAATGCCTGTCACCTTGCCATCCTCCGTCAGGATCTCCTTCGGACCCCAGCCACAGTTGACCTGAATGCCTTCGCTCTCTGCTTCTTCGATTTCCTCTACCGAAGCAGGCATTGTCTCACGTGACTCCAGGCAGTACATCGATACATTCGAATCACCGCAACGCTTACTGTCTCTTGCCACATCGATGGCTACATTACCACCGCCAATGACAACCACATCGCCCTCGATTGGGAAGCTTTCCTTTGCATTGACTTCGCGTAAGAATTCAACCGCGGTCATAACATTTGCAGCATCTTCGCCCGGAATGCCAGCCTTGCGGCCACCCTGACAACCGATTGCCACGTAAAAGGCCTTATAGCCCTGCTTGCGCAGTTCGTCGATGGTCACATCCTTGCCGACTTCCACACCGGTCTTGATCTCAACGCCCATCTCTTTGATGATGTCGATTTCTGCCTGTACAACGGATTTCTCCAGTTTGAAGGAAGGAATACCATATACAAGCATTCCACCGGCACGCTCATTCTTCTCGAAGATGGTTGGATGATAGCCTCTCTCAGCAAGATAGAACGCACAGGAAAGTCCTGCCGGGCCACCACCGATGATTGCAATTTTCTCATCGAAGAAATTCTCATCCAGTGACGGAATGACTTTCTTTGGAATATATCTGGTCTCTTTGTTCAGCTCCTGCATCGCGATAAACTTCTTTACTTCATCGATTGCGATTGCCTGATCAATCGTGCCTCTTGTACATGCGTCCTCACAGCGGCGGTTACAGATATGTCCGCACACTGCCGGAAGCGGATTGTTTTTCTTAATTAATGCAAGCGCATCCTGATAACGTCCCTGCGCAGCCATCTTGAGGTATCCCTGTACGGCAATATGCGCCGGGCAGGCGGTCTTACAAGGCGCTGTACCAGTGTCATAACAGTTGATGCGGTTCTTGTCGCGGTAATCCTCGGTCCACATATGCGGTCCCCATTTTACCTCTGACGGAAGCGGCATCTTCGGATAAGAAACCGAAGAACCATCCTTCTTGCAAAGCTTCTGACCAAGCTTGACTGCACCAGCCGGACAATATTCCACGCAACGTCCGCACGCCACACAGTTCTCCGTTGTCACACGCGCAACATAAGCCGATCTTGACATATTCGGTGTGTTGAAAAGCTGGGAAGTACGAAGCGCATAACACACATTCACATTACAATTACAGATGGCAAAAATCTTATCCTCACCGTCAATGTTCGTAATCTGGTGAACAAATCCGTTCTCCTCGGCTTTCTTGAGGATCTCCATTGCTTCCTCTCTTGTGATGTAACGACCACCCTTGTTCGTCTCAACAACATAGTCTGCCATATCACCCACAGCGATACACCAGCCTTCCGGATCATCTCCGCATCCCTCTTCGTATGTCTTGCGGGACTGTCTGCATGAACACGGACTTGCTGCATATTTTCCGTCATATTTATCAAGCCAATGCGAGATATGCTCGACGGAAACAGACTTGTTCTCCATCTCAATTGCCTTCTCGACCGGAATAACATGCATTCCGATTCCTGCGCCTCCTGGTGGCACCATCGGAGTCACTTTTTCGAGCGGGATACGGCTCATTCTCTCAAAAAAGCGTCCCATCTCCGGATGCTCCTCGAGCACCTGCTTATTCATATTCGTAAACTCGGCACTTCCCGGAACGAACATCGGAAGTACCCACTGCTTCTCATGCTGCGGATTCTCCCAGTTGTACTCGATAAGACCATTGTTGGACATCTCTGCGAGCTGCTTTTCAAGATAATCTCTGTCCATGCCGGTCAGCTTGATCATGTCATCCATGGTACGTGGCACACGCTTCTTCATCTTGATGGCAATCTCAGCCTGCTCGTCGGTACAGATTGGTGCAAGACCGATGTACTCCGGCGATTCTTTGGTAATTTTCTCCTTGCCTAATACGACCGGAATGCGGTCCGTAATGACTTTGGCAAGACGTGCAACCGGCTCCCGGAACGGTGCGTCCGGGTTTGGGTTGGTAAACTTTGGTAATGGATCACTCATAAATAATTCCCCCTTTTTTTGAACATCAGCCATGCAAGTTCGCCTCTGGCGAAGGGCTGACGCTACATGTCAATTTTTCTTCTAAAAATTGACACATTCTTTATACTCGTGAACTTCCTGACGAATCCAGTCCGCCCACTCATCAAATCCCTCTCCTGTCTTTGCAGAAACGAAGATCACCTTCGCATTCGGATTCAGTTTCAAAATGCGTTCTTTTACCGCTTCCGTATCAAAATCGTCGAAAACCGATAACGTATCGCATTTGTTGATCAAAACCACATCACTGATTGTAAACATCAGCGGATACTTCAGTGGCTTGTCATCTCCCTCCGGCACCGAAAGGATCATCGCATTCTTCGTGCTTCCCGTATCGAATTCTGCCGGACACACAAGATTGCCGACGTTCTCAAGTACGACAAAATCCAGATCCTGTGTTCCGAATTCATGGATTCCCTGACGCGTCATATCCGCATCCAGGTGGCACATGCCGCCGGTGTGAATCTGGATCGCACGGACACCCGTTTCTGTGATTGCCTGTGCATCCACCTCAGAGTCGATGTCAGCCTCCATGATACCGATCTTCATCTCACCTTTAAGCATCGCGATCGTGCGTTTTAATGTGGTTGTCTTACCAGCACCCGGTGAAGACATCAGATTCAGCAGAAAGGTGCCTTCCTGCTTTAATTCCTCGCGAAGCTTGTTTGCATCTGCATCATTGTCTTCAAAGATGCTGCGTTTTACCTCAATTACTTTGTAATCTTTCATTTAAATCCCCTTCTATAACATAAAACCGCCCAGTATCAATGCTGAGCGGTTTCATTGTCAATATACAAACCTTGCTTTCTCTACACTGCTGCCACAGACTTCATTAGTCTCTGTGCATAGAGAATGTTTCCATATGATAATTCTTGAGATTGTCTAAAATCTTTCTGTCGTCTGCCTTATCAAGAAGTTCATCACGGAATTTCTTTGTTGTAAGCATATCATTGAATGAGCTTGGGCCACCGACACAGCCGCCTTCGCAGGCCATACCTTCGATAAAGTCATCCGGAAGCTTTCCAGCCTTCATCAGCATTAAGAACTTACGGCACTCTGCTGCACCGTTTGCCTTACATACCTTAGGCTCGATTCCTGCTTCCATCTCTTTCATACTCTCAACAACGGCAGCCGTAACACCACCGGAATTACCGAAACGCTTGCCGTAGATGGATGACTCCTGATAAGAAGTATCATCCGGCTGAAGCTCAACATTCTTTGCGCTCATGATTGCACGGATCTCACTGTATGTCAGAACATAATCTGCGTTACCCTCGATCTTCTGATCAACAACCTCAGACTTCTTGGCAACACATGGTCCCACGAATACCGTAACCGCATCCGGCTCCTTTGCCTTAATCATACGGGATACTGCACACATCGGAGATACGGTTGTGGAAATCTTATCTGCCATATCCGGGAAGTGACGGCGTACCATGTTGACAAATCCAGGACAACATGAAGTCACTTTCTTTTCTCCTGCCTTATAAGCCTCTACCCACTCTTCTGCCTCGGAAGCAGCGGTCATATCTCCGCCGAGACCAACCTCGATAAATCCGTTGAATCCAACTTCCCGCATCGCTTTCTTCCAGCTGTTCATCGTGATATTCGGTCCGAACTGTCCCTCAGTTGCAGGTGCAGCCATAATATAAACCTTCTTGTCAGACTTTAATGCATTGATTACATCAACAATATAAGTCTTAGAGCCGATTGCTCCGAACGGACAACTGTGGATACACTTACCGCAACGGATACACTTTGAATCGTCAATGACGGAAATTCCGTATTCATTGTATGTAATCGCGTTAACCGGGCATGCAAACTTACATGGTCTCTTCAGATGCGCGATTGCATTATAAGGGCAGGCTGCTGCACACTTACCGCACTCCTTACACTTCTGTGGATCAATGTGGGAACGATGGCGTCCGGCCTCGATTGCACCGAACTTACATGCATTGATACATGCTTTACCCATACAGTTCTGGCAGTTCTCAGTTACCGTATAACTTGAAATCGGGCAGTCCTCACAGGCTGCACTGATTACCTGAATTACATTTCCATTGTCTTCCGGGCCCGGTGCCTTGCCCTCAGCAAGACGGACACGTTGACGGATAATCTCTCTCTCCTTATAAATACAGCAGCGGAACTGCGGTGTAGGTCCCGGGATCAGACGGACTGCAATGTGATCTCTCTCTGAATCAAGGTTACCCTCAAATGCAAGTTTTGCGACCTCGCGCAATACACGATGCTTGATTTTAATTACGTTTTCGTCAGCGTACATATTCTCTCCTTTTTATTTCTTTTACTCGTTCGCATAAATCACTATTATTGTACATAAATTTTCAATAAAAAGCTATAGATGTATCTAGCAAAATACAAAAAAGTATGGATAATTCTACATTTAATGCCAAAATCGAACCCACTCTCCGCGCCGCACTCGATACCCCCAATTCCGAGTGGAATACTTCCGGCGATCTGCTTACAGGATTTGATCCGGCAACAAGACTTTGGGAACTGATCTTATTCTACTCCGGCGACGCCTCTGCCCTACAGGAAACATTTCCCGAATACCGTTTTACCTTTCTTCTCTCCAACTACGCAATTGTCTTCCTTCCGGAAAAAGCGATCGATGCACTTGCAGCTTCACCGCTTGTCATTTACATAGAGCGCCCAAGGCGGCTTTTCTTCGAAGTGCTTGCCGCAAAACGCGCCTCATGTATCACTGCCTTACAACCATCGATTACAGAATCCACGAATCACTCCAATCTCAATTCAACGATTCGTGACGTTCCAGACGCTTTGAACCTCACAGTTCCGATTCGCGAACTTCCTGATACTTCATCAGGCCTAACGAACCTCAGTGGTCAGAGAACGTTACTTAGTGTGATCGACTCCGGAATTGATTACACCCACCCGGATTTTCGCAATCCGGATGGGACAACACGCATCACAGCCTTATGGGATCAGACAATTGCACCGGATCCTTCTATGGGATTTTTCTCTCCGCCCGGCTATCCGCTCGGCACGCTTTTTACCGAAGAACAGATTAACGAAGCGCTTACCGCAGCAGACACTGCCGCACGCTTACGGATCTGTCCGAGCATCGACACAAGCGGACATGGGACACACGTGACCGGAATTGCAGCCGGAAACGGACGCGCTTCAAATGGAATCAACCGCGGCATTGCATATGAAGCTTCCCTTCTTATCATTAAGCTTGGTTCTCCGGATCCACTCGGCTTTCCAAGCACAACACAGCTGATGCAGGCGGTGGATTTTGCAACGCGCTACGCCATACAACGAAATCTTCCCCTTGCGATCAACCTGAGTTTCGGCAACACTTACGGATCACACAGCGGTACTTCCCTGCTTGAAACCTATCTGGATTCCGTGGCAGAGCTTGCGCACATCTGTATTGTTGCCGGAAGCGGTAACGAGGGAAGCAGTGCCGGACACACCGGCGGATTTCTCTCCTCCGGCGAGACGCGGACGATCGAGTTTGTAATTGCGGAATATGAACGGAATCTCTCGATCCAGATCTGGAAAAATTACTGGGATGAGATGCGGCTTTCCGTTTTTTCACCTGGCAGGCCTTTTACCATATCAATTCCTTTTACCCCAGGAAGCCAGCAATATACAATAGAAGGAACAAATCTGCTGATCTACATCGGGCAGCCTTCCCCATACAGTCTCTATCAGGAAATCTACCTTGATTTTCTGCCCGCCGATACCTATCTGACCTCTGGCATATGGACACTGACTTTGGCCGCCGGAGATGTCACAGACGGAATCTACGATCTGTGGATGCCCTCATCCGCCATCCGCGGAGTGGACACACGCTTCCTTACACCGACACCAGAGATTACATTGACCATCCCATCCACCGCTTCGCGCGTGATCACAGTCGGTGCCTACGACAGCCGCACCAACACCTATGCTGCATTCTCCGGAAGAGGCTTTACCTGGAACACAAGACAGGTCAAACCGGATCTGGTCGCACCCGGCGTGGATATTCTGAGCACTGCAGCCGGGGGCGGATACGAAAGTCGCAGCGGTACTTCGATGGCAGCGCCTTTTGTCACAGGCAGCTGCTGCCTTCTTATGGAATGGGGAATTGTCAATGGAAATGATGCCTTCTTATATGGTGAAAAAATGAAAGCTTACCTGATTCGCGGTGCGAAGCGTCTGCCTCTTGTGACCGAATATCCGGATCCACGCATCGGGTGGGGTTCACTATGTTTGAGAGATAGTCTGCCTTGATAAGTTTTATTATCATTCCTATTTGTTTGCTCTGAATTTGATATATTTTCATGTTGTGGAAGAAAACACGACAACAAATTTCATCAAGGTTTTTTGTGTATTTCGTGGTATAATGTGCATAAGCAATGAGCCGTGCCAGAAGAAAATGGGAATCTGTGCTGTGCTTGCACAAAGCACAGATTCCCATTTTCGGATGATAGGGCGAATGCCCGTCAGTCCGGGAAAGCATAGCTTTCTCGGACCTGCACGGGTCAAGCATGATTTATTTTATGCGAACGCGCCCGCGAGTCCGGAAAACCGTAGGTTTTTCGGACTTTTGCCGGAGCCGTTTAAACAAATAATACACGGAGAACATAACATGAAAAACTACAGACGTGGACTGGCAGCCGGAATCCCGATCGCTTTGGGTTATCTGTCAGTCTCCTTTACTTTTGGTATTATGGCGGTATCTTACGGACTTGCCTGGTGGCAGGCAGTCCTGATTTCTATGACGACCGTCACTTCTGCCGGACAATTTGCCGGCATCGGAACAATGATGCATCCCGGTCAGTACATCCAGATGCTGATCTCACAGATTACAATCAATATCCGCTATTCGTTTATGTCCATCTCAATCGGTCAGAAAGCAGATTCCAAATTCAGCGGCATTTATCGTTGGCTGCTCGGCTTTATGATGACCGATGAAATTTTTGCAGTTGCAAGTCAGGAAGAATCTGTTACAAGAAGCTTTTTTGCTGGTCTTGCGACCCTTCCTTACATCGGATGGGCGGTCGGTACACTGCTCGGTGCAATCCTCGGAAGCATATTGCCGGATCGTGTGATGAGTGCCTTAAGTCTCGCGATCTATGGAATGTTTACCGCGATCGTTGTGCCGGAAATGAAGCGATCCAGACCGGTCATCTTCGTTGTGATTCTGGCGATCGTACTCAGCTGCATATTTTACTACATTCCACTTCTTTCGAAGATCTCAAGTGGAATTACGATTACAGTTGTCGCTGTAGTATCTGCAATCATCGCCGCATTGCTTTTCCCAGCACCGGACGAAGAGACGACCGCATAAATTCTTCTACAATGATACGATGTAAATCGAATTCTCAACAGCGAATCGTTTTTCGATAAATCCAGTCTAATCTCGGAGGTACATAAGATGTCCAACTTTCAATTTTTTACATATTTGCTCGTATTGGCAGGATCGACATATCTGATCCGTGTCATTCCGTTTATTGCATTAAAGGAGAAAATCAACAACCGCTTCGTGCGCTCTTTTCTCGCATACATTCCGTATGCAGTTCTGACCGCAATGACGATTCCTGCAATCTTCTATGCAACTAACTGGTGGTTGAGTGCCGCCGCGGGTCTTGTCGTAGCGGTATTCTTTGCACTGCGGGGCAAAAGCCTTACGGTTGTGGCGATTGCATCGTGCATCGCAGTCTATATTGTCGAATTTTTCCATTAAGTGGAGTGCAAATTCGGGTTCGCCGCGCTCAGACTTGAGTTCAAACGGACGATACCGGATATAAAATAATTTATGAAAATTAGCAGTAGTTTGTTTATAATCAACGGACTTGGAATAATTTCAATGACTAGATTTTTTTCG
>UQRC01000053.1 GCA_900543445.1 uncultured Lachnobacterium sp. | reverse complement strand
TTGGAATACCGACATACGGAATCCGTGCCTGTGCAAAAGTTAGAGATGACAGGAGACAGTTGTCGCGCGTGGTGCATGAACTTATGGCAATCAATCTGGTCATGAGTTTGCTGTCGTACCTTGCGTTAGGCATTTTTGTGTTTGCGATTCCAAGGTTACGTGCGGAAAGTTCTCTGATTTTTATTATCAGTCTGACGATTCTATTGAATGCAGTCGGCATGGAATGGTTGTATAAGGCTTTGGAGCAGTATACTTACATAACGATTCGCTCTGTGATTTTTAAGGCAATTGCTGTGGTGGCGATGCTTTTGTTGATCCGGCAGCAGTCGGATTATGTTGTGTATGGTGCGTTGACGATTTTGGCAGCATCCGCTTCGAATGTGTGCAATTTTGTACATGCACACACGTACATTGATTTGTTTCCGGAAGAAAAATACAACTATCGGCAACATATGAAACCAATTCTCGTCTTTTTTGCGATGTCCTGTGCGACGGTGATCTATACGAATCTGGATACGGTCATGCTGGGATTGATGAAAAATAATGTGGATGTCGGCTACTATAATGCTGCGGTCAAGATCAAGGGGATTCTTGTCGGAATCGTGACTTCGCTCGGAACGGTAATGTTGCCTAGGCTTTCTTATTATGTGGAGCGTGGGGAGATGGAAGAGTTTCAGCGGTTGACCAAGAAGGCGATGAATTTTGTAATCCTTCTGGCAACCCCAATGATGATCTATTTTATACTGTTTGCAGGAGAGGGCATTTTCTTCCTGAGTGGTTCTGCTTATGAAGGGGCGATTGTGCCGATGCAGATCATTATGCCAACATTGCTTCTGATTGGGATGACGAATGTGATGGGCATCCAGATAATGATTCCCCTGGGATTGGAAAAGCAGGTGCTGTATTCGGAGATCGCAGGTGCGCTTGTGGATCTAATTGTGAATGCGCTGTTGATTCCGCAATATGCGGCAGCAGGTGCAGCAGTGGGAACACTGATTGCAGAATTTGTGGTATGGATCGTTCAGATGTGTGCCTTGCGAAACGTCACACGGAATCTGTACAAAAGCGTTCGGTTTGGAACAATCGGTCTGGCATTGGTGCTGGCAATTGCAGCTTCGGTATGGGTGAAAATGTTTAACTTGGGAACGTTTATCAGTCTGTTGATTTCGGGATTGTTGTATTTTGCGGTATATTATATTGTTCTTTTGGTAAAAGGAGAGGCAATTGCTAGAGAAATATTGACGCAGATAAAGAAATTGATTCGAAAGTAATACATGAAGAAAGGAGCAGGCGAGGAAACCTGCTCCTTCTTAGTTACTGAAAGTAATTGAGTAACTGAGTAGTTAATTAGATAATTGTTTAATAAAATTGAACTACATACTCATTTCGCGTACGTCACATGCTATAGTAATAACACTATTCAATACCTATATTATACAGTGAAAAATGAAATTTGCAATACCAAAATGAAAGATTCTTAACTTTTTTTGAAAATTTCATTAAATTCAGACTAGTGGCAGAAACTGCGGTTCCCGCTGCTTAAATACCGTATAATACCGAAAACCTGCGGCGAGCAGGATAGCAGGAACCCTGGCAAAATCATAGGCAACATGCTCCGGTGCGTGTGCGTCGGCGCCGATTGTGATGATTTCTCCTCCGAGCTCACGGTAGCGGTGGATGATATCCTCGGTCGGATTTGGATGACCGAGTCCGTATTTGAAGCCGCCGGTGTTGATCTCGATGCCTCGTCCCATATCAATTAAAGTGCGAAGAATTTCGTCAATGATATTGGCGTACTTCTTATAAGAATAATCCTCGTTTCGGTTCGGACCGTAGCGGACGACGTAATCGATGTGCCCATATACGTCAAAGTCTGCGTCAGTGTGCAGATTCTCGAGGATTGATTCAAAATATTCCAGATACGCTTCGTGCTCGGTGCGCCCTTCGTAATATTTCGGATAGTAGGGATCCACGCCGTGTACCACGTGGGAAGAACCGATGACGAAGTCGAACGGATAGCGGGAAGTGGTGCATCTGTTGACATCCACAATCTGTGGCTGGAGACCGATCTCCACACCCCAGAGGATCGGGATGCGTCCCTTGTATTTCTCCTGGAGAGACATTATTTCTTTGTAATAAGAATCAAAATCTAATAAGAACAAGTCCGGTTCGTCCGGATAGTCATAGTCAAAATGGTCGGTGAAGCAGATACCGTCCAATTCCTTGCGGATGGCGGATTCGATCATGTCCTGGACCGCTGCCTCACTGTCACCGGAGTGGTGTGTGTGCATGTGGGTATCGTAAAGCATGCTTTGTCCTTTCTGTGGATGCAAGTTTCATGTCACAGTCTGATTATAATAAATGTAGAAATGATTTTCAATGAAGCGGGGAAAAATTAGTGACGCTTTTTCCTGTCTGGCAAAAAGCGCCATATTTACCAATCGGAGTGCGTTTCTCTATGCGGAATGATAAATTATTAACAAAGTCATAAAAGGGACTTGAACTTTCGGGAATAATTGGGTAAAATAAAGAAAGCTTGGGACGCATGTCCCATAAGACTATTTATTTACAATTCTAGGAGGAATTAAGAATGGCAGTAAGAGTAGCAATCAACGGATTCGGCCGTATCGGTCGTCTTGCTTTCAGACAGATGTTCGGAGCAGAAGGATACGAAGTAGTAGCAATCAATGACTTAACAAGCCCAAAGATGTTAGCACACTTATTAAAGTATGATAGCTCACAGGGTAAGTATGAGCATGCAGATGAGGTTTCTGCAAGCGATGATTCTATCACAGTATGTGGTAAGGAAATCAAGATCTACGCTTTCCCAGATGCAAACAATTGCCCATGGGGAGACTTAAAGGTTGACGTTGTATTAGAGTGCTCTGGATTCTATACAAGCAAGGAGAAGGCTCAGGCTCATATCAATGCTGGAGCTCGTAAGGTAGTTATCTCTGCACCAGCAGGAAACGACCTTCCTACAATCGTTTACAATACAAACCATGAGACATTAAAGGCTTCAGATACAATCATTTCTGCAGCTTCTTGTACAACAAACTGCTTAGCACCAATGGCAGATGCTTTAAATAAGTACGCTCCAATCCAGTCTGGTATCATGGTAACAATCCATGCTTACACAGGAGATCAGATGACTCTTGACGGACCACAGAGAAAGGGTGACTTAAGAAGATCTCGTGCAGCAGCTTGCAACATCGTTCCTAACTCTACTGGAGCAGCTAAGGCAATCGGTCTTGTTATCCCAGAGTTAAACGGAAAGTTAATCGGATCTGCTCAGCGTGTACCAACTCCTACAGGATCTACAACAATCCTTACAGCAGTTGTTAAGAAGTCTGACGTAACAGTTGACGGAATCAACGCAGCTATGAAGGCAGCTTCTAACGAGTCATTCGGTTACAACACAGATGAGATCGTTTCTTCTGATATCGTTGGAATGAGATTTGGTTCATTATTCGATGCAACACAGACAATGGTTAGCCAGATTTCTGATGACCTGTATGAGGTTCAGGTTGTTTCTTGGTATGATAACGAGAACAGCTACACATCTCAGATGGTTCGTACAATCAAGTACTTCTCAGAGTTAGCATAAGAGATGGTTTTATAACGGGTCCGGCCTTTGGGCCGGACCTGTTTTATACTACGGACTTATGGAACTGAGAATGTTTCAGTACGAATAAGTAAAGAAAGGAGATCTTCAGCTGCGGAGGAGATCTCCTATGAATGACACCGCGGTTGCGGTGCACCATAATAATGTGCCGCCAGTCGGCAGAATGGAGACAAGTATGGCATTAAATAAGAAAACAGTTGATGATATCAACGCACAGGGCAAGAGAGTCCTTGTTAGATGTGATTTTAACGTACCTCTTAAGGCAGGCGAGATCACAGATGATACTCGTATCAAAGCTGCTCTTCCTACAATTAAGAAGTTATTAAATGATGGTGGAAAGGTTATCCTTTGCTCTCATCTTGGAAAAGTTAAGAACGGACCAAACGAAGGCGAGTCACTTGCACCGGTTGCTAAGAGACTTGAGGAGCTTCTTGGACAGAAGGTTAACTTCGTATCTGATTACAATGTAACAGGTGAGGCAGCTACAAAGGCTGTTGAGGAGATGAAGGAAGGCGAAGTTGTATTACTTCAGAATACTCGTTTCCGTGGCGCTGAGGAGACCAAGAACGGTGAGGAGTTCTCTAAGGAACTTGCTGATCTTGCAGACATCTATGTATGTGATGCTTTCGGTTCTTCTCATAGAGCACATGCTTCTGTAGCAGGTGTTACAAAGTTCATCTCTGCAAAGGGTGGACAGAATGTTGTTGGTTACTTAATGGAGAAGGAGATTGCTTTCCTTGGAAACGCAGTTGAGAATCCTGTTCGTCCATTCGTAGCAATCCTCGGTGGTGCTAAGGTAGCTGACAAGCTTAACGTAATCAACAACCTCCTTGAGAAGTGTGATACATTAATCATCGGTGGTGGTATGGCTTACACATTCATCAAGGCTCAGGGATATGAGATCGGTCTCTCTCTCTGCGATGATGAGAAGCTTGATTACTGTAAGGAAATGATGGCTAAGGCTGAGAAGATGGGCAAGAAGATCCTTCTTCCTGTTGATGCTGTAACAATCAAGGATTTCCCTAATCCAATCGACGGACCTGTTGAGACTCAGGTTTGCGATATTACTGCTATGCCTGCAGACCGTGAGGGATGCGATATCGGACCTAAGACAGCTGAGATGTTTGCTGATGCTGTTAAGACAGCTAAGACCGTTGTCTGGAACGGACCGATGGGTGTATTCGAGAACCCTACACTTGCAGCTGGTACTCTTGCAGTCGCTAAGGCTCTTGCAGAGACAGATGCTACAACAATCATCGGTGGTGGAGATTCCGCTGCAGCTGTTAACCAGATGGGTTATGCAGATAAGATGAGCCATATCTCTACCGGTGGTGGAGCTTCCCTTGAGTTCTTAGAGGGTAAGGAGTTGCCGGGCGTTGTGGCAGCAGATGATAAGTAAGATTAGGAGATAATGAATCATGGCAAGAAAGAAAATTGTAGCCGGCAACTGGAAGATGAATATGACTCCTAGCCAGGCTGTAAAGTTAGTTGAAGAGTTAAAGCCATTAGTAGTTTCTGACAGCGTAGAGGTTGTTTACTGTGTACCAGCAATCGACATCGTACCTGTTGTTGAGGCTGTTAAGGGAACCAACGTTGCTGTTGGTGCTGAGAATATGTACTTCGAAGAGAAAGGTGCTTACACTGGAGAAATCTCTGCAGAGATGCTTGTAGATGCTGGTGTTAAGTATGTTGTTCTCGGACATTCTGAGAGACGTGAGTACTTCAAGGAAGACGACGCTTTATTAAACAAGAAGGTTAAGAAGGCTTTCGAGGCTGGTCTTACACCAATCCTTTGCTGTGGAGAGACTTTAGAGCAGAGAGAGATGGGCGTAACACTTGACTGGATCCGTCTTCAGATCAAGTCTGATTTAGCTGGTGTTCCAGCTTCTGATGTTGCTAAAATGGTTATCGCTTACGAGCCAATCTGGGCAATCGGAACAGGAAAGACTGCTACTTCTGATCAGGCTGAGGAAGTTTGCGGCGCTATCCGTGAGTGCATCAAGGAAGTTTATGACGAGGCTACTGCAGAGTCTGTTCGTATCCAGTACGGCGGATCTGTTAACGCTGGCAATGCAGCTGAGCTTTTTGCAAAGCCTGACATTGACGGTGGTTTAGTTGGTGGAGCCAGCTTAAAGGCTGATTTCGGCAAGATCGTTAACTACTAGAATTGAATAAATAAGATTTGGAAAGGCTATTCATCTGGGGATTTCCACAGGCGAATAGCCTTTTTACGAGAGAAAAGATATACGATTATGAGCAAAAAGCGTTTGATATATGCGGTGTTGGTGCTTATCTTTCTTCTGTTGCTTATCGTAGACGGATACAGAGGCGTGGATGGCAATGTGCAGACGGTTATGACGGAAAATGACTCTCAGAGTTTGGAAGCGGGACATACGGATTCTGATTTGTTATCGACAGAGGAAACAGATGAAACAGAAAAAAACTACGATGAGATTGTAGATACAATAGATCAGTTACTGACATATGGTACATCGGATTTCTATGGGCATTATCCGGTGGATGAATCGTTCTTCCTGTGGCTGGAAGCTCGCTACGGGAATGCCACATTGAGAAATATTGTAAGACAGTTAAAAGTTGGGAAAGCAAGTCAGAACCTGTGGTACCGGATGACGGGAGCTTCGATGCATGTCCTGTGGCTGGAGTTCTGTAAGGATTATCAGTACCAGACATGGAGGCTTGACAATGTGACATGGAAGGATGCGGCGGAAAGCGGTAAGGTCACTATTGATTTCGTGGGAGACATCAATTTTGATCCGAGATGGCATACGATGAAATATGCAAAGGAACAGGGAGGAATCACTTCCTGCATCTCGGAGGACATCTTAAAAGAACTGAAGTCTGCAGACATCACGATGGTGAATAATGAGTTCTGCTATACGAAAGAAAAAAAGTCACAGGAGGGCAAGGCGTACAGCTTTAAGGCAAATCCTAAGAATGTAAAACTGTTGGAAAAATTTGGAACGGATATTGTTTCACTTGCGAACAATCATACCTGTGATTATGGAGAACAGGGACTTCTGGATACGATGGATGCGTTGACGAAGGAAGGTATTGTCTATAGTGGTGCCGGACGCAATCTGGCGGAAGCGAGTGCGGTGCAGTATTTTGTTGCCGGAGGCCGTAAGATTGCTTTCGTATCTGCGACGGAGATTGAGAGATTTTATCATTATACGAAGAAAGCCGGAGAGAAGACTCCAGGCGTTCTGAAAACACAACAGAAGAAAGCGGTACTTTCTGCGATTACAGAGGCGCGTGCCAACAGTGATTATGTAATTATGTTTGTGCATTGGGGCGCAGAAGGGAAGATTAAGCAGGACAGCGACCAGAGAGCCTTGGCGCAGGAATATGCTGCGGCAGGTGTGGATGCAATCATCGGTTCTCATCCGCATCGTCTGCAAGGCGTGGAATTTGTGGATGATGTGCCGGTTGTCTACAGTCTTGGAAACTTCTGGTTCTCGACCGGAACACTTTATGCGACAATTGCGCAGATCCAGATTAATCAGGACGGAGCGCTTAAGTTACGCCTTTTCCCATGTGAGCAGAAAGGAAAGAAGACGAGACTGTTGAAGACAGAAGACGCGTGTAAGGCGTTCTACCAGTATGTGGCAGATTTGTCGGATGGTGTGCAGATCAATGAGGACGGCGTGTTTGACGAGTGGGACGAGTCAGCGACATTTACGGTTCCGCCTGCATACCGGTCCGGAAGACAGTATGGGCAGCATTTTGATAATGCGGATCTGGAACTGCAGAACATTGACGTGGTTGGAAATTTGCAGTAGATACGCCTTGTTTTTTATGACACGCATTGGATTGAGAATGAAAAAGCTTGCATTTTCCGGCGAATTTAGTATTATAGTAACTGAATTAGCGGACGAATGCGTGTGCGATTCTATGAGATAATGTGCCTGTTGTTTGGGCGTGTTAGATAAATAACATTTTAAGAAAGAGAGATAAGATTATGAGCAAAAAACCTGTTGTATTAATGGTGCTTGATGGTTATGGTCTCAATGACCGCACAGAGGGTAATGCGATTGCGATGGCAAATACTCCTGTTATGGATAAATTGATGAAGGAGTGTCCTTTTGTAAAAGGCGCTGCTTCCGGACTTGCTGTTGGTCTTCCGGACGGACAGATGGGTAACTCTGAGGTTGGACATATGAACATCGGTGCCGGCCGTATTATTTATCAGGATCTGACCAGAATCACAAAGGCAATTGAGGATGGCGACTTCTTCGAGAACAAGGCTTTGCTTGCAGCAATGGACAACTGCAAGAAGAATGATTCTGACCTGCATCTGTGGGGACTTCTTTCAGACGGTGGTGTACATTCACACATCGAGCATCTCTATGGACTTCTTGAGATGGCGAAGAAGCAGGGGCTGACTAAGGTATATGTTCATGCATTCTTAGATGGTCGTGACACTCCGCCAGCATCTGGTAAGGATTATGTACAGCAGCTTCAGGATAAGATGAATGAGATTGGCGTTGGCCAGATCGCTTCTTTATCCGGACGTTACTATGCGATGGATCGTGATAACAATTGGGATCGTGTACAGAAGGCTTATGATTCCCTGACAAAGGGAGAGGGTGTGCTTGCTGAGGATGCTGTTAAGGCAATGGCTGATTCTTATGCACAGGATGTAACCGATGAGTTCGTTCTCCCAACCGTTATCGTGAAAGATGGTAAGCCGGTTTCAGTTGTAAAAGAGAATGATTCTGTCATCTTCTTTAACTTCCGTCCTGACCGTGCGCGTGAGATTACCCGCGCATTCTGTGATGACAAGTTTACAGGCTTTGATCGTCCATTTATCAAGACAACTTATGTATGCTTCAAGGATTACGATGAGACAATCCCGAACAAGACAATCGCTTTCGAGAAGGAGCACATCACCAATACATTCGGTGAGTATCTTGCAAAATGCGGTAAGAAGCAGCTTCGCCTCGCTGAGACTGAGAAGTATGCGCATGTAACATTCTTCTTCAACGGTGGTGTTGAGGAGCCGAACGTGGATGAGGCTCGTCTTCTTGTTAATTCTCCGAAGGATGTTGCAACTTACGACTTAAAGCCTGAGATGAGCGCTCCGGAAGTCGGAATGGATCTCGTTGAGGCAATCAAGTCAGACAAGTATGATGTCATTGTTATCAACTTCGCAAACCCTGATATGGTTGGTCATACCGGTGTGATTCCGGCAGCAGTTAAGGCTGTGGAGCGTGTTGACAGTCTTGTTGGAGATGCCGTACAGGCAATCAAGGATGTTGACGGTGTTCTCTTCATCTGTGCTGACCACGGTAATGCAGAGAAGATGATCGATTATGAGACAGGAAAGCCTCATACCGCTCATACAACAAACCCGGTTCCATTCATTCTTGTGAATGCAGATCCGAAGTACAAGCTTCGTGAGGGCGGATGTCTTGCAGATATCGCTCCGACATTGCTTGAGATCATGGGACTGGAGCAGCCGGCAGAGATGACCGGAAAGTCACTCTTACTTCAGTAAATTCGGGTTTGCCGCGCTCAGATTTGAGCTCAAACAGACGATACCGGATATAAGATATTCTACGAAAATTAGCAGTAAGTTTGTCTATAAACGACGGACTTTGAACGATACAGACTTTCTCTCAGTTTTTTCTGCGAGTTAACTCCTGCAACGATTTTGGATAGGCTTTCACAATGTTAAAGTAAACGCTATTATCCAAGATAATGGAACGCAGGAGCAGTCGCAGAAAAGAACTTCGATAAAGTGTATCATCCAAAGTCCTGTTGGTTAGATGAAATTACTGCTAATTTTCTTTTTTTACCTGCTGATCCGGTATCTGTGTAATTGAAAAACGAAAATCTGATTCGCGTCAAAAATTTGCGCAGTAGTAGGGGTGGAAGTCGATAGATTGTGGTACTCACTTTTTTGTATTGACAATTCGTTAGATAAAAATAAAATGACGCGCAGCGTTATTCTACAATGTTTCGTAGGATTTCGCTGCGCGTGATTTGTTTTATGTGGATTTAAATATGTCTATTTGTATAGTTCAAGTGTTTTTGGCTATACGGGGCATAGAAACGAGTATGTGGATGTATAGCCCCCGCATTTGAACTGTGCCGGGGCGAGAAAGCAAATATTTGAATGAATAGTCCCCGCTTCTAAGCTTCACCGGGGCGAAGAAG
>UQRC01000052.1 GCA_900543445.1 uncultured Lachnobacterium sp. | reverse complement strand
CCGCGATTTCTGAAAATATGTTTAGCTATTTCAAGAGAACTTTTATGGTTGGATATTTTAAAAGAAGCAAGGGGTGAATGAGCTGGTGAAAGAAAATGTAGTATTACAGATGAAAAATATTCATAAAAACTTTACAGGAGTAAAGGCATTGCAGGCGGTTGATTTCTCCCTGCGTGAAGGCGAAATCCACGCTCTTATGGGTGAGAATGGAGCCGGTAAATCCACGCTGATCAAGGTGTTGACCGGTGTGTATGAAAAAGATGGTGGAGAGATTTTCCTGGAAGGAAATGATAAAGCGGTGGAGATCCATTCCCCGCAGGATGCACAGAATCTCGGAATCAGTACTGTGTATCAGGAGATTACCCTCTGCCCGAACCTGTCCGTTGCAGAAAATATGTTTATCGGACGAACCAAGGGCATGGGTCAGAATTGGAAGAAAATGAATGCGGATGCAGACAAGATCCTGCAGTCGCTCGATATCCCGGCTAAGGCCACACAGCAGCTCTCCAGCTGTTCCATCGCAATCCAGCAGATGGTAGCGATCGCCAGAGCCGTAGATATGGATTGTAAAGTATTGATTCTTGATGAGCCGACATCTTCTCTCGATGACAAAGAGGTACAGAAGTTGTTTGAGCTTATGAGAGATCTTAGATCCAGAGGTGTAGGAATTATCTTTGTAACGCATTTCCTGGATCAGGTATATGAAGTCTGCGACCGGATCACGGTTCTTCGTGACGGTAAGCTGGTCGGAGAATATGAGATCGAGAAGCTTCCGAGAGTACAGTTGGTAGCCAAGATGCTTGGTAAGGAACTGGACGATGAAGCACAGATTAAGGATGAAACACAGATTTATCATGCAGACGAATCTGTTCCGCCGGTATTTGAGGTCGAACAGCTGCAGAGCAACGCGGGAATTAAGCCTTTTGACTTCTATATCAGAAAAGGCGAAGTTAACGGATTCACCGGACTGTTAGGCTCCGGACGAAGCGAATGCGTGCGTGCAATCTTTGGCGCAGATCGTATTATTGGTGGTAAGATCAAGAAAAATGGAAAAGAAATCAAAATTTCAAAGCCTATCGATGCAATGAAGAATGGAATCGCATATCTTCCGGAAGACCGTAAGGTGGACGGTATTGTCGGAGATCTCTCGGTAAGAGATAACATTATCCTTGCGGCACAGGTACTGCGCGGATTCTTCCGTCCATTCTCCAAGGCACAGGCGAACAAATTTGCAGATGAATATATTAAGCTGCTGGAGATTAAGACTGCATCGGCAGACACACCGATCAAGTCATTGTCAGGTGGAAACCAGCAGAAAGTTATCCTTGCCCGCTGGCTTTTGACCCATCCGGAATATCTGATCCTGGATGAGCCGACACGAGGCATTGATATCGGAACAAAGATTGAAATTCAGAAACTCGTATTAAAACTTGCTTCCGAAGGTATGAGCGTTACCTTTATTTCGTCCGAGACGGATGAGATGCTTCGTACCTGTTCACGCCTGATCGTTATGCGTGACCGCAAGAAAGTCGGCGAGATCACCGGAGAAGATTTAACACAGAGTAAGATCATGGATACGATAGCAGGAGGTGACGAAAAGCATGCCTAATACGACATCGACAACAAAAAAGAGAAGCATTACGGATATGCTGAGCGGAAAACAGATTCTGATTCCGATCGCAGCGCTTCTGCTGCTGGCAGTATTCAACCTGATCGCAGATCCGTCCTTTTACAAAATTACATTGGATGTGAACAGCTCCGGAAACCACGTATTATCCGGATACCTGGTAACTATCCTGGATTACGGCTCAGAGCTGGCAATCCTTGCAATCGGAATGACGCTGGTTACCGCGGCTTCTGGTGGACAGGATATCTCGGTTGGTGCAGGCATTGCAATCGCTGGATCGGTCATCTTGCGTGTCCTGTGTGGAAGCGATTCCAGACCGGATCAGTTACAGGCACCGATTATTGTAGCATTCCTGGTTGCGTGTGTTGTTTCAATGCTTTTTGGTGCATTCAACGGCATACTGGTGGCGGGATTTAAAATACAGCCGATGGTCGCAACGTTGATTCTGTATACGGCAGGCCGTTCGATCGCAGCGTGGATCAACAATAACGAACTCCCGGTTATCAGTGATCCTTCCTTCGGATACTTCGGTGGATTTCTCCCGGGTATCCCGATCCCGACACCGTTCTTTATCGCGGTGGCATGCATCATTGTGATCGCACTTGTTATGAAGTTTACCAATCTTGGTCTGTACACACAGGCGGTTGGTATCAATGAAAGTTCGTCCCGCTTAAATGGATTGAATCCGGCGTTCATCAAGTTTTTAAGCTTCGTAATCCTTGGTCTGTGCGTAGCGGTAGCTGCACTGATCAAAGTAAGCCGTATTTCAACCATTAACTACTCCGTTATCGCAAAAGATATTGAAATGGATGCCATCCTGGCAGTAGCACTTGGCGGTAACTCCTTAAGCGGAGGAAAATTTAATCTCACAGCATCCATTTTAGGTGCTTATGTTATTCAGTTTTTGACCACGACACTGTACAAATTCAACGTTAAATCAGAAGCAATCTCGGCCTACAAGGCGATTGTTGTTATCATTCTGGTTGTGATCAGTGCCCCAGTGGTGAGAGAAAAGTTTACAGCCTTCACACAGAAGATGAAGGTGAAAAATGCAAAGGAGGTAGGCTAGTATGAAAACAAAGTCATTGAAAAAAGTTTCGCTTTCGGATGCCAACCTGCTTTTGACCATCACGATCGTAGTATTCTTCTTAATGTATATCGGAGCGATGATCTTCGAGGGTGGCGGATTTTTAAAACCACAGACATTCTTTAATATACTGAATGCAAACGGAGCGCTGATCATTACCGCATGCGGACTCAGCCTGGTTATGATCACTGGAAGCATTGATATCTCAGTCGGTGGTGTGGTTGCATTAGTCAGTATGTGCTGTGCTGTATATCTTGATTTCATGGGTGGAAATGTATTTGTTTCCCTTTTGATCGCACTTGCGATCGGTCTGGCGTTCGGTGTGATACAGGGATTTCTGGTAGCATACCTTGATATCCAGCCATTCATCGTAACACTTGCGGGAATGTTTTTTGCCCGTGGTATGACATCCATCGTACATACGGATCCGTTCAATGTAGAGAATGAGGCATTTTTGAAATTAAAAAATACCCGTGTGATCGTACCGGGAATGGGATCGGTCAACCGTATCGGAAAATATGTCAATGCATATGTGGAGGTTGGTGTGATCGTTGCAATCCTGATTGTTATCATTATGTTCGTTCTTCTTCGATGGACAAAGCTTGGCCGCTCATTCTATGCAGTCGGCGGTAATAGACAAAGCGCTCTGATGCTTGGAATCAATGTTAAGAAAACCAGATTCCTTGCACATCTGCTCAGCGGACTTCTCGCAGGTATCGCAGGTTATGTGTATTTCCTGCATGTAGGCTCCGGTGCTGCAACCCATGCAAGTGGTATGGAAATGAACGCGATCGCTTCATCCATTATCGGTGGAACACTCCTGACCGGTGGTGTGGGAAATATTATCGGAACATTCTTCGGTGTGCTTTCTCTAAGCACGATTCAGAATATCGTATCCTCTGCAGGACTTGATCAGGCATGGTGGACCGGTATTACGATTGCGGCAATGCTTTGTTTGTTCCTTGTGATCCAAAGCGTCGTTCTTGCCCGCAAGAAAAGAGGTTAGGTAGTACTCATATTTTAAGAATGTCTGCTTTTGCAAGAATATCTGTGAAAGCAGACATTTTTTTCTTCGGGACAGATGGATTAAAGTTGCCAACTTATAATTCTAACAGTATAATTGTTTTATGAATATACGTTCAAAAACAGGAGAAAAGAAGGGGTTATATGAAGGAAAAAAACGTAAAAGACAAACAGAAGAAAAAGGTCAGTAAAGCAACAAAGGGGATGGAAGAATTTTATCGCAAGAAGAAAGTTGGCGATAAGTTAAAATTCGCATTTTTAACGGTGATCATTCTGTTCTCATTTGCGATGCTGATGGCATTCATTGCAATCCTGCTGATGAATGTGGACACGAAGAAGTTCTATGAAGAGGCCTACACAAGCAGTGTGACACAGATGGAGATCCGTAAGGATGTACAGCTGACGAGTAAGAATATCCTCTGGGCTCTTACCGTAGACAATTCCAGTGCGGCGCAGTCTTATCTGAGCGCAGCGGATCAGGCTTCACAGAAGGTGGCTTCCAATGTAGAGGCACTGAAATCGTCATTCTCCGATAAGGCTGCGGTGGACGACCTGCAGCAGGCAGTGAATGATATGGAAACCGTTCGTGCGCAACTGATGGAGCTTGCGCAGCAGGGAGAGAAAGCAAAGGCGCTTGTCATCTTTAACGGCGATTACAATAATGCAACGGTTTCCGTACAGAATAAACTGGTTAATATTGGCGATGTGGCAACTCAGGAAGCAACATCACAGTATTCCGCAGCACGAAGAACCGGAATCAGTTCTATTATTCTGATGATCGTGCTTGCAGCGTTCAGTGTGGTATTCGCGATGAGAATACGTATGGTGATCACGAAGAATCTGCTTCGACCGATCAAGCAGATCCAGAAAGCGTCTGCTGATCTGAAGGCCGGCAATCTGGATGTGAATATCACCTATGATTCACCGGATGAACTTGGCCTGCTTGCAAACGATTTCAAGGATGCATGTGCAACCTTGCATTCGATGGTTGAGGATACCGGGGCACTTCTCGGACAGATGGCGAATGGTGACTTTACAATTTCAGAAGATAATAAGAGTAAATATGTCGGTTCGTTTGTGGAACAGTTTGAATCCATGCATCAGCTGGGCAGTCAGATGAGCGATACATTGGAGCAGATCAACAATGCTTCCGAGCAGGTGGCACAGGGATCCGGACAATTGTCTTACGGTGCGCAGGCGCTCGCGGAAGGTGCAACGGATCAGGCGGGTGCGGTAGAAGAATTGACGGCTACGGTCGAGAATATTACAGAGGTTGCGAAGAATAATGCGGCAGCTGCCGAGCAGTCTTATGCGGATGTAAAGGCGGCAGCTGAGCACGCAGGAGAGAGCCGTGAGGAGTTGGAAAAACTGACCGAGGCAATGCAAAGAATCGATGCAACGTCCAAGGAGATTCAGAATATTATCGGAACGATCGAGGATATCGCGGAACAGACGAATCTGTTGTCGCTGAATGCTTCGATTGAGGCGGCACGCGCCGGAGAAGCGGGACGAGGCTTTGCAGTCGTTGCGGAGCAGATCGGAAAGCTTGCCGGAGACAGTGCTAAGGCAGCGGTCAATACCAGAGATCTTCTCGGAAAATCCCTTGTGGAAGTGGAGAATGGTAATGCAATCACGGAGAAGACAGTGGATGCATTGAATCAGATCCTTGAGATGATGAACCAGTTCGCAGAGGCAGCAAAGGGATCCAGTGTAACTTCGCGTGAGCAGGCAGATATGCTGCGTCAGGTCGAGCAGGGAATCGAGCAGATTTCATCGGTGGTACAGAGCAATTCCGCATCTGCAGAGGAGACTTCTGCTACGAGCCAGCAGCTTTCTGCACAGTCGGATGAACTGAAGTCGCTGGTTGGTAAGTTCAAGCTGATGGGGCATGACGAGACGTGAGAAACTCATAATATGACCGAAAATGAAGGCGTATAATTTTTCGAATATATCTTGAATGGAAATATAATATTAGACAAAAGAGATGGGGTGTCACGCATTTGCGTGGCACCCCATTTTAGGGAAGGAAATTAAATAAAAAGAAGAATTAACCCATAACTACTTCGACTGTGACATCCGTCTTTCCGTCTGGAAGAGGGATTGTGTTACCGTCTACAGCAACACCGTCAACAATCATGGAAGCGACGCCTTTTTCAACGTGATTCGGGTTCTTAACGCTGATGTGATAGGTCACACCGCGGAAATCACGTTTTGCGTCAAAGCCATCCAGTGTGGATGGAATACATGGATCTACGATCAAACCATCGTAGTCCGGACGAATTCCGAGGATGTATTGTGATACATCGAGGAAGGTCCATGCAGCGGTACCGGTCAGCCAGCTGTTCTTGGCCTCTCCGAAGTTCGGAGCGTCTTTTCCGGCGATCATCTGCGAGTATACATAAGGCTCGGTGCGATGAATCTCACTGATATCTTCGATATAAGCAGGACAGGTTCTTGTGTATACCTGCCAAGCACGGTTGCCTCGTCCGACAACGGTCTCTGCGATAGAGATCCATGGATTGTTGTGGCAGAAGATACCGGCATTCTCTTTGTATCCTGGTGGATAAGAAGAAATTTCACCAAGCTCTACGTGATATTTATGATAAGGTGGCTGGAGAAGCACGATGCCGTATTTGGTATCGAGGTATTTCTCAACAGATTCCATAGCCTTCAGGCAGTTGCCCTCTTTTAAGCCGATTTCTGCCATAACGCAGAATCCCTGCGGCTCGATGAAAATCTTGCCATCCTCACATTCTTTGGAACCAATCTTATTCTTATAGTGATCGTATGCACGAAGGAACCATTCTCCGTCCCAACCGGCATCAAGCACTGTTTTCTCCATCTCAGCGATTGCATCTTCTGCAAGCTTTGCCTCATCCTCGAGTCCTCTGTGGCGGCAGATTTCAACATAATCTTTGCCGTAACGGACGAACATACCTGCGATAAATACAGACTCTGCGTTTGGACCTTCAGAAGGACCAAATGTCTGGAAGGACTCGCCAGGCTCGGTCGAGAAGCAGTTTAAGTTCAGACAGTCATTCCAGTCGGCACGTCCGATCAATGGAAGCTTATGAGGTCCGAGATGATCAATCGTATAATGGAAGGAACGACGAAGGTGCTCCATGAAGTCGGTAGCCTTGGATGGATCACTGTCGTATGGTGTCATCTCGTCAAGGATTGTATAATCACCGGTCTCCTTAATATATGCAGCAGTACCTGCAATCAGCCAAAGCGGATCGTCGTTGAAGCCGCTTCCGATATCGGAATTACCTTTCTTGGTAAGTGGCTGGTACTGATGATAAGCACTACCATCTTCAAACTGTGTAGCAGCGATATCTAAGATACGCTCTCTTGCGCGGTCCGGAATCAGATGTACGAATCCGAGCAGATCCTGGCAGGAATCTCTGAATCCCATACCACGTCCGATACCTGACTCGAAGTAAGAAGCAGAACGGCTCATGTTGAAAGTAACCATACACTGGTACTGATGCCATACATTGACCATGCGGTCGAGCTTCTCCTCGGAAGAAGATACGGTAAAATGCGACAGGAGCTTGTCCCAGTAAGCTTTCAGTTCTGCTAAAGCAGCCTCGGATTTCTCCTTGGAATCGAATTCTTTCATTAACTTTTCAGCAGGAGTACGGTTGATCTTGCCGTCCTCAGCAGGTCCGATCCATTTCTCTTCTACCGGATTCTCGATATATGCAAGAATAAATACGAAAGTCTTGGAATCGCCAGGCGCGAGAGAAACTTTCAGGTGATGAGATCCGACCGGAGCCCATCCGCTTGCAATAGAATTCTTGGATGTACCGGATACAACAACCTCAGGGGCGGAATTCTCGCCGTATGCACCGAGGAAGGAATCACGGTCTGTATCAAATCCTACAACCGGGGCGTTTACTGCATATAATGCGTAATGATTACGACGCTCACGGTACTCTGTCTTATGGTAGATTGCGGAATCATGAACCTCAACCTCTCCGGTAGAGAAGTTACGCTGGAAGTTCGTCATATCGTCCATCGCATTCCACAGACAGAACTCTACATAAGAAAAAACAGAGAATTCTTTCAGCGCATCACTGTTATTGGTAAGCGTCAGCTGATTGATCTCACAGTTCTTGCCAACCGGTACGAAAGCGGTCAGCTCAGCCTGCAGTCCGTTCTTACTACTCTTAAATGTAGAATATCCCATTCCATGATGACACTCATAAGAATCGAGATCAGTCTTCGTTGGCATCCAGCCCGGATTCCAGATCGTATCTCCTTCTTTAATATAGTAGTAATGTCCGTTGCTGTCATATGGAACATTGTTGTAACGATATCTCGTAAGACGAAGCAGCTTCGCATCTTTATAGAAGCTGTAACCTCCACAGGTATTGGAGATCAGAGAAAAGAAATTCTCGGAGCCCAGATAGTTGATCCATGGAAGCGGGGTCTTTGGAGATGTGATGACGTATTCTTTGTTTGCATCATCGAAATATCCAAATTTCATATGAAACTCCTCCTTATTCTATTTAATATGTAAATATTGTTTTTCAATCTTTATCGTTCATTTAATAGTATGAACAGAAATCGATTAAGTAACTTTATTTATGAATGAGTATATCTTTAAAACAGAAAAAAATCAAGAGAAAATGGCTTAAAATAAGCAAAATAGCAAATTGTACAAAAAGGAAAGCACAAAATGGAGAAAAAGCACAAAGCCGAAAAATGGATCAATTTCGCCTTGATATTACGAAAACGTGTAAGAAAATAAGGAAACGAAAGAAAAAGTAAACAAAATGTGAACAAAATGCACAATAAAAGATAAAACTTTGTGTTAAAACTGCCGAATCGATGAAAAACTATTGCATTTTTCTTGATAAGGGGGTATATTAAAGCTACGAAAACGATTAAGCAGTTTTCGAAACGAGTTGGAGGAACAAGATGGTATCTTTAAAAACAATTGCTGAAAAATGTGGCGTATCTACTGCTACAGTAAGTAAAGCACTGAACAATCATAAAGATATCAGCGAAGAGACAAAAATAAGAATAAGACAGGTCGCAAACGAACTTGGATATTTTCCGAATGCAGCCGCCAGAGCATTAAAGACAAACCGTTCTTATAATATAGGAGTCCTCTTCGAAGAGGAAGCAGGAAGAGGGTTGCAGCATGAATATTTCTCAGGCGTGCTGAACGGACTGAAGATCCAGGCAGAGAAGTTAGGATATGATATCACTTTCATCAATACCTGCTTCGAGAACCGTAAAGTTTCTTATTATGATCATTGTCGATATCGCAACTTTGAGGGCGTTGTGATTGTATGTGCAAACTTTAACGATCCGGATGTGATTGAACTGATGAACAGTGAACTTCCGGTCGTGACAATCGATTATGTACATCATAACTGCTCCGCAATATCATCCAATAACATTCAGGGAATTGAGGAACTGGTAAAGTACATTTACAGTCAGGGACACAGGAAGATTGCTTACATTCACGGACAGGAAGGTTCAACTGTTACAAGAGACAGACTGGCAAGCTTCTATAGAACGATGGATGAACTTGGATTACATGTTTCTGATAAATATGTAAGAACCGCAAATTACCTCGAAACCAAAGGATCGGCTGAACAGACCGGACAGCTTTTAGATCTGCCGGATCCGCCGACCTGCATTATCTATCCGGACGATACATCACTGATCGGTGGAAGAAATGTCATTATTGAAAGAGGAATGAAGATTCCACAGGATATTTCAGTAGCCGGATATGACGGCACCCAGATTTCACAGATCCTTTATCCGAAGCTTACGACGATCAAGCAGAACACAGAACTGATCGGAGAGGAAGCAGCGATAAGACTGGTAGGTGCTATTGAGAAACCGAAAACAACTCTCGTTGAGAGAGTCGTTATAGAAGGAAACTTAGTCCCGGGTCAATCCGTAGGAATGATCCAGGTGGACGAATAAAAGTTTTCTTTCAAGAAAAAGTAACTGGACAAAAGTCCATGTACAAATTATAAGGAGGGTTATCTATGAAAAAGAAAGTAGTAAGCGCACTGCTGTGTGCAACCATGGTGGCAACAATGTTTGTTGGATGTGGCGGAAACAGTGATTCCAATACAACAACCGATACTTCAAAGGGTGAGACACCTGCAACAACAGAGGATACTGCAGAAGTTGCCGATGAAGGAAAGGTGTTAAACATCTATTGCTGGAACGAGGAGTTCAAGAGCCGTATCACAGCTCATTATCCAGATTATCAGGAAG
>UQRC01000051.1 GCA_900543445.1 uncultured Lachnobacterium sp. | reverse complement strand
TTCTTTACTGTAACAGTTGCCTTTAAAGTCTTGGAAACTTTCTTTCCAGCCTTCTTAGCAGTTACCTTAACAGTAACTTTTGCTGTACCAGCCTTAACTGCCTTTACAGTAACCTTCTTGCCAGATACCTTTGTAATCTTAGCAGCGGCTCCCTTTTTAGAAGCAGTTACCTTTACGCTCTTCCAAGTCTTAGGTGTTGTAACCTTAAGTGTTGTAGACTGACCTGCGTAAACAGTAGCCTTTGTCTTGTTTAACTTAGCTGTAGAAGCTGCTTCTGCATTTGTAACAGGGAAAGCTGTTACAACCATTGCGGCAGCAAGAGCTGAAGCTAACACTTTTTTGAATGTCTTCATGTCTTTTCCTCTCTTTCCTTTTTGGTTACCTCCTATCGAAGTTCTACTCGTTTGCCCTACACGTTCAAGTTCCGGTATTCTCTCTCCTGTCATGCTGCGGACAATCCATTCGATCAAACGCTTTCCCTTATTGCCTCTACCGCATCCTCAGGCTTGCGCCCTGCGGCTTTGTCTACAGACACATAAATCATAATGATTGAAGCCTTGAACTTTCTTTGTCGCGTAGAGTGAACCGACATTGATTGCTCAGCATCAAATTCAGCAAGCTGCGCTTCAAGGGCTCTCAGCTTCTGTATGTACCTGCAATTGTAAGGTTGTCTGGAATCTATCTTTCCAATTCCAGTTTCCATAGTTTCAATAGTTGCTAACCGTTCTCGTACTTCTCTTATAGCAGTACTATCTTAACTACTCTACGTGACCATAATACACCAAGTATTGTAGCTTTGCAACATCAAAATCGCATTTTCTTGGAAAAATTATTTAATATTTTCTTAATCTATTAATTATTTTTTCATTTTTTAAAACAAATTTGATGCATTTTGAGAGCAGGTCAATTTCTGCCCGATTTTCAATCTTTCTTCAAGGTTTCTACTTTATTATACCGTGTTTCTTCATTATCATATTACGTTGACAATTCACTTTATCGCTGAAATTGTTCCATTATATACTCCGTAATAGTCTTGTAAAACAATCAAGTCTATATCATTGATTTTAGGTTTTATCGAAAGTCCACATAGTTCTTCGGCTTTGTACAAGTTCTTCTCCTCTTAATGAAAAAGACTCTGAATCACTTCAGCACCTATCCATGCAGAAAAGAGTCCAAATGATTGACGCGAATTTATTCGCAGGCAATCATTTACTCTTTTGGGGATAAGGCTGCGCCAGCAGGATGCCGCCTGTTTTTTCTTATATAAAATACGTTTTACTTGAAGTATGCCACACCTGATTCGAACAGTTTCATATCCTGCTCTCCGTAGATATTCATTGCTACAGCTTCGCCGCGTCTTTCTGAGTGTGCCATCTTACCGAGGACACGTCCGTCCGGACTGGTAATACCCTCGATCGCCATATACGATCCATTGACGTTCCACTCTTCATCCATGGTCGGTACGCCTGCCTCATTGACATACTGTGTTGCAACCTGTCCGTTTGCGAAAAGCTTATCCAGCCACTCTTTCGGTGCTACGAAGCGTCCCTCGCCGTGGGATGCCGGGTTGCAGTAAGTCTTACCGAGTTCTGCCTGCTGCAGCCATGGGGACTTGTTGGTTACGACCTTGGTGTAGACCATCTTGCTGATGTGGCGGTTGATGGTGTTGTAGGTCAGTGTCGGTGAATCCTCGGTCTGCATGCGGATCTCGCCGTACGGTACCAAGCCAAGCTTGATCAGTGCCTGGAATCCGTTACAGATTCCAAGTGCCAGTCCGTCGCGCTCGTTCAGGAGCTTGTTGACAGCCTCGGTCATCTTTGCGTTGCGGAAGGCTGTGGCGAAGAACTTCGCAGATCCTTCCGGCTCATCTCCTGCGGAGAATCCGCCTGGGAACATGATGATCTGGGACTGGTCGATTGCGTTCACGAATTCATCGACAGAATCACGGATATCTGCTGCACTAAGGTTCTTGAATACCTTAACGATCGTGTTGGCTCCGGCTCTCTCGAATGCCTTCGCACTGTCGTACTCACAGTTGGTTCCCGGGAATACCGGAATGAATACGGTTGGCTTCGCTACTTTATTCTTACAGATGTAGATTTCCTTTGTATCGAATACTTCTGTCTTGATCTCTGTCTTATCTTCGGTTGCGCGTGTCTTGAATACTTTTTCCAGTGTTCCGGTCCATGCTGCGATTGCCTCATCCATTCCGATACTCATATCCTTGTAACGGAATGTCTGATCTGCATTTACTTCACCGACAACAACTGCCTCCGGAATTGTTTCTTTTATAATAGGAAGAAACTCTTCCGGAACTTCGGCTACGATGTTACCGAATCCAGCTCCGTAAAGCACTTCTGCACTTACGCTTTCCTCGATTGTGACACCGAGCTTGTTACCGAAAGCCATCTTGCTGACTGCTGCCGCAAGGCCTTTTCCGTCCAATGCATACGCAGAAAGGATCGCTTTCTTGCCGATCAGTTCATGGATCTTATCATATAAAGCCATAACCTGCTCATATACTGGCAGATCGTACTCGTTCTTCTCAATGTTGAAGAGTACAAGCTTATCTCCTGATTTCTTTAATTCCGGTGTGATGACATCCTGCTCCTTTGCCACGTCTACGGCGAAGGATACAAGTGTCGGAGGAACGTCAATATCATTGAAGGTTCCGGACATGGAATCCTTACCACCGATGGACGGAAGTCCGAAGCCGATCTGTGCATCGTATGCACCGAGGAGTGCTGCGAACGGCTGGCTCCATCTCTTCGGATCCTCGCTCATTCTGCGGAAGTACTCCTGGAAGGTAAATCTTACTTTCTTGAAGTCACCGCCTGCGGTCACGATGCGGGACAGGGATTCGAGTACCGCATAAACGGATCCGTGGTATGGGCTCCAGGATGATAAATATGGGTCAAAACCGTAAGACATCATCGTTACGGTATCGCATTTTCCAGTAAGAACAGGAAGTTTTGCGACCATACTCTGTGTCTCGGTCAGCTGATAACGTCCGCCGTATGGCATGTAAACGCTGCCTGCACCGATGGATCCGTCGAACATCTCGACAAGTCCCTTCTGGGAACATACGTTGAGGTCGGATAACATTGCAAGCCATGCTGTTTTATTGTTGCCTCGCTCGACTGCTTCTGCGACCTTCGGAAGTTCCATCTTCTTGAAGAAGTTGTCTGCTTCGACCGGCATCTCAACCTCGACGTCTGCTTCCTGATGCGCACCGTTCGTATCAAGGAATGCGCGGGAGATATTGACGATCTCCTTGCCTCTCCATACGAGTACGAGTCTTGGATCTTCGGTTACGACTGCAACCTCAGTTGCCTCAAGATTCTCTTCCTTGGCATATGCGAGGAACTGGTCAACATCCTGTGGAGCAACAACGACTGCCATACGCTCCTGGGACTCGGAGATGGCGATCTCTGTTCCGTCAAGTCCTGCATATTTCTTCGGTACTTTATCGAGTTCGACTCTGAGTCCGTCTGCGAGCTCTCCGATTGCTACGGATACGCCGCCGGCACCAAAATCGTTACATTTCTTAATAATATGGCTGACTTCTTCTCTGCGGAAAAGTCTCTGCAGCTTACGCTCGGTCGGTGCGTTACCTTTCTGCACCTCTGCGCCACATACGGATGTGGACTCTGTGTTGTGTGCCTTGGAAGATCCGGTTGCGCCTCCGATTCCATCACGTCCGGTACGTCCGCCGAGGAGGATGATCTTGTCTCCCGGGTCAGATGTCAGTCTCTGTACGGCACGTCTTGGAGCTGCACCCATGACAGCACCGATTTCCATACGCTTTGCAACGTAATCTGGATGGTAAACTTCCTTAACGTAACCGGTTGACAATCCAATCTGGTTACCGTAGGAGCTGTATCCTCTTGCAGCCTCACGCACGATCTTCTTCTGTGGAAGCTTTCCTTCGATCGTATCCTTAACCGGAACGGTCGGATCAGCGGCACCGGTCACACGCATTGCCTGGTATACATAAGTACGTCCTGATAACGGATCACGGATAGCACCTCCGAGACAGGTTGCTGCACCACCGAATGGCTCAATCTCTGTCGGGTGGTTGTGGGTCTCGTTCTTGAAGTTAACCAGCCACTCCTCCGTCTTTCCATCTACTTCAACAGGAACAACGATGGAACATGCATTGATCTCATCGGACTCTTCCTGGTCGGCAAGCTTGCCTTCTGCCTTCAGCTTCTTCATCGCAAGTAAAGCAAGATCCATCAGACATACGAATTTGTCATCTCTTCCCTTATACATCTCCTTGTGAGCGTCAAGGTATTCTTCGTAAGTCTTCTTGATTGGTGCCTGATAGAATCCGTCGTCAAACTTGACATTCTTAAGCTCTGTTGAGAATGTGGTGTGACGGCAGTGATCACTCCAATAGGTATCGAGAACACGGATCTCTGTCATGGACGGATTGCGCTTTTCCTCATTCTTGAAGTAATTCTGGATATGTAAGAAATCCTTGAATGTCATCGCAAGGTTCAAGGAGCTGTATAATTCGTTCAGCTTATCTTCCGGCATATCGATAAATCCGTCGAAGATTGCAACATCGGCTGGATCATCAAATTCCTGTACGAGTGTCTGTGGCTTGTCCATTCCGGTCTCTCTGGAATCCACCGGGTTGATACAATACTTCTTGATTGCCGCAAGCTCGTCGTCTGTGATATCACCGACGATCACGTAAGTGGTTGCGCTGCGGATGACAGGCTCCTCTTCTTCGTTCAGAAGCTTCACACACTGCTCAGCGGAATCGGCTCTCTGATCGAACTGTCCCGGCAGGAATTCTACGGAGAATACTTTGCCCGCTCCGGCTTCAAAGTTCTCCTCATAAATATCGTCAACAGGAGGCTCAGAAAATACAGTCTGCAATGCCTTCTGATAAGTCTCATCCGACACATTCTCTACATCATAACGGATCAGCACTCGAACTTCATCGGCTGCAATTCCGAGATAATGCTTGATCTCATGCTTCAGTTCCTTTGCTTTCACAGCAAAGTCCGGTTTCTTTTCTACATATACACGGCGTACATTGCCCATAGGTAGTCCTCCTTCAATTATGGTTAATCATTACTGTGTTTAGTATAGCGCAAGCATATGAATTAGTAAAGTTAATATATCTTACGTTGTTTATTACTTTCGCTTATCATATTTCTTTCAATTAGAATTTTTCCTAATGGAAGCTTTGCATAGAGAAAGCTCCAGGAATCAACTTCCTGGAGCTTTCTTTTCTCTTGTTACATATCATTATTCTGTCGTTGTAGTGTTCGTTGTTCCGTTCGAATTATCCGTTGTGTTATCACCTGGATGATCGATGTTATTGTCTCCCGGATTCTCCGTACTGTTATCTCCCGGATTCTCCGTATTGTTATCATCCGAATTCTCCTTCGGTGCAGTATACTTTACCTTGAAGGTTGCCTTCTTCGACTTATTGCCGGCAAGATCCTTGGCGTATACAGTTACCTTGTATGTTCCGTCTTCCGCATTTAACATTGCATCCAACAGATCATCTGCCTCCACTGTCACATACTTCGCAGCAAGTGTCTCACCGCTGTCTTTTGCAGTCACATTCTTCTTAAGAAGTGCAATCACCTGCTTCTCGGTGTAAGTCTCTTCTGTCGTCTCTGTGATAGGAATATTCTTCTCCTTGACAGTGACCGTAGGCTTCTTGGTATCCTTGACTGTGATCACACGCTTCACCGTTGTTGTACGGCTGAGTGAATCGGTTGTCTTATAGGTAATCGTATACTTTCCGGCTTTCTTCATATTTAATTTGCCGGTAAGCTTAATCTTCAGTGACTTTCCCTTGTAATCGGTAGCAGTAATACCTGTTTTCAGATCCGGCTTCTTTGCAAGGCGCTCTACCGTGAGGTTCTTCACGCCCTTGATGGTCGGTGCCATCTTGCGCCACGGATTATCCTTACTCGGATCGGTCGGATCCCAGCCTCTGTACTTGCTGCTCGTATCGATGCGTACCGGAGTCGGTTTACCAAGCGGTCCCGGGTCATTTCCATCGTAGATTTTTACCGTAGTTCCGGATGAGCAGTTATCGTAGATCCATTTCGCATCCGCAACGTTTAAACGGACGCATCCGTGTGAAGCTGCGGTTCCAAGACGATTGTAGGAATTATATGCAAGCGTACTGGGATCTGTATCGCTGTAATATACAGAATGGAACAATACCCCATCAACGATTCGGCTGCAGTACTGTCCGTACACATTGCCCATCAGTGTGTGCCAGCGATACTGGTTGGAGATGTGAAATGTTCCGGTCGGAGTCGCATTGTTGACGCCGACGGAGCATGCCATCGCCTTAACCGGGATGGTATACTTGCCTTTCTCATCCAGCTTATAGACCGTGACACAATTCTGTCTGCGGTTAATCTTGATATAATACGGATGCTTGTTCGTTGCTGCGTATGTATCTGTCGGTACACCCACACTGGTCAGAAGCATAAGAGCTGCAAACAAGGCGCAACAAAAACGTCCAAATTTGCTTTTCGTTTTCATCATTTTCTCCTCTTGCATCTTTTATAAGTTGTCCTTATAATATAATGTAACAGAACTAATTTCTGTCGTAATAAATCGACAACACTTATAAAAGGAAGTTAAATTATGGATATCAATTATGAATTATACAAGGTTTTCTACTATGTTGCAACCTCTCTTTCGTTTTCCGACGCGAGCAAGAAGCTTTTTATCTCGCAATCTGCAGTCAGTCAGTCGATCAAGACACTGGAGAAGAAGCTCGGTCAATCGCTTTTTATCCGAAGTACGAAGAAGGTGCAGCTTACGCCTGCCGGTTCCTTACTGCTCAAGCATGTTGAGCCTGCGATGAATCTGATTTCCCGTGGCGAAAGCCAGCTTCTTGATTCCGGTACACTCGGTCTCGGCCAGCTGCATATCGGTGCGAGTGACACGATCTGCCGATACTTTCTGCTTCCTTATTTAAAGCAGTTCCATAAAGCGTTCCCGAATGTTCCGATCAAGATTACGAATGCGACCTCGATCCAATGCGTAAATCTTCTCGATCAGCGTAAGGTGGATCTGATTGTGACGAATTTTCCGAATACGCATCTGAATCACGCTTACATTCAGAAGACGGTCTGCAATTTCTCGGATGTGTTTGTCGCCAATCCAGCTTATTTCGATTTCGAGGATCAGGAGATTCCGTTCGAACAGCTCCAGCAATATCCGATCATGATGCTGGACCGCAATTCGACGACCAGCGAGTTTCTACACAATCTGTTTCTGCAGCACCAGCTTGAGCTGCTCCCGCAGGTAGAACTCAGCAGTAATGATCTGCTCATTGATATGGCGCGCATCGGACTCGGTATCGCCTTCATTCCGGATTTCTGTCTCTCGCGCGACAACAGTGATCTCATCGTCCTTCATACGAAGGAGAAGATGCCGACCAGACAGATCGTGGTCTCTGCCAATACGACGCTTCCGGTGTCCGCATCGACGGAGGAATTCTTGAAATTATTGCCGGATGCGAGCGACGTAGCGATGTAAGATTTCTTATTATAAATCTTTCGATACAACAATTCCCGACAGCCTGAACAAATATATCAGGTGTCGGGAATATTTTTATGACTCCTCCCAGAAATGCAGAATTTCTTTCTCCAACTGACTCACATCTCCAACAATCCTCTCCTTCCACTCTCTCGGATAGAGCGCATCATAATCGCTTTGCAGGAATCGTTCGTCAAGAAGCACAATGATTCCGCGATCCTCCTGCGTGCGGATTACGCGCCCCGCTGCCTGCAGCACCTTGTTGATGCCCGGATAGCGGAACGCATAATCAAATCCGGACAATCCCTGTTTATCGTAGAATTGCTTTAAGATCTCACGCTCATTGCTGATCTGCGGAAGACCGGTTCCGACAATGATAGCGCCGATCAAACGATCATTCTTTAAATCGATTCCCTCTCCGAAGATTCCTCCCATCACGCAGAATGCCACAAGTGTTCCGTTATCTTCCCGCTCGAACGATTGTAAGAATTCTTCGCGCTCCGCTTCGTTCATGTTGCTTCTCTGCATGGTGATGGTCAATGTTGTTTGCTTGTCGATTACCGCACTGCGCCCAATGTTGTCTTCAACGATTTCATCCAGATGGAATGCTTGCATTTCTGCATTCATTCTCCCTTCACTATCCTGCTCACAGATCAATGATTCTTCGTTCAGTAAAATCTCATCCCACTTTCCGTTCTCAAGCTCTGCACTTACAAACACTTCGCACACATCCTGCATCATTTTATACGACGGAAAGAAAACCATATAGTTTCCTTCTTTTCCTCGAATTGCGGCACGGATATACTGCGCAATCTTCGCATATTCAGCCGGACCTCTCCTCGTATACTTTGTACTCACATCCCGCCCGAAGGCAAGCAGTCTCTGCGTTTCATCAAATGTACTCTGCGCATAGATTGCATAATTGTCCTCTTTCGTAGAAAGGAGCCTTTTGTAATAGTTAATTGGCAGAAGCGTTGCCGAGAAGAAGATCGTGGAGACCGATTTATCGATACATTTCTGCAAATTCTTCGACGGATCCACACAGAACAACTTGATCATGAACCGTCCATCCTCCTGCAATTCATTGTAGATCACGTAATTTTCATCCACCAGATCATAGATATTGACAAAATTCCGGAGTTCAAAGTAGAAATCCATCACCGTCTTCTTATCCGGGAACTCTCTCGGCTTCTCAAAGAATTCCTCCATCTGTGACAGAAGCCGCATCAGATGGAACGTCAACACACCGACGCTCTCGCACACGCTGTACGTCTCGCACTCTCGCTTGAAGTCGAGCATCGCCTTGTTACACTTATCCAATGTCCGCGCGATTGCATGGTTATGCGGCTTCATGATCTTCTTGACCGCCAGAATATCTTCCTTATATAATTGTGCACTGTACATCTCCCTGCTGCGGTCCACAAGATTATGCGCCTCATCCACCAGAAACAGATACTTCTCCTTCGGTGCCTCCTGGAAAAAGCGTTTCAGATACACATTCGGGTCAAATACATAATTGTAATCACACAGGATATTGTCGCACCACGTTGCCACATCCAGACTCAGCTCGAACGGACAAACTCTATGCTTCCTGGCCTGCGCGATGATTTCTTCCCTCGTAAAGAGATCCGACTCCTGCAGAAGTTCATACACCGCATCATTCACACGGTCATAATGCCCCAAGGCATACGGACAATTCTGTGGATTGCATTCCAGTTTCACTTGCGGAAATTCCGGAAATAACGTCTCCTGATTCTCATCAATCGTTTTATCACTCTCTTGTGTGAAACCAGGTAGTGTCATCTGTTCATTTTCTTCTGTAAACTTTGCCATTCTTCCACACAGGCACAGTTTTTCCTTCGCGGTCAGCTGAATGATCTTCGCTTGATAGCCCTGCTCACGCAGCAATCCGAATGTCTCTTTCGCGACTGTCGCCGTAATCGTCTTGGCAGTCAGATAGAAAATGCGATCTGCAAGTTCCTCTCCTACCGCCTTGACCGCAGGAAAAATCGTTGATATGGTCTTGCCGACTCCGGTTGGAGCCTGAATGAACAGATTCTTGCCCCGGCTGATCGTCCGGTATACATCGCCAACTAATTTCTTCTGTCCCTCGCGGTACGGATACGGAAACTCCAGATTCTGTATACTCGCCTGGCGCTTTCTTCGCCACATAATCTGCCAGTCCGCCCACTTTCGATACTCGCCGATCAGATTTCCGAACCAGTCCGAAAGTTCATCCCACAGAAATACTTCCTGAAAGTACTTGATATCCTCAGTATCAAGATTGCAGTATGTCATCTGCACACCGATCTTGTCAAGATGATTCTGTAAGGCATAGATGTAGGCATAGCACATTGCCTGTGCTTTGTGTACATAGATCGGAACCTCCATGCTTCTGACATTCCGGTACATTCCTTTGATTTCGTCGATGTAGATCATTTCTTCCGGCTGCGTGAAATTTTCTGATTCATTTGCAGGCCATGATACCTGTTCGAGTTCTTCTGAGCCGAAGTCTTCTGAATTGAAACATTCTGAATTGATGTCTTCTGAATCGAGTCCTGATTCATTCGAATGCGTTCCTTCCTTCTCCGGATCAAATGATATCTGTATCGTATCTGTATCTTGTGTCGTTGTTGTTGGGAACATTCCATACACAATTCCATCTGCCCGTCCCTCAACAACAAGCCGATACTCCTCAGCATCAATTGTGAGTGCAAGTGGCACCTCCGCCTGGTAGTTTTCTCCCATGCTGCGTTGTATCTTTCGATGAATCTTGCCACCTTCCAGCATCGCATCCGTGACCATCCGACCGCTTCGATTGTCAATATCACCGCCACGCAATATAAATTCCACAAGATTGCGCACAGATATATGTAGTTCCTGCATGGGAATCCTCCTTTCTCATTTCTCTATTCCAGTTCTCACAAATACTCGAAATCTGTTTTTCTGCGTAAATCTTCAGATTTCTTTCGTCAAAATCTTCGATCCCTCTTCTTTCACCAAAAAAGTCCCGCTCCGGATCCGGAGCGAGACTTTTTGTGTCTCTATCGATATTTTATTATGCCACTGCGAATTTCGCAACAAGGTTTTCAAAGTTTTCATTCCGGCCACCGTAGCAAACCTTCAGATCCTTCTGAACACCAAGTCCGATCATGCCAAGAAGCGACTTTGCATCAATCATCGTGCGGTTATATTTTACGTCAATTTCAAAATCGCAATCTTCTGCAGCCCGGACAAAATCCTTTACGTCTTTCAAATCCGATAGACGAATTACCTTAATGGTATCATACATAATTAACACCTGCTTTCTGATTACATTATTTGTAACTTTTCGGGCAATTATACCATCATTCTTCTAATTTGTCACAATTACATAAAGCCATGGTTTTAGGTGCTTTTCTTTGCGTTTTGACGAGAAATGCCGGATTTATGGGCTTCTTTCTCTGCTTTTTGATTGTGAAATTGTTCTTTTACCAGATATACTATGCTTTTTTTCTAAAAAAATGCCTGTTTTCCGCAGAAAACAAGCATTTTTCATAAAATTTATTCGATTTGGTAACGTTTCCATAACGATTTTGTTGCGCAATTACCTGCCAAACCATCTGTTTTCCTCCTTTGAAGACAAATCGTATCCGAATCCCAGTATTAAACTGGAGTAAAGCTTCATGGGGTCTTTCCGTCCTGGCGCGGGTAAACAGCATCTTCTTTTCATGATCAATTTCAGTTACATCAGTGGCTCACCATATTTGCGTAATTCGTTTAGATAGATCTCACCGAGCATACTGAGTTTCACACCCTTGTGACGAATATATCCGATGCGGATCCGTTCAGACTCTTTGAGTGGTATCGCTACATAATCATCTCCGTTGATTTCCTCCGAAATAATTCCGGAACACAGTGTATAACCATTGAGTCCAACCATCAGATTCAGCATCGTGCCACGGTCATCTGCCTTGATTATCCGCTTATACTCGTAAGTACTCTTCATTTCTTCCGCAAAATAGAACGAATTATTCTTTCCCTGTTCAAATACAAGACACGGGTACTCCTCCAATTCAGCCATACAGATCTGTGACTGCGCCGCAAGCGGATGTCCCTTCCACAGATACACATAAGTATCACATGCAAAAAGTTCTTCAAATTCCAGATCATATTCCTTGAAAAGCTTCAAGAGCACCGCCTCATTAAATTCACTTATAAACAAGACACCAAGCTCACTCTTCATACTCCGGACATTTTCGATGACCTGGTTCGTCTGAGTCTCATGGATCGCAAATTCATACTCCTCCATGCCAACGGACTTTACCATCTCCACAAATGCCTTGACGGCAAAGGAATAATGTTGCATCGAAACCGAGAATTTCTTTTTCATCTCACTGTTCATATACCGCTTCTCCAACAGATGATATTGCTCCACCACCTGCTTGGCGTATCCGATAAATTCCTCACCTTCCGGAGTCATAACAATTCCACGGTTCGACCGGATAAAAATCGTGATTCCGGCCTCTTCCTCCAGTTCTCTTACAACGGATGACAAATTCGGCTGCGATACGAAAAGTTTCCTGGCAGCCTCATTCATCGATTTACTTTCTGCAATTGTGATTACCTGATGAAGTTGTTGAAGTGTCATACACGCGTCCCGATAATTTTTACAATCGAATCGATTGTTCCTTTCATATTCCTTTTGTTCTCAGAAAATAAAAAAAGAACCAAAACACTATTCATTATAAGTGTTTCGGCTTTAAAAAGAAGCAGGGGATGAGAGAATCGAACTCCCACCAAAGGTTTTGGAGACCCCTATCAT
>UQRC01000050.1 GCA_900543445.1 uncultured Lachnobacterium sp. | reverse complement strand
AAACCACTGCTAATTTTCGTAGAATATCTTATATCCGGTATCGTCCGTTTGAATCAAATCTGATCGCGACAAACCCTAATTTGCTGGAACATCTTTGATGGAGAAGCTGATTCTTCCCATCTTGTCCTTACCAAGGCATACAACCTTAACCTTGTCGCCAAGTGTAAGTACGTCCTCAACATGGTTGATTCTCTCCTTCGCAATCTTGGAGATATGAACCATACCTTCCTTACCAGGAGCGAACTCGATAAATGCACCGAATTCCTTAATGCTTACAACAGTTCCTGTGAAGATCTGTCCTTCCTGGAAATCGGTTGTAATGATCTTGATCATATCGATTGCCTTTGCGATAGCAGCTTTATCTGTACCACATACAGATACTGCACCATCATCGGTAATATCGATCTTAACGCCTGTACGGGCAATAATCTCATTGATTGTCTTACCCTTCTGACCTACCACATCACCGATCTTGTTCGGATCGATTGTGATCTGCTCAATCTTCGGAGCCCACTCATTGACTTCCTTACGAGGCTCAGCAATTGCCTTGCTCATAACTTCATCCATAATGTAGAGTCTTGCCTCTCTTGTACGAGCGATAGCTTCCTCAACGATTGGACGGGTCAAGCCGTGGATCTTGATATCCATCTGGATTGCGGTAATTCCGTCATGAGTTCCGGTTACCTTAAAATCCATGTCTCCGAAGAAGTCCTCAAGACCCTGGATATCGGTAAGTACAAGGTAATCATCATCAGTATCTCCAGTAACAAGACCACATGAGATACCGGCAACCATCTTCTTAATCGGTACCCCGGCAGCCATCAGTGACATGCAGGATGCACAGGTAGATGCCATAGAAGTCGATCCGTTAGACTCAAATGTCTCGGATACAGCACGGATTGCGTATGGGAACTCCTCTACAGAAGGAAGTACCGGAATCAATGCTCTCTCTGCCAAAGCTCCATGTCCGATCTCACGACGTCCCGGTCCACGGCTAGGCTTTGTCTCTCCGACAGAGTATGACGGGAAGTTGTAATGATGCATATATCTCTTCGTTGTAATATTCTCATCCAATCCATCAATCTTCTGAACTTCCGATAATGGTGCAAGAGTAACCACATCACAGATCTGTGTCTGTCCACGAGTGAACATTGCAGAACCATGCACTCTAGGAATCAGATCAACCTCTGCAGCAAGCGGACGGATCTGATCGATTGCACGTCCGTCCGGACGCTTGTGATCCTTTAAGATCATCTTGCGGACCGTCTTCTTCTGATACTGATATACAGCCTCACCAAGTACTGCCAGCCACTCTTCGTTCTCAGCAAACGCTTCCTCGAACTTCTCTGTGATCTGACGGATGTTCTCCTCTCTTACCTGCTTTTCATCGGTAAATACAGCTTCTTCCATCTGCTCCGGAGTAACGATCTCACGCATAGCTGCAAACATCTCCTCAGGAATTGCACAGCTTGTGTACTCATGTTTCGGCTTACCAACCTCTTCACGGATCTTATTGATAAAAGCGATAATTGTCTGGTTTACTTCGTGGCACTTATAAATTGCCTCGATCATCTTTGCTTCCGGGATCTCATTTGCTCCGGCCTCGATCATGATAACTTTTGCAGCGGTAGAAGCTACTGTCAGTTTCAGATCTCCCTCGTCCCAATCCTTCTGGGAAGGGTTTACGATAAACTCACCATTCTTCATACCCATCTGTGTCATCGCACACGGACCGTCAAATGGAATATCCGAAATTGTAGTAGATAACGCTGCACCGATCATAGCAACAAGCTCAGGACGACACTCAGGATCTACCGACATAACCATATTGTTCAGTGTTACATCATTACGGTAATCCTTCGGGAATAATGGTCTCATCGGACGATCGATTACGCGGGCAGTAAGGATTGAATTCTCAGATGCCTTACCCTCACGCTTATTGAATCCACCCGGAATCTTACCAACGGAATACATCTTCTCTTCGAACTCCACACTGAGTGGGAAGAAATCGATACCGTCTCTTGGCTTGTCCGAAGCGGTAGCTGTCGATAAAACTGTTGTCTCGCCATACTTTAACAGTGCTGCACCGTTTGCCTGTGCGCACACTCTTCCGATGTCTACGGTAAGAGTTCTTCCGGCAAGTTCCATTGAATAACTTTTGTACATGTTCTCTCTCCTTAAATAAATATTTCCTCGCAGAACCCCGAAACTACTGAACAATACATAATACCTATGCACTCTTCAGTGGTCCCGGTAAAAAGTCCTGCAATGCAAAAGTTAACACATTTAAAAAAGAGCGGAATATAATACTCCGCTCTTCGGTTACAATTATTTTCTGAGACCTAAACGCTCGATTAAAGAACGATATCTCTCAATATCGATTTCCTTTAAGTAAGATAATAATCCACGTCTCTGACCGATCATCTTAAGCATACCTCTTCTTGAGTGGTGATCCTTAGGATTCTCTTTCAGATGCTCAGTGAGCTCCTGGATTCTTGCTGTTAAGATAGCAACCTGAACCTCTGGTGAACCAGTATCATTAGGTGTTCTTCCGTACTCAGCGATAATTGCCTGTTTCTTGTCTTTTGCGATCATTTCTTGATCCTCCTTAAATTATTTTTATACCCGATAATCAGCGGAAGGTCGGAGTGTCCATCTACCGAATATGGGCTAAACCATACTAAAACAATATAACATATGTCCTAGTGGTTTGTAAACATCTTTTTAATTTAAATATCTCACTACGCATACCGGTGTACGGTAAAAGGCGTTTGAAATCTTAATTCCGGTTCTAGGATTGCTGGCATGTACCACCTGTCCGTTACCAATATAGATTGCGACGTGGTTAATTCCACCACCATTACTATAGAAGAACAGATCACCAGGTTTTGCTTCCGATGAGCTGACTCTTGTTCCATAACCAGGCTGCGAAGCCGCATGATGCGGAAGTGAAATTCCGTAATGTGCATATACCTGCATCGTAAATCCGGAACAGTCTACACCATTTGTCAGGCTTGTGCCACCCCACACGTAACGGTTTCCAACAAACTGCAATGCATACTGTACAAGTGACGAACCAGTACTCGAAGCTCCTTCTGAAGACGATTCATTCAGTTCCTTAATGCTTGAAGCAGTCGGAAGTTTCTGTGAGACATCAACAAAATCACCGGAAATATATCCCTTCTCGTCATCCACCTCAACCTTGTACCATCCGTCAACAATCTTCTCAACGGTCAGATCCTCGCCCTCTCCCACAAGAGAGACAACGGATGATTCTACCGATGCTTTCTTTCTTACACGAAGGGTTGTTGTATTAACAGTTGCAACCGTAATAACCGCTTTCTCAGCCGCAGCGATTGCATCATCTCCTGTATAGAGATACTCGCTTTTAACATAGCCGGTTACGCTTCCGGACTTGATCTTCGTCCAGTCATCCTTGGTTCCAAGAATCTCACAGGCATTGTTCTTCGTCATTTTACCGACAATCTTACTTTCTGTTGTGGCTTTCTTACGAATATTTAAGTTGCCCTCTTTAATATTGGACATTCCGAGAGTCTTGTACCCACATTCTTCAGCAACGGATTTCTCTGTATCAGCAGATACATTCTCATCGGTCAGGACCTCTTCATCTGCTACTGCAGCTTCTGTCCCGTCCTCTGCAAGTGCCTGCGCAACTCTGCCGACATTCGTATCGGTAACACCGACATATGATGTATCAAGTAAAGCGTCCGTCACACCGGCGGTCACATCGATCGAATCGATCTCATTTGCATTCAGGGCAAGTGAAACACCAGCATTTAAACTAGCGGTACTATTGTCTTTATCGGAACTGCCATCCACTCCGGCATATACGGCAACTCCGCCGACAACCAAAGCACAGGCAACTGCCATACAAATTCTTTTTTTGTTAAGCTGATTGAATTTCATAAGTTCCTCCAAACGAAAAATTCTCACTACAACAGTAACGAGTATAGCAAGAATATTTCAGTTTGTCAATATATGTGTAATATTTCTGTAATATTTATCTATCAAATTGACGACTCGTCATCACGTCACGCTCCATCTGCGCCTGTAATTCTTCTATGGAAGCAAATTTCTGTTCCGGACGGATATAATGAAGAAAGCAGACTTCCGCTTCTTTTCCATACACGTTTCCTGAAAAATCCAGAATATGTGTCTCCACACCGATCAGGTGACTATCACTGACTGTCGGTTTACATCCGACATTGGTGACTCCCTTGTGCCACACGCCGTCCATGAGAACACGTGTCACATACACTCCATTCGGTGGCAATAATTTTTCCGGTGGAAACTCCATGTTGATCGTTGGAATCCCGATTTTACGTCCAAGCTGCTTTCCATGAATGATCCTGCTTTTTGCAAAGAACTCATATCCCAGCAGATGGTTTGCTTTCTCGATATGTCCCTGCCCAATCTCCTCTCGGATATAGGTACTGCTGATATCTCTTCCATCCTCCTGGATCTTATCAAGCACAACGACTTCATACCCGAATTCGGCAGCATACTGCCGTAGCACTTCGTAATCTCCGGCTCTGTTATGTCCAAAGCGAAAATCGTTGCCGATCACAAAGCATCTGGCACGCAGTGCAGTGACCATCCATTCGATGAACGCTTTCGGTTCCATGCACATCACTTCCGGTGTAAACGGGCATTCAATCAGATAATCCACTCCGCTACGCTCGAAGATTGCCCGCTTTTCTTCATTCGTCGTCAGTACCCTGGTATCCACACCGTTTACCTGCTGTCTCGGCGGAATGTCAAATGTAAAAACAACCGCTTTATAATGGTACTTTTCTCTCCAATTCAGCAGATTTTCCATTAGCAGTTCATGTCCACGGTGCAGTCCATCGAATTTTCCAAGCGTAATAACGGTATCTTCTTCTATTTTAAAATCAAATGTATTGTGAATATATTGCATCATAATTCTGTCTGAAATAATTTAATCGGTTTAAAATCTTTTGTCTCTGGCATGTAGGCATACAGTCCGATAAAGGTTTGCTCCCAGCCGTACAGACGGATGCATTCCTGCTTATACGCATCCTGCATATGATCTATGAATTCCTCCGGAATCCGGTTACCGTTCCTCACAAGCTTGTCCGCCGTCTCCAGAACAGAAGCCTTCTCATACTGTCCAAAAACAGAGTCTACAGAATGAATAAAACTCTCATCCCCGGACTTTAATTTACTTTCCAGTTCATCCAGCTTCAAAGCATCCTTTAGCGCAAAAGCCGCCACCCTCGTGCGCAGAAGCGACTTCATGCAGCCGCCGCATCCCAGTTTTTCCCCTATATCCTGGCAAAGCGTCCGGATATAGGTTCCTTTGGAACAATGCACGCGCATACGAACTTCCGGCAGATCAACCGAAAGAATCTCAATCCCATGAATGGTTACCGGACGTGCCTTCCGCTCAACAGTAACGCCTTTTCTTGCAAGATTACAAAGCTTCTGTCCGTTCACCTTGAGCGCGGAATACATCGGTGGAACCTGCATATACTCCCCAACAAAAGAAAGGATTGCAGATTTCACCTCATTCTCCGACGCATTCACTTCTTTTCTCGCAAGAACCTCTCCCGTAAGATCCTGTGTATCTGTCACAACGCCAAGAAGGAGCACGGTCTCGTACTCCTTGTCTTTGTCGGTCAACAGATCACAGACCTTCGTTGCCCGGCCAAGGCATACCGGAAGAACGCCTTCCGCATCCGGATCAAGCGTTCCGGTATGTCCTATTTTTTTCTGTTTGAAAATGCCACGCATCTTCGCCACAACGTCAAAGCTTGTATATCCTTTTTCTTTATATACGTTTACGATTCCGTTTATCATGTTCAAACCTGTCAAATCTATAATCTTGCCGCAATCTCATCGACAAGTGTTGCCTCAATTTCATCAAGCGCTCCCTGCATCGTACAGCCAGCAGCCTTCACATGACCGCCGCCCCCGAACTTCATGGCAAGGGAAGCGGCATCGAAATCACCGTTCACACGAAAACTTGCCTTGTACGTGCCATCCTCATTCTCATAAAGAAATACTGCAACCTTGACATCTTTCGTCACACGAAGCTGGCTGACAATTCCGTCAAGATGCTTTGGAAGCACATCATACTCACGCATCTCATCCTGTGTGATTGCACTGACAATGCACTGACCGTCAAGATAAAGCCTGCTTTTGATCAGTGCAAGACCCATGATACGATTCTGATTGAAAGTCTTCGTATAGAAGGTATCATCAATGATCCTGGAATAATCAATGCCTTTATCCATCAGACGGCCCGCGATATCCATTGTCTTTGCGGATGTGCAGGAATACTGAAAAACGCCTGTGTCATGCACCATGCCGGTATACAGACACTCAGCAATCTCCTTAGTGATCTTCTGCTCATCCATCAGTTCAAAAACAAGTTCGCAGGTGGAACTTGCTTCCGGGAAAATATAATTATCATCCGCAAACGCCTGATTGCTCACATGGTGATCAATACAGAACGTATGCTTTGCATTCTTGAAATACTTTGCAGCACCACCAAGTCTTCCGGTATCGCCGCAGTCCTCTGCGACAAACAGATCAAACACCATATCATCGGTATATTCGTTTCGAATCGCATCAGCATTTGCCATAAATTTAAAAATGTTTGGAATCGGTTCCAGATAAAGGCGTACATCAACTTCCGGATAATACAGACGAATGTAATTGTAGACCGCAAGTGTCGATCCCACACAGTCTCCGTCCGGGCGCACATGTCCTGCAATACCTACCGATGTCTTTCCTGTAAGAACAGCATCCAGTTTACTCATCCATAGACTCCTTTTGATCTTTGGCCACGTCATCAATCATCTTCGACATGCGGATTCCATACTCAATGGACTGATCCAGCACGAACCTGATCTCCGGTGTGTTGCGCAGATTGATCGACTTTGCAAGCTTCACGCGGATGAATCCTTCCGCACTCTTAAGTCCGGCAAGCGTATCCTTTTGGGACTGCTCATCGCCGAGCACACTGATATATGCTTTGGCAGTCTTTAAGTCCGGTGCAACCTCTACTGCTACGACACTGGTCATCGGGTTGATCCGCGGGTCTTTGATCTCCCCGCGGATAATGTTGGACAGTTCACGCATGACTTCTTCGTTAATACGAATATTTTTAATACTGTTTTTTCTCATTCTATTTCCTATCTGCTTATATCTATCTCGGTACTTCTACCATCTTATAAGCTTCTACCTGATCAAATTCCTGAATGTCGTTAAAGCCTTCAAATACAAGACCACACTCGTATCCGGTCTTAACTTCCTTGACATCATCCTTGAAACGCTTCAGAGATGCAAGATCTCCCTCGAAGATCTGCTCGCCCTCACGGGAAATACGAACCTTACAACCACGTTCCATGACACCGTCAAGCACATAAGAACCTGCGATATTGCCGACTCCGGATGCCTTGAAGATCTGACGGATCTCTGCATGACCAATTACCTTCTCCTCGAATACAGGATCCAGCATACCCTTCATAGCAGCTTCCACATCCTCGATTGCATTGTAGATAACCTTGTAGAGACGGATATCTACACCCTCATTATCTGCAGTAACCTTGGCAACAGGATCCGGACGAACGTTAAATCCAATGATGATCGCATTGGAAGCGGATGCAAGGATGACATCGGACTCGTTGATCGCACCAACACCACCATGGATAACCTTAACAACAACTTCTTCGTTGGACAGTTTTACAAGTGACTGCTTAACTGCCTCAACAGAACCCTGTACATCCGCTTTAACGATGAGGTCAAGTTCCTTCATATTACCGGACTGAATCTGTGAGAACAGATCGTCAAGTGACATCTTCGCCTTTGTATCCTCGATCAGACGGTTCTTCTCCTCAGAAATATAAGTGTCAGCAAATGCCTTTGCTTCCTTGTCGGAATCACAGACAACGAATGTCTCACCGGCTGCCGGAACACTGTTAAGGCCGAGGATCTCAACAGGTGTGGAAGGGATTGCCTTCTTCACACGTGCTCCCTTATCATCGATCATCGCACGGACTTTACCGTAGCTGCTTCCGCAGGCGATGGAATCACCAACATGGAGCGTACCTTTCTGTACAAGAACCGTTGCAACCGCACCACGTCCCTTATCCAGCTGTGCCTCAATGACAAGACCTCGTGCATTACGGTTCGGGTTTGCCTTAAGCTCTAATACTTCGGCGGTCAGAAGGATCATCTCAAGAAGGTTATCGATACCTTCCTTCGTATGTGCAGAAACCGGACAGAAAATCGTGCTTCCGCCCCAGTCTTCCGGAATCAGTTCGTACTCAGACAGCTCCTGCTTAACTTTCTCAATATTGGCACTTGGTTTATCAATCTTGTTGACTGCAACAATGATCTCTACACCGGCTGCTTTGGCATGGTTGATTGCCTCAACAGTCTGTGGCATAACACCATCATCAGCAGCAACAACAAGGATTGCAATATCGGTAGAATTAGCACCACGCATACGCATTGCGGTGAATGCCTCATGTCCCGGAGTATCCAAAAATGTGATATTCTGTCCGTTAATTGATACTACAGATGCACCGATATGCTGCGTAATACCACCGGCCTCACGGTCCGTCACACGTGTAGAACGGATTGCATCAAGTAAGGATGTCTTACCATGATCAACGTGTCCCATAACGCAGACAACAGGTGGACGTGCAACCATATCTTCCGGATTTTCCTCATCTTCCTTGAGAAGTTCGGCGATTACATCAACCTTCTCCTCCGGCTCACAAATGTAATTGAATTCCAAAGCGATCTCTTCTGCCGCATCGAAATCCACTTCCTGGTTCACGGTCACCATCTGTCCCTTCATGAACAGCTTCTTAACGATCACGGACGGCTGCACCTTCATGCGGTCTGCAAGTTCACGGATGGTCATCTTCTCCGGGAGTGTGATAGTCTTGATTACATCTTCATCTTCCTTCGGCTTCTGTGGCTGCTGCTGAGGCTTCTTCTTGCCACCGTGCTTCTCTAAGTTTACATAATTCTCCTGACGCTTTCCGCCAAGCTTATCATGCTCCTGTCTTCTGTTGTTATTGTTATTTCTACGATCGTTGGAGCGGCTCTCCTTACCTCTTACGTCATCCGGAGCGGCAGCTGCACTCTCCTTATTAAAGCGGTTGATTTCTTTATCCAGACGACCTCTGTTGTTGCGATCGTTTCTGTCTCCTCCGCGGTTATTACGGTCATTTCTGTCTCCGCTCGGACGGTTGCCACCAAATCCATTACGATTACCGCGATCATTTCGATCTCCGTTTGGACGGTTGCCACGGTCATTTCTGTCCCCGCTTGGACGATTGCCACGATCGTTACGTTCTCCGTTTGGACGGTTATTACGGTCGTTTCTTTCGTTTGGACGGTTGTTGTTCTGCTGACGTGGTTTATCGGATCCCTGTGCCTTTGCCGGACGTGTCTGCTCAAACTCATCCGCATTATTTGCTGTACGCTCGCTGATTGGACGCATCGCACGCTCTCCTACAGGACGCGGACGGATGATACTGTGCTGCTCCGGTCTGGATCCGTTATTATCTCTGTCTCTTCTCGGTCCACGGTTGTTGCCACGGTTATTTCCGTTGCCACCCTGTCCCGGTCTTCTGGACTGCTTGCTATACTGCGCATTAAAGACAGCAGAGATGCTTGACTTCTTCTTCGGACGTTCCTTACCATCTTCCGCCTTCTTCTCCTCCGTCTTAGGAGTTGCCTTCTTCTCCTCCGCCTTCGGTGCAGGAGCAGCCTTTTCTTCTGACTTCGGAGCTGCCTTTGGTGCATCGTCCTTCTTTATAAATTTACTTCGTACAACCTTCTGTGCATCGTCCTCAAGACCGCTTGACGCACTCTTGACTGCATATTCGGTTGTGCTTAAAGCATCAATAATTTCCTGTGATTTTATATTCAACTCTTTTGCGAGTTCATGAACTCTCATTTTTGCCATAAATGAATTACCTCCGTTATTCAGTTTTTATCATCTCAAGCTTACCCTCTACCGCTTTGGCCAGATTCTCATCGATGACTGCAAGGGATGCACGGAATTCTTTTCCGATACATCTTCCGAGTTCTTCCTTGCCTCCATAGACGTAACATGGCACATGATAAAAATCCGTCATATTGAAGAAACTCTTCTTCGTATTCTCGGATGCCTCACTAGAGACAATGACCAAATAGGCCTGACCGGATTTTACCGCTTTCTCGGTAGAAAATTCGCCGCTCACTACATTACCTGACTTCGCTGCAATTCCCAGCATAGATAATACCTTATCGTTCTGCAAGTGTACTCATCTCCTTTTCCAGATTCTCGTACACCTCATCCGGAATCGAGGCTTTCAGGGAACGCTCCAGTCCTTTGGACTTTCTGGCTTTCTTCAGGCACTCCGGATTGGCACAGATATACGCGCCTCTTCCATTCTTACGTCCTGTCGTGTCAAGGAGAACTTCCTCCTCCGTCTTAATGACACGGATCAGTTCTTTCTTTGCCTTCATCTCGCCGCAGCCCACACACTGTCGCATCGGAATCTTCTTATTTGCCATAATTATTCCTCTAAGCCGGACTCATCGGATACATGCTCCTCAGACTCATAATCGTCATAGTATCCGTCCTCATCCTCATAATCGTCTTCGTAATCATTCTCGTAATCAATGAAGTCACCAGACTCACGTGCCTGTGTCTCACTCTTGATATCAATCTTGAATCCGGTAAGTCTTGCTGCAAGTCTGGCATTCTGACCTTCCTTACCGATTGCAAGTGACAACTGGTAATCCGGAACAACGACTTTGGCAGCCTTCTCATCCGCATCTGCGATAACGGAGATAACCTTTGCAGGGCTTAATGCGTTCTGGATTAAGATTGCAGGGTTCTCATCCCATGTGATGATATCAATCTTCTCTCCACGCAGCTCATTGACAATTGCATTGACACGCGCACCATTCATTCCGACACATGCACCTACCGGATCGACATCCGGATCATTAGACCATACTGCGATCTTGGTTCTGCTTCCTGCCTCACGGGAAATTGCTTTAATCTCAACGATTCCTTCACGAACCTCAGCAACCTCAGACTCAAATAATCGCTTAACCAGTTCCGGATGCGTTCTTGAAACAAGAATCTTTGGTCCCTTCGGAGTTGCCTTAACCTCAAGAATGTATACCTTAATACGCTCGGTCGGCTGGAATACCTCGCCTTTGATCTGCTCGCTCTCAGTCAGAAGTGCATCCGCTTTTCCAAGATTGATGCTGACATTGCGTCCGACATAACGCTGAACGATACCGGTTACAACTTCCTTCTCAAGTCCGTTGTACTCATCATAGATTACCTTGCGCTCTTCCTCGCGGATCTTCTGTAAGATGACGTTCTTCGCATTCTGTGTTGCGATACGGCCAAACTCCTTGGACTTTACCTCAACCTGTACCACATCACCAAGCTCATACTTGCGGTTGATCATCTGTGCGTTAACAAGCGAGATCTGCTCGATTGGATCTTCCACTTCCTCAACAACAGTCTTTTCCTGAAAACAATGATATTCACATGTATCCGGATCAATGACAACTTTTACATTGTCTGCCTTGCCAAAATGATTCTTGCAGGCGGTAAGCAGAGAGTTTTCAATCGCCTCAAGCAAGGTTTCCTTACTGATATTCTTCTCCTGCTCTAATATGTTTAACGCTTCTAATAACTCATTATTCATGATTCTTTCCTCCTATTTGTTGTGTTATCTTACGCTAAATTCTCGAAAAATAATACAATCCATCCGTCTACCAGATGACCGCCTGACGAATCAGTGCGATATCGGTTCTTAGGAATGTACGGTCGCTTCCGTTCTCATCCGTGATCGTCACGCTGTCCTTGTCGTAAGCCTTAAGCGTACCGACAAATTCTTTGGAACGGTCAATCGAACGATAGGTGCGGATTTCAACATCCTTGCCCATATTGCGAACGAAATCCTTTTCCTTCTTAAGAGGTCTTCCAAGTCCCGGAGAACTTACCTCAAAGGTGTACGAATCAGGAATAAAGTCTTCCCTGTCAAGTATCTCGTTCATCTCTCTTGCAACAGCCTCACAGTCATTCACTGTGATACCACCTTCCTTGTCAATGTACGCGCGAAGATACCAGACACTACCTTCCTTCACATATTCTACATCCACCAGTTCAAAGTTCATTCTTTCCAGGATTGGCAGAATGAGGCTTTCTGTCTTTGCTTCGTAAATATCCGCCTTAGACATATGCTTCCACCTCTTTTCTATCAGGTCTAAAACGTGAATTGAGAGAGGACCGATGCCCTCTCTCAACCTAGTTGACTATGTTACTAAAAAGGATAATAACACTCTTTTCTTCTTATTTCAAGGGAAAAAGCGTAATTTCTCGCATTTTCTTCCTATGATTCAAAAAAACAGATGTGAATTTCACATCTGTCTTAAGCAGTCCGTACGGGAATCGAACCCGTGTTTCCGCCGTGAGAGGGCGGCGTCTT
>UQRC01000049.1 GCA_900543445.1 uncultured Lachnobacterium sp. | reverse complement strand
TCCTGACCATCGAAAAGAACCTGTCCCTTGTCCGGTTTCTCGAATCCTCCCAGAATACGGAGTGTTGTTGTCTTTCCGCAGCCGGATGGTCCGAGAAGCGTTAAGAATTCGTTCTCGCGGATGTATAAGTTTAATTCGTCGAGAACAAGTGTGTTGTCATATGATTTTGAAATATCAATAAAATCAATTAAATGTTTACTCATGTTTTTATTTCCTTATCTTATATGTTTATTATTTTCAAATCCTGTTCAATCAATTTAAAAGTTCGGTGGGGTAGTGACCCAGATCAGTACCGCGTCGCGGCTGGATGTGTTCTCCAGGTAATGCTTCTTGCCGGCCTTAAAATAGAACGATTCTCCTGCACGGACGGTTTGCGTCTTGCCTCCGAAGCTGATACGGACAGTTCCTTTGATCACGTAGCCGAAGTCTTCTCCTTCATGTGGAAGATAGACTTCCGAGCGTCCACCGGAGTGTAGGGTCATGCGAACGGGTTCCATTGCATTTTTCTGCGCATTGGGGACTATCCACTCAATCTGGCAATTTTTTTCCTCATCAATTTTTTCAAAATAATCGTCTGTCTTAAAAACAATCTGTTCCGGTTCTTCGTCTGCAAAAAATTCTGCCGGTGTAGTGCCGAGACACTGAATGATATCGAGCAGTGTTCCGATGGAAGGGGAGTTCTGGTTTCGCTCAAGCTGGGAGATAAAACCCTTGGTGAGTTCCGCACGATCCGCCAGTTCCTGCTGCGTCAGACCATATTGTATGCGAAGTTCCTTCATGCGATGTCCGATATCCACGACAAGGCCTCCTTCATTTTTCCTGCGGATATGCAACACCTTAATAATGAATAAAAAGTTTATTTATCGTGCTACAATCCTAATAATAGATTTTTTGTTTACTAAAAATAAACCAAACAAATCTATTCTATCTAATTGATATAGAATGTCAATAGATTTATTGAAAAAACTATATACAATTTGTGTAAAGAGAGAGCTTCGCAAAATAAATGATACCTTTTGAAAAAAATAGTTGATTTTATAAAAAAGATTTGATAATATATTTGAGTGCTTGTAAAGCATGCCAATATGGCTCAGTCGGTAGAGCGACGCACTCGTAATGCGTAGGTCAGGGGTTCGAATCCCCTTATTGGCTTTTATCCGCTTATTCTTTTGGAATAGGCGGTTTTTTTTGTGTAAAAATTGATTTTATGCAGTTGTTCTTTGGAAGGAGAATTGCTATAATAGCATCAGCTATCAATTCATACAAAGGGGTTAAAAGATGAATCAGGATATGACAGAGAAATTAACGAAAAATAAGATGGTGCTTGCAGTGGCTGCGTTCGCACTGGTTACACTTGCAATGATCGTGATCGGTATTATGGCACTTAAAGTTCCGGCAGTGGCAATGTGTGTTCTTATTATATTGGAAGCCGGGCTTGCAGTAATGCTTCATCATGCGGAATTGTGGCTGCATGGAGTCCTTGTTCTTGCGGAAGTAATCGTGGGATTTGCCATTGGTAAGGCAGTGCTTATTATTCTTTGTGCAGTAGTTTATGTTGCAGCAACCGTTTTTTTACAGATGCTTGATAAGAGAGAGGAAGCAGATGGACGATAGTTACAATAGTTACAGTAGAAAACAATTGGATGATCTCTTCTTGAAGATGATTGCCTATTATGGCGGTGATCCGAATAGAATCCAGCATTTTGTGAAAGTACATAGTTTTGCACGGATTATTGCAGTCGGTGAACAGATGGATGAGGGGTCGCTTTTTATTCTGGAGGCGGCTGCTTACACACATGACATTGGTATTAAGCCGGCGGAAGAAAAATACGGACAATGTGACGGAAAGCTTCAGGAGCAGGAAGGACCGATCGTTGCCCAGAAGATGCTCTCAGAACTTGGTTTTGAAAATTATCTGATAGAGAGAATCTGTTATCTGATCGGTCATCATCACACATATACGAATGTGGATGGACTGGATTATCAGGTTTTGATCGAGGCAGATTTTCTTGTGAATTTATATGAGGATGATGCCAACCGCGGTGCAGTTATGAAAGCCTATGAAAACATTTTCAGGACACAGACAGGAAGAAAGATTTTCCGGGAGATGTTCTGGGATGGCGAAGAACCGTAATTACAGAGGAAAATAGAGTGAATGCGATCAATTATCAGAAAGTGATGGAAGAACTGATAAGGGAGAATTGCGGGGAGGGTCGTGTGCCCAAGCTGCTTTTGCACAGTTGTTGCGCTCCCTGCAGTTCGTATTGTATATCGTGTCTGGCAGAACATTTCGATGTTACTGTGTTTTATTACAATCCCAATATTTATCCGCCGGAGGAATACCGGATGCGGGCGCAGGAACAGAGGCGCTTTATTGAACAGTATCCGACTAGATATCCGGTGAGTTATGTGGAGGCTCCTTATGAAACGGAGCTTTTTTATAAGATGGCAGAGGGGATGGAGAAACTTCCGGAAGGAGGAGCCCGTTGCTTTGCCTGTTACGAGATGCGGCTGCGCAAAAGCGCAGAATATGCAGCAGATCATGGATTTGATTTCTTTACGACGACTCTGTCGATCAGCCCGCTGAAAAATGCGCAGAAATTAAATGAAATCGGGGCAAAGCTTGCCGAAGAATATCAGGTAAATTATCTTTTTTCCGATTTTAAGAAAAAGGAAGGCTATAAGAAATCGACGGAGATATCGAAGGAATACGAGATGTATCGTCAGTATTACTGCGGATGTGTTTTTTCCAAAAGAGACAGGGACAGACAGATTGCGGCAGAGCATGATAGAAATCATGCAATAAATATGGAAGAGATAAAGGAAAGAGAGGAATAGTTATGGCTCAGTTGTGGGGTGGAAGATTCACCAAGGAGACCGATCAGCTTGTTTATAATTTTAATGCATCAATTTCATTTGATCAGAAGTTCTACAAGCAGGATATTTTAGGATCTATGGCTCATGTTGCAATGCTTGGAAAGCAGGGAATCCTGACGAGAGAGGAATCAAAGAAAATTATTGTCTGCCTGAAAGAGATTCAGGAGGATGTTGAGAATGGTAAGCTTGAGATTACATCGGAATACGAAGATATTCACAGCTTTGTGGAGGCAAATCTGATCGACCGTCTTGGCGATACCGGTAAGAAATTACATACCGGTCGAAGCAGAAATGATCAGGTTGCGCTTGATATGCGCCTTTACACCAGACAACAGGTGCTCGAGACCGATCAGCTTTTGAAAGAACTCTTGCAGGTTCTTCACCGCATCATGAAAGAAAATACCCAGACGATCATGCCTGGATTTACGCATTTACAGAAGGCGCAGCCGATTACGCTTGCACATCATATGGGCGCTTATTTTGAGATGTTTAAGCGTGACAGAAGCCGTATGCACGATATTTATGAGCGTATGAATTACTGTCCACTCGGATCTGGCGCTCTCGCTGGGACGACGTATCCGCTTGACCGCGAGTATTCAGCCGAACTTCTCGGATTCTACGGACCGACGTTAAACAGTATGGATGGCGTGTCGGATCGTGATTATCTGATCGAGTATCTTTCCGCGATGGCAACGATCATGATGCACTTAAGCCGTTTTTCAGAAGAAATTATTATCTGGAATTCCAATGAATATAAGTTTGTGGAGATTGATGATGCGTACAGTACCGGAAGCAGTATTATGCCACAGAAAAAGAATCCGGATATTGCCGAGCTTGTTCGAGGTAAGACCGGACGTGTGTATGGCGCTTTGATGTCGCTTCTTACAACAATGAAGGGGATTCCGCTTGCATATAATAAGGATATGCAGGAGGATAAGGAACTTTCCTTTGACGCAATGGACACAACGAAGGGCTGCATTGCATTGTTTACCGGTATGCTTGATACCTTAAAGTTTAATAAGGATGTGATGCGCAAAAGCGCAAATCATGGCTTTACCAATGCGACAGATGCTGCAGATTATCTGGTAAATCATGGCGTCCCGTTTAGAGATGCACATGGAATTATCGGAAGAATTGTTTTATATTGTCTGGACAAACAGATTCCAATCGATGATATGTCATTGGAGGAACTGAAAACATTCTCGCCGGTATTTGAGGAGGACATCTATGATGCAATCTCTATGGAGACGTGTGTCAATAAGAGACTCACAGTTGGCGCGCCGGGCGAAGAGGCTATGAAGAAGGTTATTGCAGAAAATGATGCATATCTGGCAACGGACTGGCAGGATGAGATTACGATTCCGCAGGATGTTCAGGAATAGTTGTGCATAATACCCATAAATGGGAGATATTTTTTATATATTTAAGACAATTTATTCCTTGTTTTTTGTGGTTGATTCAAGTAATATATTTCCTATAAAGACACATGTGCGTGACATACGGACAAAACAAAGAAAAGTGTTCTGTGTGAAGACAAGTGTCCGTGTATACGAGAAAACGTAAGGAGATTTAAGAGAAAATGAGCGAAAAATTAAAAGTTGGTATTCTTGGTGGAACAGGAATGGTAGGTCAGAGATTTATTTCATTATTAGAGAACCATCCTTGGTTTGAGGTTACAACAATTGCAGCCAGCCCAAGAAGCGCAGGAAAGACATATCAGGAAGCGGTTGGAGACCGTTGGAAAATGGATACTCCGATGCCGGAAGCTGTTAAGAATATTGTTGTTATGAATGTCAATGAGGTAGAGAAGGTTGCTTCTGAAGTTGATTTCGTATTCTCTGCTGTAGATATGACAAAGGAAGAGATTAAGAAGATCGAAGAGGATTACGCAAAGACAGAGACACCGGTTGTATCGAACAACAGCGCACACCGTTGGACACCGGATGTTCCTATGGTAGTTCCGGAGATCAATCCTCAGCATATGGAAGTAATCAAGTATCAGAAGGAAAGACTTGGTACAAAACGTGGATTCGTAGCGGTTAAGCCAAACTGTTCGATTCAGAGTTATGCTCCGGTTCTTACTGCATGGAAAGAGTTTGAGCCATACGAGGTTGTTGCAACTACTTATCAGGCAATTTCAGGCGCAGGTAAGACATTTAAAGATTGGCCGGAGATGGTAGGAAATATTATTCCTTACATCGGTGGTGAAGAAGAAAAGTCCGAGAAGGAGCCACTTCGTATCTGGGGCTATGTTGATGATGAGAAGAAGCAGATTGTTCCTGCAACTTCACCGGTGATCACCTGCCAGTGTATCCGTGTTCCGGTGTTAAATGGACATACCGCTGCGGTATTTGTTAAGTTTAAGAAGAAGCCAACCAAGGAGCAGTTGATTGAAGCTCTTGTAAATTACAGCGGAGTACCACAGGAATTACAGCTTCCAAGCGCTCCGAAGCAGTTCATCCAGTATCTTGAAGAGGATAATCGTCCACAGGTTAGTATGGATGTCAACTTTGAAAATGGTATGGGAATCTCTGTTGGTCGTCTGAGAGAGGATACCGTATATGATTGGAAATTTGTTGGATTATCTCATAACACAGTTCGTGGTGCTGCTGGTGGAGCGGTTCTGTGTGCAGAGTTGTTGAAAGCTCAGGGATACATCACAAAGAAATAAATTGATTTTAAAATGATTCCAAGTTATATACGAAGCTGCAATCGATAGAATTGCAGCTTCGTAATCTATCATTCTTATAATTATCGGTTATAGTCATTCGTAAATACATTTTTGAAATACATTGATTCCATAGAATTTTAATTGAATAGCAGATTCAAAAGAACGTTGTCTGTGAAGTTATAATGTGATATAATTTTTGTATTGTGATGTGAAAACTGTGTATAGAAAAGATTATAGTAAATATACATGTCAGATACTTAAGAACGGACAAGATGAATACGGAGGATCAAGATGAATCGGAAACAGGCAGATTTTAAAGAACTGGAACAGATCTATGCAAAGAACGGAAATCAACTGATTGTATTATATGGAAGAAAGGATTGCAGGAAGGAAGAACTTCTTCGTGAGTTTGTACAGGATAAGAAGTGCTTTTACTATCGTTGCAGACAGGCGTCTTCGGAGGAACAGAAGCGAATGATGAGCGAGGAAATCGAAGCACAGTATCAGGTGCGCCTCACAAAACACTCGTATGATGAATATTTCAATCGCGTGAAGAGCGGTGATGCAACGAAGCTTGTTGTGATCATTGATGAAGTGCAGTACATTATGAAACGCGATCCGGAATTCTTAAATAGTGTTTTAAAATTAAAAGCAAAACGTCTGTATCCGGGACCGGTAATGATCATACTGGCATCTTCTTCGATCGTGTGGGCAGAGCAGGATCTTGATGCTGCATTTGGAGAGGAAGTAAAGCGTATTGATGCCAAAATTAAATTGGAGGATTTTACATTCCTTGAGCTGGTTCGTACATTCCCTTCACTTCCGGTAAGTGAGTGCATTAAGATTTACGGAGCAATCGGTGGTGTACCGGGATATATGGAACATTGGGACGAAAAACAGTCATTTAAGGAGAACATCTGCAGACTTGTTCTGACAGAGGGCGGATACTTATTCGATATGGCACAGCAGGTGATTGCATCGGAACTGAGAGAGCTTTCTGTGTATAATACGATTCTTTCCGCAATCGCGCAGGGACATAATAAGTTAAATGATCTGTTTCTTGCAACGGGATATTCTCGTGCGAAGATCAGTGTATATATGAAAAATCTGAGCCATTTTGATATTGTTGAGAAAGTGGTTTCGTTTGAGACCGGTGGATGGGACAATGCGAAGAAAGGTATCTATCGAATTAAGGATACATTTGTTAATTTCTGGTTTAAATTTGTGTTCCCGCATATGTCAGATCTGTATCGTTTGAACGCAGAAGAATTTTATGAGAAACATATTGAACAGGAACTGGATTCTTATATGAATCGTTATTTCTGTGATGTGTGCATGGAATATCTGCAGCTTCTGAATCAGATTGGACGTGTTCCGTTTGCAATCCATAAGATGGGAACATGGATCGGTAAGACAGGAACAATTGATATTATTGCACAAAGCAGCGACCGGCGGAACATTGTAGGTCTGTGTAATTGGGAAAAGCCTTATCTGACGATGGAAATGTGTGGAAAATTACAAGAGTCCATGAAGAAGGCAAGAGTACAGTCGAATCATTTGTATCTATTCTCTGCCAAGGCGTTTGATCCGGAACTGGTGGAACTTGCCAAGACAGATACCAGATACGAATTGATTGACATGAATGAATTGTAAAATTGGGTAAGTTATGGGAAAATCTTTAATTATTACCGAGAAACCGTCCGTGGCACAGGAGTTTGCCAAGGTGCTCAAGGTCAGCGGACGTAAAGACGGTTACATAGAGAATTCGGAGTATGTGATCACCTGGTGTGTCGGACATCTGGTTGGTCTTGTATATCCTGAGAGTTATGATATGAAATACAAGAAGTGGAAGCTGGAGGATCTTCCATTTCTTCCAAAAGATTATAAATATGATGTGATCTCTGATGTACATCATCAATATGATATTGTGCATGGAATGCTGATGCGTGAGGATATCGACCGTGTTTACTGGGCAGGTGATGCCGGAAAAGAAGGACAGACGATCGAAGAGAATATCCGCAATTTCGGTGGCGTGAGATCAGGCATGGAGGAACTTCGTGTATGGATCGACTCGCAGACGGAGGAGGAGATTCTGCGGGGAATCCACGAGGCAAAGCCGATGTCTGAGTATGCAAACCTCGGAAACTCCGGAATTATGCGAACCATTGAAGATTATGCGATGGGCATCAACTTCTCACGTGTTATGTCGGTCAAGTATGGAAGCCTGTTAAATGATGCAGCCGGAACACGTTCCTATACAGCTATTGCGGTCGGACGTGTTATGACCTGTGTACTTGGAATGGTGGTTATCCGAGAGCGTGAGATCCGAAACTTTAAGGAGACTCCGTTTTATCGTGTGATCGGCTGCTTTACAGACGCCGGGATTGAAGGGGAGTGGAAGACAACAGAGAAGTCCGGGTATCTGGATTCGCCTCTTTTATATAAGGAGAATGGATTCAAAAAAGAGGAGGACGCACAGAAACTGATCGATCAATTGAATGGACAGACTGCAAAAGTGCTTTCCATCGAGAAAGGAATCAGTAAGAAGCGCGCGCCACTTCTGTTTAACCTTGCAGAGTTACAGGCAGAATGTGCGAAGCGTTTTAAGATCAGCCCGGATGAGACACTTCAGGTGGCACAGGATCTGTATGAAAAGAAGCTGACAACATATCCGAGAACGGATGCCAGAGTTTTATCTTCAGCGGTAGCCAAAGAAATTCAAAAGAATATCAGCCGATTGCGCGGATATGAACCGACGAGCGCATTCGTGGAAAAAATCATGCAACAGCAGTTGTATCGCCATATCGCGAAGACACAGTATACAGATGACAGCAAAGTGACAGATCACTATGCAATTATTCCGACCGGTCAGTTGACAGAATTGAATTCTTTGAATTCTCTGCAGAAAGCGGTCTTTGAACTTATCGTTCGGAGATTCTTAAGTGTATTTTATCCTCCTGCGGAATATCAGAATGTTAAGTTAGTTGTTGGTGTTGATACAGAAAATCATACAGAATCCTTTTTTGCGTCGGCAAAAGTGTTGAAATCGCCGGGGTATCTTGAGATTGCAGGAATCCCGAAGAAGAAAGATAAAAATGATCCAGATAATCCGAACAGAGGACTCGATCGCGTGACGGGTGGCGAGTTCTCCAGACAGGAGAATGGAGAAGATGGTGAGAACGAGGAGACAGCAGATCCGAAAGTACTTCTGGAACTTGCCGATCGCATTCAAAATGGTGATACAGTAGAGGTAAACGGTTATGGTATCAAAGAAGGTAAGACTTCTCCGCCAAAGCGTTATACATCCGGTTCAATGGTGCTTGCGATGGAGAATGCAGGACAGCTGATCGAGGATGAAGAACTGCGTGAACAGATCAAAGGATCCGGAATCGGAACTTCCGCAACGCGTGCGGAGATCATTAAGAAACTGGTGCGCATTGGTTATCTGAATCTGAACAAAAAGACGCAGGTTCTGACGCCGGAGAATCTTGGAGAGATGGTCTATGAAGTCGTAAATATGACAGTTCCTGCGCTCCTAAATCCTAAGATGACAGCATCCTGGGAAAAGGGACTGGATGGAATTACGAGGGGAACCGTTGATTTCTGGGATTACCGGCATAAACTGGAGGAGTTTATCCGGACAGAAACGCTTAAGATGATCGACCAGAATATCCGTACACCTCTTGCAGAACGCATCAGTGATTTTGCTGGAAAGAATGCGCGTGGTGCAGGCGCTAGACGTAAGATCGGTGTGAAATGTCCAATGTGTGGAGGTGAACTTGTTACAACTCCGTTTGGTTATGGATGTGCGAATTACAAAAATGATAAATCAGGATGTAATTTTAATATAGGGGAGATTGCCGGAATGGTTCCGTCGGAGGAACAGGTCAAGGAATTGATTGAAAAGGGAAAGACCGGAACAATCCGTGGCTTTAAATCGAAGGCAGGAAAGAAATTCGATGCATGCCTTGTATTGAACAAAGAGGCGGAAACGGGGAAAGTTTCGGTAGGGTTTGACTTCTCAGAGGTAGAACCGGAGATTGTGCCGGATGTGGTCTGCCCGGATTGTGGTGGTGCGATACGAAAGACGGCATTTGGTTACGGATGCGTCAATTATGATCCGTCGAATGAGGAGAGCTGCCGGTTTGCAATCGGCACGATCGCAGGAAAGTCACTTCCGGTATCTGCGGTCAAGCAGCTCCTGGCAGAAAAGAAGACCGATACCATCCGCGGATTTAAATCGAAAACAGGAAAGAAGTTTGACGCCTGCCTGCTTCTGCAAAAAGGAGAGGATGGCAAAAACATTATTCAGTTTGACTTTGATCATGTAGAACAGAAGGTGCTTAAGGATGTGAAGTGTCCGCTGTGTGGTGGAGATATCGTGGTTACTTCATTTGGATACGGATGTGCCAATTATGATCCAAAAGTTGAGAACAGCTGTCGTTTTTCTATCGGAAAGATGGCAGAGAAAGCCTTTACGGAGACACAGGTCAAGCAGCTTCTGACAGATGGCATAACAGAGACGATGCGTGGATTTAAATCCAAGTCAGGAAAACGCTTCGACGCACGTGTGGCTTTGAACAAAGACGAAAGCGGTAAAGTGACAGGACTTAAATTTGATTTTGATAATGTAGAAGCCAAGAAGGTCAAAGATGTTGTCTGCCCGAAGTGTGGAGGTGCAATCACGGTTGCACCATTTGGCTTTGTGTGCGAAAATAACAAGAGAGATGATCCTTCCAGCTGTAACTTTATGGTTGGTAAGATCGCAAGTGTGAAGATTAAGGAATCCCAGCTTAAGGAACTTCTGATCCGTAAGAAAACGGATGTCATTGAAGGCTTTGTTGCCAAAACCGGTATGAAATTCGATGCTCCGCTGAAACTGACGGAGGAGGGAGATATCGCTTTTGATTTCCCGGAGAAACCGAAACCGGTTGAGACGAAGGTGGCGTGTCCGAGATGTGGCAAGATGCTGATGAAATCGCAGTGGCGCTACGAATGTGAATGTGGATTTAAGATCTGGCATACAGTTGCGAAAGTAGAACTTTCCGAAGATACGATGAATGAACTTCTTACAACCGGAAAAACGAAGCATAAGATTACAGGTTTTACCTCTAAGGCAGGAAATGTATTTGATACCTGTCTAAAATACGAGAACGAGCAGATTTCTTTCGATTTTGATAATCCGGGAGAGCCGGACAATGCTGATGAAGTGCAGGCTGATGTGAATGGAAACGATCGGGCGGAAGCTGAACTGGGAAAAGGCACACAATCAGAGACGACGGAGATGACATCTAAGATACAAAATGAGTCATCTGAATCGGTATAAATTAGTTTTAGAGAGGAGTAACACAATGGAAAACGCAAAGATCGTCAATTTATATGATTTGACACAGACAATCGCCGGAGAATATCTGGCACAGTTTACTTATCCGTGGGAGGCATTAGGAGGAATTTCGGATTTTATCCGCGAGATCGGACCTAAGCTTGATCCGGAGGTATATGAGAAGAGAGGAGAAGATATCTGGGTTGCCAAGAGTGCAACGATCGCTCCGACTGCAAGTTTAAATGGACCTTTAATTATTGATGAAGATGTTGAAGTACGTCAGTGTGCTTTCATTCGTGGTAGTGCGATTGTCGGTAAAGGATCGGTTGTCGGCAATTCGACAGAACTGAAAAATGTAATTATCTTTAACTCGGTGCAGGTTCCTCATTATAATTACGTAGGGGATTCGATCCTTGGTTATAAATCACATATGGGAGCCGGATCGATCACTTCAAATGTGAAGTCGGATAAGACTCTTGTTGTTGTCAAGGATAAATTCGATTCCGGAGAAGAGATTGAGACAGGAAGAAAGAAGTTCGGCGCGATGCTTGGTGATCATGTAGAAGTCGGATGCAATTCGGTATTGAATCCGGGAACCGTTATCGGAAGAGAGTGTAATGTTTACCCGCTTTCGTCCGTGCGAGGGGTAATTCCGGCGGAGCATATTTTTAAAGACGCGCAGCATGTGGTCAAAAAAGAGGCAAAATAATACAGGAAAATCGCGGATGTACGAAAAAAAGTGCCAATTAGTACTAGACTTATCAAAAAAAATATGCAAAAATACTTAAGGTATGTCAGAATGGTAACAGAGTTTATCATATACAATTAACATGCGAAAGGAGTCTTATAATGATTTACACAAAGGAAGTTGAAAACATGTGTCCTGTAGCAAAGGGCGCAAAACATGAGCCAGCTCCTATTCCAGAAGAAGGAAAATGGGTTCATTCCAAGAAAATTGAGGACATTTCAGGATTTACACACGGTGTAGGCTGGTGTGCACCACAGCAGGGTGCCTGCAAGCTTTCCCTTAATGTAAAGAATGGTGTCATTGAGGAAGCTTTAGTAGAGACAATCGGATGCTCTGGTATGACTCACTCAGCTGCTATGGCTGCAGAAGTATTACAGGGAAAAACAATTCTCGAAGCTTTAAATACAGATTTAGTATGTGACGCTATCAACACAGCTATGAGAGAGCTTTTCTTACAGATCGTTTACGGACGTACACAGTCTGCATTCTCTGATGACGGACTTGCAGTTGGTGCCGGTCTTGAAGATTTAGGAAAGGGACTTCGTTCTCAGGTTGGTACAATGTACGCAACAAAGGAGAAGGGTGTTCGTTATCTTGAGATGGCTGAGGGATATGTTACAGGTATCGCACTTGATGCTGATAACGAAGTAATCGGTTACCAGTTCGTTTCTCTTGGAAAGATGACTGACTTCATCAAGAAGGGTGATGATCCTAACACAGCTTGGGAGAAAGCTAAGGGTCAGTACGGTCGTGTGGATGATGCTGTTAAGATCATCGATCCACGTCAGGAATAATTGGAAAGGAGAACGAGATAATGGCATCATTATTTGAAGGATATGAAAGAAGAATTGACCAGATTAATGCTGTATTAAACAGCTATGGTATCAGCTCTATCGAAGAAGCTGAGAAAATTACAAAGGACGCTGGACTGAACGTTTACGATCAGGTTAAGAAGATCCAGCCAATTTGTTTCGAGAACGCTTGCTGGGCTTACACTGTAGGTGCTGCAATCGCAATCAAGAAGGGCTGCAAGAGAGCTGCTGACGCTGCTGCAGCAATCGGAGAGGGACTTCAGGCATTCTGTATTCCTGGATCTGTAGCTGATCACCGTAAAGTAGGTCTTGGACATGGTAACCTTGGTAAGATGCTCCTCGAGGAGGAGACAGAGTGCTTCTGTTTCTTAGCAGGACATGAGTCATTCGCAGCTGCTGAGGGTGCTATCGGTATCGCAGAGAAGGCTAACAAAGTACGTCAGAAACCATTAAGAGTTATCCTTAACGGTCTCGGTAAAGACGCAGCTAAGATCATTTCAAGAATCAACGGATTCACATTCGTAGAGACAGAATATGATCCATATACCAACACAGTTAAAGAGATTTCAAGAAAATCATATTCAGAAGGTCTTCGTGCTAAAGTTAACTGCTATGGCGCTAACTCAGTTCCTGAAGGTGTTGCAATCATGTGGAAGGAGAACGTTGACGTATCTATCACAGGTAACTCAACCAACCCTACCAGATTCCAGCATCCTGTTGCAGGTACATATAAGAAAGAAAGACTTGAAGCCGGCAAGAAGTATTTCTCAGTAGCATCTGGCGGTGGTACAGGTAGAACACTTCATCCGGATAACATGGCAGCAGGTCCTGCTTCATACGGTATGACAGATACACTCGGACGTATGCATTCAGATGCACAGTTCGCAGGTTCTTCATCAGTTCCGGCACACGTTGAGATGATGGGTCTCATCGGCGCAGGTAACAACCCAATGGTTGGTATGACAGTTGCAGTTGCAGTTTCTATTGAAGAAGCAGCAACAGCAGGTAAGTTTTAATTACAACCGGTAAAATTTTATAAAACGGTATTTAGAGCCTATTACATCGATTGAAACCGGTGTGATGGGCTCTTATTTTATTTACTGTCTGACTTAGGAAGGGCAGTACCCGGTAGAGTATGTTG
>UQRC01000048.1 GCA_900543445.1 uncultured Lachnobacterium sp. | reverse complement strand
CATCTCCGAACCGTACAAATTCTTATCACATGCAGGAAGTACAAGAGGCCTTATCGCTTTAATGAACTGCCTGATGTGGTTTGGTAACACCACCATCCTTCTTATGGCAGGTATGATGGGAATTGATACCTCACTCTTTGAGGCAGCAGAAGTTGACGGAGCAACCTCAACACAGGTATTCTTCAAGATTACACTTCCGTTACTTCGTCCGATCTTAGTATATGTAGTTATTACTTCTCTCATCGGTGGTCTTCAGTTATTCGATGTTCCGCAGATCTTAACAAACGGAACCGGAGATCCAATGCGTTCAACAATGACACTGATCATGTTCTTGAACAAGCATCTGTACAGTAAGAACTACGGTATGGCTGGTGCATTGTCAGTAGTATTGTTCATTATTACAACGATATTGAGTCTGGTTGTATTTAAAGTAACCGGCAATGACAAGAGAAAGGGGTAATGAACTATGGCAAAGACAAATAATAACGAAACAAAAAAAGGCATGGGTCTTCATGCAAGACGAATACTTGCCTACATTGTATTGATCATTATCTCATTCTTCTGTCTGTTCTGGTTCTATGTAATGTTTATTAATGCAACCAGATCAAACGGAGAATTGAAATCCGGATTTACAGCAATTCCGAGTACGCATTTGCTGACAAACTGGAACAACTTGGTAAACGGAACATTACCGATCTGGAACGGTATGTTCAACAGCTTGATCATTTCCGCATGTTCCGCTTTGCTTTGTACCTATTTCTCAACGATGACTGCTTATGCAATTCATGCATATGAGTTTAAGTTAAAGAAATACATTTATCCATTCATCCTGATGATCATGATGATTCCTACACAGGTTACCGCACTTGGTTTCATCAAACTCGTCAACGGCATGAACCTGATGGATACTTTTATTCCACTGATCGTTCCGACGATCGCATCTCCGGTCGTATTCTTCTATATGAAGCAGTACATGGAGAGTGCATTACCGATGTCCTTGATCGAGGCAGCTCGAATCGATGGATCCGGTGAGTTTAAGACATTCAATAGCATCGTGCTTCCGCTGATGAAGCCGGCAATCGCTGTACAGGCAATCTTCACATTCGTAAGCAGCTGGAACAATTACTTCACTCCGGCATTGATCTTACACGAAGATAAGAAGAAGACACTTCCAATCCTGATCGCACAGTTACGTGCCGCCGACTGGTTGAAGTTCGATATGGGACAGGTTTATGTAATGATTACATTCTCTATCCTGCCTGTAATCATCGTTTACTTAATTCTTTCTAAGCACATCGTACAGGGTGTTGCATTAGGTAGTGTTAAGGGCTGATAGCAAAAGAGGGGCAAAGTATTTAAATATTCATCATTTAAGAGAAGTCTCACGCAGTGGCGCGGGACTTCTTTTTTGCGTATTGGGGTTGTACCTTATCGGGCATCCGTGATATAATAGAAAAAATATCAAAGGAGTCAATTTGACGATGAAGAGACCTTGCAAAGAACTCAAGCGCATCGCTCGGGAGAACTTGAGTGGACAATATCGAATTTCCATGGGAGCCATTCTCACTTTAGGAATCATTCCTTTAGTGGCAGAACTCCCTTTTTCTATGTTACAAAGCGCCCAGCAGCCAATCGGACAGACGATTATTTTTTATGTTGCCGATTTTTTGATTTCTCTGATTGCATTCCTGCTGTCGGTCGGTGTTACCTGCATGAACATGAATATTGCGAGAGGAAAGAAACCGGCGCTTGGAATGGTTTTTTATGCCTTTAAAAATCATCCGGATCGCTTTCTGCTTGCAGGAATTCTTCTGACTGTGCTGACCGTTCTGGCGGCAATTCCGGCGGGAATCGGAATGGTGCTTTTCTATGTGTTAGAAATCCATGTGGCGCTTGCGATTGGACTGGTTGCGCTTTGCCTGCTTGGAATTTTTCTGATTGTATTTGTACAGCTGCAATATGCGCTCACGGTATATATTATGCTGGATCATCCGCAGATGAGCGTGATGGAAGCGCTTCGCACGAGCCGCAGGCAGATAGGAGGCAACAGAGGACGCCTGCTGTATCAGTTTTTCAGCTTTATTGGATTGCACGCACTGTGCATTCTGAGTATTGGAATCGGTTATCTGTGGGTGCTTCCGTACCAGTTTCAGACGACTGCTAATTTCTATCTTGATATCACCGGTGAGCTGGATCAGGTGCTGATGCAGAAGAATGCGCGCTCAACGCAGGGGCAGCCAACGTTTAACCAGTATGTATAAACTTTTTGAACTATAATTTGACAGGTGACTGTCAGATATTAGTATAAAAAATTAGGAGGAGTTACAAATGAATCACTCAAAAGACATCATTAAGGACGCCAGCGTCTTAGGTGTTCCGAAAATGCTGCTGCTCGGTCTGCAGCACATGTTTGCCATGTTCGGTGCTACGATTTTGGTCCCGATTCTGGTAAATGGTTACTTTGGAAGTACCACTCAGGTGCTTTCTGTACAGGTTACATTATTCTGTGCCGGTCTCGGTACACTGTTTTTCCACTTGTGTGCGAAGTTTAAGGTTCCTGCATTCCTTGGATCATCGTTCGCATTCTTAGGTGGATTTGCAAGCATTGCAAGTCTTGATACCGGAATCTTTGCGAATATGCCGGATTCCGAGAAGTTACAGTATGCGTGTGGCGGTATCTTCGTTGCAGGACTGTTGTATCTGGTACTTGCGCTCATCATTAAGCTGATTGGCGTGAAACGCGTGATGCGTTTCCTCCCACCGGTTGTAACCGGACCAATTATTATCTGTATCGGACTGAGTCTTGCACCATCTGCAGTCAACAATGCTTCTACCAACTGGCTGATCGCAATCGTTGCACTTGCTGTCATTATTGTGTTTAACATCTGGGGCAAGGGAATGTTCAAGATTATTCCGATTCTTCTTGGTGTTGTGATTTCTTATGTATTTGCACTTGTGCTGCATGGACTTGGTTTTACCAATCCGGATGGATCTGCAATCTTTGATTTTACCAATGTCGTGAATGCTTCATTTGTAGGACTTCCACCATTTCAGCTTCCGAAGTTCAACATTACGGCTATCCTCGTTATGGCTCCGATCGCGATCGCAACTATGATGGAGCATATCGGTGATATGTCTGCAATCTCCGCTACCGTAGGAGAGAATTTCTTAGAGAATCCGGGACTTCACCGTACATTGATCGGTGACGGTCTTGCAACTTCTTTCTCTGCTTTGATCGGTGGACCGGCGAACACAACATACGGAGAGAATACCGGCGTACTCGAGCTTTCCCGTGTACATGATCCGAAGGTTGTACGTCTTGCAGCTGTCTATGCGATTATCCTAGGCTTTATCCCGAAGTTCGCAGAGATCATCGGATCAATGCCGGCTTCGATTATCGGCGGTGTCAGCTTCATCCTTTACGGTATGATCTCTGCAATCGGTGTTCGTAATGTTGTTGAGAATCATGTAGACTTTACAAAGTCACGTAACCTTATTATCGCAGGTGTCATCCTTGTCAGTGGACTTGGATTCTCCAATGGACTTACGTTCAACGTTGGTGGAACTTCCATCACACTGACATCTCTGGCAATCGCAGCACTTGCAGGAATCATCCTGAATGCGATCCTGCCTGGCAATGATTATCACTTTGGTGATAACCCTGATTCTGATTCTTCCAGAGGAGTGGATCTTCGTCCTCGTGAACTTGAGAAGGAACTGGCTGAAGAATATAAAGAAGACAAATAAATTTTGTTGATGCGCGAATTGCGGCCGCCCATGCGATGCATGGGCGGTCCTTTTTGTGCTTGACGGATTGGGATGAACTTTATGAAGAAGAGATGGAAGCATGACGCCATCCGAGGCATACGTTCCTTTTTAGAAAAATTGTCAAGTTAACTTCGGGAACGATTTTGGATAGATTGTGATAATTTGTTTATGTTACGCTATTAGCGGAGTTGATGGAACCCCGAAGCAGTTGCCAATTTGTTCTAAAAATGAAGTATGTCCCCGGATGTCTGTTGCTTGGATAACCTTGTCCTAAAGCTTGTCCTGATCCTGTTACCTGGCAATGAAAGCTGGCAGAATAAGTAATAGATTAAAAATGATATTATAAATGCGGTAAATATGTGATATGGTTTAAATATAAAGTTCTCGAACGCAAGAATGGCGAAGAGCAGAATGTTATGATTTGAAAAGTGAGTGGAAGTTACGATGAAAACAGATAAATTATTGGATAAGTGTTTCTATATCATAGGATGGGTATTCATTGCAATCGGCGTTGGGGTATTTGCAATATATCATGCAGGAATTTTACCATCTATCCGGATTGCCCCATGCATGATCCACAGCATGACGGGCTACTATTGTCCGGGCTGCGGGGGCACGCGGGCGACATACGCGCTGCTGCATGGCAAAATAATAACCTCCCTGTACTACCATCCGATTGTTGTATATGGGGTAGTTGTGGGAGGCTGGTTTATGATCTCACAGACGATCGAGCGGCTTTCACGGGGAAAGCTTTGTATTGGGATGCGTTACAGAGATCTGTACCTATGGATTGCACTTGCAATCGCAATCGTAAATTGTCTGGTGAAAAATCTTGTGCTTGCAATCACCGGGATTGCGCTGCTTGGATAATTCTTACGGTGTCTGGTAAAGCTGCTGGATCAGATCATTGTAATCGATACCGGACATATCCGAATATGCCTTCAAGATTCCGTCGATGCTACCGTACTCTGCAAGCGCAAAAGCAAATGCTGCAATATAAATAACGGTTGTCAGAACGAGCGCTGACGCGCCGAGAATCAATCCAATCTGCGCTTTGCCGGTGTAACGCATCTCACCGCCGCGGGAGAGCGTTGCAAAAATGATCGCGAGTGCACCGCACGGAATCGACAGATACAAGCATGTGCAGCTGAGCAGTGCGATCATGCCAAGTGTCATCGAGGCGATCGCCATACGCTCGGAATGTTTGCTGGAATAAGGATTGTAGTATTGTTGTGGTTGTCCGTATGGATTGCCGGACGGTTGAAACTGGTCCATCTGTTACCTCCGAATAAGTATTGATTTCATTTTAGCACTTCCTATATAATAGGGAAAGAGAAATTTGTGTGAAAGGATTTATATATGGATATTATTGCAAAAATCGCTCAGGAACTGGGCATTCGAAATAATCAGGCAGAGGCGGCCATCAAGCTGATCGATGAGGGATGTACCATTCCTTTTATCGCGCGATACCGCAAGGAGGCAACCGGCGCGTTAAACGATGAGGTGCTTCGTAATCTGTACGACCGCCTGATCTATCTGCGTAACCTGGAGGATAAGAAACAGACTGTTCTTGCATCAATCGAGGAACAGGGAAAACTGACGGAGGAATTGAAGAAACAGATTCTTGCGGCAGAGACGCAGGTTGCGGTGGATGATCTGTACCGTCCGTATCGCCCGAAGCGTCGCACCCGCGCTACGATTGCCAAGGAAAAAGGCCTTGAGCCACTTGCCAATGTCATTATGTTACAGATGTCAAAGACACCGCTTGAAGAGGAGGCTTCCGCTTATGTGGACGCGGAAAAAGGCGTGGAGTCCGTAGAAGATGCGATTGGCGGAGCGAAGGACATTCTGGCGGAATTTGTATCGGACAATGCAGATTACCGTAAGCATATCCGCGAACTGACGATGAAAAAGGGACGCCTTGTATCTGCCGCGAAGGATCCGGAGGCAGAGTCTGTTTATGAGATGTACTATGAATTTGATGAGGCTTTGTCTAAGGTTGCGGGACACCGCACGCTCGCCATCAACCGTGGCGAGAAGGAGAAGATTCTGACTGTCAAGATTGAGGCACCGGAAGAAGATATCTGCCGTTACTTGGAGAAACAGGTAATTACGAATCCGCAGGGGCAGATGGCACCGGTACTGCGCGAGGTAGTGGCGGATGCTTACGAGCGTCTGATCGCGCCGGCGATTGAGCGTGAGATTCGAAGTGACTTGTCGGAGAAGGCGGAGGATGGCGCAATCAAAGTGTTTGGCAAGAATCTGCAGCAGCTTCTGATGCAGCCTCCAATCGCGGGACAGGTTGTGCTTGGCTGGGATCCGGCATTCCGTACCGGATGCAAGCTGGCTGTCGTTGATCCGACCGGAAAGGTGCTGGATACAACGGTTATCTACCCGACTGCTCCACAGAATAAGGTTGAGGAAGCCAAAGTAGTATTAAAGAAACTGATTTCCAGGTATCACATTACACTGATCTCACTTGGCAATGGTACAGCATCCCGGGAGTCGGAGCAGGTGATCGTGCAGCTGCTTAAAGAAATTCCGGTGCAGGTACAGTATATTATTGTAAATGAGGCGGGCGCGTCCGTGTATTCGGCAAGTAAGCTCGCGACGGAAGAGTTCCCGAATTTTGATGTGGGACAGAGAAGTGCTGCTTCAATGGCACGCCGTCTGCAGGATCCGCTTGCAGAATTGGTCAAGATCGACCCGAAGTCGATCGGCGTCGGTCAGTACCAGCATGACATGAACCAGAAGAAATTAAGCGAAGCATTGGGCGGCGTTGTTGAGGATTGCGTGAACCGTGTTGGAGTGGACTTAAATACTGCGTCTGCATCCCTTCTTGAATATATTTCCGGTATCAGCAAGGTGATCGCAAAGAATATCGTGGCTTACAGAGAGGAAAACGGAAGTTTTACGTCACGTTCGCAACTCCTTAAGGTTGCAAAGCTTGGACCGAAGGCATACGAGCAGTGTGCAGGATTCATGCGGATTACCGGGGGTAAGAATCCGCTGGATGCGACTGGTGTGCATCCAGAGTCGTATGCGGCAACGAAGGAATTGTTAAAGAAACTGGGATATACACTGGAAGATGTCAGCAACCGTTCTGTGGTCGGAATCTCAAAAAAGATTGCGGATTACAAGAAACTTGCGGCAGAGCTTGAAATTGGTGAACTGACCCTTCGCGATATTGTAAAAGAATTGGAGAAGCCGGCACGTGATCCGCGTGAAGACATGCCGAAGCCAATCCTGCGCAGCGATGTTCTCGAAATGAAGGATCTGACACCGGGAATGGTACTGAAGGGAACCGTGCGTAATGTCATTGACTTTGGCGCTTTCGTCGATATCGGGGTACATCAGGACGGACTTGTCCATATCTCCCAGATCTGCGACCGTTATATCAAGCATCCGCTGGAGGCGGTCAGTGTCGGAGATGTCGTGGATGTCAAAGTTATGAGTGTTGATCTCAAGAAACAGAGAATCCAGCTGACGATGAAGTTATAAAAATAAATGGTTGACAGAAACGTATGAAATGCATAGAATAGGTACTGTAAAACAAATAGGAATTCTTCGGGGCAGGGTGCTGCGTGATATCGCATATTCCCGACCGACGGTATAGTCCGTGAACTGCTTAGGCAGCCGATCCGGTGAGATTCCGGGACCGACAGTATAGTCTGGATGAGAGAAGAAGTTATCGTGTATGTTTGCTATCTACGTAGCAGGCATCCATTTGTGTAACGAATCCCCGATCTTTATGATCGGGGTTTTTTAGTTCTCTGGAATTCCTGAAACATTATTTATATTTATGTAAAGGAGAATGAGCATGAGCAACGAAACAAAAGCAGCAGGCGCTGCAACAACAGGAAGAACAAAGACGGGAATGAGCAGCAGGGTACGGTTTATCACTGTGACAGCGATGCTGTCTGCAATCTCATTTGTACTGATGTATTTTGAGTTCCCGATTCCGATCATGCCGGCATTCATCAAATTCGATTTCTCGGATCTTCCGGCACTTATCGGTACATTCGCATACGGACCGCTTTGTGGCGTGATCATATGCCTGATCAAGAACCTGTTACACCTCATGGATTCGAACAGTATGCTGGTCGGCGAACTTTCCAATTTTATTCTCGGCGCAGCATTCGTGATCCCGGCAGGTCTGATCTATAAGTTTAAGAAGACAAAGAAGAGTGCTTTGATCGGTGGAATTACCGGCGCGGTATTTATGGGAGTCTTCTGCGTATTCTCGAACTACTTTATCGTATATCCGGTATACTATCAGGTTGCAATGCCGGAGGAAGCAATCCTTGGAATGTATCAGGCAATCCTGCCATCCATGAAATCGATTCTGCAGAGTCTGATCGTATTCAACCTTCCGTTCACGGTTGTAAAAGGCCTGATCTCTGTAGCAATTACGATGCTGGTTTACAAACCACTCTCCCCAATCCTGAAGGGAAGATACAACGGATAAGAACAAGCTGACGCTTGGTGACAATAGAAGGAGGCATGCTGATGCATGCGCAGGTCATCAAGCTGACGCTTGGTGACAATATACAACTGATTTGCTGATTAGAGTGCACACTCCTGAGTCCGAAGAAAGCAGCGTTATGCCAGACGCTTGCAGGACAAGGGAGTGTGCATATTTTTTCTTTTCTTTTTATGGTGGAACTGCTATAATGATACCGAATTAAGACTTTTGGTAAGATGCGGATGACAGGCCTGCATATAGAATAATTTCAACGTATCAAAGGAGAATGGAATGAAAGCAGAATTTGATGTGCAGTTACAACCGAAGGATCTCTATCGGTTTAATATGTTTCAGACATACACGGGAATGAGCGGAATCATATCGATTGCGCTTGGAATCTTAGCGTTTGTGATGGCAGGTATTTCGGCAGTTAAGCCGGATACGCAGACGGGGTACTTGTTTATGTATATTGTGATGGGTATTGTGTTCTGGTTTTATGTGCCAATCTCGCTTTGGTTCCGTGCCAAGTCGACGCTCAAAAGTAATCAGGTGCTTGCCGGAAAGCTTCATTATGAAGTGACGGAAGAATTTATTAAAGTGACGCAGGGCAAGGAGCATGGAGAACTTCCGTGGGATATGGTGTACAAGATCGTTTCCACGAAGAACATGGTGTTGATTTATAGCAGCCGTGTGAATGCATACATTATTCCGATGCCGCAGATTGGTGATCAGTATGCCGCGTTTTGCGAAGTGGCAGAAGCGAAACTTGAGAAGTTCCGTCTGAAGCTTAAGAGGGGGTAATCATGAGGGATACAAACACAAGCAGAGTGATCGAGACGAACTCTCCGGAAGAGACGCTTGCTTTGGGCGAGCAGCTTGGGCGTGCGGCGCAGCCGGGGGATGTCTATACATTAGTCGGGGATCTTGGCGTCGGCAAGACTGTGCTGACACAGGGGATTGCACAGGGACTTGAAATCGATGAGCCAATCTGCAGCCCGACATTTACCATTGTACAGGTATACGAAGAAGGTCGTATGCCTTTTTACCATTTTGATGTGTACCGGATCGGTGACATTGAGGAGATGGATGAGATCGGATATGAGGATTATTTCTACGGAGAGGGGCTTACGATGATCGAGTGGGCGAATCTGATCGAGGAGATCCTGCCGGAACACCGTAAGGAGATTACGATCGAGAAGAATCTGGAGAAAGGCTTCGATTACAGACGGATTACGATCACGGATCGATAAACAGTGGATTTATCGGAAGATAGATGCCGGTGAGATCCGGATGAAAGATAGAATTTTTGACGGACAGAGGTTGATAGTATGAAGATACTTGCATTGGACAGCTCGGGACTTGTTGCGAGCGTTGCAGTAACAGAAGATGACAATTTACTTGGTGAGTATACCATTAATTATAAGAAGACACATTCACAGACACTTCTTCCGATGCTGGATGAAGTGGCGAAGATGATCGAACTGGATCTAAAGACGGTGGACGTGATCGCTGTATCGGCAGGACCGGGCTCGTTTACCGGACTTCGTATTGGCTCGGCGACAGCAAAGGGACTTGCGCTTGCTTTGGATAAAAAGATTGTGTCGGTTCCAACGGTGGATGCTTTGGCTTACAATATCTGGAACTGTACGGACGTGATCTGTCCTTTGATGGATGCAAGAAGACAGCAGACGTACACCGGACTGTACACGTTTGAGGATGGCAGGATGCAGACGCTTCTGCCGCAATGTGTGGTACAGATCGAAGAGATTATAAATAAGGTGAATGATATGGGAAAACCGGTCGTATTTTTGGGCGATGGCGTTCCTGTATTTGCGGATTTTATCGCGCAGCACTGCAAGGTGCCGTACCAGTATGCCCCGGCGCATTGCAATAAGCAGCGGGCTGCTTCCGTTGCCGCTTTGGGCGCGATTCTTTACGGGGAGGGCAAAGCAGAACCGGCTGCGGAGCATAAGCCGGATTATCTGCGTCTCTCCCAGGCGGAGAGAGAACGTCAGGAGAAAGAAAGGGATTTTCGTATATGAGAATCCGTTTGATGACAGCAGAAGATGTTCCGGCAGTTGCTGCGATTGAGAAGGAGTGCTTTTCGGAGCCGTGGAGCGAGCAGGGATTTCTTGATGGAATGAAAAATTCTGCCATATTTCTCGTGGCGGAGGATGAGGAACAGATTGCCGGTTATATCGGTATGTATGTGAGTGAACCGGAAGGGGAGATCACAAATGTTGCAGTTGCGCAGAGTGCGCGTGACAGGGGGATGGGAGCGTCTCTTGTTGCCGCGATGCAGCAGTGGGCGTTAGAGCATGGGGTGGAACGCATTGTATTGGAAGTGCGTGTGTCGAATGCTCCCGCGATACATGTCTATGAGAAGAAAGGGTTTGTAACGATCGGAGTGCGGAAGAATTTCTACCGGCTTCCGACCGAAGATGCAGGCATTATGGAGTGGCAGAAGTAGAATAGGAAGATAGCACATGTTAGATGTATGTTTGTTGGGAACGGCTGGAATGATGCCGCTTCCGTATCGGTGGCTGACGTCACTGATGTTGCGTTACAATGGAAGCAGTCTGTTGATCGATTGCGGAGAGGGAACCCAGATCGCCATCAAGGAGGCCGGGCTTAGTTTTAAACCAATCGATGTCCTTTGCGTGACGCATTTTCATGCGGATCATATCAGCGGATTGCCGGGCTTTCTGCTTACGATGGGCAATGCGGAGCGAACGGAGCCTCTTACGATCATCGGACCGAAGGGGCTGACGCGCGTAGTCAATGCGCTTCGTACGATCGCGCCGGAGCTGCCATTTGAGATCCAGTGTATCGAGCTTGAAGATGAGACGGAAGATATTGAGATCAATGGTTATTATATCCATGCGTTCCGCGTGAAGCATCAGGTGGTATGTTACGGATATTCGGTCGAGATCAAGCGCGCGGGAAGATTCTCGGTGGAGCGTGCAAAGGAGCAAAATATTCCAATGAAATTGTGGAGCCTTCTGCAGCGGGGAGAAGTCATCGAGCAGGATGGCATCACGTATACGCCACAGATGGTGCTTGGACCGCGGAGAAAAGGCCTGAAAGTTACTTACTGTACGGACAGCCGTCCGACCGATGGAATTGTGGAGGCAGCAAAGGAATCGGATCTGTTTATCTGCGAGGGAATGTACGCGGAGAAGGATAAGATCGCTAAGGCAAAACAGAAGAAACATATGACATTTTACGAGGCGGCAGAGATGGCAAGACGCGCGCAGGTGAAGGAGATGTGGCTGACGCATTTTTCTCCGTCACTCGTTCATGCGGAAGATTATATGCCACAGGTGCGGCGTATTTTTGAAAATTCTTACCTTGGAAAAGACGGCAAAAGCGTGGAGCTTGCGTTTGAGGAGGACTAGCAGATGAAGAGGAGAGTCGGAATCGTTTTTCTTGCATTATTATGTACGATTGTGGTTTGCGGAAGCTACTGGCTGCTGAAATCAAAGGTTCGGGTGCATCCGGATGAGACGGAGAATCTGACGAAGATTGAGAAGATCGTTGGCAGGGATTTAGACAATGATTATCCGTCCACACCGCGAGAGGTTGTGAAATTTTATAACAAGATCATTCTGAGTTTTTATACAGAAGATTATACAGATGAGCAGTTTGAGGGACTTTTGACGCAGGCGAGAGGCCTGATGGATGATGAACTTTTAGCGAATAATCCGCTTGATACGTATCGCTCATCGGTCAAGGATGAGATTGCTAATTATAAGAAGCGCGACCGTGAAATCCGTCAAAGCAGCGTCTGTGACAGCGATGATGTGCTTCTTAAGACGGATCCGAACAATGATGACGAGCTTGCTTATGTTACAGCAACTTATTTTGTGAAGGAAAAGAAAGAATTTACCAGAACCTACCAGATGTATGTCCTGCGCAAGGACGATGCAGGCAGCTGGAAGATTCTGACGTATTATCAGATTGAAAAGAATCCAAGTGTGGAAGAACAAACGAATTAAATGTAAAAGAGGTTTTTAAGGCGATGAGTAATCAGACAGATTCTGAAATAAAAATACTTGCGATCGAGAGCTCCTGCGATGAGACTGCGGCAGCAGTTGTTGTGAACGGACGTGATATGCGTTCGAACGTGATCTCATCCCAGATCGCTTTGCATACATTGTATGGAGGTGTCGTTCCGGAGATCGCATCGCGTAAACATATTGAGAAAATTAATCAGGTCATCGAGCAGGCACTTGCAGATGCATCGATGACGCTTGATGATATTGATGCAATCGGGGTCACCTATGGTCCGGGTCTGGTTGGTGCACTCTTGGTCGGCGTCGCAGAGGCCAAGGCAATCAGTTATGCAAGAAATATTCCACTGGTAGGAGTCCATCATATCGAGGGACATATCAGTGCCAATTATATTGAGAATCCGGAGCTTAAGCCTCCGTTTTTGTGTCTTGTCGTATCCGGTGGACACACCCATCTTGTCAAGGTGAAGGATTATGGTGTGTATGAGATCCTTGGAAGAACGAGGGACGATGCGGCAGGTGAGGCTTTCGACAAGGTCGCACGTGCGATAGGACTTGGTTATCCGGGTGGACCGAAGATTGAGAAGGTATCGCATGAGGGCAATCCGGATGCGATCGCTTTCCCGCGTGCAAAGATTGCGGACGGCGTCTATGATTTCAGCTTCAGTGGATTGAAGTCTGCGGTACTGAACTATCTGAATGGATGCAGAATGAAAGATATTGAGATCAATCAGGCGGATGTAGCAGCTTCTTTCCAGAAGTCTGTGACGGATGTACTGGTCGATCATGCACGCCATGCAATTCGTGAGTTTGGAATGGACAAGTTTGCAATTGCGGGCGGAGTGGCTTCAAACGGAGTAATCCGCGGTGCGATGGAACAGATGTGTAAGGAAGAAGGCGTACGTTTTTATCATCCGTCGCCGATCCTGTGTACCGACAATGCGGCAATGATCGGCGCAGCTGCGTACTATGATTTTATTGCCGGAAAACGCGCGGGACTTGATCTGAATGCCGTGCCGAATCTGAAGCTGGGGGAGTAATTCATGCAGAATTATACAGCAATCGTTCTTTCAGCAGGCGTTGGAAGCCGCATGCATAGCGATATACCGAAACAATACATGGATCTCGATGGATATCCGGTCATCTATTATGCGCTTCGTGCGTTTGAAGAGAGTGGGGTGGATTCCATTGTGCTCGTTACGGCACCGGAGATGATCGAATACTGCAGGAAGAATATTGTGGAAAAATATGGTTTTCGCAAGGTGACGGCTATCGTTGGTGGTGGAGCGGAGCGATATCTGTCTGTATATGAAGGCCTTAAGGCAGCGGAGGGAGAGTATGTTCTGATTCATGACGGAGCCAGACCTCTCATTGACGCAGAAAGTATCCGTCTGTGCATGGATACTGTCGCACGGGAAAAAGCGTGCGTGCTTGCAACGCCCGTCAAAGATACCATTAAAGTGGCGGATGAAGCAGGTTACGCAACACAGACACCGGATCGAAGTACGCTTTGGGCGGTACAGACACCGCAATGTTTTCAGCGTGATCTTCTGAGGCAGGCGTATGAGCAATTGTTTGTTCGGTTGAAGGATGGCAGCTTGCAAATTCCGATTACAGATGATGCGATGATTGTGGAACAGATGATGGGGCAGAAGGTGCGCCTGATTCCAGGCAGGTATACCAATATCAAGATCACAACCCCGGAGGATTTGGATGTTGCGGCGTTATTCCTGAATAGATAGCAGACCAAATGACATGCGTGCCCCGGATTCGATAAAATGGAATCAGGGTGAAGCAAAAATGCTGCAATAGCAAGGGATAGAAGACGTTTGAAAAAATAATTGCAAAAAAATGAAAAAATCGGTTGACACTGACAAGCATTGATGGTAATATATGTCTTGCGCTGAGTCAGGCGAGAAAATAACATGGAGAGGTATCGAAGTGGTCATAACGAGGCGGTCTTGAAAACCGTTTGTCCGCAAGGGCACGTGGGTTCGAATCCCACCCTCTCCGTTTGGTGGAGACACCGTTTGGAAAAGAATTCGAAAGAATTCTTTTTCTAATCTATAGCGAGAATATTTTTTGAAATGATTTGAGCAGCTTTATTTGGAGAAGTACCCAAGCTGGCCGAAGGGACACCCCTGGAAAGGGTGCAGGTCGTTAACAGCGGCGCGAGGGTTCAAATCCCTCCTTCTCCGCTTCGCTTGAAAATATTTTTGAAAAAGATGTAAAAAAGTGTTGACAACGGATTTACATCATGGTAATATAATCAAGCTGACCGCGAGATGCGGGACAACAACAAAGTAAAGAACCTTGATAACTGAACAGTGAAAAACCTTGAAAGATTTTGAGAATAATTC
>UQRC01000047.1 GCA_900543445.1 uncultured Lachnobacterium sp. | reverse complement strand
ACCTCCCACCACAAACGTGAGCGCCATAACCGGAACACTTGCTATAACAAAAAGCATTCCCTGTAAGACCGCTGTCATCACTTTTCCCATAATAATGGATCTAGGAGTCATACTGGTTGTCATCATAATATCAAACGTCTGCCGTTCCTTCTCCCCGGAGATTGCGGAAGAGGTATGGATTGGAATCACCGCTCCTAATATGCACCACTGTGTGACAGAAAGCACCGGATACAGCCATACCATCTGACTGTATATATTGCTGTCCGAATAACGGTTCCGACTCGTGATAAAAAGCATCGCAACAAAAAACACAAGTGCCATAATGATCTCGTACACGAAGACTTCCACACACATCTTAAAGCTACGCGCCTGTACTTTTACATCCTTCTTAACGATTGGATTCAGCCACATGATCTGCACCTCCTGTCAATTCCATAAATAACGATTCCAGATTGCCTTCCTGCTTATGGAATCCGCGTACCAATACCTGCTCACCGATCATCTGTGCGATCATCTGTGCGACCTCCTGCTCCGAAACCTTACAGGTCAGCTTCAATTCCTTCTCTCCCACAGAATTCACGTTAACTCCGACATGTTCCTTCGCAATGTGCACCGCAGTCTCCATACCTTCGCCAACCTCAACGATCAGCTGATCATGTCCGAACACGCTCTCCATGACATCCTCGATCTTACCAGCTGCCACCAACTGTCCCTTGTTCATGATTCCGATACTGTTACACATCTCAGAGAGTTCCGAGAGAATGTGGGAGCTGATCACGATCGTCATTCCCATACTCTTAAGATTGAGCAGAAGTTCCTTCATCTCAACGCGCGCACGCGGATCAAGTCCGGAGTTCGGCTCATCGAGTACCAGCAGTGCCGGATTATGGATCAATGCACGCGCCACACACAAACGCTGCTTCATACCACGGGACAATGTATCAACATACACCTCTTTCTTATCCGACAGATTCACAAGTTCCAACAGATCATCCGAGATGCGTGCAATCTCCCGCGAAGTCATACGGTACATGGATCCGTAAAAGTCCATATATTCTTTTACCTTTAAGTTATCATAGACACCGAAGAAATCCGGCACATAACCGATCTGTCTGCGAATCTCCTTCGGATTGGCAAGCGCATCCACACCATTGATCACAATGCTTCCGGCTGCCGGCGGCATCAGGCCGCACACCATACGGATCGTTGTTGTCTTGCCGGCACCGTTTGGTCCCGCAAAGCCAAACAGATCCCCTTTCGGCACATGCAGATTCAGATCATTGACCGCAAGGAATTTGCCATAATTCTTATATAAATGACTAATTTGAAGCATCCGTACCCTCCTGTTCTGCCACGACATAAAAACAACTGTATGCCCGCTCATTCGTTCCTACTGTCGCATACTGCTTGCAATCAGGATCAACTGCAGTAACAACAATAGATGCCTTCTCCTGCACGACTCTCTGTCTCGCATCACTCATGCCGATCAGGAGCGCTGCAACCGTATCCTTATCCTCTACTTCAGCAACAGGATTTCCATAACCAGAGTAATTCGTCAGACTGTAATAGACATCATCCAGATATTCGATCTGCTGATTATAGATTGCCCGTTTATTCTTAATCGACTCTGCAATATCCACCGTTTCACCGGCTGCCACATCTTTAATGATCAATACATAATCGTTGCTCTGCACACCAAGATACGGGAAGGACTGACTTGTATTGTTTGTTACCGTACCGCTTTGTGCATTTGCACTTAACATCAGGTTTTGGGTATCGATCGAACCGATTGAAATTCCGCTTCCGATCGCCTTAAAATATTCATTGTCAAAATTGTCGGAAGGATCGGCTCCGACCCGGATCTCATTGCCGGAATATACGATATGATTCGTATACTTTGGCGCTTTCTGCCACGCACCTCCATACATAGAGAATCCTCCACCTGCCGACTGGTAATTATCAGCAAGCTTCATGGACCATTCCTTCGCACCGGAACGGTATCCCATCAGGTACGTATCAAGATCCGGATTTTCCTGACCATCCGCCTGCTGCACCGATACCGAATAGGTCTTAATTCCCTGCACCTGCAGACCGTGTCCACACAGATAGACAAGTCCCACAAATACAACACCCAAAAGAGGGATTGCCGCCCAGTACCATTCGCTGCGTTTCGCCTTACGCAGGATCAGATACAGGATTGGACCAACTAAGATCACATAGATAATGATCAATATGCGCAGTGAAGTAAAGTTAACATCCGTATTCTCTCTGTCAAGCACATTCATTGCCCCTGCCCCAAGATAGGTCCAATTGTCCGAATCCGTATAAGTATTGGCTTTCATGGAATTGTACTGTACTTCATCGTAGAGACTGTAGCAGACATTCTCTCCGTTCGACTGCAGCTGCGGACTGGTCAGTGAAATACCAAGTACCATCACACTTCCCTGTCCGATCGGGATACACCAGCCCGGGTTCTCCGAACTAAAGAAGCCGCCGTTTCCGTTGTACGTAAACTCGGAATATGCCATATCCTGCAGGTTCACACCATTATTCATATAAACCGCATAATTTCCCTGATTCCGATCTACAATCCTTGACGCTTCGTTCGGTGTTCCCGCTTCTGTCGTGGAAACATAAGTCAGATTAAGAAATCCCTTGGAAAAAGCAGAGATCATCTCCTGTCCTTTGCTTCCGGTTCCGATGATCAGCCATCCTCCCTGATCCACCCAGTCTTCGATTGCCTGAATCTGCTTACTGTCAAGGGAACTTAGATCATAATCATCAATGACCAGAAAATACAGACCACTCAGACTCTTCTTCAGATCACTGACCGACAGCTCAACCAGATTGATATCGCGCTCCATGGTCCCTACACAATAGGTTTGGCCCGGCATCTGCAGATACGCTAACTGATCAAACTGATCGGATAGTACACCTACAGAAACTCTGGCAGCTTTGTCACCAAGGATTCCTGTTAATTTGATCTGTTGGAGTGACGCATCCTTTTCATCCAGAAATGTAATGTATGCCACACCTTTGGAATCAGAAATATCATCCTGTGGAACCGTCAGCATATACTGCTTTTCGCTCCCCTGCGGCAGCGCAAGTTCCATATCGTATGCACTGCACGCATTTCCATTCGAATCTGCAATCTGGAAACGAACGGTTCCGTCAAAATCATTGCCATTGTTGGAAACTGTAATCTGAAATGTGTAGGCACTGTTCTCCTGCTTGAGTAGAACAGCCTCCCCTGTGAATTGCTGTGTCTCTTCTGCGGATGCCTGCACTGGTATCATGATCAACACAAATGAGATCATACAGATACAGGCAAGCACCGCAGCGGTCAATCGTCTGGTCATAACTTCCTCCTTTTTGAATTACACATCTTGTTATCTTCTACTATAACATATACCAGGGAGGAGGTCTTTTAAGAATTGGTACAATTTCTTTAAGATTTTATGAAGACAAAGAATTCCTCTCTTTGCACACCGCAGGTTCGGTTTCCTTCGCCGACACCTCGCTCAGAGAGGAATATTGTCAAGTGTGTCAGATTTTTGTATGTTTATCGTCATATTTTTTCTGTAATCAGTTCAACCCACGCAACTTCAAATCCTGCCTTTGCAGCAACATGTTGTGATGCAAGATTTGAAAAGCTTGTTCCGTAATATGGCACAATACCTTTTTCTAAAATATCATGTTTCAGAATGGAAACAAGTCCTGAAGCAATGTGTCTTCCTTCAAATTCTTTGTTTACATTAATTCCAATCTGCCAAAAATAAGGGCTATCTGCACTGGCACCTGCCATTCCGACAATCTCATGATCTATCATTGCCGCAACCGCAAGCACATCCGGTGAATTTTCATCAAAGCAAAATGCCTCATCAAATCTATCATCACCTTGGAATTGAAGAACTTCTTCCTGATTATATTTTTTTACTTCAATTCCATTCATTTCACACACATGATTATCCTTTGGAATAAAAAATGGATGTGCTGTCTTAATTTGATACTCTTCTCCTGCTAATATCTTATCCAGCTCTCTAAAATTGGAAACATCCATAAACCAGCTTCCTGATCTATTGGAAAATTTCTGACTGCATACATCAACCACTTGCTTTTTTCCTGTAAATACAAGCTTTCCGTTTACAACCATTACCTTTAAGATGCACTCATCAGATTCTTCAAATTGTCTCCTGCCTTCCCGCTTTTTATATTCTGTAAAATGATTTTTATTATCCTTGATATCTGAAACTGTGCAACAATAATCAATTGCCAGCTGCTGATATAATTTTTCTTTTATATTATCCATTTGTGTCACCTCATCCCTATGATAAGCTTATCATCCTTCTAATACATCTTCTATTCGTATCTGCTAACGAAATGTCTACCTGATTTTATTGTTACCAAAAACTATATAAGTTTTCCATACTCTTCATCCGTCACCGGCTCACACCACTCATTGGATGTCTCCTCGCCCGGCACTTCCACCGCAAGGTGACTAAACCAGCTGTCCGGAGCAGCTCCGTGCCAATGCTTTACCTCAGCCGGAATATTGATGCAGTCGCCCGGCTTCATCTCGATCGGATCCTTGCCCTCTTCCTGATAGTAGCCGCGTCCTGCCACACAGATGATCATCTGACCACCGCCGCTTTTGGCATGATGAATGTGCCAGTTGTTACGGCACCCCGGCTCAAATGTAACATTGAAGATACCAACCTGACTTGTGGATACCGGAGCAAGATAGCTTTGTCCGATAAAGTACTGTGCGAATCCATCGTTCGGCTGACCGATCGGGAATACCATCTCCTTCGCGTGGGCACGCATTGCCTCGTCCTCATACGGCAAATCTCCCTCGTTTACACTCCATACCTCTTTTGCCAGATTAAATACAGCCCATGCCTTTGGCCATCCTGCGTAGAATGCGACATGTGTGATGATCGCAGCAATCTCCTTCTGGCTGACACCGTGATCCTTGGCGTTCTGCAGATGGAATTTGAGGGAAGAATCTGTGATTCCCTGTGCCATTAAGGCAACCACTGTAATAATGCTTCTTGTCTTTACATCGATATCCTGATTGTTCCAGTTCTCACCGAATAACACATCATCGTTAAAATGCGCGAACTCCGGTGCAAATTCGCCCAAAGCGTTACGTCCTGCTGTCTGTGTAATCTTTGCCATAATCTTTTGTCCTCCTGTTTCTACTCGATACACCGTGCGTCCTGGCATTCCGATGCATCGTCTATCGTCTTCGTGTGATTTTCGTCGATACGATTATAAGGTTGTCACCCAGCTCTCGATCTGCGGCTTGTTGGCATTGTTGAGAAGCTTGCCTTCTACAATCGTTGCGCCCGGTGCAGACGGCTCAAGCTCCTTCACTGTATTGCCGAATCCGCTTCCGCCGGATGTTGCAAAAAGCACAATTTTCTTGCCTGTGAAATCATATTTCTCCAGAAATGTATTAATGATCGTCGGTGCTACATACCACCAGATTGGGAATCCAATCAGGATCTCGTCATACTCTGCAATCTGTGCATCAGTATCCACGATCTCCGGACGAATCTTCTTATCCTTCATCTCGATCGTACTTCTCGCATTCTGATCCATCCAGTTTAAGTCGGCCTTTGTATATAACTGCTTAGGACGAATCTCATACAGATCAGCCCCTGCTGCCTCTGCAACCATCTTAGCGACCTTTCCGGTCGCACCACTTGCACTAAAATATGCCACTAATCTCTTACTCATGTGATATTCCTCCTTGATACTGTTTTACGTTTAAACAATAAAATGCGTAACACACACAGTCCATCTGCATGTCTTACGCATTCATTATAAATATCTCTATCCAATTATGTCTATTGCTTATATTGCATCGTTTCTTATGCTTCAAAGGCATTGATTTCCTCAATCATCTTACCAACGGCACCGGAATGTGGAAGATTTCTCTTCCATGCAATCACGGTATCCGTGTCGATCGGCGGATCCAGTGGTCGCTGCACAAGAAGATCCCTCCTCCAGTACTTTCCCGCACCCTCAATTGAGATTGGATAAGCCAGCCCCTGCATCGCATAGACACCGGCATTCGTTCCAAGATTACTCGTGTACGCTACATTCAGTTTATCAAAATCTTTGCCAAACCAGTTGGCAAGTTCGCTTTGCACCCCGGAGCGCTCCGGAAGAACCAATGGAAGCGCAAACAGATCCTCCTTACGGATCACAGCCTTTGCGGCAAGCGGATCGTCCGGCCGCATCGCAACCACCCAGTGATCACTGTTCGAGATTCGAATGTAATCTAACCCTTCCGTATCTACCGGCTCCATAAAAAGTCCGATATCCACAAGTCCCTTGTTCATCATATCGTAGATCTTATCGGCAGTCCCGGTGTGTATTGCGATCTGCACGCGCGGATACTTCTTCTTGTAAATTCCGCATATCTTCGCCATAATCTCCACCGTATTGAACTCTCCGCAGCCGATTGTGATCTTGCCCTCTAACAGTTCATCGTTTCCCTTGAATTCATCCACAATCTTATCTTCAAGATCGATCAGTTCAAGCGCTCTCCGCTTCAGGAGAAGTCCGTCCTCCGTGAGCGTAATGCTGTGTCCGCCCCTGTTGAGCAGAACCGTTCCAAGCTCCTCCTCAAGCGCTTTCAGCTGTCTGGACAGCGTTGGCTGCGTAATATGCAATTGATCTGCGGCCTTCGTGAAGCTTTGCTCCTTTGCAACCGTCAGAAAGTAACGCAATACCCGTAATTCCATTTAGTTATTCTCATCTTCCAGTTCTTGATTCACTTCTTTGCTGATCTTATTTGCATACATCATGCATCCAAGACCGGCAACAAAAATAACAACCGTCACAATGATTCCCACTACCGAGAAGCAAAGCTGACTGAGGTATCCGATAAAAGGTGTCTTAGCAACAACATGACCGGCAACCGCATCCACGATTTCTCCCTCATAATTGATATCCAGATAGATATCGCATTTCTCAAAGAGATGATCCAAAACCGAATTCGTACAGATCAACACCTCTGGTCTGTGCTTTCCAACCGGCTCATTCCAGAACAGAATATCCCCCATACCATTGTCTGGAAGAATCTGCGACGCAAAAAACGGAAACGACAGAAAATCTATAAAGGCATAGTATAGTGACTTATCTTCAAGCTTCTGCGTTTCTGTTTTCGTAACATAATATTCATATATTGAACTTTCTTCTTCGACTTTGCTCCCCAAAGGAGAGAAGGATACCACGTCACACTCGCTGCCAATGGATTTCATGCTCTCCTTTAACATTCGATATTCCTTTTTATACAAAATTGTAAGTGATGTCCAACTCAAATACAAGACTTCTAGCACAAAACGACAATTTATAGCACAAAAAAGCTTCCCGACACAAAACTTAGACATTGAGACAATTTAATAAGCCGCCTGTCCTAAGACAAGCGGCTTCATCAACCTTCGTATCTATTTCTTATCTGGCTGCATTTCTCTCGAAAAGCACACTTCGGTACTTGCTTAACACTTTAAGAAGTAATCCGCCAAGTACACATACTGAGATGATCTCTCCGATTCCAACCGTCACTACGTTAAACGGAATCGACCAGTCCACACCCTTATAGATGGTTTTAAATCCATAACCGTAGCGAAGTACAAGCGGCACAATGATCATGTTGGCGATCACTGGCGGAAGTGTACATGCAAACTTATGCTTGCGAAGCAGATAGGTTCCTACTGCACCGAGTAAAGTTGCGATACTGCCGAAAATGATATCCCAGATGATCGCACCTGTCATCAGATTCGCAATCAGACATCCGAGCCAAAGTCCCGGGATTGCTGCCGGTGTAAAGAACGGCAGAATGCATAATGCCTCCGAGAAACGGATCTGAATGCTGTACGAGGACAGACCGAGCGCATTGGCGATCATAGTCAGCACCACATAGAGAGCAGCGATCATCGCTGCCTGAACAATAAATACTACACCTTTGTTTTTCATATTCTTTTGTCTCCTTTAGTTTTGTTTTCTGTCAGGAAGGTTTCGAACTGACATACTGCTTTTACAGCAAGAAATACTTTACGCGCCGGCTCCCGATTTGTCAAGAGTCCGACGCGTAATTTTGCAAGAAAACGCAAAGCGTATTTCTCATAATTTAATTTTCATTTTCCTGCTTCTCCACCATCGGTATGTATTCGTAGCGTGGAATAAAGTCGCTCTCACCGTAGAATTCATTGTACTGCTTGAACGTACGCTCCATAACATTCGCGATCTGATCCTCCTGTACTTCGAATAGAATGATCAGATACTGCATCGAACTGAATCTTGTGCAGACATCCACCTTGCGGACCTTCTCTCTTATAGCCCGCTCCATGCACTCCAACGCTTCCTCGATATTCTCGATATACATCATGCGATCCGGCAGCGTCTCCATCGTCACCATGACAAGATAACATTTATGTCGGTAACGCTCACCGAGACTGTTTACATACTCATAGATCTTGGCAAACGCACGGTAATCCAGATCCAGCGCACCGATATAGCTTCCGCTCTCCTGCAGCGCTTTTGCAACAAGCTCAAGATCCTTTCCGGTTCCCGATACACCTCTCCTGCTCTCCATCTCCTCATAGAACAGATAGTTTCCTTTACCATTCTGCTTGACATAATAGAGTGCTTTATCAGCCTCCGTATAACATTCTTCGAATGCCTGTCCCTTCTGACTCATGCTGATTCCGGCAGACAGATCGGCACATCGGATCTCAACGTCCTCCTCCCTTGCCTTGGCAAATTCAATATAGAGCTTTTTCACGCATTTTTCCACTTCCGCCTGCTCACAGTCCGGAAGAAACAATAAGAATTCATCTCCACCCAGCCTGCAGGCCAAGGCGTTCTCTCTCACTTCCCCGATCATCGTTCCAAGCAGTTTAAGCGCACGGTCTCCCGCCGTATGACCGAAGACATCATTGAGTTTCTTCAGATTATCCATATCGAAGAATACAAGTCCTCCGTCGTGCTCCTGCATCATCTGTGCGATCAGGATCTCTCCTCTGCTGCGCACCGGAAGTCCGGTCAGGAAATCATAATTGTCCGTGCTCTCCTGACTTCTCATCGTGTTCATCACTTCGGAAATAAACTTCGTCGTCTCCGTCTCATAGTTGTCCGGCTTCTTCACGGACTCGCTCGGAAGCAGCGCCGCTTCCACCTTGCCCTCATTGAGAAGTCTTACAAAGATAGCAACGATTGCCGGATCGAACTGTGTTCCGCTGCAGTTTTCGAACTCACAGAGGATTGCCTCCTTCGCCAAAGCATCTCGATAGATCCGCTTCGAGTTCATCGCATCATAACTGTCCGCAACCGCGACAATACGTGCCTCGATTGGAATCTCTTCATCCCGAAGTCCCTCCGGATAACCGGTTCCATCGTACCGCTCATGATGATAATGTGCCACATCCGCAACATGATCGATCAGCGTGATGTCCTTTAAGATATCCGCGCCGATTAACGTGTGCCTTCTTATGATTGCATACTCTTCCTCCGACAGTCTTGTCGGTTTATTCACAATGGAATCCGGAATTCCGATCATTCCCACATCATGCATATACGCCGCATTGCGCAGGTTGCTGACTCTCGCCTCATCCCATCCGAGCTCTCTGGCGATCAAAGCCGAGTAATCCGCAACTCTCTGCGAATGGCCTTTGCTGTATAGATTCTTCGTCTCTACCGTCGTGGAAAGTGTCTTAATTGTCTGCAGCGAAATACGCTCCGTCTGGCGTCTTCTGTCATCTAACACTTTCTTCTGGCGTCTGTGCTCCATCATGCGCACGTTCTGTACCGTGCGGATAATATTGAGCACAAGCAGGATCACCAGACCTGAGCCGATAAAGATACCGGACAACGATACCACAAAATAAACTGATACCATCTCAATGAGTGCGGCTATCATTGCAATCACAACACTCGCTATCGACAGATGATAGTCACGTGATGCACCTCTTCGTATGTCACGAATAAAAGTAACAAGGATCACAACAAAGACAATCATCAGGATACCATGTGACACCGGAATAATTGGCTGTATTCGAAGTCAGTTCGATACGGAGTTCTCTTCCCGCGTCACTCACATACGTCGGGCAGAACACATACCGGCACATCGTACTCTCCCGGCACCTCTATCTTCTCTCTGGATCCATCTTCCTTCTCCCACACAAACGTTCCGTGGTACAGAAGATTTTTGCTCTGTGACTCCTGCGTACGCTCGCTCGGATACACCATCTCCGCAATAATAAATGCGGCAGCGATCACTGCAAGCACAATATAAAATGCAATCCGCGGTATCTTGTCCGCCGCATACATTTCCCTGCTTTTCATAATTATAACACTTCCCCTTTTCATCCCCTAAATTTCTAAAAGTATAACATTATCTGTATAAAAAAGCAAAAAAATTCCCATCCTTTTACTAAAGATTTAATAGGAGGAACAAAATGATGTCTTCATATAAAGTTGAAATCTGCGGTGTCAACACCGCGAAACTGCCCATACTGAAGGATGAGGAAAAGGAGGCATTATTTGAAAGGATCCGCGCCGGTGATGAGGAGGCAAGGCAGACCTATATCAAAGGAAATCTCCGACTCGTCCTCTCCGTGATCAAACGTTTCCGCAATCACAACGAAAGTATGGACGATCTGTTTCAGATCGGCTGCATCGGACTCATGAAGGCGATCGATAATTTCGATGTAACCTTAAACGTCAAATTTTCCACTTATGCAGTGCCAATGATCTCTGGGGAATTGCGCCGCTTCCTCAGAGACAACACCCAGTATCGCATCCCCAGATCCCTGCGCGATATTGCCTACCATGCAATGCAGGCCAAAGAACAGCTTGCCCGCACCTCGCAGAAAGAACCGACGCTCGATGAGATTGCAAAAGCAAGCGGAATCCCGAAGGAAGACATCGTCTATGCACTCGATGCGATCCAGACGCCTCTTAGCCTGTTTGATCCGGTCTATACCGACGGTGGCGACACCCTCTACGTCATGGATCAGATTTCCGACAAGAAAAACAAGGAGGAAAACTGGATCGAGGATCTCTCATTAAATGATGCACTCTCCCGATTGAATGAGAGGGACGAACGGATCATCAAGCTGCGCTTTTTTGAAGGGAAGACACAGATTGAAGTTGCCGATGAGATCCATATCTCGCAGGCACAGGTCTCCCGCCTCGAGAAAAATGCGCTCCGCAGCATGTATCAGTATCTAAAGACAGAGGGCGACCGTTAAGCGGATGCCCTCTGTTGATCATACATGATTCCTTGTTCCTATCATGTATCTGTAAACAATTGATTTCCTTATGGCAATACATCTTTGATGCACCACAGGCGATGTATTTATCGATCCCACTTGTCGCACAGTGCGTTGATCTGGTCTGCAAATTTCGCCAGATCCTTATTCGCCATACCCTGACACTTCTTAATGACAGCGATCAGACGCTCGCCTGCGATCATCAGGCGGTCAAATACACTGGAGCTTGCACGGTATACGCCCTGCTTCTTCTTCTCGACAAGCTCGCGGTTTCCCTGTGCAATCTGCTCTCCTGTAATGAGATCATATGCATCGCCGCTGTACGGAGCCACAGCCGGGAATCCCACATCATTCGTCACATGCTCCGCGAATGCGACCGCCGTACTCTCCTCACCATGTACAACAAAGACGCGCTTCGGTGGCTGCTCGAAGGAAGAGATCCACCTGGTCAGATGATCACGATCCGCATGACCGCTGATTCCCGGAAGATTTACGATCGTTGCCTTGACATTGATCTCCTCACCAAAAAGTTTTACCTTCTTGACCCCATTGAGGAGAGAATGACCGAGCGTTCCCGGCACTTGATATCCAACAAACAGAATCGTGGAATCCGATCTCCACAGATTATGCTTCAGATGATGGCGGATGCGGCCAGCCTCACACATACCGGATGCGGAGATGATAACCTTCGACTTCGAATTCACATTGATCATCTTCGATTCATCACTTGTGACCGCAACCTTCAGTCCGTCAAACTGAATTGGATTCACGCCCGACTCGATCAGTTCCAAAGCAGCATCGTTAAAGCAGTCTGCGACATTCTTGTTAAAGATATTCGTTGCCTCAACTGCGAGCGGGCTATCGATATATACTTCAAAATTCGGATACTCAGGCAGCAGGTCTTCCGTCTTGATCCGACGCATGAAGTAAAGCATCTCCTGCGTACGTCCAACTGAGAAAGCCGGAATTACCAGATTTCCACCCTTCGTGAACGTTGCATTCATAACCTTCGCAAGCTCTACCGCATAATCCGGCGGAGCCTCATGATTACGGTTTCCGTATGTGGATTCCATAATGACATAATCTGCATCCTTAAGATACTCCGGATTCTTGATGAGTGGCCGGTTCTGATTACCGATATCTCCGGAAAATGCCAGCTTAACCGTCTTATCGTCCTCTGTCACCCAGATCTCAATCGAAGAAGATCCAAGCAGATGTCCGGCATCGACAAACCGGATCGTAAGTCCATCACAGATCTCGATCTTATCATGATACTCGCAGGCAACGAAGTGCTCCAATACCCCCATCGCATCTTCCATGTTGTACATCGGTGTCACTTCCGGCTTACCGGCACGCCGCGCCTTACGGTTTCTCCACTCCGCCTCAAATTCCTGAATGTGTGCGGAATCCTTGAGCATGATGTTACAGAGTTCACAGGTTGCCTTCGTCGCGAATACCTTCCCCCGGAATCCGTGGCTGTACAACAGAGGCAACAATCCGGAATGATCGATATGTGCATGCGTGACAAAGACATAATCAATCGTTGCCGCATTCACCGGAATCTCCTGATTCACATACAGATCCGGTCCCTGCTCCATACCACAATCCACCAATACATGTTTATCCCCGAATGTTACATAATGACAGCTTCCTGTCACCTCATGCGCTGCGCCAATGAACGTAAGTTTCATGGATACGCCCCTTCCCTGCCTTTCAGATCAGATGTTTTCTACAATATACCGCTCCGCCTGCTGTGCAGCCGCCGCGCCATCTGCTGCGGCAGTCAGAATGCCCCGGAGCAGCTTCGTCCGAACGTCACCAGCCGCGAAAACACCCGGAAGATTGGTTATGGTCGTTTCATTGGCGAGAATGTAACCCTGTTTATCCAGCGCGATCTGTCCATGAAGCAGGTTTGTTTCCGGTACGCCGCCAAGGCAGATAAATGCGCCGTCGCATGGCAGATTCCAGAGTTCACTGCTCCGCTGTTCCCGAATACGGATACAGGTGACCCAGTTTGCATGTAAAAATGCCCGAACCTCGCTTCCCGCATAGCGTTCAATGTTTCGCATCATTTTCAGCTTGCCTGCATAGGCCGGACTGATCTCCATGTGCTCGCCTCTATGTACCAGACAGACTCGCTTGGCGATGCGGGAAAGGAGCATCGCCGCCTCGGCAGCCTGCTCCCCCTCCCCGATCACTGCAACTGTTTTTCGCCGGTACATCATAGAGCGGCAAGCGGCATAATAGTGAACACCGCGTCCCAGCATCTCCTCCTCGCCCTCCACACCGAGCTTTCTGGGCGGCGCACCGGTCGCCAGAATGACGGTGGGTGCCTGATAGGTCTGCTTCGCCGCTTCAATCACCTTGACTGGCTGCATCAGGTGTACGCGGCGCACCTCATCCATCACCATTTCCGCACCGAACCGCTCTGCACCGCGCTGCATTTTTTCGCTCAGGCTCAGCCCGTCGATCCCGGCGTCGAAGCCCGGATAGTTCTCAATATTTTCACTTCGGATCGCCTGCCCGCCAATGGCCCGCTTCTCAATCACAGCCACATGCAACCCTGCTCTCGCGGCATATAATGCAGCCGAATACCCGCCGGGGCCGCCGCCGATGATCACAATATCATACATATTTGCCATACAGACCTCCTACATTCAGTCCGAGCATTTTCTTTAAAAATGCGTCGATCTCCTTCTCAGAAGAAGGATCGATCAGGAATCCAGCCACGGCTCCGTTGATAAACAGCAGCAGGGTCGGCAGCTTATGAATGTTATATCTGCGCGCCACAGCTGTTTCCGTATCAAAATTGATACGCCCCACAGAAATCAGATTCTCATACTGCTTTTCAATTGACTCCAGCGCCGGTGCAAGAGCGCGGCAATACCCGCACCACGGTGCCCAGAACTTCACCAAAACCGGCTTTCTCGTTTTCAACACATCATCCCGGAAGCTGTCCGTTGTAATTGCCTTGATTGCCATATCCCGCTCCTTTCCCGGCGTTTCGCGCCAGTTCTTCTGTCTGCTTCCTATCTTCTGCTCCCCGGGGCTCTGCAGTCTGCAGCTATGCTTTCTCCGGGAACAACACAACACCGGACAAAATGCCAACGCTCGCGCCCAGGGTCACCACAACGGGGAGCTCTGTAATGAGCGCACGCTCACCGAACAGGATGCTGCTCAGCCATCCAAGCACACCGCCCGCGACCGCCAAAGTTGCGATCCGCAAACATCCGCGAATGATTCTCTTCTTCATCGTCTGCATCCTCCTCTTCCCAAATTTATAATTAGGTCTTTGTCTTATTTATATTTCCAATTTACCAGCAAACGCCGTTCTTGTCAAGAAACCGCCCATAAAATGCCTTCAGACCTGCCAGTTGCGGCCTCCATCGTCGCGGCCGTCCCGGTCACGGTGATCTTCGTGTTTTTGCAGCGGTGCTTCATCCAGGGTTTCACCGCCGGTGCGGTGAAAGGATAAGGCAGACTGTCCCGGCTCTGTCTCTCCTAATCGCTCCGTCAGCGCTGCTTCTTCCACGTTCGGTATCCGGATGGAGCGCGCAGAATCGGAGCCTGTATGCTTTTCTATTCCTGCTGATTTTCGGCAAACAGCGGAAACACCGTATGTTCGGTGCTTCCGCTGTCTGTGCATATGGGGCTCTTCTTTTAATCGTCGGCTTTTTTGTTGAGTGCGCGGATGCA
>UQRC01000046.1 GCA_900543445.1 uncultured Lachnobacterium sp. | reverse complement strand
AGATGTCCAATTCCGGTGCCTGAAAATCGCTAATCTTTATCTGGTTGATCATATATAAGTTCTCCTGTTTTCTATATCATACATTATTGTTTATGCAAATTTTGCGGTGGCGGCTGTTCGGCGGATTCAGCGCCTGCCCCATTGTGAGGAACACGATTTTAGACAAAATTGCTGAATTTGCCAAAATCATTGCTGGGCTCAATTTTTGTGTCCGAGCAACGCTTAGACTGCGGCTCTTCGAATGTCCGCCTGACACAGCTGTGCTCAGGCGAACATTCGGAGCGCCGTTGTCTAAGCTTGAGCGGACAGAAATCATAGAAGGAGCCCAGCGAAGATTTTCTGCAAATTCGTAATTTTGGATAACTAGTGTCCTCAGAATGGGGCAGGCGCTGAATCCGCCGAACAGCCGCCACCGCAAAATTCTCGTAATCACCTTAAAGTATAACATAAAAGCAGGATGCAACGCATCCTGCTTTCAACCATAATATGCATTTAAACTCTTTTATTCCTGGTATTCTCCCGACTTATGTCTCTTGAAGAAATCCTTCGTCTCCTTCGCAACAACACCGCTTAAGGCAAAAAGTGCGATCATATTTGGAATCGCCATCAGTCCGTTGAAGATATCGGCGATCGTCCATACGGCACTAACCGTCATGTATGGTCCGATAAATACAGCTAAGATGTATATCCAGCGATAAATCTTTACATGCTTCATGTTACCGCCACTCAAGTACTCAAGACAGCGCTCACTGTAATAATCCCATCCAAGAATAGTTGTGAATGCAAAGAATACAAGACAAACCATAAGTACGAAGGAGGATACAACAGGAGGGAACGGAAGTCCCTGCTGGAATGCGTAAGTGGTAACGCCTACGCCCTCGAGTCCTTCTACCTGCCATGCGCCGGTTAAGACGATGGACAGACCCGTTAATGTACAGATAATGATCGTATCAATGAAGGTTCCGGTCATACTTACAAGTCCCTGACGTACCGGCTCCTTTGTCTGTGCTGCTGCAGCGGCGATCGGCGCGCTACCAAGACCAGCTTCGTTTGAGAAAATACCACGCGCGATACCTTTCTGCATTGCAACCAGCATACTTCCGACTACACCACCGGTGATTGCCTTCGGGTTAAATGCTGCTTCAACGATTGTAACAATCGCTGCCGGTACTTCCTTGATATTGCAAAGGATCAGAACAACCGCAAATACAAAATAAATGATTGCCATAAAAGGCACAATAACCTGGCTGACACTTGCGATACGCTTGACACCACCGATCAGTACGGCAGCTACGCAGAATGCAAGGATCAGGGATGCGATAACTACAGACCATGAATAAGATCCGAGGAATGGCAGGATTTTGACCGTATGTGCATTGTTCGGATCAAAGAAATTGTTGATCGCACTTGCAATACCATTCACCTGTGAGAAGGTTCCGATTCCGAACAGACCTACGCAGACACCGAAAAATGCAAACATTTTTGCAAGCCATTTCCACTTTGCGCCCATACCCTGCTCAATATAATGGAAAGGTCCACCAAGGCTGTGTCCGTCCTCCGCTACCACACGATACTTGACCGCAAGCAGACCTTCTGAATACTTTGTTGCCATACCAAGAAACGCTGCCACGATCATCCAGAATAATGCTCCCGGACCACCGGCACATACAGCGGTCGCAACACCGACGATATTACCGGTACCAATGGTTGCACTAAGTGCTGTACATAATGCACCGAAACTTGAGATCTCACCCTCTCCGCCTTCCTCGTTCTTCACCATCCACTTTAACGCAAGCGGAAGCTTACGGAACTGTAAGACACCGAGACGAACCGTCAGAAGCAGACCGCCGGTCAAAATCAGCACCATAAGCGGTACACCCCAGACAAAATTGTCAACTGCACCTAGGAAATCATTGATTGCACTCCACATTGTTCAATCCTACCTCTCTTCTTTAGAATATTAATTTCAGCATTTCAAAACCCCCGGATAAGATAGAATACGAAATAGAACTCCAGATTATGAACAAATAGAGTGGATATTCTATGTCCACTAAGATATTTCCGTGCACAAACACGAAAATGAAGATATTTATATGTATTCAGATATCTTCTCTGTCCTGTTGCCTGAGAGATTCATACGTCTTACGTATGTTGCACCTTCGGCCCCCGTTCTTAACGGGTGTCTCCAGAGAGTCGATCCATTTACAGTTGCACCGGTCCGACCGGCACCTGAGAGTTTTACTCCTTCGGTAGACTTTCGTCGTTTTCCTGCAAACTTCGTCTCGAAATTGCTCTATAGAGTATAGTAGCGTGTAAAATTCCTTCCGTCAACTGTTTTGTTTCACACTTTACCAAAGCAGTGTATTATTTTTTCTTATATTATTTATAAATCTGTTCGCTCTATTTACATCTTTTGTGCGCCAACACAGCGTTTGCGCACATACAGATAACAGATCACCTGCATCACGATCGTAATGATCCACGAACCCGGATACGAAATAAACAGGAAGAACAGGCTGCGATTGTGTGGGAAAAAGCCATAGATCCACAAAATTCTTGTTCCTACCGTTCCAATCACAGACAGCACCATCGGCACCGCCGAATATCCCATTCCCCGCAGCGATCCCGGAAACAGATCCATAATTCCGCAAAGGAAGTAAGGAATCGTTGTAATCGAAAGAATTTCCATTCCACATGAGATAACGTCCGCTTCACTCGTGTAAATATGCAAAATCTGCGGTCCGAACAGATACACGACGCACCCCAGCGTTCCCGATACTGCTACCGTCAGAATCAGACAATCGATCAGCACACGATCCATTCGCTTATACTTGCCAACACCGTAATTCTGGCTTGTGAAACTCATGCACGCCTGCGTGACCGCATTAACTGACATATACAAGAATCCAAGCAGATTGTTTGCCGCCGTATAGCCAGCCATCGCAGTCGATCCAAACGAGTTGACGGAAGACTGCAATAACACATTGGAAAAATTGATAACCGTACTCTGAATGCCGGCAGGAATTCCAACCTGAAAGATCTGTTTTAAGTAAACGCTTTTGATGGCAAGCTTCTCAAAACGAAGCTGGTAGCTGCTATCCGTCTTGTACAGACAACGAAGCACAAGCACGCACGACATCAGCTGCGACATCACGGTTCCGATCGCAACACCGGCCACGCCAAGCCGGAACACAATAACAAGGATCATGTTAAGTATCGCATTGGTCACACCGGATATGATCAAGAAGATCAGCGGGCGCTTCGTATCGCCAACCGCGCGCAGGATTGCCGCGCCGTAATTATACAGCATAAAGAATGGCATTCCCAGGAAATAGATACGCATATACAAAGCCGACAGATCTATAACATCCGCCGGTGTATCCATCAACTGTAGTGCACCTTTGGCGAAAATCAGACCAATGACCGCCATCGCCACTCCACTGATCAAAGCCAGCATGATCGACGTATGTACCGTCTCCGACATCTCTTTATCGCGCCCCGCCGCATAGAAACGGGCGGCGAGTACGTTCGCACCGAGTGAAATTCCGATAAATAAATTTGTAAATACATTAATGAGTGCCGTAGTCGAGCCGACCGCCGCAAGCGCCTGCTGCCCGCTGAAATGTCCGACAACGATGAGATCCACCGCATTGAACATCAGCTGCAGGATTCCTGATACCATAAGTGGCAGTGCAAAAGAAATCAATTTGTCCATAATGGTTCCGTTGCACATATCAATTTCATATTTGTTTCTCTTCAATTTCTACACGTCCATTCTGATTTTTTAATAGAACATCTGATTTGTTCCGATTTTCCGCAAGAAACGGATGCACATAGTTGGAGCGCCTTGATGCAGGCGCTCCGGATCAACAACTCTTAGATATGATAGAAGTGATACTTCGTCTCTGAGTGATACTCTGTATTCGCAGGTACAACCGGGGATGGGAAGTTCTTCTCATTGACCGCATTCGGGTAAAACTGGGATTCCAGGCAGAATCCGTGACGGTCTCCATAAGTAACTCCGCCTTTTCCGGTCTGTGTTCCGATAAAGTTGCCTGCATAAAGCTGTACGCCGCAGCACTCCGTATAAGCATCCATCGCAATACCGCTCGCATCACACTCGGCCTTCGCCATCTGGCGCATCGTGCCAGGCTTATCGGAGAGCACATAGTTGTGATCATATCCGCCAGTAAAATGAAGCTGTTCAAAATCCGCATTGATATCCTGTCCGATTGGCTTCATCGTCGTGAAATCCATCGGAGTTCCTGCAACCGGAGCAATCTCTCCGGTCGGGATGGAATGCGAATCCTCATCCGGTGTATAGGCATCCGCAAAAAGCTGCAGCTTCTGATCAAGCATCACGCCACTATCATGTCCTGCCAGATTGAAATAACTGTGGTTCGTAAAATTCATTACCGTATCTGCATCTGCCTTTGCATGATATGTGATATGTACGGTATCTTCATCGTCAAGTGTATACGTTACCGTAACATGCATGTTTCCCGGGAATCCCTGCTCCTCCTGCGGGCTGTAATGGTAGAACGTAACATAATTATCGCCACTCTCCTTCATCTCCCACATCAGATGATTGAATCCGTTTTTACCACTGTGCAGACTGTTGTTATTCTCGTTGGCCTCGATCACCCATTCCTTGCCATCGATCGTAAAGCGCGCATCCTTGATACGGTTTCCGTTTCTGCCGATTGTTGCACCGAAGCAGCTCGTTCCCTTCTCATAAGAAGCTGCATCATCATAACCAAGCACCATATCCTTCATGACACCGTCTTTATCTGCAAAAAGCACCGATACCAGTGTTGCTCCAAAATCGGTAACCTTCACTACCGTATGATTTTTATTTTCTAAAATATATAATGTTGCTTTCTTTCCACTTTGTATACTGCCAAATGCTTCTGTTTTCATGAACTTTTACCCCCTGAGCAAAAATAGACTTAAAATATCACCACGATATTCCAAGTTTATTTTATACCAAAAGATGCGTTTCTTCCATCCTTATTTTTAAATTTTACATTGGATCCGTCGAGCAGCCGATTCCAAGTCCGTCCGGGCCGATATGACATGCCAGTCCGCAGGACAGTTCATCACACCGTACCTCCATTCCCGGGAAGCTCTCCTTAATCTGTTTCACCCAGTCCTCCGTCACTTCTGCAATGCAGCTGGAAGCCGCTAACAGATGTACTTTTCCCGCATCATATGCCTTCTTGAAGTTCGTCTCAAGCTCCGTCTTCATCGCCTCGATCATCGCCTTGCGCGCATTCTTGATACCGCGGCACTTCTGATAGATATCCAGCGTTCCGGTTCCAAACTTCATCACGGGCTTGATGTTGAGCACATTCGCGATCGTTGCAACGCCCGCCTTTATACGGCCGCCCTTCTTCAGATACTCGAGTGTACTTAAACCGATATATATGATCATCTGCTCCTTCGTCTCCTCGAGTCTCGCCTTAATCTGCTCCGCATGATATCCAGCCTCAACCATCCGGATTGCATCGAGCACAGACTGATGCATCGGTGTAGAGCAGCGTCCGTTGTCCACCACAAACACCCTGCCTTCATACGGCTCATCCTGCGCCAACGCCTGCGCGGTCATGCATGATCCGCTGAGGCCGCTGCTGATCGGGATATAAACAATCTCGTCATATTCTTTCAGCATTTCGTCCCACATCTCCATCACATCCTGCGGCGACGGCTGCGAGGTTGACACATCAATGCCCTCTCTGAGTTTCTCATAGAACACACTTCTCGTCATGCTGACGCCCTCATAGTACGTCGTTCCATTCATAATAAAAGGCATCGGGAGCACATGGATCTTCTTCTCACGTGCCTCCTGCTCCAAAATTCCACTGTGGCTGTCTGTCATAATTCCTGTTTTACTCAAAATTGTCTCCTTCTTGGGTAGCTTATTACCTGCCCCCAATTCCATAATTACCCGGAAGTTACTTTCTTCTCGAATCAGCTGCTGCCAGCTTCGATTCCTTATATCTAGTTTTTCTTGTATCTGCTATAATATTCAGCCACAACCAGTTCTGATGATTTTTCAAAAATTTCATAGTCGCTGCGGCTCACACGGCACATCCCCGTCAAAGAAATTGATGTGCGCTCTCCTTTTGGTTATCTATTTTATTACTATACCATGTTTTCAGTAATACCGATAGTAAAAGATTGTCAAAATCAAAAAAGCATTGTGCAAAGGAAACCATAACACAATGCTTTGTATTTCAAATTCTACAACTCCTTTATATTCCGCTTTGTTTTGCATAATCGATCATGCTTTCCGCAATCTTATCATCGATATAACCGTGACAGGTTGTGTCCAAAGCAAAATGGCAGATAAAGCCGTACATCTTTCTTCTCAACCTGCTCGATCAGGCGCTCTTTATCGTTCAACTGATCTGTCATGCGAGGATTTCTCTTATGATAGAATAAATTCTCTTTTTCCTGTCCTCTGAGATAATTCTGGATTGCAAATACGAACGACATATCAAGCGGCACCTTTGACATGAAAACATGCTTTTTGTCCACATTGTCGCATTTGCAGATCTCGTTGACCAGCTTCTTTTTGATCTCTCTGGAGAGTTCCATCCGATCCATATGGAATTTATGTAAAATGTATGTAAATACAATAAAGTGTGAGCCTGTCCTGCACACGCAAAACAAGCTCACCAATTTCCCACACTTACAAAAAGCGGTATCTCTGCGGCATCTGAATCATCACTCGGGTTTCCAGCCTGTGATACATATTGGTCTTCCGGTTCATCACAGGAATCATATAGCCAACCACAGTCTGCACCGCCATATTCATATATTCCAGATCCGTTGCAAAACAAATCGTCTCATCCTCTGCTTCCCTGATTTCCTTTTGATAGTCCTTCTGCAATGAAACGATACGCTCATGCAGATCTTCCATCGAATACACCTGCGTATTATCCGGATCACCATCATACAATTTATAATTCCCGGCAAAAAATGCCCGTATATAGCGCGACAGCCTTACCTCATAGCGAATATGCTCCACAAGATTTCCCTCAAAATATCTACTGTGTGCCATCGTAAAAAAATCCTCCAGATAGTGCAGAAGCATTCCAAAACGAATTCCGGTCCACACATTTAAGATACCAAGTTCTTCCAGCTCCTTCAGTTTCGTTAAAACCTTTTCTCCGGATGCCTTCCAGGTGTGTCCTCTCAGATACGTGTGTACTAACAGATCCGGCAGAATGGATCCAAGATAAAGACCTCTGCGGCAGCCAACAGGCAACTCAATATTCATTTTTTTCGTAAAAATAATATGGCTTTTCTTATTCACTCTTCATCACATCCTTATGCTCTTATGCTAAACAAAATTCTGTTCTCTTGCTATCAAGGTTATGTAAATCTTTGTGAAATTATCGTAAATAAAAGCAGACTGACATGAACTACCAGCCTGCTTCTATCTGTTTTTGCCACTATTACATTGATTCCATTCACACACTCTCTCTGGAAGTTGTTGGTCTTCTATTCAGCGTTACAACAGTCACGAATCATCGCAAGAATCTCATCCTTATTCTTGTGCATCGCAAGCTCCAGTTCTGAATATAGAAGCCGCTCCGCGGTATCATAATATCTTCCGTCCACGGCGGTCGTCTTCTTCCCCTGCTCAGCACGTGCCTTCTTGCGTCCATAGATCAGCTTGATGATACCGACCAGACGCTCGGGATCATTGCTCTGTACCGCGTCCTTGTAATTATGCTCCCGTTCTCTCTCATTATTGATCCAGGTCGCATCAATCGACGGAATCTTCTTCACCAGTTCCTTTGCCTCTTTCTCTGTCATCACCGGGCGGGCACTCTCCTCACCACGATCGATTGGAACATACAGATTTGCGTTCTCATCCGCCACCGGCGTCAACAAATAATATAGCTTCTTCTTGTCGCTCACAAAGTCTGGATGAACAATCGCCTTCACCTTACAGACTCCGTTTGATGCCTTCACAATATAGTCTCCAACCTGATACATTCCGAAAACCTCCTTATCTTACCTCTATTGTAGGATTTCTTCGAAAATTTTTCAAAGGGAGTATTTCACAAAAATATCAGGTATCTACATGCGTAAAAAAGTAGAAATTCAGGCTTTCTCATTGTGACGCGGCGCCTTTTGCCGCGGGATTGTGGATTTGCGCCGTATGTAATGCGTCAGGAATTCAAACAGCTTACGGTTTGTCTTGGCGTTCTTCTCCTCCGCTTCCATGTACTCCGGCAGAGGAATTCCCTGCTGGCATTCGCCGCAGATATCAATGCCCAGAATGTTTCCGGTTTCCAGAAATGCTCTCAGCAGATGCTCCAGCAAAGAGAGTGACATCCGTCCCTGATTCCAGTTCGTCGCGCAATACCGTTCGTCCAGAACGTCCTTATCAATGGAGATATAAAACGGTACATCCATCCGGATTCGTTCCACTTTCTCGTGTCCTTCGTCTGCGCGAAGCTCCTCCGCCGAGAAAGCGATCAGCTTCTCCTTCAGGCGCTTCTTCTGCTTCGCTGTAAATTCTTTGTCATTATAAATTGCCTGAATATCCGCTTTCTTCGGTCCGATCAGAATCAATTGCTGCAGCTGCGGATTGTCCAGCAATACACTTCTTGCCCAATCGCCGCAACTGATCATCCCCTCGATCATCGGGGACTGCATATCCGTGTGATGGTCGAACAGAATCAGAGAAAATGGTTCGTCGATGCGGTCAGTCATAATTTTGGTCACATAATGATAATTGCCGGAATCCAGAAAATGGATACCTCTGGTTCCATACGGATCTATTCTCCGGTGGATCTCTGTTGCCGCAGCATCAGAACAATACAGATCACACTCGTGAATATCCGAACAGTGGATCCAGTGAAGCTTATCATTGCGTGGGATATTCTCGTCACAGTATACGTGAGAGAAATCCAAGATCAGGTAGTTGCTCTGTGTTTGTGTCAAATCGTTCACCTTCTATCTTTATTTGCCTGTGCACTTATTATACCACGTCCCTCAAATCAGGATTATGTAAAATTCCTCATCTTATAATTCGATTGTCTGCCGCAACTGTTCCTGCGGCATCACCGTCTTCTCCTTGTTGTTCCAATATTGTGCTGCTTTCTCAAATTCTTCGTGTGTCACGAAAATCGCCTCCTGCTTATTTATGCATTTACTTACATATGAAACAAGTCTGCATGTGAACCAGTATCAACCAATGTCAAAGTAAGTACATCATTCTCCATCAAATATATCAATAACCAATTCGGTTGAATATGGCATTCTCTAAATCCCTGATACTGTCCTTTCAACTCATGGTCACAATATTTTGCTTCTAATGAAACATTATTTTGTAATGCAGTAACCACTTCATCTAATAGTTTTAAATTTAATCCTCGTTTTTTAGCAAGTTTTAGACTTTTCTTAAATTTTCCAGTAAGTATTAACTTATATTTCATTAATCAATATCCCCTAGGGCATCAGAAAAACTATCATATCTCTTTGTCTTAGGATCTCTACTAATCCTTTTTGCTTCTTCCATAGCATCTAATACTTCCGGTTTATACTGTGGCAATTCCACTGTAAACGGAAGACCTCCTCGTAGCACACACTGCCTTAAAAAAATATTCATTGCTCCAGACATATCCATTCCTAACTGCGCAAAAAGTTCGCTAGCCTGTTTTTTCAAATTTTCATCTATCCTTACCTGTGTAGGTACTGTTGCCATAATTCTACCTCCTAAAAACTATTCTATATATATTATAGGATTTTGATTTACATTGTCAATCTTTTGTATTATTTTAAGCAACTTATAGATAAATTATTCAATTTTAAACAACATCAAATAACTCCAATATTAATATCAACAATAATATTGTCATTTTCCAATATATCAATTACAATATCCTTTGGTTACCAATATTTTTGCATAAAGAAGGATCCTTATTATGAATTTTCAACCGGAACGTTTACTACAATTAAGAACTTCACTTAATATAAATAAAGCAGAAGCAGCCCGCCGCCTTAATATATCAGCCATGGCTTACGGTCGATACGAAAAAGGCGAACGGGAGCCTTCCTATCAGACCGTATGCTATATCGCCCAGACCTTTAACTGTAATGTTGACTTTCTTTATGGTACTTCTGATAAAATGGAAGCCGATTATATTATGATATCGTCAAACGAGACGCCTGAATTATATGCACTTGCCAAAATGATCAAAGAACAAAATGATTTGGGCGGTCGATTGCTTGCATATGCCCATAAACTCCTTAAATAATTCGCCTTTGCTTTATTACGTCAGGTTTAATTTATTTTTTATAATTTCCATCGTAACCTTATTACATAGCTTTCCAGCATATTCCCCTGCCTTCATTAATATTTCTATCTCTTCTTTTACACAGTCTTCATACACCGTCTTAGGAAGATTCCTTGCCACTTCTTTCATATACTTTAGTTCAAGCTTTTCCGGCAGTATTCCATCATCAATCAATTTATGATAACATTTCAAGACTCTTGCATCTGTCACGATCATACGGATATATTCCTCCGCCTCAGCCTTCTCCTTCAGCTTATTAGGATCCTCTGTTTTTTTCTTATGATTTCTGTTTTGAATTTCCTTAAAAGTAGGATTAACATATTTCAAGATATGTGGACCACGGTTCTCCTTAAGCGCTGTCTGATTTTTTATCACAATCCCTTCCTGTTGTGTTCCATACGCTGGATTGTTGGAAAAGCTGATACAATGGTTCCAATCAATAAATTTTCCATAATACAATTCATGCGGATAGTAGAATCCATGATCATGGGCAAATTTTTTTACAAATTCCTGTTCCAGCCAGCTCTGAGTCTTGGAATCATATACACTAAATAAATACCATTTATTATAGTTTTCTTCGTCATAGATCACCGTATGACTTACCAACCATTCTCCGAAAAATATGTGATTCGGATATTCTGCAAATATGCTGCTGTCTAATCCCTGCACATAGGAATAGAACCCTCTTAACTGATTGCTAAAATCCAATTCGTTCCTGCTACTAAAACATCTTAATTTCTGCAAGTGCTTATCATAAAAAATACTTGCATTGGCACCATCTATTTTCTCTGTAATGCTGATGATGTCACCTTTTAAAAAGGCCTGTGTATTCTTCTCTAACGTTAAATTATCATCTATAACTACATCTTCTGTTCTAAGTCTTTGTATCTCAATGTAATGTTTCATAATGTCTTCTCCTCTTCATAACTAACCATTGGTTATCTCTATAATATATTAACCGTTGGTTATCGTCAAGTAAAAAAAATCAATGAAAAGAAACTTCCTTCTCATTGATCTTTACCTTACAAAATAATTTTTGACATATGTCCTATATTATAATCCCATTACAGTGATCTATCTCATGCTGGATGATCTGTGCTGTCCAGCCGGAATATTTTCCATGCCGTTTCTTAAAATTCTGATCCAGATAGTCCACTTCAATCTCCTGATATCTGGTGCATGGACGCACCCCATCCAGCGAAAAGCACCCTTCCTCCGTCTGATATGCACCATCTTTCTTTGTGATCACCGGATTGATCATCGGGAACTGAAACGGTCCCGCTGCCACCACAATGATATTTTTCTGAACCCCTATCATATTTGCAGCCATCCCAACACAGTGATCTAAATTTGCTTTCAAAGTATCCAGCAAATCCGTCACGACCTGCCGATCCGCCTCTGTTGCCTCCACTGACTTCTGTGCAAGAAAAAGCGGATCTCGTACTATTTTCTTTACCATTTTTCATCCTTTCCAGATATCTTTTTATCTGCTCAGTATTCTTTCGTTATCGCCTCGTCGATTCCATACATAGCTTTAAAATTCTCCAGATCTGCCCGACTTCTGATCAGCATGACCTCTTCGATCTTACCTGTATGGATATCCTTAAAACCGGCAACCTGTTCCCCATTGCATATGCTCGCCTTGATTACCGGTCTCTTATTTTCCTTATCGTAGGACTTGACGATACTTTTCTTCTTAAAAAGCCCCATTCTGATCACCTTCTTTTGATTGCTTCACCACTGCGTCACTTGCATTCTCATCTTGTGCAAAAATTGCACAAGGTGAATTCAGTTGTTACAACTGGTCATACTTTGCCGCACTGCCTTTTGCTTTCTCGACCGGATACTTTGCTTCATTCATTGTCATCTTCATGTTTACGATCTCGTCCACATCAAGTCCTAACTTGTCCAGCAAATTCTGACTATAAACGATAACATCCGCCAGTTCTTCTTTCACATGCTGCAGATCATATTCATCATCCGCCCACTGAAAACACTCCAATAGTTCTGCTGCCTCAATCACGATTGACTTCGCAAGATTCGCAGGTGCATGAAACTGATCCCAGTCTCTGTCTTCCGTAAATTTTCGAATTCTGTCTATTGTCTCTTGTTTCATAATTATCCTCCCTTACGTCAAATACATCTGTCGCCTCTAATAATTTCTTAACGGTGTACGCACCTCGATGAGATTTCCGCTCGGATCATAAAACCTTACAACCTTCTGTCCACCTTCAAGTTCCGTCATTTCCGTAACATAACGGATTGCAAAATCATACGATTCAAGTTTCTTCATAAACCCTTCCATGTCATTTTCTTCAAAATACAGTTCTGTCATATTATTGTGCGGAGTCATAACTATTCCTGTACTTTCACGCCATACCTCTGCATCCTGTAATACAAGTCCCTCTGACATTATAACATTACCATCCTGTCTCATAATCACCTGTAAACCAAACAGATTCTTATAAAATTTGACAGATTGTTCTATATTGTCTACCACAATCACAACATTCTTTAACTTCATGGTTGCTCCTTATTTTGCAGCCTCTAACAATGCAGCTCGAAGTTCTGGGTCACACGCGTATATGTACATTCCATTAACACCACGTGTCATTAATACTCTTACTTCATGTTGAATTAATGTTTCTCCAAACTTCTGCTTTGTACCATCTGACAAGGTTCTATTACGCACCGCTTTTTCATTCTTGCTAGCCGTCGGATCAAATATAATCTTCCCATCCCGATATTTTACAGACGGACCTAAAATAACGCCTGCATAATTAAGATCAAATCCCTGTATTGTAAATGTTGATCCAACTTCATTAATAGTCTGCGGTTGCTCGGCCCATGCCAAACCTTTAATATCTCGTTTTTCTTTCTTCGATAGTTCTGACTCCAATTCACGATTCCATGGTTTATGCCATTTTCCGATTAATACTTCCCAATACTTCATTACTTGATCTTCCATCTTATGGTTAGAACTATATTGCCAATCATATGTGGCAATTACTCTTGATAAAGCCGAATCACTTTCTTGTGCTCGTCTCTGAATTTCTAAATCAAGTAATTTTGGATTGGCAAAAATTTTAATCGCATATCCACCGAATGTATTTGGAATTTTCTTTACTCGTCTTTCCTTTGTGAAAGAATCAATCCAATCCATCGTTGCCGGATCAGCCTGCATACGAAGCTGCTTTTTCAAAACTATATGATTCTCTTCCAGTTTGGCCTGATTCCTATATTGTTCAAGAATCTGTGCCTCCCAAAACTGCTCCGTTGTGAGTATCTGATTTTCATCAAACATGACCACCGTCACACGAGCCCGATCCATAATATCATTCAATTGATTCTTACCACGATACGATTGTTTTCCTTGTGTAAGAAGTAAATGAGCTTCATCCACAAATGCAACATCAACCGGTTCATCCTTTGAATGATTATTAATAAAAGTCGTGGGTTTGCCTACAACTTGTCCATATTTTTCAATCAAGCCAAGCTTTTCCGCTATCTGCTCATATACCGTAATCTGTTCATCATGATTAACCAGCAAAAAGCACTTTAAATTTCTATTATTTTCTTCAGCCTGACAATACAGTTCATAAAATGTACTGCTATTTAAAACCGTCTTTCCCGTTCCTGCTTCTCCATCAATAAAGATCAGTTGTCTTGTCTCTTTATTTTCAAGTGCCTTTGAAACCTTTTGGATAATCAGATCTCTTGCTTTTTCCTGCTCCTTAGTAAGCTTATGTAGTGGTGACGCTTTGTATATTGCAGAATCCTTAATTGCACTTTCTGTTGGAAATAAATCTTTATTTTCTTTTCTAAGGCCTCTCCAGATTTTGCTGAATATATCATCCAATTCCTCCATTGGATAATAACTTGTCTGAGGATTGTCTCTCAAATTATGTACATGCTTCACACGATCTACGCTCATCATGTAATGCATTAATCGGTTCTCTATGTCAAGCGTTAACGATTTATTAAAATGCTCATGTCCTATTATAAAAAGGCTTGCATCTTTTTCTAACAATTTACTTTGCCATCTGGACTTGTCCGAAGCTGCATCATAATGTTGGCGCGTTCTTTTGAAAATATCATTCGACTCACCTACATATACTTCAAAATCTCCAGATTCCTGCCAATTATGAATATAAACCGTTGGGAAATTCATTATAATGTCTTGCGTTTTCTCATCTTCCTTAGGCAGCGATACTTTCTCAAAGAAATCTAAAGCGTCACGACTATCTTTAATTTGCTTAATAATTGGCCTTGCAACACTACTCATTTTTTACCTCTTATTTTTGATCATTGGGAATATCAAAGAATGTTGATTGTAACATCTTCTCTACATTCTCGATTGCCGCTTGTAAATACATTATTGGAACAAATGTGAATTAACACATTTAATTTTCATTTAGTTCTGCTCCTTTATACACACTGTACACTCTGCCAATTATTATATAATATAAACAGATCTCCGAAAAGCCTTACCTTCAGACTTACCATACTCAGTTTATAACTTTTCGTCACTTTTTAGCGACATTTTGTAGACGAAGAAAACAGGAAGCCTTGATTTTCAAGGCTTCCCGCTGTTTTTACATTATTCAAACTCGCAAAGTTTGGTTTGATTCTGGTTGTTTTAATATGGTTATCTATACTGTTTTGTATTGATAATATGTGTCTTTTCCACACATTATTTTTCGTTTCACATATTTTTAGTACCAATCCAGTACCATTGCTATATTGTCATTATTGTGTGTAGTTCTGGTGGCTTGCAGGTTTGTTTACTATTCAGAGAATAATCATCTGATAGTTTGTAAGTCCACCTATGGAAATTATAATCTCCGGACGATGTTTCTGCAATTAGAAATTTTGAGGTACTAATGGGTAGCATCATT
>UQRC01000045.1 GCA_900543445.1 uncultured Lachnobacterium sp. | reverse complement strand
TAAGAGTCAGGTGCTCTGCCAGCTGAGCTAATCGCGCTTATTTGCTTTGTTTTTGTTGTCTTTCCTTAAGACAAGAGTTATTATATAATAGGAATTTGAGAAATGCAAGCACTTTTTTCAATTTTTTTCAATTTTTTTAATTGCACATGCGAAAGGAACAATTTTATGGCAAAAGTACAGGATCGATTATTAAAATATGTCGCTTTTTGGACCACGTCCGATGAGGAGTCTTCCGTGACACCGAGCAGTGAGCGTGAGTTTGTTTTGGGAAAGGAATTAGAGCAGGAGCTGAAAAGTCTTGGACTCGAACGTGTTACCCTGACCGAACACTGTTATGTATACGGATTGCTTCCGGCTACACCCGGCATGGAGGATCGTAAGGCAATCGGTTTTATCGCACATATGGATACTGCACCGGATTACTCCGGAGAAAATGTGAAACCACAGATTATTGAGAACTATGATGGCAAAGATATCCTATTAAAAGGAAGTAACACCTATCTTAAAGTATCGGATTTTCCGACACTTAAGTCGCTCACTGGTCGCACGCTGATCACCACCGACGGAACAACACTTCTCGGCGCAGATGACAAGGCGGGCGTTGCTGAAATCATGACCGCTTTGGAACAGTTGATCACGGAAGGAACTCCACACGGTGATATCTGGGTTGGTTTTACCCCGGATGAAGAGATCGGTGCAGGTGCGGATCTGTTTGACCTGAATTATTTTAAAGCCGAATATGCCTACACGGTAGACGGTGATTATGAAGGTGAGGTTGCTTACGAAAATTTCAACGCAGCAAGTGCCGACTTTGTCATTCACGGTGTCAATGTACATCCGGGCGAAGCAAAAGATATCATGGTCAATGCGGCTCTCCTTGCAACCGAAATTGTCTCCCGCCTTCCAAAGTCAGAGACTCCGGCACACACTGCAGAACGCGAAGGTTTCTATCATCTGACCGACATGAGCGGTGATGTTGCAGAGGCAAGACTTTCTTTCATCGTCCGTGATCATGATAAGGATATTTTTGAATCACGACTGAATCTGCTCCGCACAATTGAGGTTGAGATCAATCAGGAATATGGAGCAGGAACCGTTGAACTTACCATCACACATTCCTATGAAAATATGCTCTCTGTAATCGAGCAGCATATGGATGTGATCGAGCGCGCACAGAATGCAATCCGCAAAGCCGGACTCGAACCAATCTCTCGACCGGTGCGTGGCGGTACAGATGGTGCAAGACTTTCCTTTATGGGATTGCCTTGTCCGAACCTTGGAACTGGTGGATATGGATTCCATGGACCTTATGAACATATTTCTGTCGAAGCGATGGAGACGGTGGTACAGATCATTAAATCAATTGCGACCGATTGACTTTTTGGGAAGTGATGAAATTGTAGTTGTTGATAGATTGATGCGTGCACGATAAACCTATGAGAAAACGCGTGGAAATACACTTAACAGTGTAGTCCACGCGCTTTTTATGTACCTATTATATTTACTGCATATTCGCAAATAGTGCAGCAATTTCATCCGGGCTGAGTGTCTTGTTCGGATCGGAGAGATCTGGCATCGGCGGCTTCTCTTCTGCCGCTGGTTCCTCTACGATTGGTTCCGGCTCTACCGGTTTGTCTTCCTGCTTCGGAGCATCATCGGACATATTTGCGAACAACGCTGCAATCTCGTCCGGACTCATGGTTTTATTCGGGTCAGAGAGATCCGGCATCGGCGGCTTCTCTTCTACCACCGGCTCCTCTACGGCTGGTTCCGGCTCCACCGGTTTTGGTTCTTCCTTGACTTCTTCTTTTGGCGCATCTCCGGACATGTTTGCAAACAATGCAGCAATCTCATCCGGGCTCATCTTCTTATTCGGATCCGATAAGTCAGGCATCGGCGGCTTCTCTTCTACCACCGGCTCCTCTACAATTGGTTCCGGCTCTACCGGCACGGATGCCTCTACGACCGGCTCCGGTTCTGATGTCTGCCTGGTTGTGATCGCCGGTTCCTCATTTACTTCAGGAATCTCTAAGTCTGCCAACGCATCCTCTGCTGCCGCAAGATCGACCGCATCCGGGTTGAGATCGTCCGGAATGTCAAGACCAGATGCATCCACATCCAGTGAATCCGGTATATCCAGACTTCCCATATCAGAAGCAACATCGAGCGAGCCCACTTCATCTGAATTCTCAAGTACCGACATATCAACTCCAAGATCCGGTTCCGATACTGCCTCTGCTTCAATCGGTTCATCCATCTTAGAAATTGTATCCTCCGCTACTACCGGAATCTCAGACTCAACCTTCTCTGCTGCCTCAATCTCAGGCTGCACATTTTCCACCGGCTTCTCTTCCGGCTGCGCAACATTTACCTGTGGCTGCTGTATATACGTCGGTGCAACCATCGGCTGCTGATAGTTCACGTTCTGTATCTGGTTGATTGCCTGATTCAGGCGCAGCTCCATATCCTTCATCTGGATCAGCAGATCCTGCATCTTCACCTGAATACTCTGCTCATTCACTTCCTCTGTCTTCTTCTGCTCCGATACGATTTCATCCTTATAAGCAGACAGAAGCTTCGTAATATCCGCGATCGTACTGCTGCACTCCGTAAACTGTTCCATGACCTGCTCATTGGAATTAATGAGCGCCTCGGTATTCTCACGATTTCGGTTGATGATCACCTTCGCGATACCCTTCTGCGCATTCACGATCTCCTCGGTCGGAACCTTTGCAGCTTTCTCAAGGTAATTGAGCTTGTCCTCAATCTCCTCAAAATACTTCTTTAACATCAGATATGATGCCTTTTCTGATTTGAAAACGCTGTCATACTGCTCCTCATTACGAGCGTCCTTCATTTCACGTAAAGCGAACAATCCGTTGATCACCACGTAAAGACATACAAGATCAATTACCGCAAGTCCCGCAATCACGAGATACATCTTCGAGTAATTGATCATTGCATACAACTCTGTACTCATAACGAAGGCAAATAAAAGCACCCCAAAAATTACCTGCATCCTTGCTTTTGAATCTTTGTTTTTCATATGACGCTTCCTTCCCGTACGCTATAATTATTTTAATATTTTACCATATTCCGCAAATTGTAACAACAACTTGATATGGAAGAAAAAAGCGTGAAAATACAAGTTCTTGTACCTTCACGCTCATTGGAAATGCTGTCATCACTTCCTGACAAAATCAACTTTATCACTATAATGTCTCTGCATGGATTCCCAATCCATGATGATGACATAAAACACGCTTCCGTACCGGTTGCTGTCCACAATTCTTCCATGATTCAGCACCGGAAGAAACGTCCCGTCCGCTCTGCGCATATGAAAATGAATATAATCATTGGAATGACCGCCTTCGATCTGTTCCCAGATACTGTTCTCTGTTGCCTCCTGCTCGTCCTCACGGATCAGGTTGCGAAAACTTCTCTTCGTATACTGAAACATCTCATCCATCGTCTTACAACCCGTCAGACGAAGCAACTCACTGTTGACAAAAAAGATTTCATCATCTATCTTGTCCGCCTTATAGATTATAAACGCGCCCGGCAAATTCTCCGAGACATCCTTGAGTGCAAAGCCAAGCTGCTTGCGATTTTCCAGCCGTAAGCCCTCCCGGTAAGCCATACAACCATTTTTGCCGCGAAGCTTCACCTCATATAGTGCAACATCCGCATAATACATCAACTGCGCACGATCCTTCGCATACACCGGATACTCCGCATATCCGAGCGAAATGCAAAACGTATGCTCCTCCTCTTTATAGGAGAAACACTTCGGCATCTTCGTAAACTCCTGTATCAGTTCCTTGATCTCTTCATAGGAACAATCTGGCAGGAAAATACAGAATTCATCTCCGCCGTTTCTTCCCAGCACTGCTTTTTCACGGAAAAAGCGCTGCATACTTTCTACCAGACACTGCAATGCTTTGTCTCCCGCTGCGTGCCCATAAATATCATTGATCAGCTTAAAATCGTCCACATCAAGCAGCGCAATGATACAGTGTTTTGTCAGATTCTGCTTCATATACTGCTCAACCAACTCCTCAAATCCCTGCCGGTTATAAATTCCGGTCAGGGAGTCTGTGATCGCAAGCCTTTTTAAATTTCTTCGGTGTTCATCGAGGTTTAACAGAGCCGCCGTAAGTCCGGTGAGAAGAAGCACAATCAAAGCACCTCCACAAGTCACAACCACCAAATAATGATTGTTCACCCATCCATTCTTTGGCATAATCTCAAGCTTCCAGAGTTCGCCTCCCATATTAAAGGTGTAAGCTTCCGGATGATCCAGCTCACCTCCCGAACTGTATACCTCTTTGTAGGTCTTGTTCCACGGTGCAACCGTCTTTGAAACTCTGTACTGATAACCAAAATTGGACAATGCCTTCACCGAATCAGAAAAAATATCCGGCACTCGAATAATCACAATCGTAAATCCCCAGAAATATTCCTTCCCGTTCTCATCCTCAAGATACGCTGGGTTACGGATGGCAATTCCGGAACCGCCCTGCTTTAATTGAAACGATTCCTGCAGAATCAAAGTATGATTGTCTCTTGCATAACGCGAGAGTTCTCCTCGGTCTTTGTCATGAATCAGATCTATTTTACCGGCCTCGTTTCCGGTTTCCGGATAAATATCCGTCACCACACCATCCGGTGCAATCTGAATACTTTGAATGGAATCGGTCAGCATATCTCCTGCCACTTTGTCAAAGTGATTGATTTTGCCATCTTCGCTGATCAGAATCTGCTGCAGCGTATCGGTAATCCCGATTCCTTCCATAATATCCGCTTTCATTCTCTCCGCATAAGTCATTGCATTGAGTCTCGCCTTGGTCATGTTCTGTGTCTGCTGCTCACGCTCAATGCCATATATCGTAGCGGCAAGTGCACATACACCAAGCAGAAACACAATGATCGGAATAATATACTTTTTCTTTGTGTTACGCATTTACTTTCACTTCCAATTTTATAAAACTTCTCTGAGCGTGCTCGAATTTCGAGCGGCTCGTCTCATTCTCCTGCTTTTGTCTTGCCCGAGTCATCGCGTCTGCCCCTTTTTCCTGCTTCTATTTTCGTAGTCTGTCCTGCATAAAAAGGCAGGCAACGCCCCATCATACAATGGTAGCATTCCCTGCCTTCCTTTATGCAACTGGCTATCATTTTACAGACCCTATAGCTTTGCGTCACAGTCTTTCAGCTGCTTTGCTCAATATTCATGCTTTTTTAATATGGTCTATTATAGCCTTTTCGCTTAAACAATGTCAATTTTTTCTGCCGATTTTACATTGATTTTTCTTTGATACAATAAGCGATTCTATACCTCATTCTTTGCGATCACTTCGCGATACCATTTTGCAGAATCCTTTAAGATGCGCTCACCTGTCCGGTAATCCACATACGCCAGACCGAACCGCTGCGAATAGCCTTCTGACCACTCGAAATTGTCCATCAGTGACCAGTAGAAATATCCACGGATATCCGCGCCATCCTCGATTGCTTTCTGTAACTGTCTGAGATAGCGTGTCTCAAAATCAATACGTCCACTATCGTGAATTTCTCCATCGAGCGCGATCGTATCCAGGCATGACACGCCGTTTTCCGTAATGTAGATCGGCTTGTGATAGCGCTCATACAGGAATTTCGGTGCAGAGCGCCTGAAATAAAATACTAACTTTCAAATTTGATCACTACATTTCCGGAATGTTCCACAGCACTTGCGGTGCGGATTGCCGTCTCCAACCGATCCAGAGAAAACTCATGTGTGATGATGTTTTCTAAATTCCATTTTCCGGATGCCATCATCTCCTGCACATCGTATACATCTTCCGGCATATAGCCGCCGGATCCGATGATACTCTGCTGCGCATATGTCATGTGCAGCAAATCTATCGATCGTGGCTTATTGTTGACTGCCACAGATACAAACCGGCTTTCAATCTTGCCCATACGCAGGAAATCGTCCAGAATACTCTCTGCACCGGCAGCATCCAGCCAGCAGTCAATATCTGCCGTCTCTCCCGACAGCGCATGCGCATTGCCAAAATACGATTTCGCTTTCTCCCCAAAATTTTCCCTGGAAGGATTGCAGGTCGCAAAGCCAAGATTTTCAGCTAACTTCAAACGGAAATCCGAATGATCGCACACCATCACTTTATCCATTCCAAAATGCCGGAATGCAACTGCTGCCGCAATACCGATCGTGCCGCAGCCGAACACAACGGCGTTCTGTCCCGCAATGTAACGCTTTGATCCATTCGCGTCCGGAATCATGCCACGTCTTGCTGCGCGGCAACCGACTGTAAATGGCTCGATCAGGCTCGCCAGTTTATCCGAAATGCGCGCATCCACTGCATACAAAGAATGATTTCTCTTCGCATTCGGGATCAGAATGTATTCTGAAAATCCGCCGATCCTTCCAGCCCGCTTCGTATCATCCTTCGCATAACGCGGATACGGATAAACGCGCTCTCCTACCTGAAAATCCTTAACGTTTTTCCCGACCTTAACCACTCTTGAAATGGTCTCATGTCCAAATTCACCTCCAACCGTCACCTTATGTCCGGTGTTCGGTCCATGCGTAAACACGGCAACATCCGTTCCACAGATGCTTGAATACAGGTTCTGTACAAGAACATCGTTGTCTCCTACCTCCGGCATCGGTAATTCTCTGATCTCAACATCTTCTTTTCCTAAATAAATTCCTGCTTTCATGATTACTCCTTATTGTTAAACATCAGCCATGCAAAATTTGTCTTCGGCAAATGACTGGCGCTACCTGTCACTCACAACTTTTACTTGCGGCTGCGTCACACACCGCTGAATGACCGCCATAATATGTTCCATACTATCCTTGCAGTCGTCTTTCAGCCACGCCGTAATGATCGCCATCATTCCCTGTATATAGAATGCCATCATATATCTTCTATCCTCAACCGGCACCTGATAGCGATCCAGTATTGGTGTAAATACATGCCGAAACATCCTATTATAACTATCATCCAGTCTGAGTGTCGAAGCCTTCGTGATCGCCGTATAAAATATACGCTTATGTTCCTGTATATAGCTTAAATACGGTTTCAGATATTTCGGGGTAACCAGATATAATTGTTCGACCGGACACTCCTTGATCCGCGTCATAAAGACTTCCGTATCCTGCTTCATATGAGAAAGGAACTGCTCATTCATATATTCGACACTCTCGGAAAGCAAATCCTCCACCGTCTCATAATGAAGATAAAAGGTGGACCGGTTCACTCCGGCTTTCGCGCAGATTTCCTTTACTGTAATGTAAGAAAAATCCTTCTTCTCAAGAAGTTCCAGAAATGCCTGATCCATTTTTGTAGCGGTATTGAAGTATTTGCTTTCGTTCTTGTTCATGTCTAATTCTCACTTATTTCTTTTGCCAGCTGCATAATTTCAAACGCATACTTTTGTTTTCCGTTTTCCAACATTTTTTTATAGAGCGGGTAATTGATTCCCATTCCAGCTAATCCAATGATACCAATAATAATGCCCAAAATAAAGGTAAACGTTGTTCCGCTTCCGATTACTTTCATGGAAAGACACATTCCGACACCTGTGATGAGCGCGGTAATGATTCCAAATGTATAAGTGAAGATGGTTGCCGGAAGCTTTGCCTTCGCATCCAGTTTACGAAGTGCTACTACCTTAGACGTATCCTTCGGTGCATATTCATTTGCAAGCTGCTCTGCATAAATTTTGTCTGTATTCATAATGAAAACCTCCTGTATTTGATGCACTCATTATACAGGAGGTTTCCTATGACTCTGAACAACACAAACGATCATTTGTGTTGCATCATAAATTATGATTTTAATTTTACCGATATTTTTTCATCATATCAATAATCGGTTTGATATACCAGAATCCGGTATTTTTCCACTGTGTCATTCCACTGTCCGTTGTCCTTGGTTTCAAGTATTTTACTGCAATACTTCCATAGGCAAGCTGCGTTGCAGGTGAAAATGTATCATTTGTGCACCATGCCATCCAGCCGATATGGAACTTTTTGCATGCCTTAAGCTTAAATTCTAAAATATCTATTGCCAGCTTAAAATTCTTTGGGTTCTTTCCCAGATCATATGCATTCTCATAATTTGAAAAACCAGAGGTCGGATCCATACAGGTACTCACTTCGGTACGAACAAAAGATACCCCATATTTTTGGCATAATTCGTACGGCTCTTTGAGCCATACATCGTAATACCAGTCTGCAGGATCATCATACATATTATCCTCATAACTTCCGTCTTTGTGAATCGTGATGACCGGTTGCTTTAATTCTTTGTTTTGATAATGATTGATCGCAGGAATCACGAGATTTCCCAAACGGACGGCATCCACACGGACATTATCGTATACACCCGGTTCTATGGTGATGGTTTTCGTTCCTTTCGGAATAACAGCTCTTGCATAAGTATCTGTTGTTTCCTGAATCCCCAGCTTCTTTCCGTCTGCACAAATATCAATCAGGATTTCATGATCACCGTAAGGATTTATCACCCCTTCCTGCGCGCCCACATAGATATTCTGCTTATCAAAACCTTCCTTAGACACAAACGTCATCTTACCTGTCTCTGTAGAAATAATACTCGGAAGATAAACCGGAAGAACCGGATCATATACCTCGCCTTTTTCGGTATCAATGCCTACAATTGCATAATCTCCGATGTTTTCTGGTCTTCCGTCACTGTGCGACGCAATATTGATTCCATGCTTTGCACATGCTTCCGGAAAATAATTCATACCGACATCTTCAACCAGACATACGGCATCCTTTTGATATTTCCAGATTGCATCCGCATAGGAATTATTGACAGCACAATATTTGTCCATATCAGGCGTTCCATCTGCATGAAAGACAATTGCCGGTTCTGCTTCTAACTCATACATGATCGCACTGTTTGGCAGATCCGCATATCTCTGTGCGATCAAAGCCATGTAACGTTTCACCATCTCGCTTGTCTGCGGATCCGATAGCCAGCTATTATCATAAAAAATGTTTTTCGCATGTTTTACATCATGTCCTGGAACTTCGGAGTAACTAAGCATCAAGGAAACATTATTCTTCATACACCAGCTTACAATCTCATCCAGCACCTGAAGTTCTGTTACGTTAATCTGATCTACATTGGAGCCTTTCGACAAATAACTCAGAGAATACATGAGACGTATACAATTCATTCCGTTTACTGCCTGAAAATTAATTTCTTCCTCGGTCACATAATCGGAAGTCAGACCGCCAGAGTACACATCATTTACATCAATGTCTGCACGGTAATTGTTGATCTGACCTCTGTTTTCCATAATGACTCCGCTAAGCATAGGAAGCTTTTTATTATCTATAGATTTTAATTTTGTTTTCTTTACAATATTATCTGTAATAATTGTCTTATCATAATGATTGTTTTTTACCAGCTTATCATAACTTACATATTGAGAATTGTGCATTCGCTTCTTTTGCACCGCTGTTGGTGCAATCTTTTTCGTTCCCTTTTTCTGCACTACAATTTTCATATCGATTTTGCGGTTCAGTGTATCTTTCACCGTAATAGTTGCGACTCCTGACTTCTTTGCAGTGACAATCCCCTTTTTGTTTACACTCGCGATCGATGCAAGATTCGATGAATAGCTTTTCGGTGTTGCCCATGCTAGTCGCAGCCGGTAAGTTTCACCCACTTTCATCGTCCGGTTCGATTCTACCCACTGATATTTGCTATCGCAGAAACAGGGTTCACATACCGACAACTTACATTTGTATTTTTTCCCCGAAACATTGGCCGTAATGACTGTATCACCATAAGATTTTGCAGTAACCTTACCTTTCGATGTAACGGTTGCGATCTTGGTGTTAGAACTGCTCCATTTGATCTTCTTTTTGGTATTCAAATGAAAAACATAAGTATCTTTTAACCCAAGTCCCACACTTTCTTCTAACCCCAAACGATTGGAAGCTTCCGTTACCGTAACATTGAGCAGAGAACCATCTATGCCAAAAGCACCCAATAGTAATACTGCGATCAACATAAAACTGATCCATTTTTTCACATTTTTCATACACGAATCCTCCTTTTAAACTATAAAATAATTTTATCAAAGGACTCTTTGGGTTTGGTGTGCAACTCTGTCCACTATTCGTGTCTACAAATAAAAAAGAATAATATATTCGTCTTATCTTGATAAAATCGGCGAATAAGACTAACATAGAATAAAATTAATGGATAAATGGAACAAAGCAACAAAAGGAGTATAAAAGTGGTTAATTGCATCATCGTCGGACTTGGAGGCTTTATCGGAGCTATAATACGTTATCTGATCGGACTGATTCCTGTCAGTCCCCAGAATGGTTTCCCAATCAAGACCCTGCTGATTAATATCTTAGGCGCATTTGTAATTGGTCTGGTGGTCGCTTTTGGGGCGAAAAAGGAATGGAATCCGCAGTTAATTCTGTTTTTGAAGGTCGGAATATGTGGAGGATTTACGACGTTTTCCTCCTTTGCTCTTGAGACAAATCAACTGATCGAGCGAGGTGCTCCATGGAGTGCCGCCTTGTATGTTATCCTCAGTGTCGTTGGCGGCTTGGCCGCAGTCTATGCCGGATTAGGTCTTATTGGTAAATAACAAAAAAAATTGGGGCAGGTCACACAGACCTGCCCTCATTTATTCCCACTATTTATTATCCTGCAGCACATGCTCGATCATATCGGTGTCAAACTCCCCCGAACGGATCATAGCGATCTCTCTGGCAAAAGGCTCATAGCTCTTTTTGCCGTTCTCTGGGTCTTTGATGTACGGTGATTCCAGTATCTTGGGAACCTCTTCAAAATCCGGATGATTCATGATGTACATAAGTGCATCAAAACCGATCTTTCCAAAACCAAAATTCTCGTGCCTGTCCTTGGCAGCTCCAGGCTCGTTTTTGCTGTCGTTCATATGGAACACCGCAATCTGATTCTTGCCGATAAGTTTATCGAACTTCTCCATCACGCCATCAAAATTATGTATGATGTCATAACCGGCATCACTGGTATGACAGGTATCAAAGCATACCCGAAGCTTGTCATTACAACTTACACCATCGTATATCTGTGCCAGTTCCTCAAAGTTTCTGCCAATCTCACTGCCTTTTCCCGCCATCGTTTCAAGCGCGATATTACATTTTGTATCCGCTGTCAGAACTTCATTCAGTCCCTTTACGATGCTTGCAATTCCAATATCCACACCCGCTCCCACATGTGAGCCAGGATGTAGAACGATCGTCTGTGACCCCATCGCTGTTGCACGATCAATCTCCTTCGCAAGGAATTCCACCGCAATCTCGTATGTAGCTGGATTTACAGTATTAGCAAGATTTATGATATACGGAGCATGCACAACAAACTCATCAATTCCATGCTCTGCCATAAGTGCGTGCGCCTCTTCGATTCTTAATTCTGATACTTCCTTTCTCCTCGTATTCTGAGGAGCACCGGTATAAAGCATGAATGTATTTGCTCCAAATGATACGGCATCCTTGACCGAACCAAGCATCATTTCTTTTCCTGACATGCCAACATGGCATCCTAATTTCAACATCGTGTTTGATCTCCTTAACGGTTATATTCTTTCAAATCTTTCATTTGTCGATTAAGCTGATAACTTATCTATACATATTTCATGAATTCCGGAAAAATCGACCGATATCCATCCTCGTTTATATGCATTCCCTCAATGGTATACTCTGCTTTTAGATTTCCATTCTCATCCTTCAAAGGAGCTGTGATATCTATGTACGTTTCATTATGCTTTTGCGCAAGCGCTCTGACAGCTGCATTGGCTTCATCAATTTTTTTATTTGTTCGAACCAGAAGACATGGCTTCATCTCATCCGTTGCTGCATCATAATTGATTGGATAATATGCCATAAAATAGATGCTTACATCTGGCAGGGAATCCTTTACCTGACAGATAATCTTATCATAATTTGCGATCATTTCTGCGATTGGTATATCCGGATTGCTGAGGTCGTTTGTTCCTATATTGATGAACAACTTTGACGGCTTTAAATCCAGAATGCAGGTATCTATATTTTCTAACAATTCGTCTGTGACAAATCCACCAACTCCACGATTGTAAATTATCGCATTTAGTTTTGCCTCTTTCGCAAGTTCTTCAACCGGAAACATCTCCATAAGTGAAGACCCAGCACAGACGATCTGCCCCGGGATTATATTTTCATTCATTTTTTTAAAACGCTCAATTTTCTCTTCTTTTGTCATAATATTCTCCATTCTTTTGCCTATGCTTGCATAGAAAAACATCTTCTCTCACTTTGTATATACATAGTATATACAAAAATCCTTTTGATACCTATATTATATCAAAAATTACGAGGAGATGCATGTATTAATCAGCGTTTCCCTAGCTTAAAGGCCGTAGACATTAAGTGATAAACATGATACATTTATGGAAAAGAGAGACGTATAATCTTCTCCATATTTATGGGTAAAATAAATATGCAGGATTTCGCAAGATTCCAATGATTAAGAAAGTGCAGAATGCCACTGCGCCCACAGCTAGGTAGCCCAGATAATAAAAATAGTTTCGCAAACGCCTAATAACAGCATCAGTCAAAGGAGGGATCGACGAATGAGACAACAAAAATTGAAACAACGGAAATCAAAACAAAGCAAATCATTAGCAAAAATCCTGACCTTGGGGATTGCCGTAGCTACGGTCGTGTCATCCATGAGTGTACCTGGTGGATTGCTCGCACCGGAAACGGTATACGCGGACGACAACACCGGGACGGCAGAGCCCGGAGATCAGGGCACAGAGCCACAGGAGGAAACAATTCAGTTTGAAGTGAGTATATGGCCAAACGATAGCGCTACCGTATATGTTATGCAGGTGACAAATCTGGTAGATACTGATACGATGAGCTATCAGTATAGTATCAATGGCACAGATTATTACTCATTGCAGACACTTCAGACGCAGAAGACATTTGGCGCCAATCAGACGGTTGATCTTCACGTCAGAAAGGTCGGATCAGGCGATAAGATTTTGGCAGCTGGCAATCGTGAGATCACAACTCCGCGCGCCAGCGACGTTCCGACGATTTCCGGTGCTAACAAGTTTTCGGATCGCACGGAGGTGACGATCACAGCGACCACCGGTGCGAGCATTTATTACACAACAGATGGTACAGTGCCAACAAATGGATCGCAGAAGTACAATACACCGATTACGCTGACAGAGACGACTACGATCCGGGCGATTGCGATAGAAGATGGTCATATCATGAGTGATATGGTCGGGATGGCATTTACGAAAGAATCATCCGGCGGCAGTAGTTCGGATGGGGGCACTTCCGGTGGAAGCAGCTCCGGTGGAAGCAGTTCCGGCAGTAGCTCGGACAGTGGCAGCAGCTCCGGCAGCAGTTCATCAGGCGGTTCCACCGACAGCGGATCTGAAACTGCTCCGCCACAGGAGGATAACAAGGACAAGACTACGACTAAGACTAAGACCGAAACCAGAGAAGATGGTACAGTTGTGACCACGACTGAAATCCGGGCAGAGGACGGTTCCGTACAGATCAGGACCGAGATCAGAAATGAAAAGACAGGAATGAATATCGTGGTCAATGTATCGAAGAATGCCAAAGGGAAGATTACTTCAGCTACCGCAGAAATTCTTGATAGAGGTTTTGGCAATGTGAAGATCTCCGGGGAAGCACTTTCAGAGATCGTAAAGGCAGCAGGCACGAAGAAGGTAAAGACCACAATCAAGATGCTCACGAAAAACGACTGGGTCATCCGGGAAGTGACGGTCAATGTAAATACGCTTCTGAAAAGAACCGTGAGACCTAAAAAAATGAAGATCATTGAGATAGATCCCGAAACAGGTGAGAAGCTTGTAGTCAGTAAAATGCCTTTCAGGGTAGCGGCAGATGGAAGCGTTGAACTGGATCATAATGAGCTGGGCCACGGAACCTATGAGTTAGTGACAGCCGACGAGGAAGAAGCACTCACGAAACAGATACTGCGGTCGATCAAAGCCACGAAACAATCAGCCACTATCCGCGAGAAGCAGGGGACGTACTTTTGGTTTGAGAAAGGGGTAAACTGGTACAATGTTGATAAAGTGACTTTTTCGGTTCTCAATCCGGATGTGGCACGCGTTAGCTCAAATGGCAGGATCACGGGTCTGAAGCCCGGAAAGACAGTCGTCAAGGCGGTTGTCAGACTGGAAAACGGTCAGTCAAAGGTCATAAGAATGCCCGTAACCGTAAATAAGAAGAAGTAGCAGCTGTTGGAAATACGTTACTGGAATGAGGCACGAGTGAACAGTAATGGGATGACGGAATCTGGCTGACAAACACCCCCCCTGGGGCTTGTGGTTTTTCAGTGCTATGGTAAAGTAGGTACAGAAAAATCGAAGTCTCCGGGGGGAATTTTTATGCACATGGCAGATGCGCTGGTCACTCCGGCTGTGGCAGGTACGATGTATGCTTGCTCGGCGGCAGTGGTAGCTTATTCAATAAGAAAAGTACGGCTAGAAAATGATCCGAAGAAGATACCACTTATGGGTGTGATGGGAGCATTTGTTTTCGCAACGCAGATGATTAATTTTACGATTCCGGGAACCGGATCGAGTGGACATCTGTGCGGTGGTATGCTGTTGTCCGCACTGCTCGATCCATCTGATCCACTTTTTCTGCCATAGGCATCCTCCTTCTCCCTGAAATAAAAAATCCGCCCAGATTAGAACCTAATCTAATCTGAACGGAATACTCATTCAGGCTTGTTATTTTCCAAGCAGAAATATTTTTAATCATTGCCCTTTTGTTAGCTACACTAGCTGTTAGCAGAAAAACAACAAAAAAACGGCAATGATTTTTCTACCCTTCCTGTAAATCCATGTCAAAATAAGAAAACTGAAAATCATCTAAGTTAAGCACCTCTCGCTGACAAATGAGTGACATTGTCACCCTGAGGGTTCAACCATTCCGTTCCTACGAATTCATATTTATGGCTACCATTCTCATTTAGCAATGCAGTAATGATAACACTGTTTTCTTATTAGATTACTTATATTATAACGTGTACGAGGTCGGATGTCGATTGTTTTTTGACCATTATTTACTTCTATTTGCTTTAACTTAAAAAGCCGTAAGCTAATGCTCCCAGCTTTACATTTTTTTATTCCATCAGTTTTACAAACTTGAATTGAGATTTCATATATTCCAAGGGATTTAATAACTGTTATATTTTATTATCA
>UQRC01000044.1 GCA_900543445.1 uncultured Lachnobacterium sp. | reverse complement strand
AGTTCCCGGAAAATCCCAGCTGCTTGTTTTTGCCACTCCTAAGGCTCATGGAATTTATCAGGGATTTGAATATGATGCGATTGCTATTGCTTATGAAAACTCTGATATTGTAGATGTGCTGGATATTTCCGTTTTCAATGGAAATGCCCACAGTTTTGTGATTCATCCGGATGGTCGTGTTGTGGTGGATCATTCCTCTGAGTCATGGGGGAATGTGTATAATTTCTTTGGCATTCTGAGAGAACATTCCAGTCTGTCTGAAAAAGAAATTCTGGAACTTTCCGATGAATTTAAAGCGGGACATAACGATGCACTGTTGGTAGCTCTGGATGGGAAGAATTATTATCTGGTCTACGAGAAATCCGCTATCCGGAACTGGATATTCTTAGGACTTATCCGGGAGGATATCGTCAATGCCGGTATGAACAGACTGCAGCTTAGTACGATACTCCTTGTAAGTGTAGTCGTGCTCTGTATTGCCGCATTTTGTATCGGTCTTATTCTTAAAAAAGGCAGGACAAGCCTTAAGAAAAAGGATACGGAGATCCTGTACCGAGACGAACTGTTCCAAAAGCTTTCCATGAATGTAGATGATGTTTTCCTGATGCTGGATGCAAAAACACATCAGGCAGATTACGTCAGTCCGAATGTGGAAAAACTGCTGGGGATTACGGTAGAACAGATTCGTAAAGACATTTGTATTCTGGGGAAAGTGTATTCAGAGGAACATGTAGATTCGGAGAAAAACTATCTGGAGGAAATCCGGGTGAATGAACAAAGAGAATGGGATTTTGAATATGTTCATCTGAAGACCGGAGAAAGACGCAGATTTCATAATATTGCAATGGGCTGCGAGATAAACGGAACAAAGAAATATATTCTGGTTATGTCGGACCGTACATCTGACTGGAAAATGAATCAGGCACTGTCCGAGGCGGTTCGCGCGGCAGAGACTGCAAACAGGGCAAAGAGTACGTTCCTTTCCAACATGTCTCACGATATTCGGACACCAATGAATGCAATTATCGGCTTTACGACACTGGCTGTAAGCAACATTGATAATAAGAATAAGGTCAGAGATTATCTGGGTAAGATTCTTTCCTCGAGCAACCATCTGCTCTCACTGATCAATGATATACTAGACATGAGTCGGATTGAGAGTGGGAAGCTGCATCTGGAAGAAACTGAGGTCAGTCTGTCGGATGTGATTCATGACCTGAAGACGATCATCAGTGGGCAGATCCATGCGAAGCAGCTGGAGCTTTATATGGATGCCATGGACGTGACCAATGAGGATGTCTATTGTGACAAGACGAGACTGAATCAGCTGCTGCTGAACCTCTTATCAAATGCAGTTAAGTTTACACCTGCTGGTGGAACCGTTTCTGTCCGGATCAGACAGTATCCTGGCACACCAAAAGGAAGTGAACTGTACGAAATCCGGGTAAAGGATACCGGAATCGGTATGAGTCAGGAATTTGCACAGAAGATATTCTCTCCTTTTGAGAGGGAGCGGACTTCCACGGTCAGCAGGACGCAGGGGACAGGACTTGGCATGGCCATTACCAAGAATATTGTGGATATGATGGGCGGTACCATTGAGGTTCAGACTGTGCAGGGAAAAGGCACCGAATTTATAGTCCGCCTTCCACTTCGGCTTCAGCCAAAGCATCACACTATAGAGAAGATTGCAGAACTGGAAGGTCTTAAGGCGTTGGTTGTAGATGACGATTTTAATACCTGTGACAGTGTGACAAAGATGCTTGTAAAGGTAGGGATGCGTTCGGAATGGACACTTTTCGGTAAGGAAGCTGTTCTCCGTGCACGGCAGTCTATAGAGCTTGGAGATGCATTCCATGCTTATATCATTGATTGGCGGTTGCCGGATATGAATGGTATTGAGGTCACCCGCCAGATCCGGAGTCTTGGCGACGATACGCCGATTATTATTCTGACTGCTTACGATTGGTCGGATATTGAAGCAGAAGCCAGAGCCGCAGGGGTGAATGCATTCTGCGAGAAACCTCTGTTTTTGTCAGATATCAGAGAGACTTTGATGGAGGCTATCGGACAGAAAAAAATCCAAACAGAGAAACTGTTTCTTCCGGCAGAGGGCTTGGAGTTCAAAGACAAGTGCATATTGCTGGTGGAAGACAATGAACTGAACAGCGAAATTGCAGTGGAGATTCTTAGTGAGTATGGTTTCAGGGTCGATATCGCAGAAAATGGCGCTGAGGCGGTGGAGAAGATAAAAAATTCCACATCGGGTAATTATGATCTGGTACTGATGGATGTTCAGATGCCGGTAATGAACGGATATGAGGCCACGAAGCAGATTCGTGCGCTGGATGATCCGGCACTAGCTGGAATTACCATTCTTGCCGTGACTGCAAATGCTTTTGATGAAGACAGAAAAAAAGCATTGGAATGCGGGATGGATGGATTCTTATCCAAACCGATTGTTATAGAGGAATTGATCGGTACATTACGAAATAGCCTGGCATGAATGAAACGGAGTAAGGATTCTTTGCTTTAGTGTGTGGGGGATAGATAATAGAAGCTGGTGACGTTAGTAACAAAACAAATGTCTGGTAAATATTAAGGACAGGGTAAGGGAAGAATTTGAGTATAGAAAGACGAGGAAGAAATTGATCCCAGCTATGGAAATCTGGTAAAGGCAGTGGAAGAACAGAATGCGGAGAATGCTTTCCGTGCGGCTCACACTTTAAAAGGAATCTGCCTGAATCAGGGGCTGGACAGACTATGCATAGCTAGTGCGTGTCTTACGGAGAAATCGACACCGGCGGAGGCCGTTGATGGAACGGTTGCTTATCTTGTAATCTGTTTCATGGGTATTCCGTTTATTACCGCGTATAATATTATCAGTTCCATTTTCCGTGGAATGGGAGACAGTCAAAGTCTGATGTATTGATGAGATCGTTGAAGCTATGGCATTTGATATCCGTTATCAGTATGCACTGCACACAACAAGTTTTGAAGAGCAGCCAATTAGTGACAGAACCCTCAGCAGGTTTAGAGCAAGAGTTCTTTCTTACGAAACAGCGCATGATGTTGATCTTATTCATGAATGTGTTGTAAAAATGGCAAAAGAAATATCTGATTTTATGGAGCGGAGAAGAAAACTCACGTTTAGCATCTGAACATAATCTAAAGCTTGTAAAAACCAATTTCACAGGACGAAAACCAGATGAAATATATGCTGATTTTGTCTTTACCGATGATGGCAAATATCTCATCAAATGTAAGAATAATTGTGTACCTGAAGATTGCATCTATGATCCGGGCAATGATCGTTCCATTGCGTATTTTCGGATAAGTGACTGCGAAGGATGTCCTTACAAAGAACGGTGTCAGCCACGTTTTCTAAAAACACGAGTCCGAAAGGAAGTATCTTGGAAATCCGTTGGTTGTGCAAAACAATTACAGTAGATTTTCAAAAGCTATTAGATTATACCAATAGCTTAGATTCGTATACTTCAAATAAGAAAACAGCATAAAATCAATGTACCACAGTTTCGAAATATCAATGAATTATAGGCGCAAAAATCATATCTTTCACAAATTCGTGTTAAATTTTCAAGGTACAAGCAAAATTAAATATTAAAATGGGCTTTTGACACCCTAATCCTTATAGTTTTACACGTTAACGTATTGCATCGTATTGAGAAAGATTGTACAATAGACACATACCAAAATGCAAAGGAAGTTACACACATGGAAAATGTATATATGATGGGCAACGGAGCAATTGCGCTCGGTGCATTGGCAGCAGGGGTGAATCTGGTTGCCGGTTATCCGGGAACTCCGTCCTCGGAAATTATTGAGACAATCGCAAAATATCCAAAAGAGGGACGTCACATTGAGTGGTCGGTCAACGAGAAGGCTGCGATGGAAGTGGCAGCGAGTGCCGCTTATTCCGGAGCGAGAAGCCTTGTGACAATGAAACAGGTGGGACTGAATGTGGCATCGGATCCGCTGATGTCACTTGCTTATGTCGGAGTCAAAGGCGGTATGGTAGTCGTATCGGCGGATGATCCGGGACCGATTTCTTCCCAGACGGAGCAGGATACGAGAAGATTTGCGGAATTTGCAAGAATTCCGGTATTCGATCCGACATCACCGGAAGAAGCATTTATCATGATCCAGGAAGCATTTGCTTACTCGGAAAAATATAAGACACCGGTGCTTTTCCGCCCGACAACAAGAATCTGTCACGCATATGCGAACATTCAGGCTCCGGCGGATATAACTGCACACGAATTTGAAGGATTCGTGAAGGATTCCAAGAAATGGGTAATTTTCCCAAGACTATCCTTTATGAATCATGCGATGATCGAGAAACGCAACGTGGAGATCGGGGATGATTTCTCGGCGAGCAGATTCAACGAAGTGTCAGGAGCCGCAGATAGTAAGAAGGCAGTATTTACCGGCGGAGTCAGCTACGCTTACGTGAAGGAAGCGCTTGCGGATCACCCAGAGGTGAAGGTCTGCAAGATCGGAACACCTTACCCGTTCCCGGAGAAATTCGTACTGGAAGCGTTACAGGGAGTGGAAGAAGTGATGGTGCTGGAGGAACTCAGCCCATACATCGAAGAGAAGCTTCTTATGATCTGTGGAAAACACGGATTACATATCAAAGTATACGGCAAGATGACCGGACATGTGTCGGCAAGTGGAGAGAACTCCTACGAACTGTCACAGAAGATTTTAAGTGATTTCTTAGATTTGGATCTTGCAGATGCAGCAATCGATACTGCGGATGCACCGCAGCTTCCGGTCCGTCCGCCAGTACTTTGCGCAGGCTGTCCGCACCGCGCATCGTTCTATGCGGTAAAGAAGGCGATGGAAGGTAAGAAAAGCTATTTCTGCGGAGACATCGGCTGCTACACACTGGGCAATGCGATGCCGCTCGATATGTGCGATACCTGTCTGTGCATGGGCGCAGGTGTCACGATGGCACAGGGCTTCCACTGGTCAGACCCGGAGATGGAAGGAGCCGCTTTCGCTTTCATCGGCGATTCGACATTCTTTGCTTCCGGTATGACGGGAGTTGTGAATGCGGTCTACAACGAGGCAAATATTGTAGTCTGCATTCTGGACAATTCGACGACCGCGATGACCGGTCACCAGCCGCATCCGGGAACCGGACGCAACATGATGGGCGATATTGTTGAGAAAGTCAGCATCGAAAATATTCTAAGAGGCATCGGACTCACTTTTGTTAAGACAGTTGATCCATTGAATTTGGAAGAGGCTGTGGCAACGGTGCAGGAGGCCGCTTCGGAGCAGGGCGTGAAGGCAATCATCTTCAAGTCCCCTTGTATCGCGATTGCCAAAAGCGCCAAGAAAGCAGCAATCTCTGAGAAGTGTATCCAGTGTGGCAAATGCATTCGTGAGATCGGCTGCCCGGCGATTGTGAAAGTGGACGGAAAAGTAACGATTGACAGCAATCTGTGTACCGGTTGTAACCTTTGCGGACAGATCTGTCCGGTCGGGGCGATTCAGGTAAGTTAGGAGTATATAGAGATGAAAAAAGATGTTTTGATATGTGGAGTAGGCGGACAGGGAACGGTCTTAGCCTCCAAACTGATCGCGGCAGCAGCGATGGAAGAAGGCAATACCGTGCATTCTGCGGAGACCATCGGTATGGCGCAGCGAGGCGGCTCTGTAACGAGCCATGTACGAATCGGTGAGGCTTTTTCACCGCTGATTCCAAAAGGCAAAGGCGATATGATACTGGCGTTTGAGCCGGCAGAAGCGGTCCGTAACCTTTCGTATCTGAAGAAGGATGGAACAGTGATCGTGAATGCGTCTCCGGTGAAGCCGACGACCGAGTCTTTGCATGAGACCGGATACGATGGAACGGAGATGATCGCCTATCTGAAGGAGAAGTGCAGCGTGATCGTTGTTGATTCCGAGCCTCTGTGCGAGAAGTACGGCAGCAACAAGTATCTGAATGTGATTCTGCTGGGAGTTGCAGCGGGATCCGGCGCTTTGGGACTGACCAGGGAAGCTCTCATGCGAGAGATTGAGACGCGTGTGCCGGAGAAGTTTATTGAGAATAACCGACAGGCATTTGAGGATGGTTTCTCATTTGCAGCACAGGCAGTATAGAAAGAACGCAGTTTGCAAGTAGAAATCTGTCGGGGCGACAGATGGAGAAGAAGATTTCGTGAAAGAGAGGGCGAATACATGCAGTTAAATGACACACAACTGGCGCAGGTTGACGCGCAGATCAAGAAACTGATCAGTGGAGACAACTATTACGGCAGAAAATATAAGGAACTGAATATCACGGGCGTATCCAGTCAGGAGGAATTTGAGAACCTTCCGTTCTCCAGCAAGGATGATCTGCGCAACGCGTATCCGCTCGGCATCCAGGCAGTGCCGGACGAAGAAGTTGTAAGAATCCATTCCTCTTCTGGAACTACCGGCAAACCGGTCATCATCCCTTATACAGCAAAGGATGTGGATGATTGGGCAACGATGTTCGCAAGATGTTACGCGACTGCCGGAATCACGAAGAAGGATCGCATTCAGATTACACCGGGTTACGGTCTCTGGACCGCAGGAATCGGTTTCCAGCTCGGCTGCGAAAAGCTCGGCGCGATGGCAATCCCGATGGGACCAGGAAACACCGACAAGCAGCTGCAGATGATGGTCGATTTACAGTCCACCGTCATTACCGCAACTTCTTCTTATGCTTTGCTTCTCTCCGAGGAAATCGAGAAGCGTGGACTGAAGGATAAGATCTGCCTGAAAAAAGGCGTGATCGGTTCGGAGCGCTGGAGTGATAAGATGCGCAAAAGCATCAGGGACGGCTTAGGTATTGAACTGTATGATATCTATGGATTGACGGAAATCTATGGACCGGGTATCGGTATCAACTGCCCGGGCGAGTCGGCAATCCATTATTGGGATGATTATATTTATATTGAGATCATCGATCCGAAGACTGGCAAGACCGTGCCGGACGGAGAAGAGGGCGAGATTGTTATCACAACACTCGTCAAGGAGGGCGCTCCGCTTATCCGTTTCCGTACACATGATATTTCGCGCATTGTACCGACCAGCTGCAACTGTGAGCGATGCAAGAAATATCCGAGAATCGATATCATCAAGGGTCGAAGCGATGACATGTTCAAGGTACACGGCGTTAATATGTTCCCGAGCCAGATTGAGGAACTTCTCTCTCAGGTGGACGGTGTATCCAGCGAGTACAACATCAACATCGCACACGATGATGAGATCAACAAAGATGTCATGCTTATCACCTGCGAGGCAGAAGGACGCGTCAGCTTCGAGAAAGCCAAGGAACATCTGCATGAACTGTTTAAGTCAAGAATTGGTGTCACACCGCGAATCACAGTTGTTCCGGTCGGAACATTGCCGCGTTCGGAGAAAAAGGCGAAGCGCGTGATCGATCACAGGGAACTGTAGAAATATTGTTGATGATGCAGAATCAGATGAAGGAATAAAAGTTATGAAAAATAGTACAAAACAAAACGATTCCTTGTACACGAAGTTTATCATTTGTCCGGCTATACTTTTTTTTATTTTTACAATTTTGGAAAGATCGTTGACGATATTTTGAATCTGTAAAAAGTATGCACAAATAAAGAACGCCCGCAAGGTCATAAAGATACTTCCGGGCGTTCTTGTTACATCAATTCGTGGTCGTAGACGGCACGCTCGCCACCGATGAATTTCAGTCTTGTGCGAGCACATACTACATGCGCATTTCCAATCTGTTTCGTTTCGATTCGTGTCGGCACTGCAACGTCGCGCAGGTGCATGCCGATCAGCGTATCGCCGATATCCATTCCGGCACCTGCTTTAATATGTTCGACAGCAGCAGGCTGCTTGAATGTCTTGTATGCTGCGGTGGCGAAGGAACCGCCGGCTTTCGGCTGCGGTACAACGTTGACCTTCGGATAACCAAATTTCTCGGCAGCTTCGGCTTCAAGGATCAGTGCACGGTTTAAGTGCTCGCAGCACTGTGCTGCCAGATATACACCGTATTCCTGCGTTGCCTGATAGATTCCGGCAAATACCATATCAGCCAGTTCTGGTTTCGAATGCGTTCCGATCGTTTCGCCGCATACTTCGCTGGTGGAACAGCCGACGACGAAGAGATCGCCTTTCTCCAGTTTTGCTTTTTCCAATATTTCTTTTGCGGCAGTATATGCCTCATCTTTTATTTTTGTCATGTCTTCCATTGTATCATAACCTCCAATCAACTCGATCATTGAGTCAAAGTTTTTCAATTCATTTTTCTCAAACAATAGTATAGCCCAATAAAAACAAAAAGCAAGGCTTGCGTGAAATTGATCTGATCAAGAGCAAAGTTGTTGTGGCTGATTTCAATATGCGATATAATGAAACCAGCTGATGCATGGAAATGGAGAAAGAAAAATTATGATGAATCGTTTTATCGCATACAATATGCCAAAGATTGAATTGCACTGTCATCTGGACGGCTCAATGAGCGTCGAACTGACAAAGAAGCTGCTTGCCGATATGGGCGAAGAATATACGAAGGAAGAATTGCAGGAGGCTTTGACGGCACCGATGGATTGTCCGTCTCTTGCGGACTACCTGAAGCGGTTTGATCTGCCGCTTCGCTGTTTGCAGACGAAGAATGGTCTTCGTGCTGCGGCAGAAGAACTGGCGCTGCGTGCGGCAAAGGAGCAGGTCAAATATCTGGAAGTGCGCTTTGCCCCTTCGTTTTCGACGGGACAGGGACTTTCGGTGAAAGAAATCATTGAGAGTGTCAACGAAGGTCTGAAATCGGCTGAGACAAAATGTGATATCCACACAGGAATCTTAGTGTGTGCCATGCGAAACCTTGACAAAGAGACAAATCTTGCGATGCTTAAGGATGCAAGAGAATTTCTCGGAGCCGGTGTTGTGGGCTGTGATCTGGCAGGAGATGAGAAGGCGTATCCAACTTCGGAATTTCATGAATTGTTTGAGTGGGCGAGAAAGAATGAGATTCCTTTTACCATTCATGCGGGGGAGTGCGGCAGTGCACTCGATGTACAGACGGCAATCGAGTACGGTGCAAGACGAATCGGACACGGTATCGCGATGAAGGATGATTCGGAAGTGATGAAGCTTTGTGCGGATAAGAAGATTGGAGTGGAACTCTGCCCGACAAGCAACTTACAGACCAAGGCAATCGGTTCCATCGAGGATTATCCATTTACGAAATTCTACGAAGCTGGGATTCCAATGTCCATCAACACAGACAATCGGACCGTGAGCGATACGACCTGTACGGATGAATATATGCGGCTGACGGATGCCGGAATGTTCAAGGAGGCGATGTGTCAGAAAATTTATATGGCATCGCTTGCTACGAGTTTTGCGGACGATTCCGTTAAGAATGAAGTGTTCAGTCGCTGGCCGCTCATGTAAATGGTGCGGTACATCTTTGAAGCATCGCCCAATTTGTGAAAAAGCATTTGTATAGCATAATTTTAGTTTACACAATCTCTGATTTTCCGTATAATAAAGGATTGTGAAGAACGAATAAAGAAGCCGCAGGAAGCGGCAGGAGGAAATATATGTCAATTGATCAGAGCAAAATTCGTAATTTTTGTATTATTGCCCATATTGATCATGGTAAGTCGACGCTTGCCGATCGAATTATTGAGAAAACCGGTACACTGACCAGCCGAGAGATGCAGGCGCAGGTGCTTGACAACATGGACTTGGAGAGAGAGCGTGGAATCACGATCAAATCCCAGGCCGTTCGCATTATCTACAGTGCGAAGGATGGAAATGAGTATATTTTTAACCTTATTGATACACCGGGACATGTGGATTTCAATTATGAAGTGTCACGAAGTCTTGCGGCGTGTGACGGCGCGATTCTTGTCGTGGATGCGGCACAGGGCGTGGAGGCACAGACACTTGCCAATGTATATCTTGCTTTGGATCATGACCTGGATGTGATGCCGGTCATCAACAAGATCGATCTGCCGAGTGCAAGACCGGATGAAGTCATTCAGGAGATTGAGGATGTCATCGGAATTGAGGCACAGGATGCCCCGAGAATTTCGGCAAAGACAGGTCTTAATATTGAGGATGTGCTGGAACAGATCGTAACGAAGATTCCGGCGCCGACCGGAGATCCGAAGGCTCCACTCAAGGCACTTATTTTTGATGCAATCTATGATTCGTATAAGGGAGTTATTATTTTCTGCCGTATCAAGGAAGGTACGGTTAAAGTTGGTACCAAGATTAAGATGATGGCAACCGGAGCCGAGGACCTTGTAACAGAGGTTGGCTACTTTGGTGCGGGACAGTTTATTCCGTGTGATGAGCTTTCTGCAGGAATGGTTGGTTATATTGCTGCCAGCATTAAGAATGTGCGTGATACCCGTGTCGGTGATACCGTGACGGACAGTGAGCGACCATGTGACGAGGCTCTCCCGGGATATAAGAAAGTCAATCCGATGGTTTACTGTGGATTGTATCCGGCGGATTCTGCAAAGTATCCGGATCTTCGTGATGCGCTTGAAAAGCTGCAGGTCAACGATGCGTCGCTGCAGTTTGAACCGGAGACATCACTGGCACTCGGATTTGGTTTCCGATGCGGATTCTTAGGCCTTTTACACTTGGAGATCATTCAGGAGCGATTGGAGAGAGAGTTTAATCTTGACCTTGTCACCACTGCACCGAGTGTTATCTACAAGGTACACAAGACGGATGGCGAGGTCATTGATCTGACGAATCCATCCAATCTGCCGGATCCGTCGGAAATCGAATATATGGAGGAACCGTATGTCTCTGCTGAGATTATGGTGACGAGCGAATATGTCGGCGCGATCATGAAGCTTTGTCAGGAAAGACGTGGTATCTATCTGAGCATGGATTACATTGAGGCAACGCGTGCGGTCATCAAGTATGATCTGCCGCTCAATGAGATCATCTACGATTTCTTTGATGCACTCAAGTCCCGTTCGAGAGGATACGCTTCGTTTGACTATGAGATGAAGGGTTACCAGCGGTCAGAACTTGTGAAACTGGATATCCTGATCAACCGCGAGATGGTCGATGCGTTATCCTTTATCGTGTTCAAGGAGAGTGCGTATGACAGAGGACGCAGAATGTGCGAGCGTCTGAAGGAAGAAATCCCGAGACACCTGTTTGAGATCCCGATTCAGGCGGCTGTGGGCGGTAAGATTATTGCAAGAGAGACCGTGAAGGCGATGCGCAAGGATGTGCTTGCCAAGTGTTACGGCGGTGATATCTCGCGCAAGAAGAAGCTTCTTGAGAAGCAGAAGGAAGGCAAGAAACGCATGCGCCAGATCGGTACGGTAGAGGTGCCACAGGAAGCGTTCATGAGTGTCTTAAAGCTGGATGAGGATTAAATGGACAAGAATAATTTGGAACTTTATATTCACACGCCTTTTTGCGTGAAGAAATGTGCATACTGTGATTTCTTGTCATTTCCGGCAGATACAAATACGCAGATTCAGTATGTCCATGCCCTGTTAAATGAGATCCGCTTCTATGGGGAGCAGATGGGCGGCTATCAGGTTTCTACAATTTATATCGGTGGCGGGACGCCGAGCTGGCTAGAGCCGGAACTTCTTGTTGCGATCATGGATCAGGTGTACAACAGTTTTCATGTGCGGGAAGATGCGGAAGTCAGTATCGAGTGTAATCCGGGAACGGTTACCACCGCAAAGCTTGAGGCTTATCGAAGAGCGGGAATCAACCGTCTGTCGATCGGATTGCAGTCGGCGAATAACGAGGAACTGAAAGTGCTTGGTCGAATCCATACGTATGAGCAGTTCTTAAAGACGTATGAACTTGCGCGAAACGCAGGATACACCAATATCAATATCGATCTGATGAGCGGACTGCCACGTCAGAGTGCGGAGTCGTTTGCAGATACACTGCAGAGAGTGATCCGGCTGAAACCGGAACATATTTCCGCGTACTCCCTGATCATTGAAAAAGGCACGCCTTTTTATGAAAAATACAAATTTGATATGGTGCGGCAGGAGGCGGGAATGAAGACGGAAGAACTTCCGACCGAGGATGACACCTACAAGATGCTTAAACTGACGCAGCGGGTACTTGCCAAGGCCGGGTACGAGCGATATGAGATTTCGAATTATGCCAAGCCAGGTTATGCATGCCGGCATAATGTCGGATATTGGACGAGGGAGAATTATCTCGGTCTGGGTCTTGGGGCTGCATCGCTGATCGATAATGTGCGGTACAGCAATACAAGAGAGTTGTATGAATATATTGAGATCTGCCGCGAACTGACATTCCTTCCGCCGGAAGTGTTCGCACCGGAAGAGGGGATGGATGCCCCGGAACGCGGCTGGTTCGGAAGCAATCTTCATACGGAAGCCGCGGTAGTCAATCGCAAGGCACAGATGGAAGAATTCATGTTCCTCGGTCTTCGTATGACAGAGGGAATCTCAAGGAACGAGTTTGAAGCGAATTTCGGCATGCCGATTGAGGCTGCGTATGTACAGGTACTTCCAGATCTGCAGGCGCAGAAGCTCATTGAGAAGCGGGAGGGCAGAGTGTATCTGACGGATCGTGGTATGGATGTTGCCAATTATGTGATGGCACAGTTTTTGTTATAAATAAAGGAGAAAAGAATGGTTAAAATCATATCGGACAGTACTTGTGATCTGTCTCAGGCACTAATTGAAAAATACGATATCACGATTCTTCCGCTTCATATTTTACTTGGGGACAAAGAATACAGGGATGGAGCGGATATTACACCGGAAGAAATCTTTGCATGGTCAGATGAAAACAAGACAACTCCGAAGACGTCAGCACCATCTCTCGTGGAGGCGGTAGAATGTTTGAGGTCATACGTGGAGGCAAAGACGGAAGTGATCTGCTTCTCAATTTCTGCAAGTATGTCGACATCTGGTAATGTAATGCGTCTTGCAGCGGAAGAGTTAGAGGCAGGAGATCTTGTGACAGTGATCGATTCGGCGAATCTGTCAACCGGAATCGGACATCTTGTGATCGAGGCGGCGCTTATGGCGCAGGAAGGCAAGGATGCACAGACAATCGCACAAACAATAGAGGAATTAAAGCCGCGCGTGCGTGCCAGTTTCGTGGTAGATACACTGACTTATTTATATAGAGGCGGAAGATGCAGTGCGGTTGCAGCGATGGCGGGCGGTGTGTTAAAGCTTCACCCGAAGATTGTTGTGGAAAATGGTGCGATGGATGCGACAAAGAAGTATCGTGGCAAGCTTGACAATGTGATTCTTTCTTATACGAAGGACATGGAAGAAGCCTTAAAGGCAGCGAAGCCGGATCGTGTCTTTATCACACATTCTGGTTGTGACAAAGCAACGGTGGACAAGGTGCGTGAGTATCTGAAAGGATTGAATCATTTTAACGAGATTATTGAGACGCGTGCCGGTGGTGTGATCTCCAGTCACTGTGGACCGGGAACACTTGGCGTGCTTTTTATTGCACAGTAGATTATGTGATGCATTAGAAGGGTATCATATATATTTGCGAAAGTTGGAATAGATTGGTATTCGGATAAGGAGGAACGAAGATGGTTAAACACATTATATTATGGAATTTAAAAGATGAATTTACAGAGGAGCAGAAGGCAGACATTCGTGCAGGTATCAAGGAAGGTCTTGAGGGACTTGCCGGACAAATCCCGGGACTGATTGATATCTCGGTGCGTACTGAGTATCTTCCAAGCTCAACCGTGGATGTCATGCTCGACACAACCTTCGAGAGTGCAGAGGCTTTAAAAAATTACAGCACCCATCCGAAGCATGTTGCAGTTGCAGACAGTAAAGTTCGTCCGTATACTGCAGTCCGTTCCTGTATCGATTACGAAGAATAGAATTTATATACCGCAGTTGTAATTTCTTTATTTTATATTTATAAATTCTTTTATTTGGTATTTAGAACATGTAAAGGCGGAGAAAATGAATAAAAACAGAAAATGAAAAAAGAATTATAAAATAAAAATAAATTAGCATCAAGGTGTTGACAATGAAAACCCTTGGTGCTATTTTATTAACAGAAAAGATATTAGCACTCCAAACAAATGAGTGCTAACAACGAAAATCCCGGATGACAGGAGATGTGAAATGGGAATGGATAACGAAGAATTAGATGAGAGAAAAGTAAAGATACTCGATGCGATCATCCGCAATTATCTGGCAACCGGTGAGCCGGTCGGTTCCCGTACCATTTCAAAATATACGGATCTGAACTTGAGTTCCGCAACAATCCGTAATGAGATGTCAGATCTCGAGGAACTGGGATATATCGTACAGCCACACACTTCTGCGGGACGTATTCCTTCCGATAAGGGATATCGGTTCTACGTAGATCACCTGATGCAGGAGAAGGATCGGGAAGTCAGGGAGATGAAGGACTTCGTCATCGAGAAGACCGAGAAGATGGATCAGGTATTGAAGCAGGTCGCTAAGATGCTTGCCAATAATACCAACTATGCAACTCTTGTATCGGCACCGGCATACAATACGAATAAGATCAAGTTCATTCAGCTGTCCAATGTGGATGATACCCACATTCTGGCAGTCATCGTAATGAATAGTAATATGGTTAAGAATCAGATGATTCCGGTGGAGGAGCCGCTTGATAATGAGACACTCCTGAAACTGAACATCTTATTGAATACAGCACTCAACGGATTATCGCTGCAGGAGATCAATCTTGGAACGATCGCCAAGCTCAAGGAGCAGGCGGGTATCCATTCTACGATCGTGAGCGATGTGCTTGATACTCTGGCACAGACACTCAGTGACAATGAGGATCTTCAGATTTACACAAGCGGTGCGACGAACATCCTCAAGTATCCGGAACTTTCCGATTCCGAGAGTGCAACGAATCTTCTCTCCACATTCGAGGAGAAGGATGAACTGTTAAGCCTGGTAACTGAATCTCTTTCCGATGACAGTAACGACAAAGGAAACGGAATTCAGGTTTATATAGGAAATGAAGCCCCGATCCGCACCATGAAGGACTGCAGTGTTGTGACAGCAACGTATGATCTCGGGGAAGGCGTTAAGGGAACCATCGGAATCGTTGGACCGAAGCGTATGGATTACGAAAATGTAGTAGATAACCTGAAGAATCTGAAGGCTCAGCTGGACGGAATCTTCGATAAAGATAAGAGTGATTCTTAGAAAGGTGGTAAGCATGGCAGAGACAAAGAAAGACGTCATGGATGAAGAATTAAAAGAAGTGAACGAGGCAGCTGAGGCAGAGACCGAAGCGGCTGAAAATAATCAGGAAGAGGAAACAAAAGAGACCGAAGCACAAGGTGATGAGGCTACGAAGGAAGATGAGGCAGAAGCATCCGGTGCAGAGGAGAATAAAGACAAAGGTCTGTTTGGCAAGAAAAAGAAGAAAGACAAGAAGGATGAGCAGATCGAAGATTTAAACGATCGCTTGAGACGCCAGATGGCAGAGTTCGATAACTTCCGCAAGCGTTCCGAGAAAGAAAAATCCCAGATGTTTGATATGGGAGCAAGATCCATTATCGAGAAGGTGCTTCCGGTTGTGGATAATTTCGAGAGAGGCCTTGCAGCAGTACCGGAGGAACAGAAGGATGACGCTTTTGTGACCGGTATGGATAAAATATATAAACAGCTGATGACAGAACTGGATGCGATTGGAGTTAAGCCAATCGAAGCACTTGGGCAGGAATTCAATCCGGATCTTCACAATGCAGTGATGCAGGTGGAGAGCGAAGAGTATGATCCGGGTGTGGTTGCACAGGAGCTGCAGAAGGGTTACACGTACAAGGATACGGTAGTCCGTCACAGTATGGTCGCTGTGGTAAGCGAATAATGCTTTTTCCCATCTTAGTATGGTGAAAATATAAACATGTTAACAAAGTAATGAATTGATAAATATAGGAGGACAAGAAAATGGGCAAGATTATTGGTATTGACTTAGGAACAACCAACAGCTGTGTAGCTGTTATGGAAGGTGGAAAACCTACCGTTATCGCAAACCAGGAAGGTGCAAGAACAACACCATCCGTTGTAGCATTCACAAAGACAGGCGAGCGTCTGATCGGTGAGCCGGCTAAGCGTCAGGCTGTAACAAACGCTGAGAAGACAATTTCTTCAATCAAGAGACATATGGGTACAGATTACAAAGTAGCCATCGATGATAAGCAGTATAGTCCACAGCAGATCTCTGCTATGGTACTTCAGAAGTTAAAGGCAGATGCAGAAGGATACCTTGGCGAGAAGGTTTCAGAGGCTGTTATCACAGTTCCTGCATACTTCAACGATGCTCAGCGTCAGGCAACCAAGGATGCCGGTAAGATCGCAGGTCTTGATGTAAAGCGTATCATCAACGAGCCTACCGCAGCAGCACTTGCATATGGTCTTGACAATGAGAAGGAACAGAAGATCATGGTATATGACCTTGGTGGTGGTACATTCGATGTATCTATCATTGAGATCGGTGATGGTGTCATCGAAGTATTATCTACAAATGGTGATACACATCTTGGTGGTGATGATTTTGATAACAAGATCACACAGTGGATGATCGATGAGTTCAA
>UQRC01000043.1 GCA_900543445.1 uncultured Lachnobacterium sp. | reverse complement strand
CGTTGGTGAAGTTAACTTGCAAATTTTCCTGAACAAAATAATTGTATGGTTCGATGCCGTAACTCCGAAAAAAATCTGGTCATTGAAATTATTCCAAGTCCGTTGATTATAAACAAACTACTGCTAATTTTCGTGAAATACTTTATATCCGGTATCGTCCGTTTGAATCTAATCTGAGCGAGGCAAACCCGAATTTACGAGAGCCCGAGTCCGTGGAAGACTTCGGCGAGTTCCTGCGGCATGGCGTCGGTCAGGAAACGTGCGAGTTCTTCGGGTGTATCCTTGCGGTAACCGAGAACCCACTGGACGGTCATGTAGATGGAACCCTGACAGTACATTTCGAGCTGAAACTGCAGGTGCTGCGGCATCTTGCGCTTGGTGCGATCTTCAATCTGGTGTGTATAGAATGCAAGAATCAGTTCGAAATCATGGTCGCGCAGACAGTTCTGATCGTCATTTTTAAAGGCCGCTTTAAAGAACAGCTTTTCTTTCTGGATATAATAGAATTTGTTTACGAGTCCCTCGTAGACCGTCTTGCCTTCTCCCATGTGTTCAAAGGATTCCAACAGAATTTTATCGAAATACCAGTTGATCAGATCGTATTTATCCTGAAAATTCCGGTAAAAAGTCTGGCGTGTGACGCCACAGGCTTCAACAATCTCTTTGACAGTGATTTTCTCGACAGGCGCCTCTTTCATGCATTGCTTCATGGCGTCTGCGAGTTTGTATTTTATATTTTCATTTGTTTTGCGTTCTGATTCCATAGCGCAATCCCCCTGATACAGCTGCATATATGAATTGCCGGAAAACTTCAGCATTGTATGACCGGCAAAAATCGTTGCAATTACGTTACTCTCATAGTAACGCTTTTTGCGGATGCAAACAAGACAATTCCATGATTTGCCAAAGCCACAATCGAACAAAAAAGCACAGGGATTGCAATATTTGATCTCGAAAAAAGATGTTATATTTAAAATAGTTGATCAATAATGTGGGAGGTAGCAAATTGATGAAAGAAAAGAAGGAAATCAGTGTTTATTTTGCAAACTGGAATCTGGATCGTCTGCCGGCGGAGCAGGCAGGAGAGATTGCAGGAATTCCGTGGGATTGTGTGACCAATATCAAACATGCCTTCTGGCAGGTGACCCCGGCGGACGGAAGTACAGAGACATCTTTTGAACGGCGGGACCGTGAAGATACGCCACGAACGGAGTTTACGATACAGTCGATGTGGCAGAAATATGATATGGAGGATCTGATGCCGAGTGCGATAGATCCGTCGTTGCCGCGCAATCATTTTGCACAGTATGCCGTGTTTGCGAAGCGTTATCCGGATGTGGAGATCATGCTTTCTATCGGAGGATGGGCGAGATGCGGGTACTTTTCGGAGATGGCATATACGAGAGAGGGACGCAGATCGTTTATACAAAGTTGTATGGATTTCCTGAAAAAGCATGCGTGGGCGTCGGGAATTGACATTGACTGGGAATACCCGGGATGTAGTATAGCGGGGGAGCGCCTTCCGGATCTGAGTGACCCGGATCATGACGAGGGCTGTCCTATCTGGGGAACGGCAAAGGAGGATGCGGATCATTTTACGGCGCTGATGGCAGAGATGCGTGAGGCGATGGATGCGACCTTTGGCAAAGGCGTAAAGAAGCTGACCGCGTGTTGCGCGGGATCGACGACAACAATTCTTCCGCTGCAGGACTGGGCTGCGGTGGCACCTTACATGGATCGCATTAATATTATGAGCTATGACATGAGCGGTGTCTGGGATGGCGTAACCGGACATCACACAAGCTTTTCAGATACGAAGAAAGTGGTTGATTATTTTGCAGGACTCGGAATTGATGCAGGGAAGCTTTGTATTGGAACGCCTTTTTATGCGCTTGCGTTTAAGATGAAGGAGATGAATCCGATGCAAGTTGTCGGCGCACCTTGTGAGACGTACCGCGCATCGTCTGGTATCGTGACGGAACGGGATCTCAAAGAATTTGAGGCGCAGGCGAGTAGCGGATACAGGTTGGAGAAGGATGGAGCACGCTGGCAGAAGGACAGGGATTTTGATGATGGCGGTAAGGGATGGCATCTGGTATATGATAAGGAAGCCGGTGCAGCATATGCCTATAATGATGAGGTGGATTCGAAACATTACAAGTGGTTTCTGTCTTATGAGGACCATCTGACACTTCAGAAGAAACTGGATTATATCAATGACACAGGTGTGGGCGGCATCATTATCTGGGAGGTGGATCAGGACACACAGGACTATGCATTTATGAATCAGATCGCAGATCAACTGCTCCGCTAGACAGGTGAACAGACGGATGTATGACAGAAAAACCGATTTTCTCCGAAGTTTAGAGAAAGACTCAATCATTGCACAAAATGCGCCGATATAGTATAATAATATCTAACTATACGATTTTATAAGAAGCGACTTGCGTTAAGAAATGAGTCGATAGAACTAACGGAAACTTAGGAGAAACAATGGATAATATACAGCCGATCGATAACGATGAAATAGAGATTGATTTGAAGGATCTCTTTTTGGAACTGGTATCGTTCTGGAAGTGGATTCTTTTGGCGATGATTTTAGGAGCGGGCATTGCGTATGCAGCAAGCCGCTTTCTTATGGTGCCACAATATGAGTCGGTTTCAGAGTTGTATGTGTTGTCGAAGAGTACGTCGATCACGAGTCTTGCGGACATTCAGGCAGGAACGAGTCTGACGAACGATTATATGGTTGTTGTCAAGGGACGTCCGGTGCTCGAGCAGGTGATCGCGAATCTGAGTTTAAATGAAACCTATGAATCGCTTGAAGGGAAGATTACCCTTGAGAATCCGTCCAATTCCCGAATTTTGAAGATTACGGTTCGTGATAAGAACCCAACGATGGCTAAGACGATTGCAGATGAGATTGCGAATGTTGGCGCTGCATTTATTGCAGAGAAGATGGATCAGGATCCGCCGAATGTGATTCAGTGGGGTTATACGGACGGTGAGGCCGTCAGTCCGAGTGTTTTGAAGAACACGGCAATCGGTGGTGTATTGGGTCTTTTGTTTGCGTCCGGTATTGTGGTGATGGCATATCTGTTTAATGATACGATCATGAATGCAGAAGATGTTGAGAAAAAGCTCGGCTTAAATGTTCTCGGAACACTTCCAATGGAGGAATTGGAGTACGATGGTGAGAGCCGGAAGGAACGCAAGAAGTCACGTCGTAAGAACAGGAAGAAAGCGTAGATTGTAATGAAGACAGTTAGATTTGGTAAATTACGAGATCAGAAATATACAATGAAAGAGTCTCTTCGCGCGCTCAAGACGAATATTCAGTTTTGCGGAGATGATATTCGCACAATCGTTATTACTTCGGCTTTGCCGAATGAAGGCAAAAGTACTGTGACATTGGATCTTGCAAGATCGCTGACGGAATCCGGTAAGAGAGTACTTTTGATCGATACGGACATGCGTAAATCGGTGTATGTCGGCAGACTTCGTGCGACTTCGACGGATGGAAGTGAAATCTATGGTCTTTCACATTTCCTCTCAGGTCAGAAGAAACTGGAGGATGTGTTATACGGAACCGAGATTCCGGGTATGTTTATGATTTTTGCAGGTCCATCGGTCCCAAATCCGACGGAGATCCTGGAAAAGAAATATTTTGAGGAATTACTCAAGTTTGGCAGAGAACATTTTAATTATGTATTGTTAGACTGCGCGCCGATCGGAGCTGCAATTGATGCGGCTGTGATTGCAAAGCATTGCGATGGAGCAATCCTTGTGATTGCACAGGGGATGGCAAGAGGACGTCTGATTCTTAATGTCAAGAAACAGTTAGAAGCATCCGGGGTCCGCGTACTCGGAGCCGTCTTAAACAAGGTTAAGATGAAGAAGAACAGCTATTATGGTGGCTATTACGGCAGCTATTATGGCAGTTATTATGGTAAGAAGGAAGAAGCGAAACCCGAAGCATGAGTAAGCAGCATGAATCATCTGAAAAACTGCATAATGTTTTGTATTTTATGTCCGGAGCGATGGTGGTCATTCTTGTGCTGATCATTGTGGTTGGTGTAAAGACGAAGGCGCAGAATGCTTTTCGGCAGGAGCCGGTGGATTACGGTCCGCAGGCGGAAGTGCCGGATGCATCGGTGACAGATACGCAGGAACCGAAGGCTACGGAGAAGTGGCAGGAGGGGACGGTGTCTTTTGACGGAAAAGAGTACCAGTATAATCGGAATCTTCGTACTTATCTGATGATGGGCATCGATACGGATGACAAAGTTGCCAAGGCGAAGGATTACAACAGTGGCGGACAGTCCGATGCGATGTTTTTGCTGGTTGTTGACTCTTCAAAGCAGACGCTTAAGGTTGTGTCTATCAATCGTAATACAATCGCAGATATTTATCTATGTGACGAAGCTGGCAATGACCTTGGTAATGTGGATGCGCAGATCTGTCTGCAGCACGCGTTTGGAGATGGCAGAAGAATCAGCTGCACAAGAAGTGTGGACGCGGTTTCGAAGCTTTTTGACAATATTCCGATCAGCGGATATCTTGCGATGAATATGGGGGCAATTCCGATGATGAATGATGCTGTGGGTGGTGTTGATCTCACGGTACTTCAGAATATTAAGAATGAGGACAAAGGCGTCGATCTTCATAAAGGGGACGATGTGACACTTACCGGAGATGAAGCATACTGCTATCTTCGCACACGAGACACGAAAGAATATGACAGCGCAACTGAGCGTCTGCGTCGTCAGGAACAGTATATTATTGCATATTTTGATAAGCTGCATACAATTGCAGCAGGAGATGCTTCCAAGGTTGTGGATGTGTATGATTCCATCTCGGATTATCTCGTTACGAGTGTGGATTTTACAAGCCTGATCACGGAGTTGATGAATTATGATTTTTCCGAGAATCAGATGTATACGGTTCCTGGAGAGACGGTGATGGGCGAAGAATATGAAGAATACCATGTGGAAGAGGATGCGATGCAGAAGCTTCTGATCCAGGTATTTTACACGCCGGTGGAGTAGGCGTAAGGGAAAAGGTATCCGGTGCGCGCGCACTTGATATGATAGATACTACATGCAAATAATGAACGAAAGGAGGCGATAGCGATGAAGAAAATGCTTATGGGAATGCTGGCAATGCTGCTTGTTCTCACTATGGGAACAACGGTATTTGCTGCGAACTCACCGGGAACGGATGCGGCGTTAGACCAGAAAGCGCAGGAGTGGGTGAATAATGTAAAGAATGTTACTGTAAAAGGTACAAATAACACGATTTACAATGTTACCAAGAAGAAAGTAGATGCAAGCAAAGTTACAAGCGTAAACGAAGCTGCGAACAGTGTGAATGCATCTGCAAAAGTGCTTGCTATGGCGGATTTGTCGGTTGGCGATAATGTTGATACAAGCAAAGGCGTTACAATTACATTGAGTATTGATCCGACTACGATCAGTAGTGGTTATTCTGTATATGTATTACACCAGTATGGAAACGGAAAGTGGGAAGTTGTGAAACCAAGCAGTGTGTCGAACGGACAGGTTACCGTGACTTTATATTCATTATCACCGGTTGCAGTCGTGCAATATCCGACAAGTGCGAATGTTCCAACAAGTGATCCGTCTAAGAATCAGCCGGATGGCAATAAGACAAACAATAACACCAACAGTACGAAGAACAATACAAATAGTAATAACACTTCCGGCCCGTCACAGAGCAACAGCAACAGCAGTAACAGCAGCAATAGCAATAACCAGAGTAACAATCAGAGTAATAATCAGAACAATCCGGTTAACGTCAATCAGAATGTAACGGTAAAATATCCGGAAAAGGATTCTGAGGATAACTATGATGAGGGTTACAACGACGGATACAGTGATGGACGCAATTCCGTAAAGGGATCGTCCGCATCGAACGGAGGAGCGGCCTCTGGCGGAACAACTTCTGCAGGAGTTCTTTCACCAAAGACCGGTGCGTCTTTACCTGCGCTGCCAATCGTGGCAGTGTTCGCACTCGCAGGCGTTGCAGTCTGCGGCAGGAAGGCACACGCGAACAGATAAATAAAAACACTGGATACAATTTTTGGATGCATGTATAAGGTCTATGCGGGACCTGCGGTAGGCCCGCAAACATGACAAAGGCGGCGGAACGGAGTCTGCCGCCTTTGCATAGTGTTAGGAAAAGGTATGGATCATGAGTGAAAAACAGAATCCGACAAAGAAAAAACAGAAAGCACCATTTAATATTTATAAACTTTTTACCATTATTCTGCTTATTATATTAATCGTTATAGCAGGTATTTTGCTGCGCAACTGGTATGTGCAGAATCAGGCTGAGAAACAGTATGAGGATCTGGCAGCACAGGTAAACCGGCTGCAGGAATCCATGGGGGACAACGTAATCTCGGTGCCGTCTCAGAATGAAGATGAAACGCAGATTACAGAAACGGAAACCGAGTCTACAGAAGATTCGGAATTAAGTCAGCTTGGAATCAGCATTCCGCAGAAGACTCTTGATTGGGATGCACTTCATGCGGTCAATCCGGACATCTATGCGTGGATCTATATTCCCGGAACCGATATTGATTATCCAATACTTCAGAATGCTGTCGATGACAGTTATTATCTGAACTATAATATGAATGGCAGTAAGGGATATCCGGGATGTATTTATACAGAGAAAATAAACAGTAAAGATTTTACCGATTTTGATACGGTCGTGTACGGACACAATATGCGTGACGATTCGATGTTTGCGACACTTCATTATTTTGAAGATTCAGCGTTTTTTGCAAACTGCCCGTATATTTATGTCTATACAGGGGATAAAGTATTGGTGTATGAGATCTGGTCAGCCTATGAGAGCGACAATCTCCACATTCTTTATTCCAACGATTTCACGACACAGAGCGGTCGGCAGATTTATCTGGATAAGATATACAACAAAGCAGACAGTGCCAATATGCGAAACGATATTCAGGCGACAGACCAAAGTCACATTCTGACGCTTTCGACCTGCATCAAGGGCAAATCGCAGAATCGATTTCTCGTGCAGGCGGTACTGCTCAATGAAGAAGAATTATAATTGAGGAAGAAACATGAATCAATGTCACATTGACTTGAATCAGGACAATATGATAGCAGCTTTTTCCAGCCCGCAGTTCTATGGAGATACGGAAGTATACATTCGTGAACTGTTGCAAAATGCGTTTGATGCCTGCAACACGCGGGCAGCGCTCGAATGGAGCTGGGGCACAGAGTTCCTTGAAATCGAGGAGGCTCGTGCGATTAATTCGATGCGTGAACCATATCACGCAAGGATCCGGATTTCGTATAATTCGCTGACACAGAGGCTTACAATCGAAGACAATGGAATCGGTATGAATAGTGGCGATATTGAAAAATATGTCGCAAAGATTGGCTGCAGCTACTACCAGAGTGAAGATTTCGCAATACAAAAGCTCCAGTATGAGCCGATGGCACGTTACGGAGTCGGTATGCTCTCCTGCTTTATGGCGGCGCGTGCGATTCTGATTGAATCGAAGAAAGACAAGTGTGTAAATACAGCATGGAATATTACGAATAAGGAATCATTAGAGCCGGTGATGGCAAAGTGGCTGGAAGGATCCGAATCAATCGAATATGTGAATTGCAACAGGGAGGAATCCGGTTCCAAGATTACCTTGGTTTTAAAACCGAAATATGCGATGCGTCTGACGATGCAGGGACTGATTGGGGGAATCCGTAAGTGGATGCTCTATCAGCCGTATCCAATCGAAGTTGTCTTTGACCGGAAGCGGGAGACGATTTATGATTCCAATTGGATTTTGGACAATCCGTTTGCGGATGTACTTGGCGTCATATCCATCCGTATTCTGGATGATCTTATGGAAGGCTATCTGTGGATCTATAACTCGAAGCATAAGGCTTTGATCGGTGACTCCTGTCTGTATCAGCAGGGCTTTAAGCTGATGGATGATCCGGATGCGCTTGGCCTTAAGCCGGAATGGCTACGGCACATGACATTTCATCTGAATATCAAGAGGCCGTTTCTGACGCCTCGTATGACGCGTGACGGAGTGGCAAATGATGAGAATGTGAAGGAACTTCGAAGACTGATCGGGGAAAAAGTGCTGAAGGCGTTTGAGTCAAATCCGATGAACCTGAATCAATATTTGAACGATGGAAGAAAATCGATTCTCACAGAATATGAGGATGAGATGGCACTTCTTGGCAAGGCGGTATGTGTGGATGTTTATCTGAAGGGAAAACAGATTGCGTTGCCGATTCAAACGATTGTGCAGGGTTTTTCCGGCAAGGTGATTCGCATCGCTTTTATTGCAAGGGAGTTGTTTGATTATTACAGAACGAACTATCCGATTGACTTTCAGCGCTTTTTGAAGGAAAATAAATTGATCGTGTTTGAGAAGAATCGTGATATATTCTGTCAGATGATGGCACCATACCGGAAGTCACAGCGCTATGTGATCAGTGATTATCCGGGAATTCTCTATGATGATATGGTTGCGGATTTCCACATGATCCGAAGTGTTGTGCCGTATCGTAATTCTTATCATTTATATCCGCAGACGATCGGATACGATGAAATCTTTTGCCTTGTGACGAATAATCAGGGGAGATCGCTGGACATTCTATTGAATAAGGAGCATCGTTTGTATAAGATGCTGGAGCCGGTTATGTATCATCCGAAGGTTCATGCGATACTGGCGGTTATTCTGGAGAATATCAAGCAGCGTATGATCAATTCCAACCATGGGTGGAGCAAAATCATTGATTTCGGAGGTATGATCGTCGATGACTGGGATCCGTCGAAGGTAGCAACTTTACAGGCAATGTGGTGTCTGGAAAATGATTTTGTGATTTCTGTAAACGAATTTATTGAAAGCCGGCTGACAAACAAGGATCGTGTCGATCTGGGACTGGTCGGTTTCGAGTTTCACAGAGATGATTTTATTAGTTGGTGGTTTATGCCAAGAGAGTAGGAATATATGAGTGAAAAAAGAGATGAGCGTTTAGAGGAACTGATCCAGGAGCCTCAGGCGGTGGAATCTGAGACGGAGAAAGAACTTCAGACGCAAACGGATGAACATAAGCCGGAAAAGAAGAATTCGGCATTGCGTGAAGTGCTAAGCTGGTGCATGACGTTTGTGATTGCGATTGCACTTGCGCTGGTGCTGAAGAATTACATTATTATCAATGCGACGGTTCCGACCGGCTCTATGGAGCACACGATCGAACCGGGCGATGATCTGTTCGGACTTCGTATCGCATACAACTTTACAGAGCCGCGCCGCGGTGATATCATAATCTTCAAATTTCCGGACGATGAATCCGAGAAATATGTAAAGCGTATCATCGGTCTTCCGGGCGAAAAGGTGACGATCAAGGAAGCCAAGGTTTATATCAACGATTCGGAGGTACCGCTTGAGGAAGACTACCTCAAGGAGGATTGGGTGACCGCAACCGGACCGTTTGAATTTGAGGTGCCGGAGGATTGCTACTTTGTCATGGGAGACAATCGTAATGATTCTTATGACGCAAGATACTGGGACAATACATACGTGACGAAGGATGAGATTATCGGTAAAGCTTATATGATCTACTACCCATTTTCTCGTTTCGGAAGCCTGTATTAACAAGGTGACTATTAGGTTCCGTTTTGCGAATGCGTGGAGGGAACTTATCATATAGAATAGAAATTGAAAAGGAGAGAAGTAAAAATGCCGGAGAATGCAAATTGTAGTGGTGCATCTTCCTGCAGCAGAGAAAGCTGCGACGGATGCCCGAGTAAGCAGAATCCACAGAGTATGCAGGAGCCAATGAATGCATATTCCGATGTAAAACATGTCATTGGAGTTGTCAGTGGTAAAGGAGGCGTCGGTAAGTCCTTTGTTACCGCTTCGCTTGCCGCACAGATGGCCAAAGCTGGATATAAGGTCGGTATCTTAGATGCCGATATCACAGGACCATCTATTCCGAAGATGTTCGGAGCACATGGTCAGTTAGTCGGAGACGAGAGGGGAATGTACCCTTATGAGACTCCGGATGGAATTAAGATCGTTTCCATCAACCTTCTGATGGAAGACGAAGAAGCTCCCGTTGTATGGAGAGGACCGGTGATCGCAGGTGCGGTCAAGCAGTTCTGGAATGAAACCGTATGGGGCGATGTTGATTATCTGTTTGTCGATATGCCGCCAGGAACCGGTGATGTTCCGCTCACCGTATTCCAGTCGCTTCCAGTGGACGGAATCGTCATTGTAACGTCTCCACAGGAATTAGTTCAGATGATCGTAAAGAAAGCCTTTAACATGGCAAATATGATGCATATACCGGTACTTGGTGTTGTGGAGAACTTTAGTTATCTGAAATGCCCGGACTGTGGCAAGCATATTTCGCTTTTTGGTGAAAGCCACATTGATGAGGCGGCAGCGTCACTTGGAACGAAGGTGCTTGGTAAGCTTCCATTAGATCCTGCGTTTGCCCAGAAGGCAGATGCCGGAGAGTTCTATCAGATGGAGAACAATTATCTGGATGAAGCAGTCAATGTATTGAAAAATATCTAGTATAAGACAAACAAAAAAGATGTCCAATCGGACATCTTTTTTGTTGTCTGCAAATTCCTCTATTCACAGACACAATAATCTAATTAACTATCAAAACAAGTAAATTGCATTTTATTCGGCAGACTCAGAGTTCTGAGTGTCGGCAGTTGTGTCAACTTCCGTTCCGTCAACCGGAGCCTGTGTATCGACCACGTCCGAATCGGAATAGGTCAGTGTGTTGGATGAACGGAATACCGTATTGTTGGATCCCATCTGATTTACCTGAAGTGTATCTCCGTCAGAGATGGCATCTTTGCTGATGATCAGACAGTTCGGACCACTGAAGATCGTATTGACCTTGCTTCCATTGACAAATACTTTACTCCACTTGGTGAAGTTCGATCCGCGGATGATAACCTCGGAATCACCGATGGAATTGGTAGCGCTATCAACGGTAACCGGATCAATTCCCATGACAATATCGGTTGCAGGATATTTATCCTCACCATTGTAGCAGTAACGATCTCCGTAGAGGATGTCGTACTGGAGGTTCTCAAGACCATCAAGATAATCAGAAGAATTCATCTGTGTCTGATGGTAGTTAAGAATGGTTCCCTCGTGAATTCCAACGGAATTCGTGATGCTTGCCATCAGCTGGTATGCATAGAGGTCAGCATCCTGTTTCTCAAGTCCCATGTTGTTCCAGGTAACATATTTTGTCTTATAGATATCACCGGAACGCATATCGGAATCCTGAAGTCCCATGGTTGGGAGGTGATCACCGAAGAATACGATCACGGTATTCTCATCGCGCTTGCTTACCTTGTCGATGAGGTCAGCCATAAAAGTATCGACCTCGTTTAACTGGTTAATGTAGTAAGTCCACTGATTTCTTGTCTCTTCGTCGAAAGCACCGTTTGCAGTGTACTTAGGATTTTCAATCACCTGCTCCTTCGGGTAATCACCGTGTGTACCAACCGTAATAGTATAAGTGAAATCCGGCTGATTTGGAGTGGAATCCAATGTCTTGATTGTTTCATCGACAAGAATGTCATCGGTTGCCCAGCTTCCGTTTGGTGTATACGTCTGGATGTTCATTAATTCCTTACTTGTGAAGGTATCAAATCCCATCATAGAAAAAGCGTTCACACGGCTGTAGAAGTTACCACCGTTGTTATGTACTGCATGTGTACCGTATCCGATGGATGCAAGATCTGCAGCAGTACTTTCACAATCCGTCTTCTTTAAGATTGTTTTATAAGGATACTCTCCGGTTCCGAAGTACTGCATGCTCATTCCGGTCAATACTTCAAACTCAGAATTGGCAGTACCTGCGCCGACAACCGGTACAGTAAGGTATCCGGTAGAATAATTCTCCTCCAGCTTGTGGAAGGTTGGAATCGGATCATCATTATAATGAAGGAACTTGATCTCGTCCGGATCACAGAAGGACTCAAGAAGGACGCAGATGATGTTCGGTGCGTCATCCTTTGTTACCGTAGTTTCCTGCTTCGTGCTTTCTGCTTTGTCCGTAATCTCTGCAACATGTTCCTCGGTGTAATCATCCGGTTTGCTCATGCCTCGATCCACAACGCTGGATGAGAAACCATAGATAAATCCATAATTTTCATAACCCTGCGCAATGTTTGAAAAGTAGCTTGCAACAACATTGGCATTCTGTGCAGCGGATGTAGTAACCGGAAGTCCGATAAACATCACGGATACGATTGATGCAAGAACTACAATCTTGTGAATTCTTCCCTGATAACGAGGTCCCTTGATAAAAAGAACCGCGCAGAATAAAGCAAAAAGGCCTAATCCGATGACAACGATCGTTGCTTCTTCTGCAGTAAAATAGTTCGTATTGTTCATCGCGAACAGATCATTGATACATTTCAGATCGGTAAAGCCGAACGGTGTTACACGATTCGAGAGAATGCATCCATTGATAATTCCAAGGATGATCCAGAATCCGCTGATGATAATTCGAAAGAATGCTCTCCTGCGGAACAGATATACCAGGGAAAGTGATGCAAACACGATAAATGCGTTAAAAAGGAACGCACCCGTGTGACCGCCTACAAACGAACAGGCGGATAAGAAGTTCCTTCGCGAAAGAATCTCTACCACAAATACGATGCCACAAGACAGCAGTGCATGGAATAATAAGGAATATTTATTAAAAAAAGCGATTCTGCGAAGATATTCTTCTGAATGTTGTTTTTCTACTTTAGTAAAGAGTTTTGCTTTGATGTTACGTAAAATTTTCTTCATTTTTACCTCCTCCTAACTCGACATATACATTACCCAAAAAAGTGCACAAAAGCAAGAGGTAAAATTTATAAAAAAACCCCAACAAAGTTGGGGTTTTAATGCAATATGAATAAATTGTGAACAAACTGTGACTACTTGTTCGAGCGTCTCCAAATATGCATTTTCTCAGCTTCCTTGATGAGGTCATCACGGAAGTCCGGATGTGCGATGGAGATGAGTGCTTCAGCCTTCTGCCAGGAGGATAATCCCTTCACATTGACCATACCGTACTCGGTAACAACATAGTGCGTATTGGCACGGGTATCCGTAACGATGGATCCCTCTGCAAGTGTCGGACGGATTCTGGAATGCATCACACCCTGCTTGTCGGTAAAGGTTGAAGAGCAGCAGATAAAGCTCTTACCACCATTTGAGAGATAAGCACCTAAAACAAAGTCAAGCTGTCCGCCGGCACCACTGATGTGCTTGGTTCCGGAAGACTCGGAACTTACCTGACCGAAGAGGTCGATATCCACACAGTTGTTGATTGAGATGAAGTTATCCAAAGCAGCGATGGAACGGATATCGTTGGTATAACTTACCGGAGCACTCATAAGCTCAGGATTCTCATCCAGATAGTCATACATCTTCTTGGTTCCGGCACCGAAACCATATACCTGGCGGTAACGGTCGATGTTCTTGTGCGCACCAGTGATCTTGCCAGCCTTAGCAATATCAACGAATGCGTCGACGTACATCTCTGTATGTACACCGAGGTCTTTTAAGTCGGATTCTGCGATCAGAGAACCAACGGCATTTGGCATACCACCGATACCAAGCTGTAAGCAGGCACCGTTCGGAATCTGGTCTACGATCAGACGTGCAACGGTCTTATCGACCTCTGTTGCAGCTCCGCCACCACCGAGCTCACCGATTGGCGGGTTCTCGCCCTCTACGATCGCGTTAACCTGAGAGATATGTACACCGTTCTCGGTTCCACCGAGGCAGCGAGGCATATTCTCATTTACTTCAACGATAATGTATTTTGCTGTCTCACACATTGCACCGAGATGAGAAGCACTCGGTCCAAAGTTAAAGTATCCGTGCTTATCCATCGGAGCAACCTGAAACATAGCAACATCGTCCGGGCAATCCAGCTCACGGTAGTAGCGAGGAAGCTCAGAGTAGCGGATCGGTGAGTAGTATGCGCATCCACGATTGATCAGCTTACGCTCGTATCCACCCATATGCCAAGAGTTCCATGTAAAATGCTCACCGGCATCTTCACGATCAAACACTGCAAGTGGTTTAAGTAAAATACCACCACGTAAATTCACGTTCTTCAATTCATCAGTACGCTTCGCAAGCGCCTTATCCAAAGCGTCTACGGTATTGGTACACCAGCCGTAATCAACCCAGTCACCGGATTTGATCACTTTGACAGCTTCATCAGCAGAAACCAGTTTCTGTCTGTATTCCTCTGAAAAATCCATTCGTAAGACCTCCTTATTTGTCTTAAAGTGAAGTAACTTTACTTCGTTAATAATTTAACAACATTATACCATTTTTGATTCTCAAAAACAATGGGGAGTGCTGGAAATCCTTATTTTTCTGTGTTACACTCATCATTAGAAATGTGGTAGACGAATTGGCTTCCCCATCTAGGCGAAATGCCACCTTTCCCGTACTTCCGTGTACGGGAATTGCTGAGCGCAAACAAAATTCTAACAGTCTCTAGACTGCAAGAAATTCACAAAGTATAAGATGGGGAAGTCAATTCTTCGCTACATTTTTATGGAGCGAGGAATGGTAACACAGAGAAATGTGGATTTCGATGGGATACAGAATTGACATTGCATAACGAAGAAAGGCTATGATAGTCTACACGATAGGAATTGATCCAAAATATCGCAAAAAGAAATAGAAAAGCTAAGGGAGAAAACAGATGCAGAATCATACAATCGTAACTTTGAAAAAGGGCGAGGGTCGCACAATCAAGGCCGGTGGTGCGTGGATCTTCGATAATGAGATCGATACAATCGTTGGTACGTTCACGAACGGAGATATTGTGACGGTGCACGATTTTGACGGATATCCGATGGGCAAAGGCTTCATCAATCAGAATTCCAAGATCCGCATACGCATGATGACGCGGCACGCCGATCAGGAGATTGATACGGAGTTCCTGCGGATGCGTGTGCAGAATGCCTGGGATTACCGCAAGCAGGTGATGGCGGGCGGCAATGACAGTGTGATTGGAGTGTATGAAGCAAAGAAGACGATTCCGGGAATCGGAACGACGGGTAGGCCGGACTTAAATTGCTGCAGAGTCATCTTCGGAGAGGCGGATTTCCTGCCGGGACTGGTTGTGGACAAGTATGCGGATGTGCTGGTTGTAGAGTGCCTTGCGCTTGGCATGGAGCAGTTCAAGGAGACGATTGTTTCCTTATTAAAAGAAACGCTTCTTTCGGATGGAATTAAGATTCGTGGAGTATATGAGCGAAGCGATGCAAATGAGCGCAAGAAAGAGGGATTGCCGAAAATCAAAGATTTTATTGGCGGGGAATTTGATACGGATGTCGAAATCGTGGAGAACGGCGTCCATTATATGGTCGATGTGGTCAATGGGCAGAAGACAGGCTTTTTCCTGGATCAGAAGTACAATCGTCTTGCGATGCAGCGCATTTGCAAAGACAAGAAAGTGTTAGATTGCTTTACGCATATGGGAACGTTTGCGTTAAATGCGGGAATCGCAGGAGCGACAGAGGTGACAGGACTCGACATCTCGGAGTATGCCGTGCAGCAGGCCGAGGCAAATGCAAAGTTAAATCATCTGGAGGATACGGTGCATTTTCGCTGTGCAAATGTGCTCGCTGAACTTCCGAAGCTTGCAGCGGCTGGCGAAAAGTATGATGTGGTCATCCTTGATCCACCGGCTTTCACGAAGTCCCGTCAGGCGACGAAGAATGCAATCAAGGGTTATCGTGAGATTAACATGAAGGGCCTCAAGCTCGTCAAGGATGGCGGTTATCTGGCTACTTGTTCCTGCTCCCATTTCATGACGCAGGAACTGCTTGCCAAGACGGTCAAGGAAGCAGCCAAGGCAACCCATAAGAGACTTCGTCAGGTGGAATTCCGCACACAGGCAGCGGATCATCCGATTCTGTGGGCGGCGGATGAGTCTTACTATTTAAAATTTTATGTTTTCCAGGTCGTTGATGAGAAGTAGGCGGACTAACGATGATATGATCGTAAAACAAAAAAGATATGATATTATTATGGCAATCGAAGCAGAGATGTTCCGGTTGCTTTTTTGTGCCATAAAAGGGGGATTACAATGAAGCATATTGCTATGGTATAGAAAAGGGAGAAACAGTGTAATTATTGTAATAGAGAGTGAAGTATGATACCTTATAAGAAATCAAAAAATCGGAATTTACTTCTACTTAGACATACAAACTGTTGACAGTAAAACTCCTATATAGTATTATTTGATAAAATACTATATAGGAGTTTTTGTGTGAAAATGAATGGCGGATTTCTTGTTACCAAAATAAAACAACTTGGAGATCGAATCTTTGAGAAGATTCTCAGCGAAAAGAATATTGATGCGTTTAACGGAGCCCAAGGGCGTATTCTTTATGTACTGTGGCAGGAAGATGGAATCTCAATCAGGTCACTCTCGATTAAATGTGGATTAGCGATAACTTCTCTTACTACGATGCTGGAAAGAATGGAAAATCAAGGGCTGATAAGACGTGTTCAGTCTGAAACGGACAAAAGGAAAACACTCCTGTTTCTGACTGAAAAAGCACATGCCTTAAAGGACGAATACGATTCTGTATCTGATAAAATGGGCAGTATTTACTACAAAGGTTTTTCGGAGGAAGAAATTACCCAGTTTGAGGAATGCCTCGACCGTATCAGAAAGAATCTTGAGGAGTGGCAGAAATCATGAGTATTTGTATCAAAGATCAGATTCAAAACATGAATATCGTCATCGGATGTACAGTGGGGTGTGCATATTGCTATGCCCGCAATAATGTGAAACGCTGGCATATGATTGATGACTTTGCTGACCCTGAATTCTTTCCGGGTAAGCTCAAGATGATGGAAAAGAAACGTCCGC
>UQRC01000042.1 GCA_900543445.1 uncultured Lachnobacterium sp. | reverse complement strand
ATGATAGTATAATAGACGGTTCGTTGGTCAAGCGGTTAAGACGCCGCCCTCTCACGGCGGAAACACGGGTTCGATTCCCGTACGGACTGCTTTATAAGACAGATGTGTAATTACATCTGTCTTTTTTGTTTCCATATTCATATATCATAAAACAAAAGTGACCTAAGACACTGTCCGGTACGAATCGATACCCATTCAATGTCTCAAGCCACTTTGAACGATCAGTAACTTCTATAACTTATTCTTAATCCTCATATCCGTTTGGATTATTCTTCTGCCATCTCCATGAATCTGCACACATCTCCTTGATGCCATACTGTGCCTTCCAGCCAAGTTCCTTAGCTGCCTTGGACGGATCACAATAACATGTTGCGATGTCACCTGGGCGGCGATCCTTGATGACATACGGAATCTTGATGTCATTGGCCTCCTCAAAATTCTTTACGATATCAAGAACGCTGTATCCGTGACCTGTTCCGAGATTGTAGATACACAGACCAGCCTTCTCCTCAATCTTCTTGAGCGCCTTTACATGTCCGACTGCAAGGTCAACTACATGGATATAATCACGCACACCGGTTCCATCCGGAGTATCATAATCGTTTCCGAATACACCAAGCTCCTTTAACTTACCGACAGCAACCTGTGTGATGTAAGGCATCAGATTGTTCGGGATACCATTCGGGTTCTCTCCCATTGTTCCGCTTGGATGAGCTCCGATCGGGTTAAAGTAACGAAGAAGGATCACATTCCACTCATGATCTGCTTTGTACAGATCAGAAAGGATCTGCTCAAGCATCGACTTTGTCCATCCGTATGGATTGGTACACTGTCCCTTCGGGCAATTCTCTGTAATCGGGATTTCAGCAGGATCACCGTATACAGTTGCAGAAGAAGAAAAGATAATATTCTTGCATCCGTTCTGACGCATAACATCAACCAGTGTCAATGTACCTGCGATATTGTTGTTATAGTATTCCCAAGGCTTAGCAACCGACTCACCGACAGCCTTAAGACCTGCGAAGTGGATGCAGGACTCAATCTTGTTCTCTGCAAAAATCTTATTTAAAATATCACGGTCAAGAATGTCTCCCTTGTAGAATTTCGCTTTCTTTCCGGTTAAAGCTTCCACTCTCTCCAAAGACTTCTCTGATGAATTTGATAAGTTGTCAAGTACAACAACCTCATATCCTGCATTCTGTAACTCTACACAGGTATGACTTCCAATATATCCGGCACCACCCGTAACTAAAATTGCCATAATCACTCTCTCCTTTTCTCTACTGGATTCATATCTCTTTGTTACACACATTGTAGCCCAACAAGGTGCACTTGTACAGAATCAAATGTTCAAAAAACATATAATTTTGTTGCATGGTTGGCTTTTTACGAGTATGATTTCCATATACGGATATACTGAATTTAGTTGTATAAAAAATGCGGAGGTGTGCTATGAGTGAAAATTATAAGAATTCTTATAAGGCAACGGACAAAGAACTGGTATCCTTAAGTGTCTATAATGTCGGCTGCCAGCGCTGCGATCCGGGATATCAGTGGGGTCCGGGAATCCGTGATCATTATCTGATTCACTACATTATCTCCGGCAAAGGTTCCTACCGTGTCAAAGGTTCCACCCATCATCTGGAAGCCGGTGATGTCTTTTTGATCTATCCCAACACCGAGGTCGTCTATCAGGCAGACGAAAGCGATCCATGGGAATATGCCTGGGTCGGATTCAACGGAAGCGACGCTGCAACAATCCTGACCGCAACGGATTTCTCTGCCACGCATCCTTATATCCACCATGTGCCACACAAAGATCTGCTCCTCAAAAATCTGCTCCGCATCTATGAGATCCGCGGCAATGAATTCGAGCATCTGGTCGAGATGTCCGGTCAGCTCTATCTGACTCTCTCCCTCCTCGTTCGGGATGCAAAGAAAAAAGAGACATCAAACACCGCACAGACCTACGTGCAGAAAAGCATCGAATACATCAGCGCCAACTACTCCTATCCGATTACGATCGAGGATATTGCCTCGTATGTTGGATTGAGCAGAAGCCACTTATTCCGTTCCTTCGAGCTGGTCATGCACCAGTCTCCAAAGGAATACCTGACGGATTTTCGCATGAAGCAGGCGTGTTATCTTTTACAGCATTCCTCGCTCTCCATTACTGCGATCGCCAATTCCGTCGGCTTTGACAATGGATTTTATTTTTCACGCTCCTTTCATAAGAAGAAAAACATGTCACCAAAAGAATATCGGCAGAAAATAAAAAAGACCCCGGAGTAATCTCCGAGGTCTTATATCTTGTCCAAATTTCAAACAAAACTATGCTAACTTAGACTTTGCAAGCTCAACAAGCTTAGCAAATCCTTCTGCATCTGTTACAGCCATATCAGCTAATACCTTACGGTTAAGGTCAGCACCTGCAAGCTTTAATCCATGCATGAACTGGCTGTATGAAAGTCCGTTTAAACGAGCTGCTGCGTTGATACGGGCAATCCATAACTGACGGAACTGTCTCTTTCTCTCTTTACGTCCAGCATAAGAACTTGTTAAGGCTCTCATTACGGACTGCTTAGCTACTCTGTACTGCTTAGATCTAGCGCCTCTGTAACCCTTAGCTAATTTTAACGTTCTATTATGTCTCTTCTTAGCGCCTAAACCGCCTTTAACTCTTGCCATCTTAATATCCTCCTTAACAAAATCTTACATGTATGGTAAAATCTTCTTCATATTCTTAACATTGGTCTTATCTGTCATAGCTGGTTTTCTAAGATTTCTCTTAGTCTTTGTTGTCTTCTTTGTTAAGATATGTCTCTTGTAAGCTTTATTTCTCTTTAACTTTCCGGTTCCTGTTAATTTGAAACGTTTTGCAGCTGCTCTGCTAGTCTTCATTTTTGGCATTGTTTATTCCTCCTTAAAATGTTATCTTTTCTCTGCCAGCACCATACCGATGCTTCTGCCTTCAATCTTCGGTGCTTTCTCCACCACTGCAATATCAGAGAGATTCTCAGCGAAATCATCCAGGATGTGTTTGCTGCTACTCATATGTGCCATCTCACGTCCGCGGAAGCGAAGTGTGATCTTCACCTTGTTTCCTTTTGCAAGGAACTTCTTGGCAGCGTTCATCTTGGTATTCAGATCATTCGTATCAATGTTCGGTGAAAGACGAATCTCTTTAAGCTCAACAGTCTTCTGTTTCTTCTTGGCTTCCTTATCCTTACGAGCCATCTCGTAACGATACTTACCATAATCAATCACCTTGCAGACAGGCGGCTTCGCATTCGGAGCGATCTTAACAAGATCAAGTCCAGCTTCATCTGCGATCTTCTGTGCTTCACGGGATGAAACAACACCGATCTGCTCACCATCCGCCCCGATCAGGCGAACTTCTCTGTCTCTGATTTGTTCATTAATCATTAACTCGCTAATAGTTCTGTACCTCCAATAAAAAATAGTGGATAGGCAGACTATCCACTATTACGTCTAACATAAAGGCATGTTAAAAGTATGAACTCTAAGTCGCCCGATTGCGCTTAGGTGAGAGTGGATACTCTACTTGTTTCTAACAACTATTAAAATTTACCACATCTCCTATCGTCTGTCAACAAGAAAATGCAAAAATCTATTCAACCGGTTCTGCCGGAATAAATACTCTCTGATTTCCGACCGGACCGTCCTTAGGTACAGCCTCTCTGGCTTCCTTACAGAACTGCTCCTGTGAGTTTACCAGAACCTTGCCACGCTTGTCAACTCTCTCATATTCCCCGTTCTCGCAGAGAACACGCGCCTTCACATTGTCTGCCAGTTCAACTTCCAGAATATGAAGCGCCTTTTCTTTCAGTGCATCCTCGAGTACCGGGAAAATGATCTCCACTCTGCGGTCAAGGTTACGTGGCATCCAGTCTGCACTTCCCATATACACTTCCGTACTTCCATCATTCAGGAAATAGAAAATACGGCTGTGTTCGAGGAAGTTACCAACGATGGAACGCACTGTGATATTCTCACTCACCCCCGGAATTCCAACACGTAGACAACAGATTCCGCGGACGATCAGATCGATCTTCACTCCACTTGCCGATGCTTCATAGAGCGCTTCAATGATTCCCGGATCACAAAGAGAATTCATCTTGGCAACAATGCGCGCCGGGCGTCCCTGCATTGCATGCTTCTTTTCCCGCTCGATCAGATGAATAAATTTATCGCGCAACCAGTACGGTGCAAGAATCAGTTCATTCCAGGAAAGTGGCTCCGAATAACCGGATAACATATTAAATACCGCAGTCGCATCCTCTCCGATGCTCTCCTTGCAGGTAAAGATACCGCAGTCTGTGTACAGTTTTGCCGTAGAATCATTGTAATTACCGGTTCCAAGGTGCACATATCTGCGGATACCATCCTCCTCACGGCGAACGACCAAAGCGATCTTACTGTGCGTCTTCAGTCCGACCAGACCATAGATAACATGACAGCCTGCCTGCTCCAGTTTCTTGGCCCAGACAATATTGTGTTCCTCATCAAAACGCGCCTTAAGCTCCACAAGAACCGTAACCTGTTTTCCATTCTCCGCCGCCTGTGCAAGGGAACTGATGATTGGCGAATTGCCGCTGACACGGTAGAGTGTCTGCTTGATCGCAAGCACATCCGGATCCATCGATGCCTGACGGATAAAATCAACAACCGGGTCAAACGTCTCATACGGATGATGTAAGAAGATGTCCCCCTGCCTGATTGCTGCGAAAATATCCTCACCCGGTGCAATCTCCGGCACCTGTTGCGGCGTGTACGGTGCATAACGCAGATGGTCATATCCATCGATTCCGTAAAGCTTCATCAGATAAGTCAGATCGATTGGTCCAGCAATCTGGAAGATGTCTTCATCCGCAACCTTAAGTTCCGTCTTTAGAAATTTAAGGAGCTTCTTATCCGCTTTCTGTTCAATCTCCAATCGGATTACTTCACCCCACTGTCGCATTTTTAACTTATTCTGGATCTCCTTCAGAAGATCTGATGCCTCATCTTCATCAATCGTCAGATCCGCATTCCGCATAATTCGGTATGGATACGCACAGAGCACTTTATAATTGGAAAAAAGCAATCCAATGTTGCGCTCGATGATCTGCTCTAAAAGGATAAAAGTCGTTGTGCCTTCCTCACTCGGAATCGGAACCAGTCTCGGCAGAACACTGGGCACCTGCACCGTTGCAAATACAGTCTCATCACTGTTCTGTCGTCCCGAAAGGAGCGCCGCAATATTGAGTGTCTTATTGCGGATCAACGGGAACGGGCGGGATGCGTCCACCGCCATAGGTGTCAGCACCGGATAAACGCTCTCCATAAAGTAGCGATCCACGAACTGTGCCTGCTCGTCTGTCAATGTCTCATGTTCATCGACAAGATAAATGCCCTCTTTATTCAAAAGCGGAACGAGCGAACGCGTATACGTATTGTACTGCGTATCTACAAGCTCACGTGTTGCCTTATTGATTGCGGCAAGCTGCTCCGTTGCCGTCATTCCGGCAATATCACGTTTCTTGTAATTGGCATGCACCATATCCTGCAGCGATGCCACCCTTACCATAAAAAATTCATCGAGATTCGAGGAAGTGATGCTGACAAATTTAAGTCGTTCCAGAAGTGGAATCGACTTGTCACGCGCCTCACTTAAGACACGGTTGTCAAACTTGATCCAGCTCAATTCCCGGTTCTCGTAAAATTCAGGATTTTTAAAATCAATCTTTGTATCCATGTCTCCTCCTAACTATGATAGACGCGCTTCTCTTTCAGAACCGGCTTCATGCTGTACACATTTTCAAAGTAAACGGTTTTTGCCTCGAACAAAGCCTGCTCCAGCGATATATCTTCAAATGCTTCTACTGTAAATACAAGCTTTCTCTCTCTGACGGCAATCTTAATATTCTTAAACTTCTGCTTATGACTCTGATCAAGCGCATTTGCAACACGAAGGATAGCGGAAAGCTTCGCCACGCACAGATAATCCTCCCTTGTAAGATGATCCGAAAGTTCCTCGTACGGATCCAGCGGCAATGTATTGTATAAAACCACAAATGCAACCAGCTCCCGCTCCTGATGCGTCAGTCCAATGATTTCCGAAGACATAATAATGTGATATGCACTCTCCGGAGATTCCGCAAGGCTGATATATTTACCGCAATCATGCAGGATCGTTGCAACCTCAAGAAGAAGCCGTTCGCGTTTTCCGAGTCCGTGCACCTTCTTCATCGCATCGAAAATCTTAGTGGAAAGCTTCGACAAAGCCTCAATGTGCGGCGTATAGCTGTTGAAATGCTCCGACAGATACTGTGCCGCAGAGATCACATCCGCATCAAAATCATGCGTAATCGATAATAACTTATTCCGCTGCGCATAATCATATGCGATACCATCCTGAATATTCGCTCCCGGCACCCAGACCGTCTTAGGCTCGACACTTACCACAAGTGTCTTGAACAAGAGCATGGAAGGAATGATAAGCGGCTCCCTGTCATTGGAAAGCTTCAGCTCCGCCGTAATTTCTTCTAACGTCTTCGTCTGCAGTTTCTCAATGTATTTGACAAACTTCTCACCTTTGACCTGACGCTCCTTATTTCCGGTCTCATCCATCCGCTTCATCAGTTCCATCGCGTAGTCACTGATCAGGATCACGTAATCTACGTCCTCTGACATATACATTGCACGGAAAGCCTCCAGCTTCTTATTCATATATTCTTCGATCTGCATCTCATATTTTGCCTGCGACAGTCCTCTGTCTCCAAGCAGATTATGAATGCGCATGATACCGGTCTCGATATGCTGCGTCGTAATCAGCTTTCCGTCACGGAAGATGGTAATCTGGATACTTGCGCCGCCAACATCAACGACCGCAGCGGAAGTCTGTATCATTTTCTCGAAAGTTGCTTTGCCGGCAACCGACTTATAACTGATAAACCGATGCTCCGAATTGCTTACCACTTTCACCTTAAATCCTGTGCGAAGATAGATCTGATCCAACACAAAAAGCTCATTTTCTGCATCACGCAGCACCGCCGATGCATATACCTCGTAACTGTCCACACGGTAGCTTTGCATGATTTCCTTAAACTGCGCCAACGTATCACAAAGTTCTTCCACATGCTCGTAGCCGATGCTTCCCTCACCAAACGCATCCTGCCCCAGATCCAGGCGTGACCGTATGTGATCCACCTGATGTACCTTCTTTTTGTCTAAGAATTCAAACACCTTAAGGCTGACATCGTAAGTACCGATATAAATTGCTGCAAATGTATGAATCGCCATATTCCCACCCCTTTTTGAAACAAACGTCTCAATATGTACCGAGAATCTTAAAGGAGATCGTCTCTTCTTTAAGTCCTCTGAGTGCATTCTGCACTGCATCATCCTCGAAAGTTCCGTCGAAATCCACAAAGAACCGGTACTCCCAGTTCTTATTCTGAAGCGGACGCGACTGAATATTCGTCATATTAATTCCATTATAAATAAAATGCGACAACGCATGATAGAGCGCACCACTCTCATGATTTACCTCAAAGCAGATGCTGATATGATTTGCCACCTTCGTATAGATTTTCTTTCCGGTAACCACGATAAACCGTGTCGAATTATTCTTATTGTCCTGAATCGAATTGCGCAACACCTTAAGTCCATAGATCTGTGCATTCTTCGCACTGGCGATCGCGGCCTGATGCTTATCATTGTCCTCCTTGACCTTGCGCGCAGCCACCGCATTGTTGCTGACGGAAAACTTCTCCCACTGCTTGTGTTCCTCTAAGAAATCACTGCACTGCATCAGCGACTGCTTATGGGAAAATACACTCGTGATATCAGATTCGTCCGCATCTTCTAATCCCAAAAGCGCATGATCGATCTTAACAATCTGTTCTCCCACGATATAGTTATCATATTCCACAAGCAGATCATAGTTTTCCGATACAATACCGGCCGATGAATTTTCAATCGGAAGTACCGCATAATCCGCCTTTCCCATCCGGATGGCTTCCATCGCATCCTTCCAGGTCTCTACATGAAAATTGTCACAGTTTTCCCCAAAAAACATCTCCATCGCTTCCTGTGAATAAGCGCCTTCCAGCCCCTGGAATACGATTCTTGCATTCGAATAATCCAGTGCATCTACTTTCTCAAACTCTGGCGAATACACGATTCCATGCTCCGTCAGAAGCTGATACTGCTTCTTTCGGCTCATCGCCATAATCTGTTCGAACAATTCGCGGATTCCGTGCTTCGTGAATGCACAGCTCGCCTTTCCTTCTAACGTGGCAAGTTTGGAATCTTCCCTCGCCTTATCAAATACCTGTTTGCCGGTATTGATCTTGTACTCTGCAACATCCGAAGTCAGCTGCATACGTTTCTCATATAATGCAACGATCTGACTGTCCAGTTCATCTATTTCATCGCGAATTTCCAATAAATCTCTCATAAATTTTCTCCTTTTGTTACTAAAAAAATTTTATCTCACATCCCATCAAAAGGCAAGTAGACCTTGCAAGTTTATATACCAAAATGTATACTTTTCACATAAGATATTCAACGAAAGGAATGCCTATGAAGAAGTTACCTGTGATCCTTACAATTGGTCTGATTGTGATCGTAGCCTCCGTTTTCAGTGTGGTCTACCATTATCAGAACAAAACAAAATATAACGAAAGCTATGTGAACGGCAACACTGCCGGCAATCTCTATAATGCGGGCCTTTTCTGTGAGAGCAACGGAACGGTTTTCTTCGCAAATCCGGATGACAAATACCGGCTCTATTCCATGGATTTAGACGGCAGCAACCTTGCGAAGCTGAGCGATGATACTGTTATGTACATTAATGCGGACTCCCACTATGTTTATTACGTTCGCAATAATGAGCACAACAGCACGCATTTTAACTTTTTCTCCTTTAACAACAATAGTCTGTGCCGGATCCGGCGCGACGGTAAGCAGCTGGTCGTTCTCGATCCGGATCCATGCATATATGCTTCCCTTGTTGGCAATTATATCTATTATCTCCACTACGACAAGGATCATGCAACAACGCTCTACAAAGTCGGAATTGACGGTGAAGACCGTCAGATGGTAAATGACTCGTTTCTTTTTACCTGCAGCGCTTTGGGACAATATTTTTACTCGAACGGAACAACTACGGACGGATGTCTGTACCGCTACGATACGGCTTCCGATTCGATTGAGCAGATCTATGACTGCAACAGCTATAAACCGATTGTGACCGGTGACAGCGATGTGTATTATCTCGATGTGAATCAGAACAATGCTTTGGTGCACACAAACATACAATTTGACAATCCGCGCACACTTTCAAATGACAGCATTGATCTCTACAATATCTACGGAAGCACGATCTTCTACCAAAATTATTCGAAAGACACGCCTGCATTATGTATGATGCGAAATGACGGAAGTGGCTACACAAGACTTGCAGAAGGAACCTACTCCAACATTAATGTGACATCCTACTACATCTACTTTACCGATTTTCAGACGCAGCAGGTATTTCGTACCCCTACCTCCAATCCTGGTGATATCCAGCCGTTCCACCCGGGTGCGATCCGTGACTAAATATGTATTTATTTCGTTATGAACAAATCAGGCAGGTCTTTCGACCTGCCTGATCGCATTTTTCGTGTAATCTTTGTCCCCTATTCCCCTTAATAATTTCTCAGCCATAGTGTATTCCTTCTTTCATAACTAATTAACAGTATTGCGAACGTACTGCAATACCTTCGCCTCACGCCGAAATTAGACTTTAAATTAGAAGACGGCAGACACCGCTCAACTAAGATGTGGTACTGCCGCCTCTATCACATCCTGATGTTACAGCATCTGGATGCATGGGATTTGCCATCTGAATCAACCCTCAAAAAAAATGATTTTGGATGTAGGATAATCCTGCTCTGCTTTCAGGTCGCTATACTTTCCGAAAAGATCATCTGCGGCATATACGAAGGTATTGATGGAACGGCGTCTTCCGCTTACAATTCCGACACGATATACTGCCTGTGCCAGTGGAATAACACTCTTATCTTCCTGGCTTTCATAATGGCTCTTATGATATTCACTGGGTGGAACGTAGGTCGCTGATGTTCCCTCTCTATCATGTCTCCACTTAAAGTAGGCTTTCTGCTTCTCGTCTGTAATTACTTCCGTCGGAAGCCAGACGGTAAATGTCTCACGATCACCGCTTTTAAGCTGATGCGGTTCTGCAGGATCACCATACAGTTTGGCATAGTCTTTTGTCGTTGCATCATCCACGTTGAAATTATCGTCTTTCAGCCACGACTTATCTGCCGGAACCTCTTTTCGCTTACTGATCTTCTTGCTGTCCAGATTCAGGACACCACTGCTCTTGATTCGTGAAAAGGTGTATCCAATCGTTCGATAGAAGTTGTTGGTGTTACGATCCGTTGAATAGGACTGGATCACAATATTTCCGAACGCATCCATGTATAAGAGTCCGGGGTTCTCCTGGTATTTCTTGAAGACCGAGTTCTCGTAATGGGTGTACTGATCGATATTGGTTTTGTCAATAGTTATACCAGGTTTATTGGGTTGATCAAGATATTCATACCGCGTCTGATAATATCCATTCTTTGTTTTCTGATTCGGACGGTTGTTGTTATACCAATAATATGAAAATCCATCATGTACGATCGTCGTTGAATCTTTTGTTGAAAGCTCATCACGGAGTTTATCATCCGTATTATTTCCGGTACTGATATCATCCTCACCCTCCGTATTATCCTCTGCGGTATCCTCAAGAATGTCAGCTTTTGCAACAATCGTTCCTACATCCACTGATGTCAACACAACTGCGGACAACCCGAAAATTAGGATAAATTTCTGTAGATATTTTTTCAAATTCATACGTTTCTCTTCTCTCCTTCCATATATTTTCCTTACTACTCCTTTCTCTTTTATCGATATATCGTATATATACATATGAAGTAAGGATAAGGAGCAGCAATCGCTGCTCCTTGCTTACTTTTCTTACCTATTTTACTTTAACGGTTTCACTCCATTCTCCATACACTGTTTTTGCCGACTTGTCATTGTAAGTTCTTACTCTTACAAATTTTCCTTTGGCAATATCGGTCAACTGTACCGATGCGTCCACTGTAGGATATTTTGTTGTTACTGCATCTTTAAACGAAGAATTTTCAGCTACCTGTATCTGAAATCCGGTAGGCTTTGTTGCAAACGGATTCTTTTCATCCTTTGACTCACCAATACGGTAATCATAATTAAAGCGACCGATTGAGATGTCCATTGTGTATGACGGAACAACCACTCCACCATTCACTTCGATCGTGGTATATGGTGTACGGGCAAGCTTACCTGCCGTATTTGCATCGGACCAAGCACCATAATAATACTTACCATTTACAACGCGATATGCTCGAACCTGTACTCGATATTTGCATCCTGTAGACAATGCGATCGTAACCTCATCATCTCTATACTTAAATCTCTGATTGTGCAATGACTTTGCTCCATCATAAATTGGAGATGCAATATATCTAGCACCATCCAAGCCATATAACTTTACATGATTGGCTGTAGTCCTGCGATAAGTCCAGTTCGTCCACTTACCGTTGTAATACTGCTTAATACGGATTTCATATCCTGATGCTTTAGACACTTTGTTCCAACGCATATCGATCATCTGTGCAAATGAGTTTAACCGAGTTGCCTGAAAAGCCATCTTACTCTTGTCGTATTTTTTTACATACTTAAGAATGTATGCCGAATCATCTCCCGATTTCAAAAATTCATCTGCGTAAAAAATATGCTCATCCATGATGCAGCCAAGAACCGACTCTGCTTCAGTTTTATTAAAGTTGTATGAATACTTCTTTTGCTCTGCCGGAGTTGTATACCGGTTCTTGAAGCTGGTAACCTTGACCTTCCCGATCTTGTACTTGTTTTTCGTGTTATAGTTCTTCTTCGGATCCTGCATGAATCCTGTGATGTTCTTCGTCTTATCACTTGGCGCACAAGCAACGTAATCCCGCCCCATCATTTCCAAAACCATTATAAAAGCCAAACAAAAAACCACAACTTTACACATTGCCCTAAACCATTTAATAACATCATTTTTCATTTTCATCATTAAAGCTAATCCTCCATGTTCTTCTGTAAGTATAAATTGTAGGCTCATACCATGAACCAAAGTATAACACAAGCAACTCAAAATGATAAGCAGATTGCAGTCTTCCTCTTGACCAAGTTTTCACTTTTCTTTTCTGGTCATGCGGTTTCCGGTTTCTCTATGACTTGTTTTTCATTATACCCGTGTAGGTCATGACCCTTCCTATTTTTCCATGACCTAATAGTCAAATTTTCTCTCAGGGTCAGTTTGTCGGACGGAGGGAAAAGAAATAAATCACGCGCGGAGAAATCTTACATTTACTTGTAAAATAACACCGCGCGTCAATTCTCTTAATCTACTATGGGGGCAAATTTTTGTCGTACATCAGATAAGCATTTTTAATACATAGATACCGGATTCAAAAATAAAAAAGGAAATTAGCAGTAAGCTTATTCAAATAACAGGATCTGAGAATGATTTCAATGACCAAACTTTTCATGCTACAGGCATCGGAGCCATACTTATTTTTCGAAACAAATAGGAAACTGATTCGGTGTTCCATTGTGTCCGCTAATAGCACAAACAAAACAACTTGTTGTTGTCTATCTGAAATCAAGTCCGAAGCTGATTTTCCTATTTTTTCGATAAAATAATCATATGGTCCGATGCCGTAACTCTGAGAATTCACGTCAAGCCTTAATTTGCCTACGCACCAAAGTCAAAAAGCGATAACTGGTTTGACTCCGGAATATCTCCAAACAGTCCAAGGTCACTCATCAGATCTATGGTTGTCTTCGACACCTTCGTGCGCTCTCTGAAATCATCCTTCGACAGGAACACACCATCTTTTGCAGCCTCTGCGATCGCAACCGCCGCATTATCGCCGAGACCATCGATCGTATTGAGTGCAGGAAGCAGCTTTCCATCCACGATCTGGAAACGATGCGGCTGGGAAGAATAGATATCAATCGGGAGGAATTCGAAACCTCTCGCATACATCTCCTGCACGATTCGCATATCCTTAAACGTATCCTGTTCCTTCTTGGAAAGCGTATCTTTACGCTTTTTGTAATCGCGCATATATCCTTCAAGCGTATCCTTTCCCTGACACATCAGCTCATAACTGAATCCGGTCGCACGGATGGAAAAATATGCTGCGTAGTATGCAAGAGGATAAAATACCTTGCAGTACGCGATACGCCATGCCATCATAACATATGCCGCAGCGTGTGCCTTTGGGAACATATACTTGATTTTCTCACAGGACCAGATATACCAGTCCGGGACATTGTGGTCGATCATATCCTGCTTCCATTCCGGCCACTTATCACATTTGCCTTTTGCAACCATACCTTTTCGTACATTCTCCATGATCTTAAAGGACTCCTCCGAGTCGAGTCCCATACTGATCAGGTAGATCATAATATCATCTCGCGTACAGATAGCGGTAGAAATGGTCGCCTTTTTCTCCTGAATAAGTGTCTGCGCGTTGCCGAGCCATACATCCGTACCATGCGACAGACCTGCGATACGGATCAGATCCGAAAATTCCTTCGGCTGTGTATCAATCAACATGCCCATCGCAAAGTCTGTACCAAACTCCGGGATACCGAGTGCACCAAGCTGGCAGCCGTCAATATCTTCCGGCGAGATGCCAAGCGCCGATGTATTCTGAAAAAGCGACATAACCGCCTGATCATCGAGCGGAATCTGGGTCGGATCTACACCGGTCAGATCCTGTAGCATACGAATCATGGTCGGATCATCGTGTCCGAGGATATCAAGCTTCAACAGATTATGATCGATCGAATGATAATCAAAATGCGTGGTAGTGATATCAACCGTCATATCATTCGCCGGATGCTGGATCGGTGTAAAGGTGTAGATCTGCTCTCCCATCGGAAGAACAACGATTCCGCCCGGATGCTGTCCGGTTGTCCGTCGCACGCCGACACAACCGCCGACAATGCGGTCAATCTCACAGTTGCGCTTGTGGATTCCGCGCTCCTCATAATAATTCTTCACATAACCGAATGCGGTCTTATCCGCAAGCGTACCGATTGTTCCGGCTTTAAAGGTCTGTCCCTCGCCGAAGATAACCTCCGTATATTTATGTGCCTTACTCTGGTACTCTCCGGAGAAGTTTAAGTCGATATCCGGCTCCTTGTTTCCCTTAAATCCAAGGAAGGTCTCGAACGGAATATCAAACCCTTCCTTCGAAAGCGGGCGTCCACATCTCGGACAGATCTTATCCGGCATATCACAACCGCCTCGTCCCGAATAGGACTTTACCAGATCCGAATCAAAATCGCTGTACTGGCAATGTTTGCAGAGATAATGTGCATGCAGCGGGTTTACCTCAGTAATACCGGACATCGTGGCAACAAACGAACTGCCTACAGATCCTCGCGATCCCACCAGATAGCCATCCTCGTTGGATTTCCACACAAGTTTCTGCGCAATAATATACATAACCGCATATCCATTGCTGATAATGGAATTCAGTTCTCGCTCAAGACGTTCCTGCACGATCTCCGGAAGCGGATCTCCGTACATTTTGTGTGCCTTGTTGTAACAGATGTCCCTGAGCATCTGATCCGAATTCTCGATAACCGGCGGACACTTGTCCGGACGAACCGGTGAGATGCGCTCACACATGTCTGCAATCCGGTTCGTATTGGTAATGACGACTTCCTCCGCTTTCGCGCTGCCAAGATATTCAAATTCTTTCAGCATCTCCTCCGTTGTACGAAGATAAAGCGGAGCCTGATCATCCGCATCCTTAAAGCCCTGTCCCGTCATGATGATCCTACGATAAATCTCATCATCCGGATCCAGGAAATGCACATCACACGTTGCAACAACCGGCTTATGAAATTCTTCTCCGAGACGCACGATCTTCTTGTTGATTTCAATCAGATCGTCATTCGATGCAATCGGCGAATCTTCATCACGGACAAGGAAGGCATTGTTACCGAGCGGCTGGATCTCAAGATAATCGTAGAAGTCAACCAGTCTTGAAATTTCTTCTTCCGGTCTTCCATTTAGGATTGCACGGTACAGCTCTCCCGCCTCACACGCCGAGCCGATCAGAAGTCCGTCCCTGTATTTTAAGAACTCACTCTTAGGGATTCGCGGTCTCTTATGGTAATACTTGATATGTGCCAGCGAGACAAGGCGATACAGATTGGTGCGTCCCTGGTCGCAGGTTGCCAAAATGATGGCATGGTACGTCGGCATCTTCTGAATATTTTCCACCGAGGCGGATGCCATCTCATTGACCTGATCAAGCGTTGTCACACCACGTTCCTCAAGCATCGTAATAAATTTCACAAAAATCTCTGCAGTACATGCCGCATCATCGACCGCACGATGGTGGTTATCGAGTGATACGCCAAGTGCCTTGGCAACCGTATCCAGTTTAAACCGGTTCAGATTCGAAAGCAGAACTCGCGCCAGTCCGACCGTATCGACAATCGTCGGATTGCATTCGATTCCCTGTCGCATACAGTTCTTCTTAATGAAACTCATATCAAAATCTGCATTGTGTGCGACCATGATACAGCCATCACAGAATTCCATAAATTTTGGAAGAATGTCCTCGATCACCGGTGCATCGATCACCATATCGTCTCTAATAGATGTCAGCTGCTCAATGCGAAACGGAATCGGGACCTCCGGATTAACAAACGTCGAAAAACGATCGACGATCGCACCGTTTTGTACCTTAACTGCGCCAATCTCAATAATCCGGTTCGTCTCAGGACTAAATCCGGTCGTCTCTAAGTCAAATACAACATAATCCGCCTGCAGCGACTGGTTCCGGCTGTCCGTAACAATACCTTTCAGATCGTCAACCAGATATGCCTCAACGCCATAGATCACCTTGAAATCATCATCCGGACTTACCGTATGGTTGGCATCCGGGAACGCCTGCACATCACCGTGATCCGTGATTGCGATCGCCTTATGTCCCCATTTCATCGCGCGTTTTACGATATCCTTGACATCCGACACGCCGTCCATATCACTCATCTTGGTATGGCAGTGAAGTTCCACTCGTTTCTCCGCACTGTTGTCCATACGAATCGTCGTAAAATCAGAACTCTTCTTGATTCCGACGATTGAACCGATCGTCAGCTCACTATCAAATTTATCAATGGTCGCAACACCCTTGACCTTAACAAACTTACCCCCACTGATTTCTTTCAGCAAGTCCTTTACATCATCATTTCGCGCAAATATCTTTAGCACGATCGTATCGGTAAAGTCCGTGATTGAGAAAATGATGATCGTCTTCTCATTACGAATCTCTCTGGTATCTACCGACAGAATCTTTCCATGAATGACAACTTCACCGATCGGACCATCGATCTTCTCGATATCCATCGGCTCCTCTTCAAAGTCCCGTCCATAGATCACATCCGGATTCATCGACTTCTTGCTATTGTCATAATCAAATTTCTTGCGGAACTCGCCCTTCTTCTCGAAAGTCTTCTTTTTCGCAGCATTTCCTGCATTTTCCGTTTTCTTTGCAGGACGAGTTGCTGTTGTTGTAGTTTTTTCGACAATTTCACTCGATGTAGCAGTCCCTTTTGAAGATTCGACGTTGTCCTCCGGTTTATTTGCCGGTTCTCCCTCATCTCCCATGACTGCAAACTTGGTGCGCTCTAAGATACTTGCTACTTCCTGTGCAATCTGCTTTTCTGAATTTTTGCGGTACTTGCTCTCCTTCGGCTTTCTGAATTCCGTCTGGATAACAAGATTCATGCCACATCGTTCACACACGACTTTTTCCAGAAACTCCAGAATCTCATCGGTACGAGTCTTCGCGATGATCGTCTCATCCATCGTAAGGATCATATGATGCGGCTGGTCGAACTCCATCTCGGCCGTACGAAGAAGATTGTATTCAAGCACACTGTACGCATTTAATTCATCCAGAATACTGTCCTTGTACACCTCCATCAAGGTCTGTGGCGTGTACTGTTCCGACAGTTCGAATGTCTCGATAATTTTGACCGAGACATTCTGATTCTTAAAGATCTGTGAGGTGATCGCCTCCTCGAGTTTCCATATATTCTTTTTAAAGATCAGTCTTTTTGCACGCAAATAAATGCGAATATGATCGTGATCATGATTCGCACCTATTTTCGTTACTTCCGTTGTCTCTAACAGACTCTCGAGCTCCGCATCCAATGACAGAGTCGGGAATGCCTCCTTAAAAGGCTTTGCCATATTACTGCCCCCAATGTTCTAATTCAAAACGCAGTGCATCCAGCAACTGGTCCTCCGGCACCTTCTTAAATACCTCACCATGCTTGATGATCAGTCCCTCACCGATTCCTCCGGCAACTCCAAGATCCGCTTCTTTCGCCTCTCCCGGTCCGTTGACCACACATCCCATGACAGCCACCTTGATATCAAGCGGGAACTCTGCTACCATCGTCTCTACCTGATTGGCAAGTCCGATCAGATCAATCTTCGTTCTTCCACAGGTCGGGCAGGACACAACCTCAATTCCTCCTTTGCGAAGTCCAAGTGTGCGAAGGATCAGCTTCGCCGACTTAATCTCCTCCAGCGGATCTCCGGTAAGTGATACGCGGATTGTATCTCCGATTCCCTGATTTAAGATTAATCCAAGTCCGATCGAAGACTTGATATTACCGCTGATGATGGTGCCGGCCTCCGTAATACCGACATGCAGTGGATGATCCGTCTGATCTGCGATCAGTTCATGCGCTTTCACACACATCATAACATCCGAGGATTTAATACTGATGACCAGATTGTCATACCCCATATCCTCAATCATCGCGACTTTGTCCAAAGCACTCTCCACTAATCCTTCCGCGGTCACACCATGGTACTTTTCTACCAGATTCTTCTCCAGCGAACCGCTGTTGACTCCGACACGAATCGGAATATTACGCGCCTTTGCCTCATCTACAACAGCCTTCACACGATCGCTGCTTCCGATATTTCCCGGATTGATCCGGATCTTGTCCGCACCATACTCCATTGCCGCAAGCGCCAATTTGTAATCAAAATGAATATCCGCAACGAGTGGAATTGTAATCTGCTTCTTAATTTCTGTGAGCGCTTTCGCAGCTTCCATCGTAGGAACTGCGCAGCGGATGATCTCACATCCTGCCTTCGTAAGCTGCCTGATCTGTTTGACGGTAGCATCCACATCTTCCGTATGCGTATTGGTCATCGATTGGATGGCAATCGGGTTATTTCCACCAATCACACAATTTCCAATCCGCACTTCTTTTGTTTTATGTCTAGTCATACTTTTACCTCATCCCATAACTACATAAATAATTTTCGAATATCATTGAACATAACGATGAACATTAATGCGAACAACAAGAGAATTCCAATTGCATGCACAAAGCCTTCTTTGTTCGGATCAATCTTCTTTCCACGGATTGCCTCCACGATCAAAAACACAAGACGACCTCCATCCAAAGCCGGAAGCGGCAGAAGATTCATCACGCCTAGGTTTGCAGACAGCAGAATCGTCCAGTTTAACATGTTCATAATTGCATAATAATAGCCATCATTCGAAACCGACTGAGAATACGTATCACCGATACTTTTCACAATGCCGACCGGTCCGCTCATCTGATTGACGGAAACCTGTCTGGTTACAAGCATCTTAAGGCTCTCCACTGTAGAATAGATCCAGTAACGCAGCTCATAGAAACTGTTCTTAATATTCGTAAGTACATTGCCTTTGACACGTGCCTGACCGGTGTACTCAAATCCATACAGATAACGTCCATTCTCCTCATCATACTTCGGTGTAAGTGTTGCAGTCTGCTTCTTTCCATCACGAAGGTAGGTTACCTCAACCGCTTCTCCTGCATGAAAAGTTGCATAAGCACTGATCTCACGACAGAAATGCACCGAAAAATGATTCATTTTCACGATTTCATCACCAGCCTGAAGACCAGCCTCATCCGCAGCGTATCCATCAATCACTCCTGTAAGCACCGGTTTATCATATCCGATGCAGCTCATCAGAATAAACGCACATACAAACGCCATAATGAAATTGAAAAACGGTCCTGCAAAAACAACACTCATACGTGCCCAAACCGACTTCTTGCCAAAGGCTCGATCATCGGAGGACTCTTCATCTTCACCTTCCATCATACACGCGCCACCGAACGGAAGCAGCTTGATAGAATACTTTGTCTCCCCCTTTGTAAAGCCGACAATCGTAGGTCCAAGCCCCAGTGAGAACTCATTCACTCTTATTCCATTTGCCTTTGCGAGCCAGAAATGTCCCAGCTCATGAAAAATTACAATAACACTGAAAATCAGTAACGCTATGATCAAACTAACTATATTCAAATTACCACCTGTCTCCTATAAATCTATAGGTCTCCTGCTCTGTTTCCAAAATTTCCTCCACATTCGGATGCGGGATAAATGTACTATGCGTCATTGCTTCCTCAATCATATCTGTAATCTGCAGATATGATATCTTCCGGTCTAAAAATAATGCAACTGCCTTCTCATTCGCAGCATTAAAGACCGTAGGAATATTTCCACCGCGCCGCATCGCATCAAATGCAAGAGAAAGCCCCTTAAAAGTATCTGTATCCGGTTTTTCAAAAGTAAGTTCACGCAATACAAACAGATCCAGCCGCTTTCCGGAAAGTGTACGACGATCCGGATAATAGAGTGCATACTGAATCGGAAGACGCATATCCGGCGTGCCAAGCTGGGCAATCACCGCGCCATCCTCGTACTCCACCGCCGAGTGGATCACACTCTGCGGGTGTACCACAACTTCAATCCGATCCAATTCTACACCAAAAAGCCACTTTGCCTCCATCACCTCAAGTCCCTTATTGACCAAAGTAGAAGAATCAATCGTAACCTTGCGGCCCATGCTCCAGTTTGGATGTTTGAGTGCATCCTCAACCTGCATTTCTTTCAGTTCTTCTTTTGTTTTTCCCCGGAACGGTCCGCCGGAAGCAGTCAGCAATATCTTATGAATCGCATTGTGTTCATTTCCCTGCAGGGACTGAAAGATTGCACTGTGCTCACTATCCACCGGAAGAATTTTCACTCCACATTTCTGTGCGAGCGGTATGATCAGATGTCCCGCAGTAACAAGTGTCTCCTTATTCGCCAAAGCGATATCCTTATGCGCTTCGATTGCAGCAATTGTCGGACGCACACCAAGCATACCAACAATCGCCGTAACAACCATCTGCGCATGTTCTTCTGTCGCAACTGCAATCAAACCGTCCATCCCACTCATAACCGGAATTCCGAGATCCGACGTGCGTACGCGAAGTTCTTCCGCCAGCTTCTCGTTCTCGACTGCCACAAGCTTTGGGTGAAACTGACGCATCTGTTCCTCAAGAAGCTTAATATTTCTTCCACACGCAAGTGCTGTCACCTCAATATCCCCATGCTCTGCAACCACTTCCAGAGTTTGCGTTCCAATGGATCCGGTTGATCCGAGTATGGAAATTTTCTTTAAAGGTGTGTCCACCTTAGAAATTTCATTCATAAAGCATTCCTCTTCATCCATTGTTTCTCTTAAAATAACCGATTTTTATGTCTATTCTGTGTCTCTACAGAATATGAAGCGCCAGATAATATATGATTGGCGCTGTAATGATCATACTGTCAAAACGATCTAAAATCCCACCATGTCCAGGTAAGATCTTGCCCGAATCTTTAACGCCATAATGACGCTTGAAAG
>UQRC01000041.1 GCA_900543445.1 uncultured Lachnobacterium sp. | reverse complement strand
TTTGACATATGGTGCAGTATTCATTTTCATTGGAAAATTTTGAAATTTTTATCTTAATACTTGTTCGCGTATCCTGCTTTGTATACATTGCACCTTTTTATGGGATGTCGAATGTGCCGAATCAGGTGAAGATAGGGCTTTCTGCGATGATCGCACTTCTGGTGTCTGGGTTTGCAGATGTTTCACAGGTTGAATATACCGGGCTTATAGGATATGCAGTCATTGTTTTGAAAGAGGGAATTACAGGACTGCTTATTGGTTTTGCTGCAAATATCTGTAATTCTATTGTTTTGTTTGCAGGTAGTGTCATTGATATGGATATCGGTCTGTCTATGGCGGCTGAGTTTAATCAGGATATGGGAACCGAGGTCACACTGACTGGTAATTTTTATTATTATCTGGTTATGATCCTTATGATCACCTCGAATCTGCACACCTATCTGATACAGGCAATCGCGGATTCGTTTAGTGTCATACCGATTGCAGGTCAGGCGTTTGATATGGATCATCTGTTGAACACTTTTGCAAGATATATGGGAGATATTTTTGTACTTGGATTTCGAATATTTCTGCCGATTTTTGCCTGCATTATGATTTTAAACTGTGTGCTTGGAATTATGGCAAAGGTTGCACCACAGATGAATATGTTTTCCGTTGGTATGCAGCTTAAGGTTCTAGTTGGATTTGTTGTGATTTTTTTGACAGTATTTTTGCTGCCGGATATAGCAAACATGATTTTAAAAGAGATAAAGTTGATGGTGAGACTCATTGCCGAAGGTATGTATTAGCGAAAGATATTCTGATAATCAAATAATGAAATTGAATCTGCAGTGGTTTGCCAAGGATGGCGAAGGCGGAGAAAAAACAGAACCGGCGACTGCCAAGAAGTTGAAGGATGCCCGTGAAGAGGGAAAAGTTGCAAAAAGTAAGGAACTTACGGCAGCGTTCAACCTGATTGTTTTGTTTTTGTGTCTTAAGATCTTTATTTCTTATGTGGGAGAAAATTTGATTAATATTTTCCCGATGATCTACAATTCAATGGCAGATTTTGTACGAATTAACGAGGGAGCATTGTCTGCACAGGCAGTGTCATCCCTGTTTTTTGGCGTTATTATACGCTGGCTTTTGATTGTACTTCCTTTCTTTGGATTTGGCTTTGCGATTACGATACTGATCAGCATTGTACAGGTTGGCTGGAAAGTATCGACGAAGCCGATGAAACCGGAACTTAGTAAATTTAATCCGATCAATGGATTTAAGCGCATTTTTTCAAAAGATTCGTTGTTTCAGCTTTTGCTTTCGATTGTGAAAATCGGACTCATCGGATATATTGCATACAGCTCTTTGAAAGACAGAGTAAATGATCTTCTTATTTTGTATGATTTGTCATTGAAACAGGCGTTGTCTCTGGTTGGTACACTGATCATTGATATCGGACTGAAGATCAGCCTGGTTTATCTGATTGTAGGTATTGCAGATTTTGCATACCAGAAGATTAAATTCAATGATGATATGAAGATGACCAAGCAGGAAGTAAAGGATGAGTATAAAAATACAGAAGGAGATCCGCAGATCAAGGGTCGTCAGCGACGCAAGATGCAGGAAGTATCGCAGCGGCGAATGATGCAGGATGTTCCTAAGGCAGATGTCGTCATCACAAACCCGACGCATCTGGCTGTAGCATTAAAATATGATGCCGAAGTGAGCGCTGCACCGGTAGTGCTTGCAAAAGGAGAAGATTATCTGGCACAGAGAATTAAGGAAATTGCCAGGGATAATCAGATCGAGATTGTAGAGAATAAGCCGCTTGCAAGAATGCTTTATCACAATGTAGATATAGGAGCGGAAATTCCGCCGGAATTGTATCAGGCGGTGGCGGAAGTGCTTGCAGTGGTATTTCAAACAAGATAATTGGATATAAAAAGAGAGAAAGGAGGGAATCTGGATGTTAAAGAAAGCGGATATCGGAGTTGGATTATATCTTTTGGCAGCGGTCGTGTTTTTTATCGTGCCTATTCCGTCAATCCTGCTTGATGTAATGCTTGCAATCAACATCTCGATCGCCCTCATTATTCTTTTTAATGTATTGTTTGCGAAGGAAGTTCTTGATATGTCGTTCTTCCCGACGCTGCTTTTGTTCACGACGATCTTTCGAATTTCACTGAATGTATCGTCCACCCGTCTGATTCTTCTGACGGGAGATCCTGGTAATGTCGTTACAACGTTCGGAAGTTTCGTTGGTGGCGGTGATATGGTCGTTGGTACGATTGTATTCATTGTTCTGGTATTGATCCAGTTTATCGTTATCAACAAAGGTTCTGAGCGAGTATCTGAGGTAACTGCACGATTCACACTCGATGCAATGCCTGGTAAACAGATGGCGATTGACGCCGATCTGAACACTGGTGCTATCACAGATCAGGAAGCCAAGGAACGAAGAGAGAAGATTCAGCGTGAGTCCAGCTTCTTCGGTGCCATGGATGGTGCGACAAAGTACGTAAAAGGAGATGCAACTGCAGGTCTTATTATCACATTCATCAACCTGATCGGTGGTACGGTCATGGGTGTTATGAATCAGGGACTTGATTTCGCTACTGCAATCCAGCAATATGGACTATTGACCATTGGTGATGGTCTGGTATCACAGATTCCGTCGCTTTTGATCTCTCTGTCAACCGGTATTCTTGTCACGAAAGGTTCCAACGAAGCTGATTTCTCCGGTGTGCTCGTTAAGCAGTTGTTTGGTGTGCCCCGTGTATTATATATTGTTGGTACCGTAATTATTTTCCTTGGAGTTGCCACTCCATTGAACCTTTTACTGTTTGTCGGACTTGGTGTTGCCTTCATTGTTGCCGGCAAAAGCATCAGCAATAATATCGGCGAGGAGACCATCGAGGAAGAAGTACAGCAGGCGGAGACAGAAGCCGAGGAAATCCGAAAGCCGGAAAACGTGGTATCGCTTTTGCAGGTGGATCCGATTGAACTGGAATTCGGCTATGGAATTATTCCGCTTGCGGATGTCAATCAGGGAGGAGATCTCCTTGACCGAGTGGTTATGATCCGAAGACAGATCGCTTTGGAACTTGGAACGGTTGTGCCGATTATTCGACTTCGTGACAATATCCAGCTGAATCCGAATCAGTATATTATTAAAATCAAAGGCATTCAGGTGACAGAAGGAGAAATCCTTTTTGATCATTATATGGCGATGAATCCGGGATATGTCGAGGAGGAGATTACCGGAATCCCGACTTACGAACCGTCGTTCCATCTTCCTGCGATCTGGATTACGGAGGCACAGAGGGAGCGTGCGGAAAGTCTTGGCTATACGGTAGTTGATGCACCGTCGATCATCGCTACGCATCTGACAGAAGTAATCCGCAGCCATATTGCAGAACTTCTTACAAGACAGGATGTACAGAACCTCGTTAACAATTTAAAAGAGAGCAATCCGGTACTTGTGGACGAACTTACACCGAAACTCCTCGGACTCGGAGAGATTCAGAAGGTTCTTCAGAATCTGCTCGAAGAGGGCATTTCCATCCGGGACCTGCTTACGATTTTTGAGTCGCTTGCAGATCATGCACAGACGACAAGAGATACGGATGTATTGACGGAATATGTGCGACAGAGCTTAAAACGTGCAATTTCCAACAAATATTTTCCTGCCAATGAGACGACGAGTGTTATCACACTTGATCCGAAGGTGGAGCAGGAGATTATGTCCTGTGTCAAGCAGACGGAGCAGGGTGCATATCTTACCATGGATCCTGAGAAAACGCGTGCAATTATGGATTCGGTACAGACAGAGACGCAAAAACTCGAGGGACTTGGCAAGGCGGCGATCATTATTACATCACCGATCGTCCGTATGTATTTTAAGAAACTGACGGAAGATTATTTTAAAGATTTGATCGTAGTATCGTATAATGAAGTAGAATCCGATGTAGAACTGCAATCAGTAGGGATGGTGACAGCGTAAATGACAATCAACAAATTTCAGGGAAGAACTGAGGAAGAGGCAATCGAGAAGGCAAAACAGGAATTCGGCGAGAATGCGGTTATTATGAACGTGAAAGAGGTTAAGCCGAAGGGGTTGTTCCGAGCGTTTAAGAATTCAACATACGAAGTGACTGCGGCGATGGAGGAAAAAGAACAGTTTGTCAATCCGAAGCGTGCACTCCAGAATACGAAGAAGCTGCATGACAGCATTAATCTGTCGGCAGATGAGAAGATTGAGATTCCGAAGCCGGATGCAAAGCATGATTTTCGTGAAATGATCCAGAAAAGTGCGGCGAATCAACAGATGCCGGTGCAGGAGGAAAAGAAGATCGAACAAAGACTTGATGATCTGTCAAACCGGTTGGAGGAGAGTCTTGCGCGTACGCCGATGGGAGAGAAAAAGAGTGAAGAGACATCTGCAAAGGAGAAACCGGCTTCGGAAGAATTTCATTTTGTCCGGATTCTTTACAGTACGCTTTTGAAAAATGAAGTGCATGAGAAATATGTCAATCAGATTCTGGATGAAATCGAAAAATTGATCCGACCGGGCAATAGCGTTGATATGATCCTTTCCAATGTCTATCAGAAGCTGATACTTCGCTTTGGTCAGCCGAAGACCATCGATTTGTCTGGAAATAAACCAAAGGTACTTTTCTTTGTTGGACCGACAGGGGTTGGAAAGACAACAACGATCGCCAAGATTGCGTCAAAATATAAGGTTGAGTATGACAAAAAGGTCGCTTTTATTACGGCAGACACCTATCGTATTGCTGCAACAGAACAGCTGCAGGTATATGCAAATATTTTAGATGCGCCGATGTCAATCGTGTATACGCAGGATGAGATGAATGATGCAATTGCAAAGTTTGCTGAGTACGATCTTGTATTCGTAGATACGGCCGGCTTTTCGCACAAGAACGAAAAGCAGAGAAACGACATGAAAGCATTGCTTGGCGGTGTCAATGAGGAGTATAATAAAGAAGTATATCTGGTGTTGAGTGCGACAACCAAATATGCGGATTTACTTGACATTGTGGACAGTTATCGGGAGATTGCAGATTATAAGCTGATCTTTACCAAGCTGGACGAGACGACAACTTACGGAAACCTGTTGAATATCAAGCTTTATTCCGGTGCGGATCTGTCCTATACGACTAATGGACAGAATGTACCTGACGATATCGAGGTGTTTGACACACAGAAGATCGTGAAGAAGTTATTGGGAGGCAATTCGTGATGGATCAGGCACAGCAGCTGCGCAATGTAATCAAAAAACATAATCAGATCAATCAGAATACGGCAAGGGTTGTGACGGTCACGAGCGGTAAAGGTGGCGTCGGCAAATCGAATCTTGCAGTGAATCTTGCGGTACAGCTACGCAAGGAAGGAAAACGGGTTGTCATTTTTGACGCGGATTTCGGACTCGCGAATGTCGAAGTTATGTTCGGTGCAATTCCACAGTACAATCTGTCTGATTTTATATACCGTGGTAAAGGCATCAAAGAGATTATTACGCCGGGACCAATGGATATCGGCTTTATATCTGGAGGCTCGGGCATTATCGGATTAAACAATTTATACAGAGAACAGATCATGTATCTTGTGAAATCCATCGATGAACTGAACGAGATCGCAGATTTTATTATTATTGATACGGGTGCCGGAATATCGGATCAGGTACTTGAATTTGTTATGGCAAGTCCGGAGGTACTTCTTGTGTCAACACCGGAGCCGAGTTCGCTGACGGATTCGTATTCGCTTCTTAAGGCTTTGTACCGAAATCCGAATTTTGTTGCCGGTTCCACGACAATCCATGTTGTATCGAACCGGGTTACCAGTACGGAGGAGGGACAGGCGGTCTATGATAAGCTGAATTCCGTCGTGTCACAGTTTTTGCACGGAAAGTTAAATTATCTTGGAATGATTCCGCAGGATGCGGCACTTGAGAAGGCGGTACGCCAGCAACAGACGGTTTCACTTCTGGAACCAAACGCAAAATCGGCAAAGGCTTTTGAGGTACTTGCGGGGAATCTGCTCAACGGAACCCATAATCAGATTTCAATGAGAAGAGGAATCGGACAGATGTTTTCTAGTTTTCTTATGGGACATAAATAAGATTTTATACGGAACATAATAGGAGAAAAAGAGTATGGATTTTTCCAATATCATACTTCCAGGTGATAAGATAGATATTCGACTGATACATCAGATGAATGCAGAGGAGAATGGTGGTCGGAAAGCAAATGTATACCAAAGCAATGTGAGCGAATTTCTTTCGGATCATGAGATGGAAATACTTATGCCGATGCAGGGCAGTCGTATGGTTTTACTGCAGATTGGCGCTGAGTGTCGGTTTGTTTTCTATACAAGAAGAGGCCTATACAGTTGTGATATCATTGTTCAGGAGCGGTATCGCAAGGATAATCTGTATCTGCTTCGCGTATTATTTAAGAAGCAGCCGGCACGTTTTCAGAGAAGAGAATTTTTTCGAATTGAGTTTGTGACGGATATGCAGTTTCTGGAGATTGCAGAGGAAGTGGCGGCTCTTAAAACAACGGAGCAGTTGTTTGTCGAAATTCAGGATCCAAAATACATGGATCAAAAGCATAGGGCGATGATCTGCGATATCAGTGGCGGAGGTGTACGCTTTACTGGTGATGTGCCTCTTGAGGCAGGACAATTTGTTTTGTTGATTTTTCGGCTGATAAATAAGAATACGGATGAGTGCTTTCATCTAGTTAGTCAGATTGTGGAGGCTAGAAAAGAAGCTAATGAGCGATATAGCTGCAGGGCAAAATTTATATTTAAAGATCTGAGGGACAGAGAGAAAATCGTACGCTTTGTTTTTGAGGAGGAGCGACGGATTCGCAAGAAAGAAATTGGGTGATTGAATGAAGAAAAACATATTAGTGGTTGATGATTCTGCACTCATGAGAAGAATTATCTGTGATATAATCAATTCAGATGATGATTTTCAAGCAACGGATTTTTGCAGAGACGGCCTTGAAGCATATGAGCGACTTAAGGTAAAATCTTATGATGGTGTTGTGCTGGATGTAAATATGCCGCGTATGGATGGCCTTCAGTTACTGGAACGATTGCAGAAGGAACATATCAAAGCCAAAGTTGTTATGGTCAGCACCTTAACGACGAAAGATGCCGAAGTTACCATTCTTGCAATGGAACGAGGTGCGATTGATTTTGTTACGAAGCCAGGCAATGTGATTGAAGCCAAAGGTGAGGATTTTAAGAAACAGTTACTTTCTGTTCTTACTGCGGTGTACAATACACAGCTTTATAAGCGGACAACACCGGATACTTTCAAACCGGCAGGTGTGGCAAAACATATCAGACCTGTCCGGACAGACAGAAAGCTTGTTGCACTTGCCTGTTCAACCGGCGGACCGAAGGCGTTACAGAGTGTGATCCCGTATTTGCCGAAAAATCTGGATGCACCGGTCGTTCTTGTGCAGCATATGCCGGCGGGCTTTACCAAGTCTATGGCAGACCGCCTGAACGAACTGAGTGAGGTTTCGGTCAAGGAAGCGGAAGAGGGCGATGTCCTTGAAAAGGGACATGTGTATGTTGCACCAGGCGGAATGCACATGGAAGTTGTAAAGGCACATGGTAACACGCATAGAATTAAGCTGGATGATCTTCCTCCAATCGGAGGGCTTCGTCCATGTGCGAACATTATGTTCGATTCGCTTGCAAAGACGGATTACGATGAAATCATCTGCATTGTGCTGACCGGGATGGGAGCAGACGGAACCAATGGCATTTTGTCATTGAACCGGACGAAACCGATTCATGTTATTGCACAGGATGCACAGACATGCGTGGTATATGGTATGCCGAGAGCGATCGCGGAAGCTGGAATGGTCGACGAGGTAGTTCCTCTTACTGCGGTTGCAAAAACGATCATAAAGAATGTGGGGGTAAAATAGTATGGATGTAAGCCAGTATCTGGAAATATTTATTGATGAGAGTGCAGAACATCTGCAGACTTTGAGCGATTGTATCATGGCACTCGAAAAAGAACCGGATAACAATGATACCATCAATGAAGTGTTCCGTGCCGCACACTCACTTAAGGGTATGGCAGGAACGATGGGATTTAAGAGAATGCAGCATTTGACGCATGATATGGAGAATGTGTTCCAGGAAGTAAGAAGTGGTAAGATTCCTGTGGACAGTCCAATGATCGATCTTCTGTTTAAGTGTCTGGATGCTATCGATGGATATCTTGAAAATATTAAAGCGACCTCTGATGAGGGAACGGAAGATAATGAGATTATTATCAAGGAATTGAATGATTTTATTGCAAAAGCCAATGGGGAGGCTCCGGCAGAGGCTGCTCCTGCGACTGCTGCACAGGAAAGTGCGCCGGCAGCAAGTGCTGTTTCTGGGGGCGCAGAATTCGCAAAATTTGAGTTGAGCCATTCAGAACTTAAGGCTGTGATGACTGCCAAAGACAGTGGATTACATATTTACGGAGTGAAGGTGACGGTTGATCAGGAATGTCTGCTTAAGGCTGCCCGTGCATTTCTTGTATTTAAGGCTGTAGAAGAACTGGGTGAGATTCTTGTGTATCGCCCAAGCTCGCAGGATATTGAAGACGAGAAATTTGAACTGGATTTCAGCTTTTATATTGGTTCGCAGGAGAGCCTTGATAAAATCCTTGCTGCTGCAAAGAAGGTGTCAGAGATTACCGATGCGGTAGGAGAGGAAATCACTGATTTCACAACCCCTGAAGAAGAACCAAAGAAGGAAGAGACACAGACGGCTGTTACAAAGACGGAAAGTCCGAAGCCGGTAGCAAAGGCACCAGAAAAGAAAACTTCGGCACCGGCCAAGAAAGCTGCGGTTGGAAAGCCTGCAACGAACCGTACGGTGCGTGTCGATATTGAAAAACTGGATGCTTTGATGAATCAGGTTTCCGAGCTTATTATTGCAAAGAACAGTCTGGTATCCATCAGCTCTACAGAGAGCGGAAGCTTTAACAATCAGGGATTCCATGAGCAGATTGAATATCTGGAGCGAATCACAACGAACCTGCATGAATCGGTTATGAAGGTTCGAATGGTTCCAATTGAGAGTGTTGTTAATAAGTTCCCGAGAATGATCCGTGATCTGTCAAGAACACTTAATAAGAAGATGGAACTGGTTATGACCGGTGAAGATACCGAGCTGGATCGTACCGTTGTGGATCAGATCGGCGATCCGCTGCAGCATCTGCTTCGTAATTCTGCCGATCATGGTCTTGAAGATACAGAACTTCGTATTCAGAGAGGCAAGCCTGAGGTCGGTAATATTTTCCTGAATGCATATCAGGAAGGCAATAACGTTATCATTCAGGTCGGCGATGACGGTAACGGTATTGATACAGAGGCAGTCAGGGAGAAAGCAATCGAGAGAGGCATTATTACGCCGGAGCAGGCGGATGCGATGACACAGAAGGAAATTATCAATCTTTTGTTTATGCCAAGTTTCTCTATGGCAAAGAAGATTACAGATATTTCCGGAAGAGGTGTTGGACTTGATGTTGTTAAGTCCAATATTGAGCAGCTTGGCGGAGATGTAGAAGTACAGACAAAACTGGGTGAGGGAACGACCTTTACGGTTCGCCTTCCGCTTACACTTGCTATCATTCAGGCTCTCATGGTTGAAGTTCGCGATGAAAAATATGCGATTGCACTTGGATCTATCGCGAATATTGAGAATATTCCGGTTACCGATATCAAGTACGTAGAGGCAAAAGAAGTGATCCATCTTCGTGGTAATGTGATTCCTCTTATCCGTCTGGATAAAATCCTGGATATCGAACCGCTTGAGAATGGACCGGAAAACCTTACCGTTGTCATTGTAAAACGTGGTGACAGTCAGGTTGGTCTTGTTGTGGACAAGCTGATCGGTCAGCAGGAAATCGTAATCAAGTCATTAGGTAAGTACATTAACGGTAATAAGCTGATCAGCGGAGCAACCATTCTTGGTGATGGCGAAGTTGCACTGATTCTTGATGCCAATACTTTGATGTAACGGGGGTGAAGCACATGGCAGATAATAAAATCGAAACAACACAGACAGAAACAAAGCAGTATATCGTTGTCCAGATTGGAAGCGAAAAATACGGAATTGATATTCGTTATGTAGATAATATTGTTCGTATGCAGAAGATTACACGTGTGCCGAAAGCACAGGTATATTTCAAAGGAATTATTAACCTGCGAGGTGAGATTGTACCGGTAATGAGCATCCGTACCAAAATGGGGCTTGATGAGGATGTGATTACAAATGCATCGCGTATCATTATTTTGAAGCTTGAAGAAAAAGGATCGCTTGGAGTGATTGTCGATCAGGTATGTGAGGTGGTAACACTTTCACCGGATCAGATTGAGACAAATAACATCAATTCAAGTCATATTAAAGATTCTTTTATCAACGGAATCGGCAAGAACGGAGACCAGCTTATCTCTCTGTTTGAGATCAATTCCATTGTTGATGAGAAGGAGAATGTATAGTGAGGCATTGCCTCACTATATATATTATTGGAGGAATATATGAGTAATTTTTCACTGGATCATGTGAATGATATGTATATGGATGTCCTGAAGGAGATTGGTAATATCGGCGCCGGTAATGCGACGACTTCATTGGCAAGCATGTTAAATGAACAGATCAATATGAACGTACCGAAAGTGGAACTGATGGAGGCATCCAAGCTTGGGTCTGCCATCTGTCCGGAGGATGAAATTATTGTCGGCATTTTCTTAGAAGTGTCCAATGATATATCAGGAAGCATGATGTTTTTGATGAAGATGGACTCGGCACATTATCTGGTGAATCGCCTGATGGGTAAGGACCTGGATAATCAGGAACCGTTTGACGAGATGGATCTGTCCGCTATGAAAGAAATCGGTAATATTATTGCGGGATCTTATCTGTCAGCCTTGTCCGGAATGACAAATATGACGATTGCGCCGTCGGTTCCGCATATTGCAGTTGATATGGCTGCAGCGATCCTTAGTGTACCGGCAATCCAGTTTGGACAGTATGGAAATAATGCATTGTTGATTGAAACGGAGTTTGGGGATGAATACATGATCAACGGCTACTTTATTCTTATGCCGGAAGAAGATTCCTATGCTAAAATTCTTTCATCTCTGGGAATTCAGTTGTAGGAGATAAGGGATTATGGGAGAGATGATTAAGGTGGGGATGGCGGATCTAAATGTCGCTAAAGCCCCGGATTCGTTGACAACACTGGGATTAGGATCTTGTATCGGTCTGACGTTATATGATCCGGTCGCAAAGGTGGGCGGTATGGTTCATTATATGCTGCCGGACAGTACGAAGCTGAAAAATAATATCAACATTGCAAAGTTTGGAGATACCGGTATCCGCGAGCTGCTTAAGCAGGTACTTGCACTTGGCGCCAATCAGCGGCGTCTTGTTGCCAAGATTGCGGGAGGCGCATGCATGTTTGAGATGAGTGGACTCTCTTCGGTAGGACATGTAGGTGAACGCAATGAGGAGGAAGCAAAGCTGGTTCTGGAGGAACTTAAGATTCCTCTTGTGGCACAGGATACAGGGCTTAATTATGGAAGAACGGTTATTTTGGATTGTGAGACCGGTGATTTTACAATTAAATCGGTGGGAAAGCCGATCAAAGTCATTTGAAGGAATGAAACACAATGAAGACAAATAATGTACCGGCATTGGTTATGCTTAGTGCGGGGCTGGTTGACTGTGTGATTGCAATCAAAATGAGACAGCCTCTTTGGCCTTTTACCAGACAATTGTTACTTGTCCTGATTATTTTTTATATTCTTGGATCGATTATCCGTGTGATTTTGGATCGCAGTTTTCAGGATAGGGATGATTTGGAAGAAATGGATCTTGAAGATCTTGGGGAACCGCAGGAGATGGAGCAGGAAGAAGCAACCGATGAGGAACAGGAGACGGATGATACGCAGGAAATGCAGGAATAGAATCCCTGAAATGATGTGGAGCGGGTTGGATGAAAACAGTTGATAAAGAAAAGCTTTGGGAAGCATATCGAAAGAAACCTTCGCAGGAGCTCAGAGAACAATTGATAATTGAATATTCGCAGCTCGTGAAGCTTGTGGCAGGTCGGCTCAGTATGTACCTTGGATACAATGTTGATTATGATGATCTTGTAAGTTATGGAATCTTTGGTCTCATTGATGCGATTGATAAATTTGATCTTACAAAGAATGTGAAGTTTGAGACATACGCAAGCCTTCGTATCAGAGGTGCAATCTTAGATCAGATCCGTAAGATGGATTGGATCCCGCGTACGGTGCGCCAACGTCAGCGTAAAATGGATGAGGCAATCAAGCTGATAGAAATGCGAACTGGAAAGACGGCGACGGATGAGGAACTGGCTGCTGAGCTGGAAATATCACAGGATGAGTTGTGTAACTGGCAGTCACAACTTAAGGTTACCAATGTAGTATCATTGAATGAGTTTGAGGAAAATGGTCCGGAGCCTGTGATCGATCAGTCTCATCAATCGCGTTTTTCGAGACCGGAGGAAGTGGTTGAGGAGGCAGAATTAAAACAGACGCTGGTGGAATCCCTTGAAATATTGACGGAAAAGGAACGTATGGTGATTGAATTGTATTATTACGAGGAACTCACTTTGAAGGAAATCAGCAGAGTGCTTGAAGTGTCGGAGTCGAGAGTTTCACAGCTTCATACGAAGGCGTTAAACAAGATGCGGGGAAAGATGGGCTCTTATATGGGGATACTTGCAGACTGATGCATTCTCTGATTTAGAGATTTGAGAAATGAGATGAAGAAATATGGCAATTGGACCAATTGATATGGCGATGATCCAACGGACAAATGATGTGGAGATGTATAAGCTTCAGGAGGATGCAAAGCCGGTTGTTGATCAGCAGAATATACAGATGCAGGTGGATCAGAGAGAGGACGTGTTGAGTCATCAGGTGATTCATTCGCAGAATAGTGATAAAGCGAAGAATGATGCAGATGCCAGGGAGAAAGGACACGGACAGTACCGTTCCGGTTCTTCCAAGCGCAAGAAAGCAGCTGCTGATAAGGGACGAGTGATCCGCAAGACGAATATAGGCGGATTTGATATCAAGATTTGAGGAAAAAGCATGACAGCAGTAGAAATTACATTAATTATAGTAGGAATTGTTTTTCTGTTGGTCAGCTTTCTGGTGCAGGAAAAATTGTCACCGAAGGATATTGAAAGCATTACAAACCTCAGCGAGAATGAGCTTAAAATTATTGTGGAGAAGCAGTTAAAGAATGCGAATGATCAGATTGAGGATGCGATTACGGATGTGGTAGAAGATAAAACGGAGACAACAAAGCGTGCGTTAGAGAAGGAAACCAATGAGAAAATTATGGCAATCGATGAGTATTCCAACACGGTTCTCGAATCGATGAACAAGACACATAATGAAATCCTTTTTCTCTACAGTATGTTGAATGATAAGCACACGGAACTTACAGATCTTGCTACACAACTTCAACAATTCTCGGAACATATGAAGAACACAGAGAATGAGGTGCTTGAAAATCTTGCACTTGCGGCGCAGGATGTTCGTCAGAAAGTCAATGAAACAAAACCGATCGATGAGAATGAGGCGATTCTGGCATCACTTGGCACGGACGGACAAGAAGCGGATCAGGATCAGATTAATCATAATGATCGGATTCTGATGCTGCACCAGCAGGGATTTTCGGATGTTGAGATTGCCAGAGAACTCGGTCTTGGTCTTGGCGAGGTAAAACTGGTAATCGGATTGTTCAAAGGGGAAGAGACAGTTGAAGTTTAAATATTATTTAAGAGGATGCGGTCTTGGTATTCTTGTTGCGTCTATTGTCCTGATGGTATCCTTTCATTCGCAGAACAAAACGATGGATGATACGGCTGTTATGGAGCGCGCATCGGAACTTGGAATGATCATGCCGGAGACGGAAATTGTAAGTACGGAAGCGGACAGCCAGCTGCCGGAGTCCGGCACACAGTCAACAGATACAGATTTCTCGTCAAATAAAAACCAGAAGCCGAATACGAAGGATAGTCAGAACAAAACCGATGACTCGAGTCAGAAAGATGAAAAAGACACACGGATGACATCGGATGACAAGACAGGGTCTGGTAATAATAAGGATACAGAAAGTAAGAAAAAAGAAGATAAAAAGGAAGAATCCGAGGAAATTACGGTTGAGATCAAGAAGGGAGAGGTCTGCAGGCAGCTCGCGGAAGAACTGGAACAGATCGGACTGGTAGAGGATGCGGAAACGTTCCGAAAGTATATGCAACAGCTTGGGTATGATGACCGGATTAAGGTCGGAACGTATACCTTGAAGCGTGGAATGACGGAAAAAGAGATTGCGGACACTTTTGTTGAAGAAAATTAATAATACTGCTTGCAAGAGAGCCTTTGGTATGATATAATTCCAAAGGCTTTTAATTTAATTAATCACATGTACGGAGGTTACCGGTGCCGGATGATGCGCTTACGGTGGTGAACTGATTGGAAGTACATGGAAGAAAACAACCAAATGGAGGTAAGTAAAATGAGCGTAATTTCAATGAAACAGTTACTTGAAGCAGGTGTTCACTTTGGACATCAGACAAGAAGATGGAACCCTAAGATGGCTCCATACATCTACACAGAGCGTAATGGTATCTATATCATCGACTTACAGAAGTCTGTAGGTAAGGTTGATGAGGCATATGATGCAATCTCTGATATCGCAGCCCAGGGTGGAACAATCCTTTTCGTAGGTACTAAGAAGCAGGCTCAGGACGCTATCAAGACTGAGGCAGAGCGTTGCGGAATGTACTATGTAAACGAGAGATGGTTAGGTGGAATGCTCACTAACTTCAGAACAATCCAGAGCCGTATCGCACGTCTCAAAGAGATCGAGACAATGTCTGAAGACGGAACATTTGATGTTCTTCCTAAGAAGGAAGTTATCGCATTAAAGAAGGAATGGGATAAGTTAGAGAAGAACCTTGGCGGAATCAAGGATATGAAGAGAATCCCAGATGCAATCTTCGTAGTAGATCCTAAGAAGGAAAGAATTTGTATTCAGGAGGCACAGTCTCTTGGAATTACTCTGATCGGTATTGCAGATACAAACTGTGATCCGGATGAGTTAGATTATGTAATCCCAGGTAATGATGATGCAATCAGAGCAGTTAAGCTTATCGTTTCTAAGATGGCTGACGCTGTTATCGAGGCTAAGCAGGGAACTGAGGAAGTTGCCGCAGAAGCTGCCGAGGAGACAGTAGAAGAATAATTTTTGCATAATCATTCAAGAATTGGAGGAAAATTAAGATGGCTATTACAGCAGGAATGGTAAAAGAACTGCGTGAAATGACCGGCGCAGGTATGATGGACTGCAAGAAGGCTTTAACAGAGACAAACGGAGATATGGATGCCGCTGTTGAAGTATTAAGAAAAAGCGGTGCCGCTAAGATGGAAAAGAAGCAGAGCAGAATCGCTGCTGAGGGTATCGCAAGAGTTGCTGTAAACGGAAATGTTGCAGTTGTAGCTGAGGTCAACTCAGAGACAGACTTTGTTGCCAAGAATGAGACATTCCAGGAGTTTGTACAGACAGTTGCTGATACAGCACTTGCTTCTGACTTAAATGGTGGAGCAAACGGTGAAGATATCGAGGCACTTCTTGCTACAAACGGACTGAACGATTTACTTGTTGAGAAGACAGCTACAATCGGTGAGAAGTTATCTGTTCGTAGATTTGAGAAGGTAACAGGAGATCTTGTTACTTCTTATATCCATGGCGGTGGAAGAATCGGTGTTATTATTGCTGCAAACGGTACTGCTGATGATGCTTCCAAAGAGGCTCTTACCAATATTGCTATGCAGGTTGCTGCTATGAATCCACAGTATATCAGCAGAAATGATATCTCTGCCGATGAACTTGCCAAGATCAAAGAGATCACAATTGACAGTGCATTAAATGATGCTACAACACTTCCAAAGCCTATCTTAAACAAGTTATTGGATAAGGCTATCAATGATAAAGTTTGGAGCGATGATGACATTGCACAGTTCGAAGAGCACAAGAGCAATATGAACTATGTATGGAACTTCCTCTCAGATGCTGCTAAGGCTCAGCTTGCAGAACTGGCTATGGCTGATAAGGAATCCATCACAGCTGAGAAGATGTTCGGTGGACTTGTAGAGGGTCGTGTATCTAAGCAGTTAAAGGAAATCTGCCTTCTTGACCAGACATACGTTAAGGCTGAAGACGGTAAGCAGTCTGTAGCTAAGTATCTTGAGTCTGTTTCCAAGGATCTTACAATCACTAAGATGGTTCGTTTCGAAGTTGGTGAAGGTATGGAGAAGAAGCAGGAAGATTTCGCCGCAGAAGTTGCTGCACAGATCAAAGGCTAATTTTTCAAATCGAGAGATCAAAAGCTCTGAAAGCGGATGGCTTTCAGAGCTTTTTTGATTCGAAATATCCATTAATTCTTTACAAGAGATAAAAATATGGTAAAATAAAAAAGGATATTTCCCGCGGAGGAACATAATGAATACAAATGATACCGCAACGGTCGAGCAGCAACGTCGGCGGAGAAAACGGATTAACAGAATGAAGAATGTGATCATTCTGACAATCTCGATATGGATGATTGCATCGTTAGTCGCGATTATTATTCTTTCTGCTGCAGTTGTGCATTTGAATGGCAAGGTAAATCGTCTGTCAGAATCCGTACAATCGTCCCAGAAGAATGTGATGAAAGAAACGGATACAGAGAGTGTTGTGAATTCTAAGGCAACTGACACACAGCTTGAGGTGAACCGTTATGAGAATGTAGAGACAGGAATCGATTCCGCAGATAATAAAGCAGAGAATGGAGATACCCATAAGGTGTATCTGACATTTGATTCGATACCTGGCGAAAATACGGATAAAATATTGGACGTGCTGAAACAGTATCATGTGAAAGCTACGTTTTTTGTTACCGGTGATAAATCGGACGAGGCAAAAGCAGTGTATAAGCGTATTGTTAAAGAAGGACATACACTTGGAATGCATTCTTTCTGCAATCAGTACAGTACGATTTATGCTTCAACAGAAGCGTTTGAAAAGGATTACAATAAGCTTTCTGCGTATTTGAAGAAGGTTACGGGTGAGGATAGTTTGTACTATCGTTTTCCGGGTGGAAGCAGTAATCAGATTAGTAATGTGAATATGGCGGAGTTTGTTCATGTGTTGAATGAGAAGAAGATTTCGTATTTTGATTGGAATGTTTCGGCTGGTGATACATCGGGAGATTATACAGTCGATGATATTGTGAACAATGTTACAGACGGAATTGAAAATTATAAAACTTCGGTTGTGCTTTTGCATGATGGTGAGGATAAGGCTACAACGGTAGAGGCTTTAGGTCCGATGATTGAGGCATTACAGAAGATGGATGCTTCGATTCTGCCGATTGATGAAAATACAAAAATTATTCAATATATTAAAGCGGATAGTGTTGAATAAATATAAAATGGAGGAAGAACAATGGGATTATTTAAGGATTTCAAAGAGGACTTTTCTCAGGCTGTCAACGAGATGATGCCAGGATCAGATGTGCCGGAGAAGGAAGAGAAGGCAGAAGACCTTGTCGTCAATACGTTAGGAGAGGACGTGGACGTAAAATCAGAACTCTCTAAGCTTGACGGACTTTTAGAACAGGTTAAGAGTGAGCCGGAAGAGGTAAAACCTCTTGAGAGAGAACTGCCACCGGTAGAGGAAAAAACGGCAATGGAGCCGGAAATTTCAGCAATAGCACAGGAGGAAAAGAAAACTATGAGCGATATCACTTTAAATACAGCACCGATTATGGATGCAAAGCCGGCTACAACGATTAATCCGGAAGCCGTATCGGATGAGACATCTGTTATTACAACAGGAACGACTTTGACAGGTGATATTGCATCAGATGGATCTTTTGATATTCAGGGTACGATCAATGGTAATGTGACTTGTAACGGTAAGCTTGTAGTTACAGGAACAATCAATGGTAATAGCAATGCTTCTGAGTTCTTTGCGGATGTTGCAAAGATTGAGGGCGAGGTAGTAAGTACGGGTACCGTTAAAATTGGTGCCGGATCTGTTATTATCGGAAATATTTCTGCTGCTTCTGCAGTGATTGCAGGCGCCGTAAAGGGCGACATTGATGTTCAGGGACCGGTTGTTGTTGATACATCTGCAGTTATCATGGGTAACATCAAGTCTCGTTCTGTACAGATCAATAACGGTGCCGTTATCGAGGGATTCTGTTCTCAGTGCTACGCGGATATTGATGTCCAGGGACTTTTTGACGGCAGATAGGATATAATTATACAGTTATAAAGAGGTATAAAATATGAAGCGCATTTTATTAAAACTCAGCGGAGAAGCATTGGCAGGAGACAAGCATCATGGTTTTGATGAGCCGACGGTTACAGTCGTTGCGAAGCAGGTTAAGGAATTGGTTGATGCAGGCGTACAGGTTGGAATTGTTATCGGAGGTGGTAACTTCTGGAGAGGTCGCACCAGCGAGACGATTGACCGTACGAAGGCGGATCAGATTGGTATGCTTGCTACCGTTATGAACTGCATCTATGTATCGGAGATTTTCCGTTCCGTTGGAATGAAGACCGCAGTTCTGACACCATTCGAGTGTGGATCTATGACAAAGTTGTTCTCAAAAGATCGTGCCAATAAATATTTTGCGCATGATATGGTTGTATTTTTCGCAGGAGGAACCGGACATCCTTATTTCTCAACGGATACCGCTACGGTTCTTCGCGCAATTGAAATTGAGGCGGACGGCATTTATCTTGCAAAGGCAATCGATGGCGTTTATGACAGCGATCCTAAGACCAATGCCGATGCCAAGAAATATGATGAGATTTCCATTCAGGAAGTTATTGACAAGAAATTAGCAGTCGTAGACCTTACAGCATCCGTTATGTGTATGGAGAATAAGGTTCCAATGTATGTATTCAGCCTCAATGAGGAGAATAGCATTGTGAATGCAATCAACGGAACATTTAATGGAACGAAGGTTACGGTTTAGGAGGTAAATTTATGGATAGCAGATTAGCAGTATTTGAGGAGAAGATGGGAAAGTCTCTTGCCAATCTCGAGGAGGAATTCGCCGGAATTCGTGCAGGACGTGCCAACCCACATGTATTAGATAAGCTTCGCGTTGATTATTACGGAACACCTTCCCCGATTCAGAGTGTGGCGAATGTAAGCGTTCCGGAACCTCGCATGATTCAGATTCAGCCATGGGAAGCATCTATGGTTAAGGAGATTGAGAAGGCGATTATGTGTTCAGATCTCGGAATTAATCCTACCAATGATGGTAAGGTGATTCGTCTTGTTTTTCCTGAACTCACAGAGGAGAGACGTAAGGAACTTGCGAAGGACATCAAGAAGAAGGGTGAGAATGCAAAAGTAGCCGTTCGTAATATCCGAAGAGATGCGATTGATCATTTCAAGAAAGTCGGCAAGGAGGAGGATCTCTCAGAGGATGAGATCAAGGATCTGGAAGATACCATCCAGAAGCTTACGGATGAATATGTAGCAAAGGTTGACAAGGCAGTGGATGCTAAGTCCAAGGAAATTCTTACGGTATAAGAAAGATATTGAGGGGCATTGCCATAGGCACATGTCCCTTTCATTTTTTGAGGTGAGAGATGAAGATACCAGAACATGTAGCAATCATTTTAGATGGAAACGGAAGATGGGCCAAAAGCAAAGGAATGCCTCGTAATTATGGTCACACGGTTGGCGCGAAAAATGTTGAGACTGTATGCCGTGCGGCAGATGAGCTCGGAATCAAGTACCTGACACTCTATGCTTTCTCTACGGAGAATTGGAATCGTCCGCAAAGCGAGGTTGATGCACTTATGAAGCTCCTTGAGAGTTATCTGAAGACCTGCATTAAGACGGCGGATAAGAATAATATGCGTGTGCGCGTAATCGGGGAGATCGAACGACTTTCCGAGGCTTTTCAGAAGCGGATCAGGGAACTGGAAGCTGCATCGAGTACCAATACGGGACTTAATCTTACGATTGCAATCAATTATGGAAGCAGAGATGAGATGCTTCGTGCAGTGCGCCATATTGCAGAGGATACAAAGGAAGGAAAGCTTGAAATTCAGGATATCAACGAGGAAGTATTTGCTTCCTATCTTGATACGAGAGAACTTCCGGATCCGGACCTCTTGATTCGTACAAGCGGCGAACAGAGACTGTCCAATTATCTGTTATGGCAGCTTGCATATTCCGAATTCTATTTTACGGATGTTCCGTGGCCGGATTTTCATAAAAAGGAATTGGAATTAGCTATAGAGGCGTATAATAAACGAGACAGAAGATTTGGTGGTTTGACGAGCGAATAGTTATCAGACACTTATTCGGTAAAGATGGTATGTTAAGACGGAGGATAAGATTATGTTTAAGACGAGACTGTTGAGTGGTATCGTGCTTGTGATTCTTGCGTTAATGCTCATTATCACAGGTGGAGAGGTACTTTTATTTTCAACGCTGGCAATCTCCTGTATTGGAATGTTTGAGTTGTATCGCGTTTTTCATGTGGAGAAATCGATTCTGGCGGCAGTCGGATATCTTGCGGCAATTGTGTTTTACTGCGATCTCCAGTGGAATTTTATTCCGGACAGGATGATGCTTTTTATGGGATTTATGATTCTTCTGATGTTCGTATTTGTGTTTTCGTATCCGAAGTATCATGCAAGTGAAGTGATGGCAGTCTTTTTTGGATTGTTTTATGTTGCCATCATGCTGTCCTTTGTATATCAGATCCGTACACTGGAGAGAGGATTGTATCTGGCGTTCCTTGTATTTTTATGTTCTTGGGGATGCGATACCTGTGCATATTGTGTCGGAATGTTGATTGGAAAGCACAAGATGTCACCGAAGCTCAGTCCTAAGAAGTCGGTTGAAGGTGCTGTGGGTGGTGTTGCGGGGGCTGCACTTCTTACTGCGTTATACTGCTTTATATTCCGCTCACAGATGAATCTGACAACGGTTGAGATCTGGATCATTGCCGGTATTGCAGCTGTGGCTGCTTTGATTTCAATGGTGGGAGATTTGACCGCTTCGGCAATCAAGCGCAATTACGATATCAAGGATTATGGACATCTGATTC
>UQRC01000040.1 GCA_900543445.1 uncultured Lachnobacterium sp. | reverse complement strand
CATAGAAAATCCCACTTCCGTCGATTATAAACAAACCACTGCTAATTTTCGTAGATTATATATAATCCGGTATCGTCTGTTTGAACTCAAATCTGAGCGCGGCAAACCCTAATTTGAGCGAGCCTCATTGCGGTACTGGATCGGCGTCATATCAAAGCTCTTCTTAAATGTCCGATTGAAATGCTCCACATTCTGGTAACCAACCGCATACGCGATATTCTCAACCGTCATATTGCCATTCTTGAGCAGCGTCTTCGCACGCTTCATGCGGATATGTGCCACATGCTCTCCGAATGTTTTACCGGATTTATCCTTGATGTACTTGGATACATACGGCTCAGAAAGGTGGAACTGCTCCGACAGACTCTCCAGTGTGACATCCTGATAATTGTTCTGGATGTAGTTGAGCATTGCGGTCAGGCGCTCATCCTGTCCTTCCTCGTTCTGCTCGATTGCAGGAAGCTTGTTGACTGCAACAACAAGTGCGGAAATAGATGCCTTAATGATATCCTCATCCATTCCGACACCCCAGTAATTCTTGCCTTCACAGGTAATTCCAACATAAGCGATCGCCTTGGAAGAAGAACCATGGGACAAAGCATGCTCCTCATAAGTAGACAGCTCGTAGCTGACGCCGAAGAACTGCTTTAAGGTGTTGCTGACGGCATCGAGACGTCCGTTACCATTCGCATCTACGATTGTCTTCTTGCCACCATGTGTAATAGAAACCTCAGCCATAATTCCATCGTTCTGTTTAAAATGGCACTCATCAATCGTAAAGTAAGGCATATGATTGACATAATTTTCCTCGAAGATCTCATATACCCACTGTGGAGATAACTCCTTATGCTCCTCGTCGGAAACCTGCTTGACTGCGTATCCGACTTCCTCGCGCATTGCAACCGGCATAGAAATGGAGAAATTCTGCTTCAAGATGTAGCTGATTCCGCCTTTTCCAGACTGGCTGTTGATACGGATAACATCGCTGTCGTAAGTTCTTCCGACATCCACCGGATCGATCGGCAGATACGGAACCGTCCATGTCGTAAGCTTCTTCTCCTCTCTCCATGCCATACCCTTGGCAATCGCATCCTGATGAGATCCGGAAAAAGCAGAGAATACAAGATCTCCTGCATACGGTGCACGGTCGCCAACCTGCATTCTTGTAAGACGCTCATAAGTTGCACGGATTCTTGGCATATCCGCAAAGTCAAGTAACGGATCGATTCCATAAGAGAACATATTCATCGCAAGTGTGATGATATCCACGTTACCGGTACGCTCACCGTTTCCGAAAAGTGTTCCCTCGATACGATCAGCTCCCGCAAGAAGTCCAAGTTCCGAATCCGCAACACCACATCCTCTGTCATTGTGAGGATGAAGGCTTAATACAACATGATCTCTGTATTTTAAGTTTTTGCTGACATATTCGATCTGTGTCGCAAACACGTGTGGCATCGCCGTCTCAACCGTTGCCGGGATATTGATGATTGCCTTATGTGCTGCATCCGGCTGCCATACATCAAGTACTGCATTACATACCTCAACCGCATACTCGACTTCTGTTCCGTGGAAACTCTCCGGGCTGTACTCGAATGAGAAATCTCCGTCGGTCTCGGAAGCAAGTTTCTTTAACAGTTCCGCTCCATCCACAGCAAGCTTCTTGATCTGTGCCTTATCTTTCTTAAATACCTGTTCTCTCTGTGCAACGGATGTTGAGTTGTACAGATGAATGACTGCGTGCGGTGCGCCTTTGACTGCCTCGAAAGTCTTCTTGATGATGTGCTCACGCGCCTGTGTCAGAACCTGTACAGTCACATCATCCGGAATCATATCACGCTCAATCAGAGTACGCATGAAGATGAACTCCGTCTCGGATGCTGCCGGGAATCCGACCTCGATCTCCTTGAATCCGATATCCACAAGCATCTGGAAGAACTCTAACTTCTCATCTAAGCTCATTGGCTCGATCAAAGCCTGATTACCATCTCTTAAATCTACAGAACACCAGATTGGTGCCTTATCTATGTAATCTTTCTTCACCCAGTCGTACTCACATACCGGCGGGAGAAAATACTGTCGTTCATACTTCTCAAAATTCTTCATTCTTATTGTTCCTTCTTTCAAAATTAAAATATATCAAAAACTATGATAGAATTTTATCACAGTAATTGATATATTCAATGACTAAATTTATGCAGTTTAGTTGATCTATTTTAAGAATCCACTCACAATGCGCTCTTCTGCTTCCTGTTCCGTCAGTCCGAGTGTCATCAGTTTCAAGAGCTGCTCTCCCGCGATCTTGCCGATTGCAGCTTCATGGATCAGGCTCGCATCAACGTCTGCGGCAGTAAGCTGCGGACTTGCAGAAACTTTCGCTGAATCCATGATAATAGAATCGCATTCCGTATGTCCGCTACAGGCGGCATTGCCGTTAAGCGTACTGCTGAAATGCTGGGTACTCTTGTCCCTTGCCACGGTACGGCTGACAATGTTGCAGCTGCTTCCGTCTCCGTTTAAGTCCGCAACGAACTCGGATACCGCATTCTGCTCCCCAGTCGTAAGGACCTTCTCCTGCACTTCAAGGGTCGCATTTTCCGCAAGGGTAGCGATTGTCTTGCGAAGTGTATCGTCGATGCCGGAAATCTGGGTTGCCTCAAGGATCATTGATGCGCCCTCCTCAAGATGTACCTCCGTTGTCGGATTCATCACGCGCTTGCCGCGTCCGTCGCCTTCACCATAATGCTTCTCCACATAGCGGACTTTCGCATTTTTCCCAACAAAAAAGCGATGCAGTCCGTCATGCGCACTGTCTCCTCCGCCACAATTATGGATACCACATCCCGCCACGATCGTGACATCGCAGTCCTCTCCGACATAGAAATCGTTGTACACCATCTCTTTCATGCCACTCTGCGAGAGAATAACAGGAATATGAACACTCTCATTCTTCGTTCCCGGCTTGATGATGATGTCGATGCCGGACTTGTCCGTCTTGCTGACGATATCAATATTTGCAGTGGTGTTACGCTCGCTGCTCTCTCCATTCACACGGACATTGTATGCTCCTACCGGAAGCGCGTCTAAATCAGCGACTTCCTTCAGCAGGCTTTTGCCAATTTCATCTATCATCTTAATCCTCCATCTTGTTCATAAGAACGTCGCATCCGGCCTTGGATGTGTGCATAAGTCCAGGAAGAACTTCTTCTCTCGGTCCGTATTTCTCGACCATTCCGTCCTTAATATAGATAATTTTGTCTGCAATGTTTAAGATTCTCTCCTGATGGCTGATGATCAGGATGGTTCCGTCGTTCTCGCGCTGCATCTTCTCAAAGACATGGATCAGGCTGCGGAAACTCCACAGATCAATGCCGGCTTCCGGCTCATCAAACACAGAGAACTTCGAACCGCGCGCAAGGATCGTTGCGATCTCAATACGCTTGATCTCGCCGCCGGACAGGCTCGCGTTCAGTTCACGGTCAATGTAATCCTTTGCACAAAGCCCTACCTCCGAGAGATATGAGCACGCCTCATCCATCGTCAGATCATGTCCGGCTGCGATTGTGACGAGATCACGAACCGTCAGTCCCTTGAAGCGGACCGGCTGCTGGAAAGCAAGACTGATTCCTGCCTTAGCGCGCTCCGTCACGCTGTAATTCGTAATATCTTCACCGTCCAAGAGAATCTGTCCGCTTGTCGGCTGTACAATGCCTGCGATCACCTTGGCAAGCGTTGACTTACCACCACCGTTCGGTCCGGTGATCACGACAATTTTATCGTCTATTTTCAGGCTGACATCCCGAAGGATCTCCTTGTTGTCATCCTCTGCCTGAAACCCTACATTTTTGAGTTCGAGCATCTTTTTCATCCTTTCCTAGTAATCATAGGGAGTATTATACCAAAAATTCGTTGTTTGCAAAACACAGAATATGCATTTTTCGAAATACAAAGCAGCGACGACTGCGAATGTTTGCGAAGTTCTGTGATACACTACCGTTCACTCGCCCGCATGACCGCAATTGCCGCCTGCAGCGCCACATCACTCACATGCGCTTCATCCGCCCACGCCTTAAGATCCGGTTCCTCTTCTCCCCGGATTGCAGTGAGCGCATACCGGTTCAACTGATTTCCGTATTGCATCAGTCCTTCAAAATCCGATCGTTCCTGAAGCAGATTCGTTCCATACTCTTCCTGTTCAAGCCCTGCGATCGCGATAATCTCCATGCACAGATGAAGCTCCCCTGTGATATCGGACGCCTCCATCAGAAGATCCGGCCGCGCTTTCTTTGCGGCAAGAAAATACTGCTTTGCGCCCTCATAATCCTTCGCCTTAAAATACTCTGCAAGTCTTGCCTTTGTCTCTGTCACTTCTGCTTTCTCGCCGAGCATTCCGACCATGCATTCATACACCTTTAAGTGGTTGTGCACGATCCATACATATTGAAGGAATTCCGAGAGAAAACCAAAGATTCTTCTGTGATAGGAGTCCTCCTCCTCAACCTTCACGCGAGCCTGTACCGCAAAAAGGATGTCAAAAAGCCACGCCATATAAGCATCATACGTCTCTTTCTTCGCGATCAGCATGTTGCCGAAATATGTGTGTTTCTCTTTTACAAGCCTCTGGAACGTATTTGTATATTCCGGATATAATTCTTCGACTACCTGTGTCGTCATATCCAGATAGATTTTCTTATGATGATGTACAAAGCCCTCTTCATACGGGAAATTGAGCTGCAGATTCTTCGTCGTAATGATATCGTACGAGCAAAGAACCTTTTGCACAGACCTCTGATCAAACAATGCACCGTCATGCGTAAGCAGATAACGGCGGTAATGGCAGATTCCAATATAGTCCGCATCCGAATTCTTCCACGCCCAGTACATTCCGGTCAGCTCACTGTAATAACAGTTCTGCGCAGAGATATTATCTCCCGAATCGTCCCCGACATACATAAGAAGCGGTGATTTCTCGCCGGGATGCGCCTTAATCCAAGGTTTTCGTCCCACATGAACCGGAACATAGACAGGATCCTCCGGCTTCGTGAACGGCTTGTGCGTCATCATATAAATTTGTACACGCTTATCCATTTCTTTCCCCTAAGCATTCTTCACACGTCTGCGTCTTCTCCTGCGTCTCGGCTTCTGCCCGTTCTCCTTGCGGAAAGTCTGGATCTGCTCCCAGATCTTCGTGTAATCCCGCTCAAACAGTTCGTCGGAAAGCTGCCCCGCAAGGATCTTAGGCTCCACCGTCTCCACAATCTTATCCGCGACAAAACGCTTACTCTTCTGCTTGTATGCATACATCCGGTTCAATTCCTGAATATGCGCAAGCTCCGGGCGCCACAGGATCTCAATCTTGTGGTTCCATTCCATCTTCGGATTCTCCTTCGCCTCGCGCATCAGATAGAAATCCGTTCTATCTTCCTCCGACTCCACCGTGATGATACCCCACCACTCTGGAACATGTTCCTCGATGTGCGCAGCATGGCTCGTCCCGACCACTACAATATTATAATCGTAATATAAATTATAGTCGTATACCTGCCGTTCCAGCCTTGCGTAAGTATCCGCATCGCTTTTGATCTCAATTCCACAGAGCGCCTCCGGCAGAACCATCACAACATCTGCGCGCGACTGTCCCATCACCTGTTCCTCAAGAAAACGCGTTTTCCCGTATCGTTCCTCTAAGAATTCAAACAGAGGCTCCCTGATATCTTTATCGTATAACATTATTTTGCAAGCTTTGCGTCGGCTTTTGCCTGGAACTTCTCATTGAACACGATGAAACGCTCGTGCTCACCTTCACCGATTAAGCCTTTTTCATCAAATGCCTTCACTGAGAATGTGAGTGCACGTCCGTCAACCTTGATCAGTTCTGTCTCACAGGTCACCTTCATGCCAACCGGAGTTGCTGCTACATGCTTCACATTTAATGCAGTTCCAACGGTTCCGCTTCCCTCTTCCAGTTCTGCGGCAACGCTCTCATACGCGGTATTCTCCATTAATGCGATCATCGCCGGCGTTGCGAACACATCCAGAGTTCCGCTGCCCATAGTCTTGGCGGTGTTCTCGTTTGTTACCATAATTTCCTTTGTTCCTTTGATTCCAGCTTCTAACATTCTTTTATCCTCCAAAATTATATTTCTATTTTATTTCTGGCAGAAACACATCCAAGCTTATGTGGATTGTTTCTGTCTTAATCTTTTTATATTATATCAGTCGGACTTTCTTCCAGCCACCCTGACGGTAGCGCGTATATGCAACGATGAATCCGCACGCCCATCCGATTGGATTTGCCCACATAATGATCATTCCGGCGGTAGCATCTGCAAAAATATACGTTAATGCCACACGCATAAACAGATTGATCAGTGTGACCGACATGAACCACTTCATATCTCCGGCACCCCGAAGTACTGCAGAAGTCGTATTCATCGCACCCATGACGAAGTAGAACATCGACACAACTGCAATATACTGCGCGCCGAGTGCGATCGATTCGCCGTCCGTTGCTGCATTCATGAATGCTCCGACACAGACATCACCGAAGAAGAATAAGAAGATTCCAATCACAAGTCCGATCGACACCGCCATAATCAATCCGATATGGTAACCCTTCTTCGCGCGCTCCGGCTTTCCGGCACCCATATTCTGCGCCACGAAAGTCGATACCGCATTGCCCGCGTTCACCATCGGCACGATTGCCATACCATCGATCTTGCAGGCAGCCGTATATCCCGCGATAAAAACCGATCCGAACCGGTTGACCGCCGCCTGGATGAGAAGCATTCCGATCGACACCATCGACTGCTGAATGATCGTCGGGATTGCCACTCTTGTCATATTGGCGAGCATCTCGCCGTCAAACCTGCGATACAATCCACATTGAATCCGGCTCAGTTTGCGATACAGTACAAGGAATGACAAAAGCGCAGAGATTGCCTGCGCAATCAGTGTTGCCCACGCCGCACCGGCGATTCCCCAATGGAACTTTCCTACGAAAAGCAGATCCAGTCCAATGTTAAGTACCGATGAAAAAAGCAGAAAATACAACGGCTTCTTCGAATCACCAAGTGCATTAAACACTGACGAAAATGCGTTATACAAAAACAGGAAGAAAAAGCCATAAAAATAAATATTTAAGTAAACTTCCGCTCCATCGAAGATATTATCCGGCGTTCCCATCACGGTCAGAATCCACCGGCTTAAGAAACGTCCCAAAACGCTTAGGAATAAAGAAAAGACAACGATGGAAAGAAGTGCTGTCGAGATTGCTGTCTTCATCTCCTCGATCTTCTCCGCACCGAACAGCTGTGAGATCACAACCGAGCAGCCGATTCCGGTTCCTACCGCGATCATAACAAAAAGCATCGTGATCGCCGTGGATGCGCCGACTGCGGCAAGCGCGTCCGCTCCGACCAGTTTTCCCACGATCATCGAATCCACCAGATTGTAAAACTGTTGGAACAGATTACCGAGAATCATCGGGATGGCAAACGCAAGCATGCATTTGACCGGGCTTCCCTCCGTCATGCTGCCTTTCGTTCTATTATCACTCATAAATTTCACCTCATAAATCATCAAATGCATTACCAACCGTGACACAACCAGGGATATCATCACCGTTGATGGCAGCGCATGCTTTCTTATCGCATCACGCGTCTGCAATCGTAACATTTTTTATACGAAAAGTCCAGTACAAAGCCAGTTTATAAAGATTTTAGAATTCCAAAAATCGCCGTAAATTCAATAAAACCGCGTTTGTTGTTAGCACTCATTAAAAAAGAGTGCTAATTTTCTATTGACTTTTATTTTTTACAGTAATATCATCTTTCTTATGAAAATAAGTTGCGATTATCTTAGCCTAAGACATCGCACAAGAAAAGAACGAAGATAAGGAGATGCATAACATGGCAAATAAACACGGAAATTTATCAATCGACAGCGATAACCTGTTTCCTATCATCAAGAAATGGTTATATTCTGATCATGATATCTTCTATCGTGAATTAATTTCAAACGGCTGCGATGCTATCACAAAATTAAAGAAACTGGATATGATGGGTGAATACTCTCTTCCTGCTGATTTCAAAGCAAAGATTCAGGTCATCGTCAATCCGGAAGAGAAAACCTTAAAATTCATCGATAACGGACTTGGAATGACCTTCGATGAAGTTGAGGAATACATCAACCAGATCGCTTTTTCCGGTGCAACGGACTTCGTAGAGAAGTACAAGGATAAATCGGATGCCGATCAGATCATCGGACATTTCGGACTCGGCTTCTACTCTGCTTTCATGGTTGCAGACGAAGTAACGATCGATACCCTTTCTTATAAAGAAGGTGCCACTCCGGTTCACTGGGCAAGTGACGGTGGCACAGAATTCGACATGACAGACGGAACCAAGACGGATGTCGGAACCGAAATCACCTTATTCTTAAATGAGGATTGTCTGGAGTTTGCCAACGAATACCGTGCAAGAGAGATCATCGAGAAGTACTGCTCCTTCATGCCAACCGAAATCTATTTAAGCAAGGCAAACGCTCCGGAAGAATACGAAACCATCGACAAAGAGGATAAACTTGATACCGATACTGTTGTCGAGGAGATTCATGAGGAAGCCAAGACCGAGGAGAAGGAAAACGAGAACGGCGAGAAAGAAGTCGTTGAAGTCTCTCCTGCCAAGGATAAGCTTAAGATTGTAAAACGCCCGGTACCACTCAATGATACCAATCCGCTTTGGACCAAGAATCCAAGCGAGTGCACCGACGAGCAGTACAAGGAATTCTACCGCAAAGTATTCTTAGACTACAAGGAGCCACTGTTCTGGATCCACCTGAACATGGATTATCCGTTTAATTTAAAGGGAATCCTCTACTTCCCGAAGATCAATACCGAATATGATTCCATCGAGGGAACCATCAAGTTATACAACAATCAGGTATTTATCGCAGACAATATCAAGGAAGTCATTCCTGAGTTCTTAATGCTCCTTAAGGGTGTCATCGATTGTCCGGATCTTCCGCTTAACGTATCCCGTTCCGCTTTACAGAACGACGGTTTCGTCAAGAAGATTTCCGAGTACATCACCAAGAAGGTTGCCGACAAGCTGATCGGTATGTGCAAGACCGATAAAGAATCTTACGAGAAATACTGGGATGACATCAGTCCATTCATCAAATACGGTTGCTTAAAAGACGAGAAATTCTGCGATAAGATGAATGATTATATCCTCTTTAAAGATATCAACGACAAGTACCAGACACTTCCGGAACTTCTCGCACCGGTTGAGGAGGAGAAAAAGGACGAGGATGCTTCCGCTGAAACAACCGAAGAGGCTAAGACAGAAAATGCAGACTCTGCAGAAGACAAAGAACCGGAACGTGACACCGTCTACTACGTAACCGATAAGGTTCAGCAGGGACAGTACATCAATCTGTTCAAGGAGCAGGGAATGAACGCTGTCATCCTTGACCATAACATTGATACTTCCTTCATCACCCAGCTTGAGCAGCGTAACGAGCATTATCAGTTCAAGCGTATCGATGCCGATTTAACGGATGCATTAAAATCGGATGATACCGAGGATCTGACCGAGGCGAATACAACACTCTCCGAGTTATTCAAGAAGACTTTGAATAACGACAAGCTTACCGTCAAGGTGGAAGCATTAAAGAATGATGAGGTTGCATCCGTACTGACACTCTCCGAGCAGGGAAGACGTATGCAGGATATGATGAAGATGTACTCTATGGGCGGCATGGGTGGAATGGACCCGAATATGTTTGCTGCTGATCAGACATTAACGCTGAACGCAAACAACGCATTAGTTAAATACATCTTAGAGAATAAAGATTCCGAGCATGTTCCAATGTTCGCTGAGCAGCTCTACGATCTGGCAAGAATCTCCAACCAGCCACTTTCGGTTGATGATATGACCAAATTCGTAAAGAGAAGCAACGATATCATGCTTCTGCTCACAAAATAAATGGAATTTCGTTGATAATTTCACACATAGAAAAGAATGCCGGTTACAATCTCATAATTGTAACCGGCATTCTTTTATTCTGACCAATCATCCGTTTGATAACGTATATATCAGTATCTTTCCCAAATTCTTATAAAAATTACGATTTCTTCACGCTTCGCATTCTCATAAACAACAGATTAACCAGGCACGCAACCACCGTTCCGATCACAATTCCCGCAAACACATCCGTCGGGAAATGCACAAAATTGTATAATCGTGAAAATGCGACAAACGATGCCAGAATGATTGCTGCAATCCCCCACCGTTTATCGTAGAACAAGATTGTGACCGCCGCCGTAAATCCATTCATCGAATGTCCGGACGGAAATGAGAAATCCGTTGGATTCTTCACAAGAAGCGCCACCGTCGGATCAATCCAGCACGGTCTGTCGCGACTGATCATATTTTTAAGAACAAGATTGCCGATAATAAATGTCAACAGCATCGCAAGCGCCATCTGTGCCCCGCACCGCCTCGTCTTCTTCATGATAAGCAGTATCACTGCAAGCACGATCCACAGGATTCCGGCATTACCGATCGTTGATAATGCAACCATGATCTTATCCAGTACCGGATTATGAATCTGCTGCAATGCATACAGCCAGTCAAATTCCCAATTCATCTCTTACTTTTCCTCATTCCAAACTTAAGCTTTTCTCATCGTAGACATGGACTGACTCTGCAATTCCAGTTTTTATAACAAATCACAAGCTAGCCCTGATCCGCCGGTGAAAAGTATTTGTCGTACACATCAAAAAATGAATCCGTCTGAATATCCGATGTGTCATCCAATGTAATACTGCTCCAAAGTGCCTCGTTTAATTCGAACGTAGAAGAATCCACAAAGTCCTGATACGTGTCTTCGAACTGCTCCTTCTCACGCTTGATGCGGATATTACTCTTGTTGTCTTGTGTAAGCTGTTCCTCAAACTTGTTCAGACACTTCACGAAATAATATCCATCATCCGTCACGATCATATCCGACTGCGCATCATTATCCAGATTAAAAGCAATATTCTCCACATCCTGCGGATAATCACCTCTTGCCACCGTCGTCTCTACTTTGCCTTTTTCATTGTAAGTACCGGCTATCGATGCGAAATCATCCCCATCGTTTAACAGCTTTTGTACCTTCTTGGCGGTCTGCTCATCCGACACATAGATCTGCTGAACACGGATCACGCGCGCCTCGTCATCGCTGACTTCCTCTTCCACACCCTGCGTCAGCGTCTGGTACAGCTTCTCTGCCAAAGCATAATTCTCATACGCCTCTAAAATATCGGGCTCATGCACATCCATGTAGGATTTTTCCGCATCACTAAGTGAATCGTAATATTCCTGCGCGGCCTGCTTCACCAGATTATTTTCTTCATCGGTAAGGCTCATCTGCTGCTTCTCAGCAAGGAGATCCATACATACAATGCGTGACAGTTCCTGCAAAGTTACATCTTTGACATAATCTTCCAGCGATGCATCGCCAAAATCATACTGCCACAGATCCATCCCGTAAGCAGATCCATAAAGATTCCGGTAATTGCTCAAATAGAGCTTCGCCATCTTCAGCGAGCATTTGTAATCATTAATTACAAAGACACTCTTGTGATTAGACAGTCCGCTCGACTCCAGACGAATCTGCGTATTTCCGACCTTGCAGCCCGTGAGTGACACTGCCGCAAGACTTGTTGCAAGACATAACGCAATCAATCGGTTAAACTTTCTTCTCACTGATCTATCCCTCAACGATCAGGAATCGTCCACTGTCAAGTGCAAATACTTCGCTCGCATCGAGGATGTCCTCATCGCTCATTCCCGCAATGTCCATTCCTGCTTCATCAAAATAATCTTTTACTTCCTTTAAGTTCTTGCATACGACTGCCATACAGTCCTCTAAGAACTCTTCTGCTTCCTCCGGCGTCTCTGCAACATTTTCCGAAAAAAGCTGCTGCTGATGTGTCAGAAAACACTCTAATACCTCATCATCATAATCATGCATCGCTGCGCCCTCCTTATATCACTTTATAACCGGTTCCCACCGGACAAATTCTTCCTATGTAACTATATACGTCTGACTCAACAGTATTATACCGAAGTTCTTCATTTGCTACAATACATTTATACTATAATTTCAGTTCGTAACCGACGCGCTTTAACTCCTGATATAATCGCGCAACCGGAAGCCCGACCACATTGTTATAATCACCTTTGATTTCTTTCACATAGATTGCACAGCGCCCCTGGATTCCATAACTTCCTGCTTTATCCATCGGTTCTCCCGATGCGATATAACGATCCATCTCCTCTTCATCCATTGGATACATAGTCACATCCGTTTTCTCATAGAAACGGTATTCCCCGGTTCTTCCGCTTTTGTCAATAAACACAAGTGTAATTCCGGTATAGACGCTGTGTGTATTCCCCTGCAGAAGTGAAAGCATCCTTTTCGCATCCTTTTCATCCTTCGGCTTTCCGAGGATTTCGTCTTCGTATGCAACAACGGTATCTGCTCCGATCACAAGAATGTCCTGTGGCGTTGCAAGATCCGGGTGCTGCTCATTGTAGGTAAGCACGCCCGCCGCCACTTCCTCTGCCTTCTGGCGCGACAATTCCAGCACAACCGCATCCGGCCGGCTCTCTGTAATAATCTCTTCGCCTTTTGCCGGACAGATCTCAAACTCCAGTCCAATCTGTTCTAATAAATCCTTGCGTCGCGGCGAAGCGGACGCTAATATGATCTGACTCATAAATTGACAACCTCCTGCAACCGGAAGGAGTAGATCAGCCGCTCCTTCGCATCAATCTTCTTTCCTTCCTTTGAAAATACACGGCTTAACGCATCTGCATACAATTCCAGCTGCTTCTGATAGCGCATCACCAGTTCCTGTGCCTCTTTGACGCGGTCCGTCTTGTAATCGAGCAGCACAATGGAATCCTCTTCCAGCCAGAACACGTCAATGATTCCCTGCACCAGCACATCCTCATACTGCATGACAAACGGCTTCTCCCGGTAGAGATCCCCTCGGAACGCCGCCTGTGCCATCCTTGAAGCAATTGGACTCAGCACAAAGCCTTCGATCATCGCAGGAATCACAAGATCTGCCTGTTCGACTGTAAGCTCTCCCTCTGCAGTCATGCGGCTCAGTTCATTTCTGACATATTGCTTTACGGCCTCCGTATCGGATACATCCACCTGTGCCAAAGCCTCAAAATCCAGACACTCCATGACACGGTGCACCGCAGTACCCCGGAGAGCACCCCGGTTGACGTCCGTGGACGCGCCTGTATCCTCCCCATCACGCGCGAAATCCGGGATATAGGACTCATGCTCATCCAGTAAGAACTCCGGCACCTGCGCCTCACCCTCACTGTGATCATATTTGATCACCATCGAATCGTGTTTTAATTCGGATACCGAATACTTACTCTTCTTTCCTGCCTCACTCTTATACGGGTACTCATATGCAAAAAGCGTCTGATAGTGTTCAAGCGTTTCCTCATCTGCCTGATCAATTCTTAGCATCAGCTCTCTGTGATCAATCCTTGCCTCTGCCGCCGCAGCCGCCTGCTCCAATACAATATGTCCCGGATCAACGACACCGATCGTATAACGCTCCGGGTAGGAAAGCATCGCAGGAAGGATCCAGTCCAGATAACAGGTCGCACTGACACGCTGCCGGTAGCTGATCGGCTGCTGTTCCTTCGTGTTTCCCTCATATTGTCCGAGTGTCTTTGCCTCATCCTTGATAACGCCGCTTAAGATCAGCTTCTCCTTCGCACGCGTTAAGGCAACATAAAGTACGCGAAGCTCCTCTCCAAGATTCTCTCTCCTGATCTTATCCGCAATCTCCGCGCGGAACAGACAGTTCTTCTGCCTTTTCGGCTGACCGCTGATCTCACAGATGCCCATACCAAGATCCGGATGCACGACAAGCTTCTCTCGCTCATCCATCTGGTTGAACTTCTTGGAAAGTCCCGACACAAACACAATTGGAAACTCTAATCCCTTACTCTTGTGAATCGTCATGATCCGCACAACATCCGCATTTTCTCCGGTGGTTTCCGCCTCCCCGAAATCAATCTCATACTTCTGCAACAGATCAATATAACGGATAAAATGAAACAGACCACGATAACTCGTCTTCTCATAATCGGCAGCCTTCTCGATCAGCATCGCAAGGTTGGCTTCCCTCCGCTCGCCTGCCGGGAGTGCCGCCACGTAGCTTCCGTATCCCGTCACATCCAGGATCTTCTGGATCAGTTCATGGATCGGCAGATCCCGCATACCGCGAAGACTCGTGTACTTTTCATAGAAGCGCACAAGCTTCTCATCCGCATCATCTTCCTGCATCGCAGCAAGTGCCGCTGCCGCAAAAGGCACACTCTCATCACGGACGCGGACCTGTGCCAGTTCCTCCTCATCCAGACCGACAATCTCTGACTTTAAGACCGCTGCCATCGGGATATCCTGATACGGATTGTCCAGAATGCGAAGCATATTTAAGACGGTCTGCACCTCAAGCGCCGAGAAATAACCGGTCGACGATTCCACATGTGCCGGAATTCCGTGTTCCGAAAGTACCTGCATGAAGTCCGTTCCCCAGTTCTTCAGGCTGCGCAACAGAATGACGATATCCGAATACTTCGGGCTGCGGAGCTTTCCTGTTGCCTTATCTGTCACCTGAGAGGATCGCATCAGCTGTCTGATTCTTGTCGCAACCAGATGCGCTTCTAATTTTCGCTTATCCAGATCCGGCTGTTCCTTTAAGAGTTCATTCTGCTCATCCACAAGCAGAAGTTCCGCATCCATGGTATCCGTTCCGATTTCAGGAACATGCAATTCATCATCGTCTGTGGAATCCTGATTCAATTCTTCTTTGCCTGGCACCTCCGGATACGATGCACCGCAATTGAGCGCCGCATCCTCATCGTATGCCACCCGGCCAAGGTCCGGATTCATAATTTTATAGAAGATATCATTGCAGTAATCCACCACCTGCTTACGGCTTCGGAAATTCTGATGAAGATCGATTCTCTGCTGCACACTGTCATTGACATCAAACCTTCCGTACTTCTCCATGAAAAGTTCCGGTCTCGCCAGACGGAACCTATAAATACTCTGCTTGACATCACCGACCATAAACATGTTGTGTCCGCCATCCGCCTCTTTTGAGATGGAGCGCATGATGGCTTCCTGCACAAGGTTGCTGTCCTGATACTCATCGATCATAATTTCCGCAAAATGCGCACGGAATTCTGCTGCCGTATTTCTTGGCAGCTTCGTCTTATCATCCACAAGAATACGGAGCGCAAAATGCTCAATATCCGAGAAATCCACAATCCGCTTCTTTCGCTTGGCAAGTTCCATCTCCTTCGAATAGGCAAGCGTCAGGCGAACCAGTTCCTCTGCAACCGGGCGAAGGCGTACGATCTGCGCATACAAAGTATCGGTATCCATCGCAAAGAAAGAAGTTCTTAAATCGTCAATTTCTTTTTTGATCGCATTTCTTCCATTCTGTACCGCTTCCTTCTTCAGCACATCTCCGGTAAACTTGCGGATTGCCGTAAGATTTCCAAACTTAAGCCCCGTAAAGAAAGCAGAAAGCTTCTCATAATCGTCTGCCTCATCCGCACCTTCTAACAATGCGATATCCTGCTCGATCGCCTGCGCATATGCAAGTGGTCCATCCGGCTGTATTGCAATATCATGCAGCTTTTCCAGCTGTCTTCTCATATCCGCAAGAACCAGACGCACGTGCTCCGTCAGATCCTGTATCATCTCAGACTGCAGCAATTCTTTTGCATTCTCTGCCTCATAAGGCTTGGCAAGCGATCCGATCCACTCCTCGGGCCACGGACTGCTCAGTGACATCCGGTAAAGCCTGCTTACCATATCCCGGACCGCCTGGTCACTCCGCTTATTCGAATATGCATCGATCAAAGCAAGAAATGACGCATTTTCCGCTTCATAATTTTCTTCAAAGACTTTATCTAAGACATCCTGCTCCAGAAGACGAATCTCTCCCTCGTCCGCAATACGAAAATTCGGATCCAGACTGATCTCCTCAAAATGATTGCGCACAACAAACAGACAGAAACTGTCAATCGTCGTAATCATTGCATTATGAATGAGCGCTGACTGTCTTCTCAAATGTGCGTCAAACGGATGCGCCTCACACTGCTTATCGATTGCCGCGCCGATACGCTCACGCATCTCCGCCGCAGCCGCCTTGGTGAAAGTCACAACCAAAAGACGGTCGATATCGATCGGATTCTTCGGATCCGTCACGCGCTGTATGATTCGCTCAACAAGCACTGCCGTCTTACCGGATCCAGCCGCTGCCGACACAAGGATATCCCGGTCTCTTAGGTCGATGACTTTCTGCTGTTCGGTTGTCCATTGCATGTGGCAAGCCTCCCTTCTGCCTTACATTCATGTTGCTTACAATCCATCCTTATTTTCACGTCATGATTTCAATATATCTATTATATTTTATCAATTCGTAATTTTATTTTTATCTTCATCCGCCTTTATCGCATTCACAATCTGCATCTTTGCAATCACTTCGTCCTTCTTCAGACTTTCCAATGTACGATAATGGTATCCCGGAATCTTCGTATCAATGCCGCACACCGATGCATAAGGGCAGAAATTGCAGCTGCAATCTGTTCCATTTTGATATGGATTCACACTGACATCACCCGCATAGATTTTCTGTCCCTGCTCCGCGATCTTGTTATGCACATACTGCTCCAATACCGCAAACTCTTCGGAAGAAGCAACCTTCGAGCGTGCAGAAAGTTCTCCGGATTTCTTGAGTTCCACCGGAATCACTTCTGATTTTCCTTCCAGATTTTCATCCATCGCAAGATAAATCTGCGCATCTGCATTCACGAGCCCGTCCGGTCGAAGTTCTTTTAACAAAGCGTGCTTAGCATCCTCATCCGAAAGTTCTGTATCAGCCTCAATCACCGGATCATCAATATGATAATAGAGAATGCCACCCGGCAATAGATCCTTTGTCGCATTTTGTGCCTTTCCAAGCTCCAGTGCAGCATTCATATATACAACAAGCTGCAGCTGCAATCCCTGGTAGATACGGATCAGATCAAAGGACGTATTGCCCGATTTATAATCAATCACTTTCACACAAAGTTTCTCTCCGTCGTCAAAGGTATCCACACGGTCGATACGTCCGGTCAGCTTCATCGACACATCATCAGACAAAGCATATTCAAGCGCATCCATATGATCCAGTTCCGAGAATCGCACCTCGAATTCCTTCGGGACGAATCTGCCGGCGCGTACCTGCTTCGTCAAAGCCCACACCGTCTGCTGGAAAATGCTCATCATGCGCTTCATACGGTGCTTACTCTCCGCCGAAGCATAGATGCTCATATCCGGATAATTTTCCAAAGCCTCCTGCATCGCCTCCGCCGCAATTGCTTCCCGCTCCGCATCCGGTACCCCGAACCAGTCATACTGCGAAGCCTCAAGCTTTAAGCTGTATCGCTGCAACGCTGTATGATAAATGTTTCCCATATCCACGCTTTCGAAGCTGCTCGTCTGCCGCTCCGATAATTTCAATCCGTACTGCAGATAATGCGCATAGGCACAGGCAGCAAACCGCTCCAGTCTTGTCACGCTTCCTTCCATCTTCCTGCCGTACAAAGCAAGTGCCACCCCGCGGCTGATCGGCGTATTCTCATAACAGGCATACGAAGCTGACAGTAGACGCAAGGTCATCTCCTGCTCACTCTTCGTCCCATCACAGAAATACTTTGCCAGCGCATACCACGCTTCGTCACGCTCCCCATGGATCAGATAGTCGATTGCCGCCTGCTTCGTATAGAAATCTGCCCTTGCCTCAATCTCTTCCACATTCTGTAATTCCAGCTTCGGAAAAAGCTTTCGGATCACACCGATCAGATACGACGGACGGATTGCCTTCCCCTCACTGTCCACTTTCGCGTAGCTGATATACAGCTGCTCGGATGGCTTTGTCAGATTCCGGTACAGATAGAACCGCTGTATGAAAGCCTGTTCTCTGGCTCCCGGGGCAAGTTCCATATCGGCTTCTAATAATGCCTCTCTCTCATATTCCGAAATGATGCCTACCGCATTCGCCGACTTCGGAATAATGCCATCGTTAACACCCACAAAAAATAAAATCTTAATATGATTTAACCTTGTTCTCTCGATATCACCGAAGGTTACGCTGTCATATCCAGGTGGGATAACTGCAACCGATGCCGCGGACAATCCGGCATCCAACACTTCGGTAAAGTCATCAATTGCAAGTGGCTCTTCGCCTAATAACTCATTGTATTTTTCAAAAAGTTGAAGGACGATTTTATAAATCTGTCCGTACTCTTTTGCTTTCGTCTGTTCATTTTGTTCCAGATACTGCTTCTCGCGCGCCCATAATTGATGCTCGATATCCATTCCCACAAGCACCTCATAATAGGCTACGATTCCATCATGTACGGTTGCCTCCGTATCCGCAAACACATTGGAAAGAGGCAGAAGACTTTCCCAGACGCACATACGCATCGCATCCAGTTTGTCCAGATCATAAAGCTGCGCGCGTCCCGGCAGCTTGAGGAAACGTTTGCTCCACGCTTTCTTTCCCCGGATTCCTGTCGCAAGAAGATAATTGTCCAGCCGGTCGATCTCATCCTCTTCCATTCCACTGAACCCGCATCGCAGGAATCGCATCACGGATTCATAGCTGAAATCACTGTTTATAACTTCAAGTCCCGCACGGATAAACTCCGTAAACGGATGGAATAACACTTCCTTTGTCGCATCCATAAAATACGGAATCTCATATCTGGTAAAGATCGGTTCCATATAATTCTGATACGCTTCCATGGAACCGGTCACAACCGCCATCTCACGATACCGGTATCCCTGACGGATCAGCCGATTGATCTCTCTTGCAACCAGAGTCAGTTCCTCTTTTGGTGTGCGTGTCGCCGCAAGGTGGATCTGTTCTACTTCTTTCTCACTTTGTGCCACAGATACCCGGAACAGATTCTGCTCAAGGAATGCAAGATCCGGTGCTTTCGCAAAGCGCTTATCTGCACTGCCCTCCAGCACGATCGGTTCAAGCACTTCCACATGAAGCCGCTCCGCCATCTGCATCAATGTCTGGATTGTTTTCTTTGAGAGGTAGAACAACTCTTCCTCACCCCTGCACAGATAGAAATCTTCCTTTGCATCCATCGTGAGCGTTACGATCACGCGTTCCGTAACCTGCAGAAGCTGTCGCATGAGGTCGTTCTGGATCGGTGTAAATCCGGTAAATTCATCAAAAACAAGCACACTGTCCCGCAGAATCGCGGAATCCTTTGCCAGCTCGGAAAGAATATTTAAGGTTTCCTCTGCCGTAATGTAGCTTCCCTCCATGAAATCAGTGAAAGCACGATACATTGTCACAATATCCTTAAGCTTCGCGCGCAGTACCGGCGATAACTCATCTCTTCGTGCCACATCCTCTAAGCGGTCCGGTGAAACATTGTACTGCACCAGCTCCGAGATCAGAGACTTCACCTCCCCGATATAACCCATGCGGTTCATATTCGGTCGAAGCACGGTAAGATGTTCCTCTTCCCTTCGCGCCAGCTTCTTAAGAACCAGATTCTTGCCGGTCTCCTCCAGCACCCGGATATCATTTCGCCCCATCTCATCGAACACGCGGTATGCCAGTCTCTTGAAACTGAGTACATCGATATTCATGATCGCATGATTCGGCGCAAGTTCCACAAGTTTCTGCTGCGTAGACATCGTAAACTGTTCCGGCACAATCACGAGGAAATTCTGCTTCGGATGCTTCCCCGCCTGTTCTACAATCTGACGATAAATATATTCTGTTTTACCGCTTCCCGAACTTCCCAATACAAACTGTAGTGACATATATCCCTATCCTTTTTCTCTTCCCCAATTTTTACAATTCTACAACACTCTTATTCATGTGTTACCTCACAACACCATTCCATATACAGCATATTCGAAAGACTAATAAATCTGTGCAAATATCAGCGACACCACAACCGTAAGAAGTCCCGATACTGCGATCGAAAGGCTGCTCATCGCGCCCTCGAGCTCGCCCATCTCCATCGCCTTGGCGGTTCCCATCGCATGGGCGGACGAACCGATTGCAATGCCTTTTGCCACCGGATCCGTAATGTGAAAAAGCTTACAGATCTGTTCCGCGAACATATTGCCGATCACACCGGTCACAACAATGACCGCAACCGTGATTGTCACGATACCGCCAAGTTCCTCGGAAAGTCCCATTCCGATGGCGGTCGTAATCGACTTTGGAAGCAATGTGACATACTGCTTGTGGTCAAGCCCCATAACAATCGAGAGAATGAGTACACACAAGGCAGAAGTCAATGCTCCAGAGAGGATTCCCGCAATAATCGCTTTCCAGTTATTCTTGAGCGGCTCAATCTGCTCGTACAGAGGCACCGCAAGTGCAACCGTTGCCGGTGTCAGAAAGTACGACAGATACTGGGCACCAAAGTCATAGGTGTCATAATCAACGTCAAACAAAATCAAGAAAACAATAATAAGTGCAATTGATATTAAAAGTGGATTAAATATTGCTACTTTCCATTTTCGTTTGATCAAAGCACCGATCTCATAAGTTACAACACTGATAAATACTCCAAAGAATACGGAGTCCTGTAAAAATTCATTCATGACTTATCCTTCTTTCCGTGTGGTCTTCCAATGTGCATAATTCCCTGTGTCACAAGTCCGGATACTCCCATAACCAGAAACGTTGACACGATAAGAATGACTATGACCGGAACAAGGATCGGTTTTAACACGCCCCAGCTTTCCAGCAGTCCGACACCGGCCGGTATAAACATCATCGGCATAATCTCAATTAAGAACTTCGCCGTCTCCTCCACCTGTGGAAGCTGGATCAGTCCCGTCATAAGCGCAATAAAAAGAAGAACCAGACCGTAAATACTTGCCGGAATCTGAATCGGAATCAGATAATGCAGGACCTCTCCTGCAAAAGAAAAGATCAGAATAATTAATAATTGTCTTAGATACTTCACGTTATCACTCCTTAACTTCTTATATTCTCCCCATTTTTCATCATATGGCTTCTATTTTATCATCTTTGTTTACTTATTGGGAGATGTTCTCAAAAAAAACCAAAGGATTTTCTCAAAAAAACCAAAGGATTTTCCTATATAGCAAAAAGAACCCGGGCGGTTCTCATTGAATCGTCCGGGTTCAGGCATCTACTTATTCGTAGATGTGCTTCTTTTTATCCTTGGCTTTCGCCTGTTTTTTCTTTAATGGATGTTTTGGATTCTTGTCTGCCATCTTCATACGCCTCTTTTCTGCTTAAAACTCATCTTAATTATTCGATGGCAATGTATTTATTTTCTTCAACTGCCGGTTGAGCTTCCTTCTTCGGAACAAACATCTTTAAGATACCATGCTTAAATTCGCCTTTGATATCCTCCTGCTTTACACTGTCGCCAACATAGAAGCTTCTTGAGCAAGCGCCTGCATAACGCTCCTTGCGAATATAATGTCCGCTCTCTTTCTCCTTCTCTTCCTTATCGAGTCCCTTCTCAGCACTGATGGTTAAGTAACCATTCTCTAAGGAAGCCTTGATCTCATCCTTGCTAAAGCCAGGCAGATCAATCTCTAACTCGTATCCATTATCCATTTCCTTGATATCGGTCTTCATGACACGTCCGGCATGTTTACCATATAATTTCTTCTCGACGTTCTGCATATCGCGGTCATCGTAGAATGGAAAATCTCCAAAAAAGTCATCAAACAAATTCTCTCCAAAAATACTAGGCATCAACATAAGTCATCTCTCCTTTTCTTTACGCATCCACGTTCTCGTGAATGCCTCATGCTTGTTTACCTTGTTTCCTTGGAACTGGGAGGTTTAGGAACACTTGGGAACTTCATTTCCTGTTCTCTTTTTATTCCCTTCCTTTGTTCTTGACTATGTTATAGCACTATTTATTAGCACTGTCAAGAGGTGAGTGCTAATTTTTTGAGATTTTTTTGCAAACCCTGATTTTACGGGGTTTCTCCCATGTTTTCAGATAATTTGCTCTAGTAGATTCTTTCAGCTCCCTAGTAGACATATATCTTTCAAAAAATTTATTAATCGTCCCATACAATCAATTTCTCAACAACAATCTCTGGAAGCTCACAAAAGGATACTTCCTTTCTTCAACATTTATTGTTGATCTGCTCCGCAGGCAACAAATAAGAG
>UQRC01000039.1 GCA_900543445.1 uncultured Lachnobacterium sp. | reverse complement strand
AGACAAACTTACTGCTAATTTTCGTAGAATATCTTATATCCGGTATCGTCCGTTTTAGGAAGCAAATCTGAGCGCGGCAAACCCGAATTTTGCAAACCTTAATTTGCGAGCACTGCCATCACCAACGGTTCATTCACAAAGACAACGACCAACATACAAATTCCAATTATGGCAATCAGTTTCATCACATCATGATCCACTAACCGTTCTTTCTGCTTATGAACAATGATAGCTCCAATGCCATAACCAAGCAGTGTACCCAGCGTGTTCATAATGAGATCATCAATATCGGTCAACCGAAAGGTAAATAATTGAAGTACTTCGATGGTAAACGACATAAATGCACCTGCAAAAACGGTCGTACTCATTTTCCAAAACCTTCCAAAATAGATTGGAAGGAATGCTCCAAACGGAATGAACATCAGAATATTTAGACTCATCCCTACAATATTCGCAGATGAAAAATCACGAAACGGAATCCAATTGATTTCCGGATTCCATCTAACAAACTGTGCAGATGGAATTCCAACCACACAAAACATGGCATTCATATACACAACAAATAAAACTGCCCAGAACCATTTCCTTTTGAATCGATTTCGATCTGTGTAATATAAAAACAACAGCACGCCAGGAAGTGTTACGCCTGCTCCGATTAACTTCTCCACTAAATATAATATCATCTTAATTAGTCCCTCAAAAATACCAATAAAAAATCGGCTTGATACAATCATTATATCAAAACCGATTCCTTTTCGTTTTCATATTCTATTACAATTATATTGTGACTTTCTTAAGATTGGACATTCTCCTGCGCACGGTTCAGAAGCACCCGCACACTCAAATACTCACCAAGCATATGAATCAATGCCGAATCCGCTGTATGCTTACGCGGATTAATTACCTGGATCATACCAATCGACTGTCCACCGTCAAAAAGTCTTGCCAGCATCACCGACCAGATTCTCTTATCCGCAAAATGCGTATAAAGCTTCGTGTTCGACTCACGGATACTCTTCAGATTATGCACATAGATATCCTCTTTCTCACCGAGAAGCTCCGCGAAAGCCTTCGCACGATTCTGCTCCACCTCACTGACAATGAGCTTCGCCATCATGTCCGCACTCTCCTTATGGTACTCAGTAGCAACACACGCATTCTCTCCTGCCAGAGCTACCACAGTAACAACATCCGCGTCATAAAATACACTGAGCGCCTGCTTGACATGCATCATCGCCTCATTGTATGGCTCAATGCTAAAGTAATCCAGACATTCCTTAAGCTGCGTCAGAATTGCTCTCTCGTCTGCATCCTCAGCCATCTCAGCCGGATTCTCGATCAGAACCTCTTCGGTCTCATCCGCTGCTTTCTCGTCAATATCCTCATAGAAGACAATCTGATTCTTACCATGATGCTTCGCTGCGTAGACCGCCTGATCTGCCTTAAAATACATATCCTTAAAGGTAAGCGGCGCATCGCTATCCAACACACCGACACCGATGGAAGCGGAATATTCCATATCAAAAATAATCGTCTTTAAATTATCGCGCAGCTGGGAAACAAAAGCTCTCATCTCGTCGATACTTCCCAGATCCCATACGAAGACCGCAAACTCATCGCCGCCCAGTCGTCCTGCAAATCCACGTCCGCTGACAGCCTCATTTAAGATTGCACCCGTCTGGCTAAGAACAAGATCTCCAACATTATGTCCCTGTGTATCATTGATCAGCTTAAAATCATCAACATCCATCATCAGAAAAATCGCGTTCGCTTTTCCTTTTGCGATCTCTTTTTCACATTTTTCCTCAAACGCTTTATGATTATACACATTCGTAAGTGCATCCATTTCTGCTCTGCGCTGAATCTTCTCGTTTGCCATTTTGTCCTTTTGAACCGACATCAGCCGGCCGACAATACGGACGATTTCACCTTTGTCATCTGTCAAACTGTTTAAATAAGCCCGATACCATTCATTCTTTGCTCCCTTGTCATGGTAACGCACATCCACAAGCTGGCTGCACGGCTCGGTAAGACAGACTTCCAGTGCCTTGCGATAATTATCAATATCCTCCGGATCAATAAAATACTTGCCGAATCCATCCCCTTTTATATAGTCAGGGACCTCATGCAAAGTTTTGAACTGACCATCCACGATACAATAGATTTTAACCGTATCCTGATCCACATCATAATCTAAGATACGTTCCCGGTTTTGCTCCGCAACGACTTTAAGCAGATAACACTTTTCGTTCATCTGCTCAGGCGCCTTACTCTTTTGTTTTTGCTTTCCCATATTTTCTCTTAACCCTCGAATACCTTGTCCGCTGCTTCAACAAGATCTTCAAACTTATGAATTTCCGGAACCTTCTCACGAATCGTTCCAAAACCATAAGCAGCATGAATAAACTTCACTCCCGCCTTCATGCTTTCATCATAATCACCCTGTATGTCACCAACATAGACCGCATCATCAAGTCCGTTGCGTTCATACAATAATGCGATATTGACTCCTTTTGGTTTATCATTATCACCATAACAGGCAAAATCCTCAATCAGATCATGAAAATGATAATAATCCAAAAAAGCCTCAATATAGCCGGACTGACAATTACTTACAATATACAAATGGTACGTTGCCTTCAAACGCTCCATTGTTTCTCTTATATTAGAATACAACACTCCACCATGTTTGCGCAAGTAGTCATTTTCTAATTGGTAACATAAATTTGATACTTTTTCCTGAAGTTCTTTATCTAGATCAGGAAATAAAATATCTGCAATCTCCTCCATGGTCTTACCCATAACAGACTGAATATCTTTGGCCGTCAGCGGCGTACGATCATATCCGATCCTCCGCATCGCTTCATTCCAGGATTCTGCTACCCCCGCAGCAGAATCCCACAATGTACCGTCCATATCAAAAATTATACCTTTTTTCATGCCTCGTCAATAGCCTTTCCGATGTCATGTCTCATATATTTGTTCTCGAATGTAATCCACTCGGTTGCTTCATAAGCCTTGGCTCTGGCTTCCTTTAAATCCTTGCCGGTCGCGGTAATTCCAAGCACACGTCCACCGTTTGTCACGATGCGTCCGTCCTTGTCAAAAGCGGTACCAGCATGGAAACAGTAATAATCATCCTTACCCTCAAAATTCTCGAAGCCACTGATCGGGAATCCCTTCTCGTAAGCAACCGGATATCCGTCTGATGCAAGAACAACACAGACCGCCGCATTGTCCTCAAACTGTAAGTCGATCATATCCAGCTTGCCATCCACACATGCTTCCATCACATCGATGATATCGTTCTTCATACGGGGAAGAACAACCTGTGCCTCCGGATCACCAAATCTTGCGTTATACTCAAGTACCTTCGGTCCATCCTCAGTCAGCATCAAACCGAAGAAAATGACACCGGTAAATGGTCTTCCCTCAGCCGCCATCGCATCAACCGTAGCCTGATAAATGTATTTCTTGCAGAAATCATCCACTTCCTTTGTATAGAACGGACTCGGTGAGAAGTTTCCCATACCACCGGTATTCAGTCCCTGATCACCATCCTTCGCACGCTTGTGATCCTGTGCAGAAGACATGATCTTGATCGTCTTGCCGTCTACGAAAGAGAGAACCGATACCTCGCGTCCGGTCATGAACTCCTCGATAACCATCGTGTTACCAGCAGAACCGAACTTCTTGTCCTCCATGATCGTTCGGACACCTTCCTTTGCTTCCTCAAGGGTATTGCAGATGAGTACGCCCTTGCCCAAAGCCAGACCATCCGCCTTCAGCACGATCGGCATCTTCGCCGTCTCAAGATATGCAAGTGCCTCCTGCGGATCTGTGAAGTTCTCATATGCTGCAGTCGGAATGTTGTATTTCTTCATAAGATCCTTGGAAAAAGCCTTAGATCCCTCAAGGATTGCTGCATTCTTGCGCGGTCCGAATACTTTTAAACCTTCCGCCTCGAACACATCAACAATACCGCCAACGAGCGGATCATCCATTCCTACGATTGTAAAATCAATCGCTTTCTCCTTCGCAAAAGCAACCAGCTTATCAAACTCCATTGCTTTGATCGGTACACACTCTGCGAGTGCTGCGATACCGGCGTTACCCGGTGCACAATAGATTTTGTCCACTTTCGGGCTTTTTGATACACTAGTTACGATTGCATGCTCACGTCCACCGCTGCCTACTACAAGAACCTTCATGATCTGTCTCCTCCTGTTATTAAACACCAGCCACAGAAATCGTATGCATCACACATTCCGGTTCCGTGGCTGAATTACTTATCACTATTTATGAATTGTTACCTTATGATCGCTCACAGACACTTTGCCGTTTGCGATCAGGTCGATCGCCTGTGGCATAATGATCCACTCTGCCTGCTCCATCACACGTCGCTGCAAAATCTCCGGGGTATCACCCTCTTCGACCGCTACCGCTTTCTGTAAAATGATCGGACCTGTATCCGTTCCCTCATCCACAAAATGCACCGTTGCTCCGGTCACCTTAACACCGCGTGCCAAAGCACCCTCATGCACCTTCAGACCATAATAACCGGTTCCACAGAAGGACGGGATGAGTGATGGATGAATATTGATGATGCGGTTACGATACTCCTTAATCATCTGTGGCGGGATCACAACAAGAAATCCTGCCAGCACAACCAGATCAACCTCATACGAATCCAGCTTTGCAAGAAACTCCTCATTGAATGCATCTCTGCTCTCATAATCCTTCGGACTGATGCAGACCGCCTCGATACCATGCTGCTTCGCGCGTTCCAAAGCATACGCATTCTTATTGTTGCTAATTACGACTTTGATCTCAGCATTCGTGATCGTCTGATTCTCAATTCCGTCGATGATCGCCTGGAGATTCGTTCCTCCGCCGGATACACATACTGCGATTTTTAGCATAATGTTACACCCTTCTCTCCGTCTGTAATCTTGCCGACTACATATGGAGTATCACCAGCTGCCTTAATGGCTTCCATTGTCTTGTCCACGTCAGCCGGATCCACTGCAACAATCATTCCGAGTCCCATGTTGTATGTATTGTACATCATCTGTTCCTCAACATTGCCTTCCTTTGCCATCAGTGTGAAGATTGGTGGGATCGGATAGCTGTTCTTCTCAATGACCGCATGTTTTCCTTCCGGTAACATACGCGGAATGTTCTCGTAGAATCCGCCACCGGTAATATGGCTGCATGCTTTCACGCGGACACCGGCATTCTTGATCGACTTCATCGCACCAACATAGATTCTTGTCGGAGCAAGGAGAGCCTCGCCAAGTGTCTTTCCGAGCTCATCCACATAAGTATTTAAAGTTTCCTTGTCCATCTTGAAAATCTTGCGGACAAGTGAGAATCCGTTCGAATGTACGCCGGTACTTGCCATACCGATCAGCACATCTCCAGCCTTAAGATCCTCTCCTGTGATAATGTCCTTCTTATCAACAACACCTACGGTAAATCCAGCCAGATCATACTCATCCTCAGGCATCAGACCCGGATGCTCCGCAGTCTCTCCACCGATCAATGCGCAGCCGGACTGCTTACAGCCCTCTGCAACACCGCTTACGATTGTTGCGATCTTCTCCGGATAGTTCTTACCACATGCAATATAATCAAGGAAAAATAATGGTTCTCCACCTGCACATGCAACATCATTGACACACATTGCAACCGCATCAATACCGATCGTATCATGCTTATCCAATAAGAATGCAAGCTTAACTTTGGTTCCGCATCCGTCGGTTCCGGACAAAAGCACAGGTTCCTCCATGTCTTTGATCGCAGCCAGCGAGAACGCACCAGAGAATCCGCCAAGACCACCTAATACCTCAGGTCTCATGGTCTCCTTTACATACTTCTTCATCAATTCCACTGACTTGTAACCAGCCTCGATATCAACACCGGAATTCTTGTAATCCATTTATTTTTCCTCCTAATATCTGTATTTGAACATATTATTACTTCTTATAGTAGTATATCTATAAAAAAGCAAACTTTCCAATAGTAAATCATAATATTAGTAATTAGTAGTTCTTATATCCAACTTCCTTCAGACGGGCATCCTTTGCCTCAACCTGCTCCTTTAAGTTCTTGGAGTAGTCCTTTAAGCGCTCCAATAATGCAGCATCACTTGTAGCAAGAATCTTTGCTGCAAGAATTCCTGCATTTGCTCCACCATTGATTGCTACCGTTGCAACCGGAATTCCAGTCGGCATCTGTACGATGCTGTAAAGAGAATCTCTTCCTCCGAGTGAAGTTGTGTGCATCGGAATACCGATTACCGGCATCGGGAAGATTGCCGCACACATTCCCGGCAGATGTGCTGCCATACCGGCGCCTGCGATAATCACTTTAAATCCCTTTTTCTCTGCACTCTTTGCATACTCAAAGAATACATCCGGCTCACGATGTGCGGAGATGATCGTCATCTCGTAGCTTACCCCAAGCTTGTCCAGGATATCTGCCGCCTTTGCCATAATCGGCATATCTGAGTCGCTTCCCATTACAATTCCTACCTGTGCCATTGTCATTTCCTCCTCTAAATTCATCTCTTTGTATTGGCTTTAAAAAGCCAACCTGTATCTTGCATGATAGCGGATGCATGGTAAAATCCGCCATCATTCAATTCTTCTATTTTCCCATTCTTATGATTGTGCATCCAGCTCATCGAGCGGCACATTCAAAGTCTCTGTTCCCGGCACAACAAAGCGGCCGTTCACAATGATGTCTTCCATCGTTCCATCCCTACGGATTACCGTAATCCTTCCAAGCTCATCGTACGGGATTGTAATATCCGTATGACAGTTAAAGTATGCCTTGGAGACATCCTCCTTGCGGAGCAGCGAAATCTCGTTGTCCCTTGCAACGATCGCCTTTCCATCCGGATTGTAAGTGATATTATCCTCATCGTATGTGTAACAGGTATCACCCACTGCAAAATGCGGACCGGTCTTCTCCGCAATCAGAATCGGCAGCTTATCCGCAATATCGAATTTTCTTGCCATCACATATGCAGTCGTGTTGGTTCCGATCGCAAACTCTCCCATCGGAAGTGTCTTGTGATGGAACAATACATTATCCTCAATATACTTGCGATTCTCCTCCTCGGAGCCGAAATTCGTGCAGGTATATGCTGCAATGCGTCCATCCTCAAAATCCAGTTCCAGATTCTTATAATTCAACTCTTCCAGATAAACCTGGCTGACGTGAAGCTTACCTTGTGTCCCCTGTAATACCGGGGAAGTAAACACTTCTCCGACCGGAATATTTACATCCGCCACACAGTTCTCGAACGCGGTCTCCTTTGCTGGATCAGAAAGCGGATAGATCTTCACATACAGATCCGTCTTGTTTCCGTTTGTTCCCTGGATATGAACGCAGTCCGCCGTATCCAATACGTCAATGATCTTCTGCTGCATATCACGATACTGTACATAGTCAAGCGTGTTGATGCGCACCGTCTCCGCAAAGATTTCACTGTAGCGGTCTCCGATCGCCGGAACCGGATACGCGATAATCGTAAAGCTGCGCTCCTCACCGTGAATATATTTATTGATCAGCTGACTGACCTCACTTCGCTCATACACCGACAACTGCTGCTGACGATCTGTGTACTTCACATTCTGCGCCTTCTGCTCCGGTGCAAAAGGCTCCGTACCGAAGATATCAATAACCGCCGGTCCACCGTATCCCGGTGCGATCTCCTTAAGCTTCTCCCATGTGCTGCGATCCACTTCCAGACGCCGCTCGATAAATGGCTTATCCAGCCACAGACCACGGTCTTCCTTGTGATCATACTCATACTGCTTATTCTCAGAGATGGAGAACGGCTTGAACACAGACTTCAGCCCAATTGCTTCAAAATTCTTAACCGCAAAGCGGATCATCCGCTCAAATCCCATCGGATAGCGGATTTCCACCACATTCTTCAATGAAATATCCTTATTACAGGTTGCAAATCCGATACGATAACCTTCCGTAAACGTATCCGCCATACTCTGCATCTCTTCGTCGGAAAATGTATTTAAAAAACGCGCAGACTCGATCTCATCCCTTCCGATGCATCTTCCGTACCGGTACAGATAAGATGTTTCGGACAAATCCGCATCCATCACAATCGTGCGCTCATAGTCATATTCCGGCATGATCATACGGCGAATGCTCAGTTCCTCAAACACCTCCGTATTGTCATGCATGAAGGAATATACAATACTTTTCAGTTCTTTATCACTTAAATCTGCCTCATCCTCAAAGCAGTTATAGATTTCCACGAACAATTCTGCATAAAGGCATAAACTTTCCAGGTTTCCCTGCGCGCACTCCGGTGCGATTCCATGAAATCTTGCAGATAGCATCGCAAGAATCTGTCCGTATTCCTCTCCCAACTGCGCGCACGCATATGCAGGATTTGCAAAACTCTTCGCATATCCTTTCGGCTGCACATCCGCATAAAGCTGCTCCTTAAGAACGGCTCCATCCGTCTCCGTAATCTGTGCAAGCGTTCCGTCTAATGCCTGATCTGACAGTTTCCGCAGCGTCAAAAGATACTCTGCCGCTCCGGTAAAGTAAGCACGGTACGGCTCCGCAACGCTTGATGCTTTGTCCGATGCAATCCCTCCGATGCGCTCCATCACAAGTTCTAAGCGTTCTTCCACCAATTCGTTGGACTCACGATATAATTCTTTGTAACTCATAAAATATACACTCCCATCGCATAGGTGCCGATCCAGCATCCCATGCTGATTATTGCAAGTCCCAGACCAAGTCTCGGGAACAGCTTAAATGAATCTTCTTCCCTCAGGCTGCCTGCAGCGATCACAAGCGTGATCACCGATACAAGCATCGCCATTACACCAGCGCTTCCGTAATACATAGACAGTTTTCCGTCTGCACGGAATGCAAAGTGAATAAAAACAATATATAAAACCAATAGCGCCGCTGCAAGTCCCGTTGCCACCATTCCCCGCTTGGAATGGGTCTTCTCCGTAAACTTGTAGGAGCTGTGTCTTCTTCTTCGGTTTCTCATCTGTTATCTATCCTTCCCGTTTCATCCATTTTTGAAACACAAAATAAATCATTAATCCAAACAGACCTCCAAGTGTGTTTAAAAAGAGATCATCCACATCAAAGCAGCCGATCTTAAACACAAGCTGGATCGTCTCAACAAGAAGGCTGACAATAAAGCAGTTCAGCACAACGAGAATCTTTCTTCGCTGCCGATCACTGAGAAGCGGCTGCAGGAATCCCATCGGCATGAACGCAATCACATTGCCGAATACATTGATAAAGAATGCCCTATTTCCAAGAATATAACGATACCGGTAGAATCTCTTAATCTCCCGAAATAATGCAAGATTGTAACGATATTCTACCGAAGTTCCCGTTCTGCCGAATCCTTCCGAGAAGAACAGAAAATAAAAAAGCAGGCACAAATACAACACGTACAGTATCGTCAATATTCTCTTGCGTGGCTTAGTGACAGCCATACTGCTTGTAGTATTCGTCGATCGCAGCTTTAATTGTATCGTCGATCACAACTCTTCCCTGACACTCTCTGTCATACAGATGCTCTACAACTTCTTCCATCGTAACGATTGCCTTACCCTCGAAGCCATACTTCTCATGGATCTCATCGAGCGCGCTCATCTTGCCACCCTGTCCAACTTCCATACGGTTTAAGCTGACCATCAGTCCAACGATTGTGACATCCGCAGCCCCGCGTACCTTCGGAACCGTCTCTTCCATTGATTTACCGGATGTTGTAACATCCTCGATCATTACAACACGGTCTCCGTCTCTTAAACTGCTTCCAAGGAAGCCTCCTTTGTCTGCACCATGATCCTTTGCTTCCTTACGGTCGCTGCAGTAACGGACTTCTTTACCGTATAATTCACTGTATGCGATTGCAGTAACAACAGCAAGCGGAATACCCTTGTAAGCAGGTCCGAACAATACGTCAAAATCATCCCCGTAATTATCATGAATGGCCTTGGCATAATACTCACCAAGCTTCTTAAGTTGTGAACCGGTAACATACGCTCCCGCATTCATAAAAAAAGGCGATTTTCTTCCGCTTTTCAACGTAAAATCGCCAAACTTGAGCACATCGCTCTCTACCATAAACTCTATAAATTCACTCTTGTAAGCTTCCATTATTTTCTGATCCTCCTATATTCATTGTTCCTCATTGACGCATAGACATTTCCTATTCATCTTAGCATATAATAATTCTATTTTCAACGCAGAAATAAGCCATTTATCCGGCTTATAAAATTTGGTTCAATAAGCTTATTGCTTTTTTAAAATTATCTGTAACCCATTTTTTATACGGATATCCATTATTTAAAAAGGTCACCTGATTACTATATGTAGTAATTTGGTCATTTCCTTCTGAATCTCCAATTTCATCAAAATCTAGATTTGTATCTTCCGGTTGACCTTCTTTGTTTTCCGCATCCTTAGATGGAGTTTCTTCTCCGTTTTCCGGATTCTCCACGTCCTCAGACGGAGTCCCCGCGTCAGGATTCTGTGCTTCCTGCTCCGTCGTTGTATTCTCATTCTCCGGCACAGTGTCTGATTCATCCAATGCATACCGGTTTCCCAAATGTGTAAGAGGATCACTATAACTCATCAATTGCAATTCTCGCACAAGATTTCTTCTTTTCAGCGATGAAACTAAGAAATGTCCCATAATCTGCAACATATTCGATGTAAATTCATATGAAACCGGTGTCCGGTTGCTTCATCGAAAATTACGGTGTGGTCGATCAGATCACGCAGATTTCTCACTCCTCATATCGATTATAATACAGCTACCGCACCAATAGAGCACCATTTTATATGCAAAAGGACGCCATACCAGCGTCCTTTTGTTTTGATTTATTAAATCAATATTTATTTTCTGTCAAATCCTTACTATTGTACAGCACCTACTAATTCCTTAATATCATTCACATGATACTTTTCCATGTATTTTTTGATACCATCCACGATTTCCATGGTCGTTTTGGGGTTCACAAAGTTCGCTGTCCCCACCGAAATTGCAGTCGCTCCTGCAAGAATCATTTCGATTGCATCCTCAGCCGTCATAATTCCGCCCATTCCAATGATTGGAATCTTGATTGCCTGTGCCGTCTGGTATACCATGCGTACCGCTACTGGATGAATTGCAGGACCGGACATACCACCAGTCTTGTTTGCAAGAACGAATTTGCGACGATTTACATCGATCTTCATTCCGGTGATTGTATTGATCAAAGATACTGCATCCGCGCCTCCCGCTTCTGCGGCGCGTGCCATCTCTGTGATGTCGGTCACATTCGGACTCAGTTTCATGATGATCGGCTGCTTCGCGTACTTCTTCATCTCGCGCGTGATTGCCTCAACTGCCTTCGGATCCTGACCAAAGGCGATACCGCCCTCCTTAACATTCGGGCAGGATATGTTGATTTCCAACATATCCACCGGTTCATCCGCAAGTCGTTTCACAACTTCCACATACTCTTCCGTGGAATGTCCACATACATTGACGATGATCTTCGTATCATACTGCTTTAAGAACGGGATATCACGTTTGCAGAACAATTCGATTCCCGGGTTCTGCAGACCGACTGCGTTCAGCATTCCGCCATACACCTCCGCAACACGCGGCGTCGGATTTCCTGCCCAAGGAACGTTTGCAACGCCTTTGGTCGTGACGGCTCCAAGCTTATTTAAATCGGTAAACTCACTGTACTCTGCACCTGAACCAAACGTTCCGGAGGCTACAGTTACCGGATTCTTCCATTCTACTCCGGCAATATTCACTGACATATTCATTACAGTTCTACCTCCTTCGCATTAAACACAGGACCTTCCTTACAGATGCGCTTATTCTTTACGTTGGAATGTGCGTCCTTCTCTGTAGAATTGCATACACATGCAAGACATGCACCGATTCCGCATGCCATCCGCTCCTCCATCGATACATAACATTCCATGTTCTGTCCCTCGGCATACTCCTTCAAAGCGTGAAGCATCGGTGTCGGTCCACAGGCATAGATAACGTCTGCTTTCAGCCCAAGTGACTTAATTGCGTCAATGACATTTCCTTTGGTTCCTACGCTTCCATCCTCAGTTGCCGCAAATGCATCTCCCTGCTCCTTGAATTCATCAAGAAGGAATGTCTGCGCGTTGCGGTATCCCATAATCGTCTGGAACTCTGCTGCTCCCGAAGCCTTAATCTCTTTTGCGAGCTGCAGCATCGGCGGAACTCCGATTCCTCCACCGATCAGGAAAGCCTTCTTGCCCGGCTCTACGGTAAATCCGTTACCAAGCGGTCCCATAATCCTGATGGTATCTCCTGCTTCCAGTTTTGAGAACTCTTCCGTTCCAGTCTTCTCTCCGGTCACACGATAGACAAGACGAAGTGTTCCCGCCTCGCGGTCGATGCCACACAAACTGATTGGACGCGGAAGAAGCTTGCTCGCATCATCGCTGTATACCGATACAAACTGTCCCGCCTTTGCATGCGCAGCAATCTCCTTCGTCTGTAAAACCAGATCAAAGATGCCATCTGCAATCTGTTTCTGTGAAACAACGGTTACATTTTCCTGAAATTTTTCACTCATGTTATTCTCCACGCAAATCGTGACTGCCTCCGCAGCCTCGATTTGTCAAAATCTATTTTTCAAAATTGAAACACCATTTTTATCTTTACTTGGTTGCAAGCGCTCCTGCAATATCTGCGATCATATCCTGTACTGCAAGTCTGGATGCGTCCGCAAAATTCTCCGGTGTGATGCCCTGTTCCTTGTACTTATCCTGCTTGTAAGCTGCGATAATTCCGCGGGAAGAATTGATAATTGCTCCAAGTCCGTCTTCGTTGAAGAAGTGAACAAGATCCTTTCCCTGTCCGCCCTGTGCACCATAACCCGGTACAAGGATGAATGACTTCGGCATAATCTTACGAAGGATCTTACCCTGCTCCGGATAAGTTGCTCCGACAACTGCTCCGACATAACTGTAGGAATCGCCCATGCAGTCTGCCCCCCACTCGGCAACCTTCTCACCAACGATCTCATACAGAGGCCGTCCATCGATCAGGCGGTCCTGGAACTCTCCGCTGGATGGATTGGATGTCTTAACGAGAATGAAGATACCCTTCTTCTCTTCCTTGCATACATCAACAAAAGGCTTGATTCCATCTGTTCCAAGATATGGATTCACGGTTGCGAAATCCTCGTTAAATGTCGAATAACTCTTGCTTCCAATCTGTACTTTACCGAGATGTCCGGTTGCATAGGCTGCGGATGTGGATCCGATGTCTCCTCGCTTCACATCACCGATGACAACCAGATCCTTCTCGTGACAGTAATCAACGGTCTTCTGGAATGCCTTCACACCCTCGATACCAAACTGCTCATACATCGCAATCTGTGGCTTTACTGCCGGGATCAGATCATAGGTTGCATCTACAATTGCTTTATTATACTGCCAGATTGCTTCTGCGGCGCCAGCCGGCGTCTCACCGAACTCTGCGAAAGCGGCTTTCTGGATATGTTCCGGTACATAGGAGAGCATCGGATCGAGTCCAACGACGATCGGTGCATTTGTCTTCTTAATCTTGTCTACTAATTTGTTAATCATGGTATTTCCTTTCTGTCTCTTCTTATATGAAATACGATTCATTTTCTAACATGAATCCATCTTCATTCATCCATTCTTCTGTAATCGAATATCCATTCTTATCGTTTATAAAATTTGTATTTAATTTTCTCCATAAACAATGTTTCCATCACAGATAGTTACTTTCACACGTCCGGTGACTTCTCTTCCGTCAAACGGCGTATTTCTTCCCTTGGAAGCAAATGTATTCTTATCAATCTTGTAAGTCTCCTTCGGATCGAAGATTACGACATCCGCTTTCTTGCCTTTCTGGATATCTCCCTTGTCGATGCCGATAATTTTGGCAGGATTATAACTCATCTTCTCTGCCATCTGCATCGGTGTCAGATATCCTCCGAGCACTAGTTCCGTATAGGTCAGACATGCAGCCGTCTCAAGACCGACAATTCCAAACGGTGCCTTCTTCATAGAAGTATTCTTATCGTCAAAGGTATGCGGCGCATGATCCGTTGAGATAACATCCATAATGTTATCCCGAAGACCTTCCTTCAATGCCTCAACATCCTTTTTCGTACGAAGCGGCGGATTCATTTTGTAATTGGTATCTGCATCCGTCTCATGTGGAATCAGGATTCCGTTCTCAATCTGCGGAACGAACTTCTTGATATCATCAGAAGTCAGTGTGAAATGGTGCGGACATACTTCCGCACTTACATTCAGTCCCTCTTCCTTGGCAAGCTTGACCATCTTAACCGAGTCTTCCGTCGAACAATGACACAGATGAAGCTGCGCACCGGTCTCCTTGCTGAGCACAATGTCCCTGGCAATAATGACATCCTCAACCGAATTAGTGATTCCCGGCATACCGAGTTCCTTTGCTTTCTCATCCGCATTCATGACGCCACCGTGAACCATATTGATATCTTCGCAATGCGCCAGAACCGGAATTCCGTACTTTGCAGCCTCAAGCATACCCTCGCGATACACCTCAGCATTCATGACCGACTTTCCATCCTCGCTGATCGCCGGAATTCCTGCTTCTACCATTCCCTTGATATCCGCAAGTTCCTGTCCTTTCTGTCCCTTCGTGACCGCGCCAACCTGCAATACATGAATGCAATGTCCGCTCTCCGCTTTCTTATGCACATATTCTACAACATCTGCATTATCGACAACCGGCTTCGTGTTCGGCATCGTCAGCACCGTCGTATATCCACCGTGTGCAGCTGCCGACATACCGGTAAAGATATCTTCTTTCTGCTCAAATCCAGGATCACGAAAATGCACATGCATATCGATAAATCCCGGCATCACATAACATCCCTTTGCCTCAATCACGCGATCCATCTTGTCTACTTTCAAGTTTTTTCCTATCTCTGCGATCTTGTCCTCTTCAATTCTGACATCCGCAACCTCATCCATCTTCGTTGCAGGATTGATCACATGACCGCCTTTAATCAATATACCCATCTGTTTCGCCTTTCTCTATTCATAAATCATCACTTCGTCCGCGTTTTGACAGCGCCCGTCAGTTTACCCTCAATCGTATTACCTCCGCTCGTCTTGTAAGCTCTCACTTTATAGTAGTAAGTCTTCTTTGAAGACAGTTTCTTGTCCTGATACGAAGTCTTGGACGTTGTTGCAATCTTCTTATAAGTTCCGTTCTTGCTCGTTGCGCGGTAGAGTTCGTAACCTTTCGCTCCTGAAACCTTTGTCCAGCTCAGCTTCGCAGAATTCTTCGTACTTCCTGCATTCTTAACTTTCGCCACTTTGCCGATATTCGCACCGGACTTGTCCGTAAACGCCTTAATGCACAGATTACCAGTCTCAAAATTGTACTCGGCCTCTTCTGCCAGATCATGCCATCTTCCATTCTGATATATGAAACTTTGATCATAATCAATATATGCATTCGTCTGGAAAACGGTTCTTATTGTGGATCGTTCAATGTCAATACCAACACCTGATTTTCCAAGTTCTACAACAACTGCGTAATTGGTTCCCTTCTGTAACGAGACAGCCTTCTTAAGTGGGATCGTATAATTGCCTTCATAAGTCGTGGTTCCCTTGACTGTCGCTGCCAATATTCCGCTGCGCGGATTGGATCTGTCCGCAAGATTCGTGTAAATCTTGATTGTATACGGAACATTTGTAGCTTCATTGATTGCAAGTGACACAGCACGAAGCTGTTCATTTTCAGCACCTTGTGCCTGAAATACATTCGCGCAGACCGGTGTATTCCATGTCTTGGCAACCAACGCACATCCATCATACTGATAATTGAAATCATAATTATCGGCCGATTCAAAATCAAGGATCCATGCGTCATCCTCAAGCCCCTTGTCATAATAGGAGATCCAGAAGTAACTCTTGTAATCATTACCGGTCTGATCCGACCAGCTGTTGCGCACCAGCCAGGCTCCGTTGCCCTCCGGCTGCGTCTTGAAATTTGTCGCCGGGAAATCATCATCCCAACCGACAATATTGACCGCATGATCCGCCGTACTCTCTGTCGGGCAGTAAAATGTTGCAACACTGTCCCCCGTGCGGTCATAGTAAGCAGTCGTATCATACCGTCCCAGACTCTGTCCACTATAATAGGAAATTCCGGCTGCTCCATGCTCCATAATTTCTTTCTTTACATCCTGAGGCTGCTCATGAATATCTAAGATATAGACATTCTGAAGATGCGCCACATCCTTACTGAACGCATAAGAAGAATCCAGCACCTGGGTTGTCGCTGCCTTCTCATATGGCAGATCCGCCTCTGAAACCAATCCCTGCCACTGCAGCAATGCTCTTGTACAGAAATTCAGGTTCCCACCACTATCAAGATACCGAAACGTCTTTAACATATCCGCATAGGTCCCGCCGAACGGATCTTCTTCGTTATGATAAGTGTAATACGCCAGCTGCAGTTCACTGAGATCAATGCTCTTATTCGCAATCTTATTATCATGGATGAGATCAAATTCTGCGAGTCCAACCACAGAAAAAGCCCAGCATGTATTATATTTTCCCTGATCTCTCGTGCCCGGATATGTCTGTTGTAACACATCTACATCATATTGATACGCAGCGGGTATCGTCTCCGCCTCCGCACGCACCGCAGGTGCCGAAGCAATCGTAACAACCGAGATTGCTCCTATGAAGATTCTTGAAACCAATCGATTCATGTATTCTCCTGTTCCAACGCGTCTGAAATTCATTCATTATTTCTGTAGTTCCAGCCGTCTCACAAAGCCTTCCCCCCACGGTCTGACTTCAGACCGCGAACTTATAGATATTATAGAGTGCGAACGCCTCTACTGTCAACCAGACACGACAAAAGACAGAGACAAAATCCCCTCCCTTGGATTTTACCTCTGTCTTTGCTTGCAACTTATTTGGCAGCGATCACATCTGCCATATCATAATGTCCGGCACCTTTGCCATGTAAGAACTTTGCAGCCTCGACTGCACCTTTGGCAAACACTGCCTTGGAATATGCGGTATGCTTAAACTCGATAACCTCATCCTGTCCGGCAAAAATGACTTCATGCTCGCCGACGATGTTACCGCCACGTACAGCGGAGATACCGATCTCATACGGATCTCTCTTCTTTCTCTCCTGGCTTCTGTCATACTTGTAAGTATATGCCTCGTCCAAAGCCTCATTCATGGAATCCGCAAGTGCAAGTGCGGTCCCGCTCGGAGCATCTAACTTCTGATTGTGATGCTTCTCAACAATCTCCATATCAAAGCCTGCCGGTGCAAATACGGTCGCTGCTTTCTTCAGAAGCTCCATCAATGTATTGATACCGAGAGACATATTCGCTGACTTTAAGATTGCAACCTTCTCATATGCCTTCTCTACCTTGTCCAACTGTTCCTCCGACAAGCCTGTCGTACACAGTACAACCGGAATCTGCTTCTCCACGCAGTGATCAATCAGCGCATCCACTGCCTTCGCATTGGAAAAATCGATAATTACATCTGCCTCAACGTCACAATCCGCGAGACTTTTGAATACCGGATAATCGTTCTTGATTCCGTCATATGTGTCAATTCCTGCCACGATCTCGATGTCCGGATCCTGTGCACAGATGCCGGTGATACACTGTCCCATCTTACCGTTGCAGCCATTCATAATTGCTCTTGTCATCTATCTTATGTCCTTTCTTACTTTTATATGAAAGCCTTCACAGCATTCGCAAAACCGCTTGGATTTACAGGATGCCGTATGCCTTCATAACCTCTGCAAGCTTCACTGCGTTTGCCTCGCTCATCTCGCACAACGGGCTGCGAAGTGGTCCGACTTCCTTGCCCATCAGGTTTAATGCTTTCTTGACAGGGATTGGATTTACTTCTGAGAATAATGCATCCACAAGCGGAAGTCCCTCTCTCTGGATCTGTCTTGCAGTCTCAATATCTCCCTTAAAGAAGCTGTCACACATCTGATGAACCTTAGCAGGTGCCACATTGCTCCATACAGAGATAACACCGATTGCACCGATGGACATAAGCGGAACAACAAGTCCGTCTTCTCCAGAATACATATCAATCTTGCCATCTGTTAAGTACATCGTCTGGGAAGCCTGTGCAAGATTGCCGGTTGCCTCCTTTAATCCGACGATGTTCTCCTTGGTCTTAAACAACTCTGCAACGGTCTCCGGAAGAAGATTGCATCCGGTTCTTCCCGGAACATTGTACATGATGATCGGGCACTTCGTGTTGTCCGCGATCTGTGAGTAATGTCCGATCAGTCCCTGCTGGGTTGCCTTATTATAATAAGGAGTTACAATCAGAAGTCCGTCAACGCCTGCTTCCTCTGCTTCCTGTGATAACTGGATTGCAGTACGTGTACAGTTTGAACCGGTTCCGGCAACGACCGGAATACGGTGCTTTGTGAACTCAACCGCTGCCTTAATGACATCGTGGTGCTCCTCCATCGTAAGTGTAGAGCTCTCTCCGGTCGTTCCGGCAATCACGATCGCGTCAGTTCCTGCTGCGATCTGCTCATTGATCATCTCCTCTAATTTGTCATAATTTACATCCTGATTGTCTTTCATCGGTGTTACGATTGCAACACCGGCTCCCTTGAATATAGCCACTTTGTTCTCCTTTCATCAAAAAAACCAGCCCGAAACGAGCTGGTCAATCTACAAAATAAATTGTATATCATAGATCTGATAGCTCTCCAACTCACTCGGCAACCGCTCACGCAGTCACAGTTGACAGTCATACGGATCTTATCCCTATGCCCAGAAAATGGAACGCAGCTTCCATTCCCTTCGGCGTTCATCCCTTTCACCTGCATTCTCCTGTGCCTGCCACATCCTGCAGATTACTCTTAACTCACGCGACCTCTACCATTATATTATGTGTTGACCTTGATATAAGTCAACATATATGTTCTATTTTTGATAATAGCATGTGACATCCTATTCGTCAATGCTTATTTTTCCGGTGCAATGTTATAAATCTCATCTGCATACTCACGAATGCTGTCATCCAGCACACGTCCCGTGCAGACTAACGTCATATTCTCCGGCTTGTTTTCAAACAATTCCTTCAGTTCCTCCGGTGTAATGACTTTCTCATCCATAATTCCAAGAACTTCGTCGAGAACCAGCATATCACATGCTTCTGTCGTCACGACCTTCTTGCTGTAATTGAATCCATTGCGCAGGTTCATAATCTCTTCCTGCTTTGCACTCTCCGGTAGTTCCTCAAAACACTCATCCGACTTTGCAAACCGGAACACTTTAATCTCCGGCTCCAGCCGATTTAAGAAAGCCAGCTCATTCTCATCCTTCCCCTTCAAAAACTGGATGATAATCACGCTCTTGCCTTCACTTGCAACATGGATTGCGTTGCCGATTGCGGCGGTGGATTTACCATGGCCTTCTCCATAATAAATCTGTATCACACCTTCACTCATAATAGCCTCCTTAAGAACCCACTGATGCCAGATTCTCTCAAACACGATTCATGAATCTTATGTAACATACCACAATCCGTCCAAAATATCAAGTCCGCAGCACCTTTTACCCATGCCTCTACTCCAGGAATTCGATCTTGCTCACAGACACTTCATATGCGACACGCTGCTCAACCTCTGTCTCACTCAGCTTTTTGACATACTCTCTGCTTTGGATTCTGCCCCAGATCTGCACGTGTGCGCCCACCTCAAAGCTTGCCGCAAAACGCGCGTTTCTTCCCCAGCAGATACACGGAATGTAATCTGATTTGCCATAAGAACGATTGACTGCGACGAGTAGATCGGCGATTTCTCTTCCGAGCGGTGTCTTGCGGTACACGGACTCTTTGCAGATGAATCCGTCCAGAAAGATTTCATTCGTTGCCGCCTCTTCGTCTTCTGATGCCTGTTCCACCAGTTCGAACTCTCTTGCGAAGACGGACAGCACTAGACGGTTCTTGTGCTCCTCGTGACGGTTAAACGAGCGGAACTGCCCCGTCACATACACATTCTGTCCCTGATAATTCCCGCTTACGTCCACCAGACGTTCCGACACCATAACGGGTATGTAATCTACGAAATTGGACAACCGGTTGACGGACACTTCTACCATATAAAAGCCCTCTCCGTACACCTCGTGACTGAACACAAAGTCCGATACAATTTCTCCCATAATAGTTACCTGATTGTTTTCAAACATTTTATCTGCCATGAATTTGCTCCCTTCCTTTTGTGGAAATATTTGTTAGGACTCCGTTTTACCATTTTGGCATTGTTAGAAATCATCAAAGCATGTCGATAAGCAAAACGAAAAATATGCAAAACTCTTAAAACCTTGAAAAAACCTTGTCAAAATGCGCATGTGTGCTATAATGTATCGAGTTGATATACGCGCGTAGTTTCTATATATATGGCGCGTTCATTTTATGCCATAGTGCAGCACAAAGAAACTACTTGTCGCTTTCTGGCGGCAAGAAACTTACTCTATAAAAGAAGGTAAAATATGATTACAACAAGAGATGATATTCGTAATATTGCAATTATTGCCCATGTCGATCACGGTAAAACAACACTCGTTGATGAGCTTCTGAAACAAAGCGGTGTGTTCCGTGAGAACCAGGAAGTGCAGGAGCGTGTCATGGACTCGAACGATATCGAGCGTGAGCGTGGAATCACAATTCTTTCCAAGAATACTGCTGTCTTCTACAAAGACACCAAGATCAACATTATCGATACCCCTGGACACGCAGACTTCGGTGGCGAGGTTGAGCGAGTTCTTAAGATGGTAAACGGCGTTGTTCTCGTGGTTGATGCTTTTGAGGGCACAATGCCACAGACCAAGTTCGTTCTTATGAAGGCTTTGGCTTTAAATCTCCCGGTTATCGTCTGCATCAACAAGATCGACCGTCCGGAAGCAAGACCGGAGGAGGTTATCGATGAAGTATTAGAGCTGTTCATGGATCTGGACGCTTCAGACGAGCAGCTTGATTGTCCATTTATTTACGCATCCGCAAGAGATGGATACGCAATGTACAATCTCGACGATGAGAAGAAGGATATGACGCCTCTCTTCGAGACAATTGTAAATTACATTCCGGCACCAACCGGTGACCCGGATGCCAATACACAGGTTCTGATCAGTACGATCGATTACAATGAGTATGTCGGACGTATCGGTATCGGTAAAGTCGATAACGGAAGCCTTAAGGTCAATCAGGAAGCTGTCGTTGTCAACCATCATGATCCGGACAAGTTAGAGAAGGTTCGTATCAGCAAGTTATATGAGTTCGATGGATTGAATAAAGTCGATGTTGCAGAGGCCAAGATTGGTTCAATCGTAGCAATTTCCGGTATCGCTGACATCCACATCGGAGATACGATCTGTGCACCGGAGAATCCACAGGCGATTCCGTTCCAGAAGATTTCCGAGCCGACAATCTCTATGAACTTCATCGTCAATGACAGTCCTCTTGCCGGACAGGAAGGTAAGTACGTAACTTCCCGTCACATCCGTGACCGCCTTTTCCGCGAGCTCAACACCGATGTATCCCTCCGTGTTGAGGAGACAGACAGCCCGGACAGCTTAAAGGTTTCCGGTCGTGGAGAGCTTCACTTATCTGTATTGATTGAGAACATGCGCCGTGAGGGTTACGAGTTCGCAGTCAGCAAGGCAGAGGTTCTCTACCACTACGATGAGAATGGCAAGAAGCTTGAGCCAATGGAGCTTGCTTATGTTGATGTACCGGATGAATTCACCGGAGCCGTCATCTCCAAGCTCCAGCAGCGTAAAGGTGAACTTCAAAATATGGGTTCCATCGCCGGTGGCTACACAAGACTTGAGTTCAAGATTCCATCCCGTGGACTGATCGGATATCGTGGCGAGTTCATGACCGATACCAAGGGTAACGGAATTATCAATACCATCTTCGATGGTTACGAGCCGTTCCGCGGCGAGATCGCATACCGTTCAACCGGATCTCTGATCGCTTTCGAGACCGGTGAATCCGTAACTTACGGTCTCTTCTCCGCACAGGAGCGTGGTACTCTCTTCATCGGACCTGGCGAAAAGGTTTACTCCGGTATGATCATCGGACAGAGTGCCAAGGCTGAGGACATCGAGCTGAACGTATGCAAGAAGAAGCATCTGACCAATACACGTTCTTCTTCTGCTGACGAAGCACTTACACTGGTTCCACCTCGTAAGCTGAGCCTTGAGCAGGCGCTTGATTTCATCGATACTGACGAGCTTCTTGAGGTTACGCCGGAAAGTCTTCGTATCCGTAAGAGAATTCTGGATCCGACGCTGAGAAAGAGAGCATCAATTGCACGTAAGAACGCAATGAAGTAAATTCGGGTTTGTCGCGCTCAGATTTGATTCAAGCGGACGATACCGGATTATATATAATCTACGAAAATTAGCAGTAAGTTTGTCTACAAACGACGGACTTTGAACGATTTCAATGACAAGATTTTTCAGGAGTTACGGCATCGAACCATACATTTATTTTGTTCAGGAAAATTTGCAAGTTAACTTCACCAACGATTTTGAATAGTT
>UQRC01000038.1 GCA_900543445.1 uncultured Lachnobacterium sp. | reverse complement strand
AGTCCGTCGTTTATAGACAAACTTACTGCTAATTTTCGTAGAATATCTTATATCCAGTATCGTCCGTTTAAATCAAATCTGAGCGCGGCAAACCCGAATTTATTGCCAAGAGTAAAGGGATGTGCTAGAATAGCGTCAAAGCATAACAATCTAATACATATTTATCATATTCTGTGGTGAACTGACACAGAAAGCAAGTTAATTCAAATGTCATAGAATCATGCTTTTAAAATCACAAAACAAATGAATATTTAAGAATGCTAGGACAATGGGGAAGTCTGTTTGTATTCGGAAATGGAGGAAGTGTATTGGGAGAAACACCAGAAAAGATTCAGTGGCACCCTGCATTCTATGCAGCAACTGAATTGGAACTACAGGAAGATATTGAACATTTGGAGTTCACGAGGGAATATAATCTCAGCAAAGAACCGATCCGGATTGATCTTCTGATTATTAAAGAACCGAATAGAGGAATGAAAATTAAAAACGAGATTGGTCATATTATGCGACAATATAATGTGATCGAGTATAAGAGTCCGGAGGATAATCTGACGATTGACGATTTTTACAAGACGATTGGATATGCTTGTCTTTACAAGGGGTATGGAAAACATGTTGATCAGATACCGATTGAGGAACTTACAGTTTCAATATTCAGGGAGTCCTATCCGAGAAAATTGTTTTTGACATTGGCGCAGCAAGGGCATAAAATAGAAGAAAAATACGCAGGAATCTATTATATTTGTAATCTTCCGTTCCCTGTTCAGATAGTTGTAATGAAGCAATTGAGGCGGGAAGGACATAAAAGTCTTAAAGTATTGTCTGCGAAAGCTAAAAAAGAAGATGTTAAGGGATTTTTAAAGGAGACGGAAGAACTATGCAGTCCAAGAGAAAAGCAAAATGTTGATGCAGTGTTACAGGCAAGTGTACGTGCTAATTATGAACTGTATGAAGAAATCAGGAGGGAGTCAACGATGTGCGAAGCATTAAGAGAATTGATGAAAGATGAAATCGAGAAAGATGTAAATGCAGCCAAGAAGATTGCAATAAAGGAAGGCAGAGAACAAGGTATAGCGGAAGGAAGAGCAAAAGGTATAGCAGAAGGAAGAGCAGAAGGTGAGGCTAATATTATTCGAATTATGAACAAGAATGGACTTTCACCAGAATTGATCGCTACTTCGACGGGAAAAAGCATTGAGGACGTGAACTTGATCCTCGAAGGAAGAGAACTGGAGTTAGTATAATACAATATGAGACAAGCCGTGGAAACACGGCTTGTTTTATGAATGAAAACGAAACGTCATAAGCGCAAAGACGTGAGAAAAAAGAGAACAGGGAGAGAATCATGGCTTTAATTTTTTTTGATATAGATGGAACTTTGTGGGATGAAAACATGCAGATCCCGGACGGAACAATTGAGACCTTAAAGCAGGCACAGCAGAATGGTCACAAGATTTTCCTGTGCAGCGGGCGGGCACGTGGCAACATCCGTGATAAGAAGCTTCTGGATGTCGGATTTGATGGAATCCTTGCGGCTTGCGGCAATCATGTCGAGCTGGATGGGAAAATTGTGTATGAGAATATTTTGTCACCGGAGCTGACGGAGAAGGTGATCCGAATACTGAAGGAATGCCATATGCCGGTGGTGCTCGAGGGACCGGACTACCATTGGATCGATGAGCATGGATTCGAGGATGATCCGTATGTGATCTATCTGTTTGAGGAGATGGGAAAAAGTGCTAAGCTTTTGAAAACATATACATCGGATATCCGGATCAACAAGTTTTCTGCGGATGTGCTTCCGGATACCGATTATGACCGGATTAAGGTAGAACTTGGGAATGACTTTGATTTTCTTGAACATGAAGGAAATGTTGTGGAGTGTGTGCCGAAGGGAACGTCCAAGGCGACCGGAATCGAGTGGCTTTGTAAGTATCTTGGAGTGTCGCGTGAGGAGACATATGCAATCGGTGACAGTGTGAATGATCTGGACATGCTTGCATATGTGGGTCATGGTATCGCGATGGGAAATGCGACGCAGCCACCGAAGGAGGCAGCAGAGTTTGTTACCACTGATATCCATGAGGATGGAATCCGCAACGCGATGCTGCATTACCATTTGATATAGTTTTACACCCACAGCCGGGAACTGTCCGCCTGTGAGCGGAGCAAAACTTATCAAAGGAGACAAAGGAAGAATTTACAAAATGCAGGGGAAATACAACGAGAGGAAGTTGGAAAAGTGAAAAGAACAAAGATCTTATGTTCAGTACTTGCTGCAACCATGTTGTTGCAAGTGCAGCCGGTTTATGCAGCACAGAAACCGCTGCAGGAAGAAATTCATTTGCAAAAAGAAAATCTGCAGGAAGCTGCGGATCAGAATGGCACAAATCAAAATGGAGCAAATCAAAATGGCGCGAATCAGGACGGCACAAATCAGGATGGCACAAATCAGGATGGCGCGAATCAGGATGGCACAAATCAGAATAGCACGGATCAGAATAGCACAAATCAGGATAGCGCAAATCAGGATGGCATGAATCAGGATGGTGCGGATCAGTCCGTCCCGATTCCGTCAAAGATTACCGGACTTCGTACAACGTCACAGACTCAGACAAAAGTTAAAATCGAGTGGAATGCATGTGAGAACGCCGCCGCCTATACGATCTACCGTAAGCAGGGGAGCGGAGCATACCATGAGCTTGCGACGGCAGAGAAGCCTTCCTATACCGATAAGAAAATCAAGGAAGGAAAGAACTATCATTACAAAATCGTTGCATACAATACTCTTGATCAGGAGGGAGAGGCAGCAACGATCGACTTTTCCAATGCGGCAATCGTAAAGATCGCATCGCAAAAGTATGCCTATGCGCAGATGAAGCAGCAGATGAAAATGTTGAAAAACAAATACAGCGATTATTGTGAAATGACGGAGATCGGTTCATCGGTGAAGGGGCACAGCCTCTACGATTTTACCATCGGCAGCCCGGATGCGGATTCTTCGGTTCTGGTTGTGGGAACGCTGCATGCCCGCGAGTATATCTGTGCGGCAGTGCTGATGCAGGAAATTGAGTATTACCTGAGTAATTACAATTGTATGATCGGCGGCATGAAGCCGGCGGATGTCTTGGAAAACACACAGATTCACTATGTAGTGATGGCCAATCCGGATGGTGTCGAAATCTCGCAGAAATCTTATGCAAGATGGAAATCCAATGCGCGGGGCGTCGATCTGAACCGCAACTTCCCGATTAAGAAATTTGTTTCCGGCGGCACAAAGGGGGCAGAAGGCTATTCGGGGAAAAAGGCATTGAGCGAGCCGGAATCGCGGGCTATCGCTGCGCTCACGGTGAAATTGAAAACGAAACAGAAGCTGCAGGGCGTGATCAATTATCATGCCATGGGGCGGATTATATACGGAAGCTGTTCATCAAAGAAAATCGCGAAAGATACAAAAACCATGTATCAGATCGCAAAAAGGGAAACGAATTATATAGCGGCGCCGGAGTCCTCAAAGACGAAATCTCCGGGAGGACAGTACCGGGAATATGTGATGTATCTGCTTGGAATCCCGTCGATTACGATCGAAGTCGGAAAGACCTGGGCGCCTTGTTCTTACTATGAATATAAGACAGAATTTTTAAAAAACAAGAATGTTGTTTTAAAGATCACGAAAGCGATTTCTTAAATCAATCATAGGAAATTCCTTCCTATGATTAAAAAACGCTCCGCGGGGATGCACAGCTTACGGAAATGAAGTTTATGCCTGAGCGTACCGCTCGCGCGCGAAAGCGTGCGGCAAGCGCACACTTTATTTGAGACAAGTTGAAATAAATTGCACAAAAAAGTACAAATTGAGGTTTACACTATTGCATTATGTTGTTGAAAAAATTATAATAGTTGTTATGCAATAGAGAAACCTGCGTGTGTATAGGCAGGTCATCAGGTCTTGTATGGTGACCTGATATACATGTTAGGGGGAAACATGGATAACTTAGTGGGGGGAAGCCGAAAGAAGCGATTGGGCGATCTGCTTGTGGATGCCGGGGTCATTACACAGGATCAACTGATGCAGGCTTTACAGATACAGAAAACCGAAAAAAAAGGATATCGTCTCGGTGTCGTGTTGATTGATCTGGGCATGACCGATGAGAAACAGATCATGGATGCACTGAAAATGCAGCTGAAGATCGAGAGCATTGATTTATCGACGATCCGAATCCCGGAAGAGATCATCAGACTGGTCGAAGAGTCCGTTCTTCGAAAGTATATGCTGATCCCTTTTCAGTTTAATGAGAAGAATCCGAATCTCCTTAAAGTGGCGATGAGCGATCCGCTGGATATCCGCGCGATGGACGATATTTCGATCATCACGGGCTGTCAGGTAGAACGGTATGTGGCCGCGACAAGTGATATTGCTGCGGCGATCGACCGGTATTACGGCAACGCGGAAGCACTCCGAGTGGCGGAACAGTACACAAGAGAGCGTGAAGAACAGGCCAAGGCAAAGGCGGCAGTCGAACCGGGGAGCGGCGAAGAAAGCAGCGTGCAGCAGGCACCGATCGTTAAGCTTCTCGCGCAGATCATCGAACAGGCAGTCCATAAACGAGCCAGCGATATCCATATTGAACCGATGGAAAATCAGGTACGCATCCGGTTCCGTGTCGATGGAGTGCTGCATGAAGCGATGCGGCACGATATCGGTCTGCATGCGGCTTTGATCGCACGAATCAAGATCGTCAGCGGACTTGATATATCCGAGAAGCGCCGTCCGCAGGACGGACGAGCGACAAGTATTGTCGACAGACAGGAGTACGATATCAGAGTATCCATTCTCCCGACGGTTTACGGTGAGAAAGTCGTTATGCGACTTGCGCAGAAGAAAGCGCTTACCATGGATAAAAGGGATTTAGGATTCCCGGATGACGAATTGGAAAAATTCAATCGTATCCTAAGCCATCCGAACGGTCTGATTCTGGTAACGGGACCGACCGGAAGCGGTAAGTCCACCACGCTTTATACAGCACTCAGTGAGCTGAACGTGGAAGGTGTCAATATTATCACGGTTGAGGATCCGGTTGAGGCCAATCTAAACGGTGTCAATCAGGTGCAGGTAAACGAGAAGGCGGGGCTGACCTTCGGCAGCGCGCTTCGTTCGATTCTGCGTCAGGATCCGGATATCATTATGATCGGAGAGATCCGAGATCAGGAGACGGCGGAGATCGCGGTCAAGGCATCGATCACCGGCCATCTGGTTGTCAGTACCTTACATACCAACAGTTCTGCCAACACGATCACGCGTCTGGCGGATATGGGAGTGGAAAATTATCTGATCGCAGACTCTGTGGTCGGTGTGATCGCGCAGCGTCTGGTACGGCGCGTCTGTCCGGCGTGCGGCGTGGTAAGGGACGCAACAGAAGATGAGAAAAAAACGCTTGGCTTTGCAGGCAGCCCGAAACGCATCCAGGTGCGCACCCCGGGGCACAAAGAGTGCGTCCGCTGCGGCGGAACCGGCTATTTCGGACGAATCGGTGTCTATGAGATCATGCCGATTACCTCCGATTTAAGACAGGCGATCAACAGGGGTGAGAATGCGGACGTGTTGGAGGAGATTGCACGAAAGCATGGAATGAAAACGCTTCGTATGAGTGCAGTGGAGTATGCACTCAGGGGAATTACCACAGTCGAGGAAGTGCGGCGGGTAGCTTACGAAGAGGATGATGAATAAAGGGGTTTTTAAAAATGGAATTATCAATGCACACACTTCTTTCTATCGCAAAAGAGAATCATGCATCCGATGTACATATCACAGTAGGAGTCAGACCCAAATGCCGAATCAGCGGCACGCTCTATGAGATGGATGGTTTCGAGCGGCTGACACCGGCGATGACGCAGCAACTGGTGGAGTCGATGTTTGGCCCAAAGCAGAAACAGACCATGGAAGAGGTCGGCGAAGTCGATTTCGCATATTCCGATCCGAGTATCGGCCGTTTCCGTGTGAATGCCTTTCATCAGAGAGGTTCCTATGCGGCAGTACTGCGTATTGTTGCAAGCGACATCCCGGCGCCGGATCAGCTTGGGGTACCGGAGTCTGTCTTAGGGCTTACCAAGAAAAAGAGAGGACTGGTTCTGGTAACGGGGCCGACCGGAAGCGGTAAGTCAACGACACTGGCATCCCTCATCGATGTCATCAACAAGGAACGAAACGAACATATCATTACATTGGAAGACCCAATCGAGTATTTACATAAACATATTCGGTCGATTGTAAACCAGCGAGAGATCGGACTGGATACGGATTCATACGGCAACGCGCTTCGTGCGGCTCTCCGTGAGGATCCGGATATCATTCTGGTGGGCGAGATGCGAGACTTTGACACGATCTCCACGGCGATTACCGCGGCAGAGACCGGTCATCTGGTATTTTCGACCCTGCATACGATCGGCGCGGCACCGACGATCGAGCGTATCGTCGATGTGTTCCCGCCGCATCAGCAGAACCAGATCCGTTCGCAGCTTGCATCGGTTCTGGAGGCGGTCATCTCGCAGCAGCTGCTGCCGACCATCGATGGCAAAGGCAGAGTGGCGGCGTTCGAGGTCATGCTCGGGACACCGGCGATCAAGAATCTGATCCGCGAGGACAAAGCGCACCAGATCCCATCGATCATGCAGACGAGCAAAAAGCTTGGCATGCAGACGATGGACGAGTCGCTTTTCAATCTGTACTTAAAGCACAGGATCGATGGCGCCAATGCCGTCGAGTATGCACAGGATACCGCTGCAATGCAGCAGAAACTGTATTAGGAGGCGGGATATGGCAAGTTACAAGTATGAGATCGTAGGACCGGACGGTAAACCAAAATCCGGCACGATCGAAGCGCAGAATATCGAGATGGCGACCGCGGAACTGAAGGCGGGCGGCAGTACGATCGTATCCATCGCGCGGGCGAATGCGTTCAACAAAGATCTGGAAATCCATATCGGAAAAGCGGTCAGCGTCCGCGAACTTTCCGTCTTCTGCCGGCAGTTTGAGAGTGTGTTAAACGCCGGCGTAACCGTGATCGAAGCCTTAAACATGCTTTCGGAGCAGACGGAAAACAAGCAGTTTGCCGCGGCAATCGCGGATGTGCGCGATTCCGTGCAGAAAGGTGATTCGCTTGCGGTGGCGATGTCCCAGCATCCGAAGATCTTTCCGGAGCTGATGGTACATATGGTTGCAGCGGGAGAGGCATCCGGCAGCATCGATAAAGCCTTCAACCGGATCGGCGGACAGTTTGAAAAGGAAGCCCATCTGAAAGGATTGATCGTGAAATCGGCGATCTACCCGGTCATCCTGATTGTTGTCATCATTGCGATCGTTGCCATCATGATGGTCAAGATCGTGCCGACCTTTACGGCGCAGTTTGATGAAGTCGGCGGAACGCTTCCGGGCATCACGCGTGCGGTCATGAGCATCAGTGATTTCTTTGTACATAAATGGTTTATGATGGTTGCTATCGTGGTGGGCATCGTGCTCTTTGTTAAGTCGTTTAAGAAGACGGAGCACGGAGCGATCCTCTGGGGCAGGCTGATGCTAAAGCTTCCGATGATCGGAAGCCTCAATATCAAGACGGCAAGCGCCAGCATGACGCGTACCTTATCCACGCTGATGGGCTCCGGTATCCAGCTGGTCGATGCGATGGGGCTTGTTACCGGCATGATGAAAAATCAGGTGGTCAAGGCGGCACTCAAGGAAGCACAGGAAGAGGTCAGCCGGGGTATTCCGCTTTCCAAGCCACTGGAACAATCCGGCGTCTTTCCTCCGATGGTCTATCACATGATCGAGATCGGTGAGGAAACCGGTAATATGGAGGATATGCTCGACAAGATCGCGGCGTATTACGATGAGGAGGTGGAGATGGCGACGCAGTCGCTGCTTGCAGCGATGGAACCACTCATCATCATCGTGATGGCGGTCATTGTTGTGCCGATCGTGCTGGCGATCATGATGCCGATGTATAGTCTGTATGACAACATCGGTGCGTAGGTGGAGGATGGAGATGGTGTTCGTATGATATGATATGATACACGAATTGCTCCGTTGTTGCACAACTTCCGCAATTCTACGCATATTCGGAATCCGTTGATTTTTCAAGAAAATCACTACTTCCTCATATGCGTTGCGAGGCAATAAAGCATAAATCTTTACCTGCAAGCAGGATCGATTTATGACTTTTTGCCTCTTGTATCGTTAGGTTATGACATGCTGCCATGGGCATGTGGTAATAAATAAAAAGTATTTATAAGTAAAGGAGATCTAAGGTATGAAGAAGATTATGGAAATGCTTCAGAACATGAAGGCAAAGAATGAAAAGAAGGATAACAAAGGTTTCTCTCTTGTAGAGCTGATCATCGTTATCGCAATTATGGCAATTCTGGTAGGTGTTGTTGGTACACAGGTTATTCCATATATCGATAAAGCAAGAAATGCAAAAGATATTCAGAAGCTTAGTGGTTTGTGCACAGATGCAACAACAGCATATTCATCTAATGCGGCAAATCTTGATTCTGCATCTACGTATGTGATTACAATTAATGATTCCGTTGCTGTAACTGGTGGAACAGATGCTGAAAATGCTAAATTAGTGGCTGCTTTTAAAGAGGTAAATGATGTGGCTAATGTGGCAGGCTTGGGACTTGAGTCAAAGGCTGGAAAAGCAGTTGATTCCATCACTATAACATGTAAGAATTCTGCACCGATGATTCAAGTAGTAACTGTTATAAAAGATGCAGATAAAACTAAGGTGAAAAACTTTGATCCTATTACATCAAAGTAAAAATAGTAATTTTTAGGAGTATTTATCATGCTAACCCAACTTACCATTTTCATCTACACAATTGTATTTCTCTACGGAATCGTGATCGGCAGCTTTTTAAATGTCTGCATTTTCCGCATTCCGAAGAAGGAGAATATCGTGCAGTCCTCGCACTGCATGAGCTGTGGACGTAAGCTGGGCTGGCGTGATATGGTTCCTGTATTTTCGTACATAATGCTTCGGGGCAGATGCCGGCAATGTGGTGCTAAGATTTCCATACAGTACCCATTAATCGAGGCTCTGAATGGTGTGCTGTATGTGATCGTTTTCATGGCGAACGGCTTCACGTTCAGCAGTGTGCTCTATTGTCTCATGACATCTGCTCTGATCGTTATTACGGTCATTGATGAAAGAACGTTTCGGATACCGATGACGTTTAATCTGTTTATCGGACTTCTCGGTATCATTATGACGGTCTATGATTACCGGCATATCGTATCGCACCTGATCGGTGCTTTCTGCGTCAGTCTGTTTTTGTATGGTCTGTATTATTTCTCCTCCGGCAAGGCAATCGGCGGCGGAGATATCAAGCTTATGGCGTATGCGGGACTTCTGCTCGGCACCAGAAACATACTGCTTGCATTCGTACTTGCGTGCATACTCGGATCCGTGATCCACAGCATCCGTATGAAAGTCAGCAAAAAGAATAACCTGCTCGCGATGGGACCGTACCTGTCCGCAGGAATCTTTATCGCCGCACTCTGGGGCAACCGTTTCTGGACCTGGTATCTTGGCATGATGGGAATCTATTAATGGATATTACATGATGATACGTGGCGCACCGAAAGTATTTTCGTCTCGCCACACTTGTTTTTGTAACTACGGAACGCTGAAAAATATATGAAATAGAATTGACCTCCCGTAGAAAGCAGTGGCAGTTGTATTTCATATATTTTTCCATCTACAATTTTGAAAATAAAAAGGGAGAAGAACAATGTCCAAAAAAGTGATCAGTATTGAGACCGGAATCCAATGGACCAAGGTCGCTTTGGTCGATTACCGTAAGAAAAATCCACCGGTACATGAGGCATTTGCCTTCCGTACGCCGGAGCATGCGGTGGAAGACGGATACATAAGAGATAAAGACAGTCTGGCGAGAGCGTTAAAAGAAGAACTTGTGCGCCGGCAGATTGTGGAAAAAGACGTTGTATTTACGTTGTCCTCTTCGAAGGTCGTTACCCGCGAAGTGATGATTCCGTATGTCAAAGACAACAAGATCAAGGGAATCATCGATGCGCAGAGCCGCGATTATTTCCCGATGGACATCAGTGGCTACACGATCAGTTACAGCAAGATGGATGTCGTTGAGGATGACGGGAAAAAACAATTAAAGCTTCTTCTGGTCGCAATCCCGGATAATCTGCTGGGCAACTATGTGTCCTTTGCCCAATTGGCAGGACTGAAGGTGGAAACCTTTGATTACATCGGCAATGGTTGCATTCAGCTGATGTGTGACAGCTTCGTAGATAATGCGATGATCATCCAGCTGGAGGAGCAGGCGACCGTTATCAGCATTTTAGAGAACAAGAAACTTGCGTTCCAGCGTGTGACACCATACGGATACGGTGCAACCATTTCCACAGTGGTGGATCATCCGATCCTTGGAATCGATGACGAGGAGAGGGCATTTGATTTCCTGTTGGAACACAATGTCATCTTTAATAAGCCGTCGATGCCGGACAACGGAGATCCTGCGCAGCAGGCAATCGATCAGGCACAGGCGGACGAGGCGTATGAGGATCTGGCGGAGTCGCTCCGGTATCATCTGCGCATAGCCAATACGGCATTGGACTATTATCAGAACCAGGTAAAACAAGAGTTCGTCGGAAACGTCTATCTGGTCGGTGACGGATCGCGTTTTGCGGGAATCCATAAGCTTTTTGCGCAGGAGTTACCGCTTCCGCTGCAGAAGATTGATTTTGCCAAGATCATCGATCTGAGAAATCAGAATGGAGTAAATGACCAAAAGAAAGCCGGAAAGAAAAAGCATCAGGATTATACCAATCCGGTAATGGAAGAGAGCAGCAACCCAAGACAGCCGCGTGCAGCAGGAGGAGCAGGTTTATGTCACAATCGATGACGCAACCAAGACAAAGAATGAATATCTTCTTCCTTTGATCGAGCAGCTGGAAGCAGAACTTCCGAGTGCAATAAAAGTAACCAGTATGCAGACGGATGACAATCTGATCACGCTGAATATGACGGCGGATCGAAAGATTACGGTTGGTCAGATGCTGCTCAATTTCCAGAATGTGACATTACTTACGGATCCTTCGATCCCATCCATGTCGGAACAGACGGATGAGGAGAGCGGAAGCAGCGAGTGGACTTATACAGTGAATGCATATTATGCAGATGTGCAGGAATCGGAGGAGCAGGCAGATGAATAAGATAAAAATTTCAGATTCGGATAAGCGGCTTTTGATCATATTCTTTGCAATCGTGATTCTGGCGTGCTCTTACTTTTTCATCTTCAATAAAGGAATGACGAAGGCGAGCGAACTTGAGGCACAGAACGAGCAGGACAGTGCCAAGGTGCAGCAGATGCAGCAGATGGAGGCTTCCCTGCCGCAGGTAAAGGAAAATATTGAGAATATGAAGCAGACGCAGGCGGACATTATTGCGAAGTATCCGTCCGATATGACGACGGAGAAGACCATCGAATCGCTGCAGGATTATGAAGACCACAGCAGTGATTTCCATATCACGGATATCACGTTTGCGATGCGTATGCCGCTTGTGGGAGCAGCCGATACGACAACAGCGGACAGCAGCGCAGATACTGCGGATGAGACAACGGACGGAGCCGCCGACAGTGCGGCCGATGACACTTCTGCGACAGCGGATACCCAGAGTGCCGGGGAGAAAACAGACGATGCAGCAGCGGACGCGTCCGCAGATACCGTGGGAAATGTCGCAGGATATTATGCATCGATCGGAATCCGCTACGAAGCAAGCTACAGTGGATTAAAAGAAATGATCGCATATGTCAATGCGTTTCAGGACCGCACAACGATTACGCAGTTTACGACTGCGTTTGACGATGCTACCGGAAAACTGACCGGTGAGATGACACTGAACATGTACTATATTACGAATACCGGTAAAGAGTATGTTCCTCCGGTATTTGACTTCATGCCAAAGGGTGTATCGAATATCTTCGGTAAAACGATAGAACGTTCACAGGAAGCTTTGGGGGATCCGTACTAGACGGAGCATAAAAAGACCGGAAAGGAGGCTTTCGGATGAAAAAACAAAAAAATCAAAGGGCTTTATCCAATGCCGGTTTTTCATTGCTGGAAGTCATTCTTTCGATGGCAATCCTTGCAATCCTCTCGATCCCGCTTCTGTCGTATTTTACGCAGTCCATGAAATATAATGCGAAGATGGCGGATAAGCAGCACGCATCGAATCTGGCGCAGGAAGTGATGGAAAATCTGAAAAACCAGCCGAATCTGGTGCAGAATGCGGATGCGTCCGGATTTGATGTGCCTTATCTGGAAGCTGAGAATTATGTGAAGGCTTCCTATACGCCGGCTGCGCCGGGACCCACTGAGACCGGTGGCAGCGTGGATTACTACGGACAGGCGGATGCAATCGGCGAGAAATACGATATCCGGGTAAGCGTCAGTACGAACCAGGCAGAAAATCTAAGCAAAGTGCCGCAGGTGGATGGCATTGACGGAACGGTTGATGTGATCGCACTGGAAAATGGGCAGCTGCAGGACGCATTAACTTATTTCTCCGCAAAAAACATGGGGTATGCGGATGAACACAAGATTTCGGCTATGAGTACGGATGCAATCCGTGCGAATCTGCACCGGACGATTTCGATTACGGTGAAAGCGGATTATTTGACGGTGGAATGCTTTTATCGTTGTGAGGGCGTGGACGGAGTGGATGCGGCTGATCAGTACCAATGCAGTAATTATGCGGAAGAAGACATTGAAAATGTCGAGCATATTTATCTGATGTATCAGGTTTTCCAGAATACCGATGAAATAGAACTCAGGTGTGATGTCGGCGTGGGAGTCCCGAAACTTGTGATCGTCTGTCAGAATATTGATAAGGTCAATACAGATTTTCCTTTGTACCGGTTGACGATTTCGCCGAAAAATGGTTGTTCGATGCCGGAGATCGCCTCGAATCTGGGACAGAAATCCTATGAAAATCCGGCAGTGACAAATAAGGGAGAAATCTGGCAGGATTCCTATCTGTTGAGTAATGTGAAGGCTTTGGTGGAAAAGGAACAGGGGATCCGAAAAGTAAATATTGAAGTCAGTGTATACAAAAAAGACAAGGGCGATGGAACGGATAAGGACGATTACCGTTACATTACCGTTGATTCAGCGAAAGGGGAGTAGCGATGAAAAAGAATTCTTTTCATAAAGATGATCGCGGGGCTTCCCTGCTTGGCGTTTTAATACTCATGGTGGTTGTCAGCGCGATCGCAGTGGTGATCACAAAGATCACGATCGTGAATATCCAGATGAAGGAAGTCGAGCGCGGTACGAAGAAGAATTTCTACAGTGCCGATGCAATCATGGATGATCTGCGCACCGGTGCAAGGGAGCAGGCAGAGACGGCACTAGAAAATGCGTATGCGGATGTGCTGCAGCATTATGTGGACTATACGAGCGGCGGTAAGAATGCGCAGGATGTATTTAAACAGAAATATATGAACGGCCTGGAAAATTATTTTGCTGATCCGATGAAGACCCCGGTCGACACAACCAATGGTGAGGGAAACGTGGTGTACCGTGTTGCGGGATACGATACCGGCAAGGTAAAGGGGTGTATTCTGGATGGAACGCAGCAGGATTGTTTTGTTGCACCTGCAGATCCGAAATATGAAATTGATTATGGAGCCGGCACTTTTACCTTAAAAGGTGTCCGGGTGGTTTATAAGGATGCACAGGATTACGAGACTACGATCACGACCGATCTGGTATTTTCCACACCGGATATGAATTTTTCCGGTCAGAGTCAGGTAAAGGAATTTATGAAATACGCTTTGATCGCGGATGATCAGATCAACGTAAATGCACCAACGGTCGTAGTGGACGGAAGTGTGTATGCGGGGGCTGGCGGCATTGTGGCTTCAAGTAACGGAACCGGCGAGCTGAATGGCAGGATGATCCTTACCCGTGGCGATATTGTGGCGGATATGGGATCGACGATTACGGTCGGAAACGGAAATTCCTCCATCTGGGCGGAGAACATTATGACAACCGGAAAAAGCACTGCAACACTGAACGTGAACGGAAACATTTATGTGGCGGATGATCTCGCGCTAAATGCAAAGGAGAGCAAGGTAACGCTTCGGGGAAATTATTACGGTTACAATTTCCAGAAGAATTACGGAGCGGGCGATACGGTTGCAACGGATGCTGACTTTAGCAGTGCAATCATGATCAATGGAAAAAACAGCTCATTAAATATACAAAATCTTAACTATCTGCTGCTTGCGGGAAGAACCTTTATCTCACGCGGGAACAATTCCAGTAACACGGATATTCAGATGGGTGAGTCGATCGCGGCGAGAACGAACCAGCTGGCTTACTATGTTCCGGATAAGTATGTGAAGGTGGAGAGCACCGAGGGCGTTGTGTTAAAGTGGAACGATGCGCAGAAGGTCAGGATCGGTGAAACGGAGTATCCGATCGGTGAAAGAGACTATGCCGCGTCCATCCAGGTGGATCCGGTGAAGCTTGACGGCTGGTTGAACCATGCGAATCCGATTGTACCTTACTATTACACCAATGGTGTCAATTATTATCTGAATTTTAAGTCGCAGCAGGATGCGAATGAATTCTATGCTGCGTATTATGCTGGAAATACTGCTAAAGCAGGCGGGCTTGCCGGAACCTATCTGGATAAGGATGCCTTAATTATCGATGAGCATAATCATATGATCATGACGCTGAGCGGAGATATTATGTACCGGACCAGGTCGGAAGAAATGTTTCGGGAGAAGGCGGTAACGATTGAACCGGACAATTGGAAGGACTCTGCGGGGCGTATGTGGGATTATTGTTCGAAGCTGGCGGTAAGTTATAAGTCTTTGGAACTTGGGCTAAAAGTATCCGGACAGTCTGTGACGCCGGATCAGGTACGCTTTAGCGTGACGGATGAGAGCGGATATGAAAAAATCGACAAGTCAATCGATCCGTTATTTGATAAACTGATTGACCGCAGCGCATTGCAGGAGGAGATCGCAAAACACAGGAATCCAGGAGATACCGAATTCACAGTGTATCATCCGGCAGACGATGTCTACCTGATTGATAACACCGGTGTGTATAATCTTCCGACTTCGATCACAAAGGGCATTGTTGTGGCAACCGGAAGTGTCAAAGTCAGCGGAAATTTTGAAGGGCTGATCATTTCCGGCGGTAAGATTACGTTTGATGCGAACGTGCAGGTAAAAGGCAACAAACTGCTTGTCTCTAATCTGTTTAAAGATGATCAAAGCCGTAAGCCTCCGCTTTTTTCCAAGTTCTTCCGTGATTGCTCCGGCACGGCTGCCGGCAGTGTGTCCGGCCAGCTGGATCTGGATTCGTATATCAATTACGATGAATGGAAGAAGAACTAAGGGGTGCGCCGATGAGAGAGCGATGGTTAAAGAAGAAAAGACGGCAGGATCAAAGAGGAATTACTCTGGTGGAGATCATTATCGTGATCGCAATCATAGGAATACTGGCGAGCACGGCGGTCATGATGATCGGACATCTGCATTATGCGGATACGCAGAAGGTCATGAAGACCTTGGATGCTTCGTTGAATCAGCTGCAGGTGAAGTCCATCAGCAAAAGCGGAAATTACTATCTGTATATTTATCATCTGGACAATGGCTATTATGAGCAGATATTGCCGGATAATCTTTCGGCTTTTGATGGGACGAAGCTGACGAAGGACGGAACCAAATTATCGAACAATACGATCAAACTCTGTCAGGACGGAACAGAGCTGGCGGAGAATGGTTTCATGAAGATCGCCTATACGAAGCAGGCAACGTTTGACACCGCCAATACAACGGTGCAGACGATCCTGATCGATGGTGTGCCAAAATACAGTATCCGGCTTGTGATGGATACCGGAAAGCATTTTGTTGAGTCAAATTGATTGTTAAAAATGATGCGTTTATCAACGTGATATGAAATAGGAAGCAGAAGGCAGAAAGGAAGTGGTTGTGTGAATCGGGATCAAAGAGGAATTACGTTTATCGAACTGATCATTGCGATCGCAATCGCTTCGATCATTATGGTTGCCGCAACCATGTTCCTTGGTGCGGCACACAAAAATTATAACAATGCGTCTGCCCAGATTGACCTGCAATCCGAATCACAGATTCTGATGGAGCAGATCGGTATGTGGGTGATGGAAGGAAACCGGGTGGAAGCATTGGATCCATCGACTTCCGGTGCACAGGGAATTGTCATCTATCGGATTCCCCGCAAGACCTCGGTGGAGAACCCGAACGGAGCCGCAGCACCCGAACCGGCCAGTAAGCGTGTGATCTGGCTATCGGCAGGCGGAAAGAAACTGTACACAAAGACGGCAGCTGTGGCAGATACAGAAAGTGACACAACCGTGATCGACGCAGATGTGGATGAAGTGCAACAGAATCTGCTCGGAGAGTATGTGACGGCTTTTACAGGGACGGTCGATGCCTCTTCGCAGGCATCCGTTACCGTTTCGTTTCAGATGGAATATTTAAAACAAAAATATGAGATACAAAACGTGTTTAAATTGAGAAATGTACTGCGATAAAATTGCAAAATGACAGAAAACTATTTCGGCAAAACTGTGAGTGATCAAAAGGGGCTTAGATCCCGGATAAGGAAGGGGCGTTCATATTGAAAAGCGTCAATCGGAAAACAAAAATGCATAGTCCGCTTACCGGAGCAAAGAAGAAAATCGTATCTGCAGCCTGTGTGCTGGGGATCGTTGCATTATGCCTTGGCGTGGTCGGATATCAGAATAAGCTGAAGGCGGACGAGAATCTCCCGGTTGTGACAAGAGGCGTGGTGGATAAGATCAATCAGATTCCGGAGTCGAAGCGTGATATGTATGATGCGGATCAGTCAACGTATGATCTGGGAACAAAAGAGAACCCGTTTTTTATTCTGGAACTTGTTCCGTATGATGAATATGGATCGTTTGGTTATAATATCGGAGGCTGTGAGCCGACTGATGTGCAGAAAATGCGTGGAACCGGAAAAATCGATACGCTTGGATCCATGAACATGTGCGATGAAAAGCGGATGGATAAAACCTACTTTTTTGAAGATGCGCAAGAATTAAAAACAACAGAGTTTGAACATCCGCTGGTAAAAGAAGATATCGTGCAAAGCTTTGACGGATATTATGAATTGGTTGAAGCCGGAGAGGGTGCTTTCCGACAGAATGAGGATGGTACCATCGTAAAAGCGGACGGGGGAAATATTATCTGGCATACCATTTATGATCTGGAAAAGCAAAAAGACTATCCTAATCAGGCTTTCCAGGGAAAAGATGAGCCGAAGAAAATCCTTACAAATGTCGGAGAACGCATTTATACGGTAAGGGAGAGTTCTCCGGATGATCCGGTATATTCGGTGGAAGGATATTACTATTATAAAAACAATGAGAATTTTTTAAAGCATTCCCTGAAACTGAGTGACGAGGCAGCAGCAAAGTATTCGGTTATTATTAAAACAATCACACCGAAGGAGCTGAATGCAAATCCAAGTTGGGCAAAGTATGCGGATTTATATATCGTATCGGCATCCTGTGCGGATAACGAGTTTAAAAACATGTGGAAAAAGTATAATCGTTATCATCATACGTCTGCGGTAACGGATTATCAAAACGGCTTTGAGAATACGGACAGCGATAAGGAACGTGATATTTCATGGAAAGTCGCAAAAGAGATGTATGACAAGATAACTGCAGATACCAATTACGCTGCAATTATGATGACGGCAGAGTCCTATAAGATCACAAAGTGGACGAAGGTTATGCTAAGCCTTTTTGACTGGAATTTAAGACCTTCGGGGGATACTTTTTCTTATGATGCATCGAATAATAATATGTATAAGCTTATGGTTATGCTTCTTTCGATGAAACAGGAATTGTTCAAAAAGTTATATCTGGATAAGGACAATCCGCTTATTTCGAATGACGGAAAATTCTTGCTGCAGACGGGGGATGCGCAGGAGTATTGGAATATGTTTACGTTCCTTCCTACGAATGCAAGAACAACGGATCCGGAAGTAAATTACAACTGGTACGGATATTTTACTTCTATGGATAAATGGAATGATTACCAGATGGCAGGAAATATTGAGGCAAACCGTAGATACATCAACAATCGTATTTATATTGGCGGCGACGGCGGTGACATCTTACGAAATTATCTGCAGGACGGTCTGAATCTGACAGATAAGACCGGAACGAAGTACACGGATTTCCAGGACTTTATGGACAATGCGGACAAGGCAACGCCTGCGGATGCGGTACGATATGTTTTGGGACAGAGAAACAATACCAATAAGATCGAGGGAGATTTGAACGTCTTAGATATTGAACCTTGTTACGACAGTAAAAATGGTTATTCGCTGACAAAGAATTATATTTATATGATGGTGCCGGATCTGGAGGGTAAGGTGAATATTACCCATATGACGACTGCGGAATTTATCGGTACAGCGCAGGATCTGAACAGTACCTATGATCTGATCTTTCTGGGGCTGGATGACGGAGCATATAATAAAGCCGGAGATGGAAAAACCGTATGGAATGATTCTTCTATGAATGGTAAGATTTATTTCCATACGGGCGACAAGATGACAGCGGCAGAATATTCAAGCGATAACAGAAGCCGTTCTGTTAAATTCCTGACAAAAGGAACCAAATCAGGAGATACCTGGACATGGAAGAATGTGGATAGTGCGGAACTGCGGTTTTCGGGAAATGACATTACAAGATTAAAAGAAGAAGAACTGAAGGATTTTGTAAAGTCGGGGAAACCGGTTGTGGCTGTGCCGTATCTGTATCAGCGGGATGAAACCCGTATTGACCAGCATTCTAATATCTGTGATTTTGTAAAGAGTGAGATTGATCAAAAGAATAAGGGCGATAACAGCGTCCATTTCTACCAGACAAATGATGTGACAGGCATCAGGGAGTGTATGAAGCAGAAGAAGCCGGAGGTGTTATTTACGCAGACTCCGAAGCTGTATAGCAGCGAGGAGAAGACGTATCTGGATGTAGACAGAGTTGGAAGATCATTGCTGCAGTTTGGTTTTCAGGTCGACGATCCGGAAAGTGCTGCCTTCCGGTGTAATGTATATCTGGATCAGAATCAGGATGGAAAATTTTCAAAAGATGAGCTTTATTATGAAGGGGAAAAATTTGCTGCGGATGGAAGCAGGAAGGATGTTACCTGTAAACTGTCAAGACTTTATACGGGATTGATCCAATGGAAGATTGAGGTCTTTTGTGATGAGAATCCATCGGTACGGTTTACGCAGACCGGCTGCTCTGCTGCGAGAAACCAGACCGGTCAGAAAAAGAAGATTAACGTACTTCAGATTTTACCAAAGGATGGATCTTTCGATGGAAAACTTGATCTGAGTACAAATCCTCTGTTTACAAAGTATTATCATACGCTGGACGATTATGATATCACAGTTACGACGGAAACACTCGATACATTTAAAAAACATTTTAATGCGGATAGTTTCACGACAGAAAAGTATCAAAAGGTTAACAGTGATCCGGATTTCAAGACGCCGGACTGGATGAAGGTGTATCGAAATTACAATATGATCATTGTTGGATTTGGCGATACGTATGGTGGTGTCAATATACCAAACGATCACGGAGAAATTGATTTCCTTAAATTCTATATCAGTCAGGGTAAGAGCGTGTTATTTACACACGATCTGACCTCAATGCACAATATTAGAAGTGATGACTTTGGTTACTCTGCCAATACCTATCTGCGTGATACGATGGGTATGAATCGTTATAAGGCTATCAGCAGAAATCTCTCAGAACGTGAGCGGCAGGAGCTGGCAGAAAAACCGGATAATGCCTATGACAGTGTCACGGACATCACCGGTAAGGAGCTGGATCAGAAGCAGGGATTTACATACTATGCCATGAAGCGACTTGGCTGGAAAAATTCTAATTCGGGAACGGATTGGAATATTCTGAATAATCAGAAGATGCCGTATCAATATCTGATCAGTAATCCGAAAGGGGAGAGTATTTGTGGAATCAGTGAATTCACAAAAAATACCGGTTTTAATAATAACAATGATCTCATTACAAAGGTCAGTCAGATGAATCAGGGACAGATTACACAGTATCCGTTCAAAATTGATACGATGTTTACGGTTTCGGAGACGCATGGACAGTGGTATCAGTTGAACATGGAAGATCCGGAGGTTACGGTATGGTACTGTCTTGCTGATGATAAGAGAGCTACTGCATGGCAGGGGACGGATAATAATGGTCAGGGAACCGGTGCAACCTACGGTGTTTCACCGAATGATGCTGCAAATAATTATTATATCTACAGTAAGGGAAATGTTTTTTATTCCGGAGTAGGACATTCGACGATTACGCAGGAAATGGAAGCTAAGCTGTTTATTAATACCATGATTGCTACATATCGGGCTTCCTATGTGCCTCCGATGGTTGAAGTGCTGAATGAGAACGCGGTGATTACGGATCTGGAAAATCTGTCGTATGACATGAGCTTTACGAAAGAGTATAGTGAGGATCCGGATGAATCAGACTGGGAAACAGTAGGCGTGGACGAAGAGGATCCGGATTTCGTGAAAATTACTTTCTCTCCGGAGGAATTGAATGCAATCAGCACGAAGCTGGATTGCTCAATCTATTATAAAAATGAGAGTGGCGATCCGGTATATGTTGACAGGATCTATGATTGTACAACAAATGAGGAGATTCCAACGGCTGATCCGGAAATGATTGAACAGAATCAGACATATAAGACGGTTGAAGATGGAAAGGTGATTTTTAAGAATGTAAAAAATATGAAGGAATATTATTTCCTTTATCCGAAGAAATACTTAAGCAGCTGGAAGGAAAAGAAGGACGACACGACCGAAATATTACATGATGCACAGAGGGAGGTTGTATTCCAGATCAAGAATAATAAGAAAGATGAATATGGATATACAAGGCTTAATATGACCGGACAGATGCTATTCCTTCTTGATTGATCCTGCTTTATCCGGGCAGTCAATTCATGAAACATATAAAAAAAATATAAAGTTTAGATATCACTGTTGACATTGAAAATCAACAGTGATATTTTATTTACAGAACGAATTAGCACTCGAACTAAATGAGTGCTAGTAAAGCAAAAGGAGGCTATTTAACAATGAAATTAATGCCATTAACAGACAGAGTTGTATTAAAACAGTTAGAAGCAGAAGAGACTACCAAGTCCGGAATTATTCTTACCGGCACGGCACAGGAGAAGCCACAGGAAGCTGAGGTTATCGCAGTAGGACCTGGCGGAATGGTTGACGGTAAAGAAGTGGTTATGCAGGTGAAAGAAGGACAGAAGGTTATCTACTCCAAATATGCAGGTACAGAAGTAAAACTTGAAGGCGAAGAGTACATTATCGTAAGACAGAACGATATCCTTGCAGTCGTTGAGTAATATACAGTAACCGGTTTGAATGCGAAAATATAAAGTGTTCCGATCAAAAACATAGTTCGATAATTTAGAATTGATTTAAAAAATAGGAAAGAGGTTCATTATCATGGCAAAGGAAATTAAATACGGATCAGAAGCCAGAGCAGCACTTGGTGCAGGCGTTGATAAATTAGCAAACACAGTTCGAGTAACCATCGGACCAAAGGGACGTAACGTTGTTCTTGACAAGTCTTTCGGGGCTCCGCTCATCACAAACGATGGTGTGACAATCGCTAAGGAGATTGAGCTTGAGGATGCTTTCGAGAACATGGGTGCCCAGCTTGTTAAAGAAGTAGCAACAAAGACAAACGATGTAGCCGGAGACGGAACAACAACCGCTACCGTTTTAACACAGGCTATGGTTCAGGAAGGTATGAAGAACCTTGAAGCAGGTGCTAATCCAATCGTTTTAAGACGTGGTATGAAGAAAGCAACAGATACTGCTGTTGAGGCTTTAAAAGAGATGAGCCAGAAGGTTACAGGCAAGGAGCAGATCGCCAAGGTTGCTGCTATCTCTGCCGGTGACGAGGAAGTTGGTAATCTTGTAGCAGATGCTATGGAGAAGGTTACAAACGACGGCGTTATCACAATCGAAGAGTCCAAGACAATGGAGACAGAGCTTGACTTAGTAGAAGGTATGCAGTTCGACAGAGGTTACTTATCTGCTTATATGTGCACGGATATGGATAAGATGGAAGCTGTTCTTGATGATCCATACATCCTGATCACAGACAAGAAGATCTCTAACATTCAGGAAATCCTTCCATTACTGGAGCAGATCGTACAGTCAGGTGCAAGACTTCTTATCATCGCTGAGGATATCGAGGGAGAGGCTCTTACAACACTTATCGTGAACAAATTACGTGGAACCTTCAATGTTGTTGCTGTCAAGGCTCCTGGATACGGCGACAGAAGAAAAGCAATGCTTGAGGATATCGCAATCCTTACAGGCGGTCAGGTAATCAGCTCTGATCTTGGCCTTGAGCTTAAGGATACTACACTTGATCAGCTCGGTCGTGCAAAATCTGTTAAGGTTCAGAAAGAGAACACAGTTATCGTTGACGGTGCAGGCGATAAGGCTGCCATTCAGGGACGTATCAGCCAGATCCGTGGACAGATCGACGAGACAACATCTGAGTTCGACAAAGAGAAGCTGCAGGAGAGACTTGCCAAGATGGCAGGAGGTGTAGCCGTTATCCGTGTTGGTGCTGCAACTGAGACAGAGATGAAGGAAGCAAAACTTCGTATGGAAGATGCTTTAAATGCAACACGTGCAGCGGTCGAAGAAGGAATTATCGCAGGTGGTGGATCTG
>UQRC01000037.1 GCA_900543445.1 uncultured Lachnobacterium sp. | reverse complement strand
TGCATGTGTTAAGCACGCCGCCAGCGTTCATCCTGAGCCAGGATCAAACTCTCATGTTAAAAGTTTTTTCCTGCCAGAATTAATCTGGCAATTAATCAGAAACAATGTCCTGATTTACTGTTTTAAGGTTGCTTCTTTAATAGAAGCGTTCTTGAATTATTCTCAAAATCTTTCAAGGTTTTTCACTGTTCAGTTATCAAGGTTCTTTGTTTTGTTGTCAACCGCGACAACTTCTTAAGTATATCAGCTTCGCATTTGTTTGTCAACAACTTTTTTAACTTTTTTAAAATTTATTTTTTAAAGAAGTTAACGCAGAAGGAGGGATTTGAACCCTCGCGCCGGTCACCCGACCTATACCCTTAGCAGGGGCACCTCTTCGGCCACTTGAGTACTTCTGCAATTGTCGTATTCACGACCGCACGCTTTCGCAGTGCTTTTTTATCTTACTAAAATTACTTTACTTTGTCAACCATTATTTTACTTTTCTTTTATATTTTTTAAAAAAGATAAGGGATCCTATCAGAATCCCTTATCTCTTTACTAATTACTTATTTTACTTTAACAGTTTTCACATTTGACCAGGATGAATATTTGTAATTATCTTTTGCTTTTTCAGAATTATACTTAGTATAAGATCTTACTCTTACATAATACTTTTTATTAGAAGAGAGCTTTTTGATTTTTGCTGTTGTTTTCGTTGATGAAACATCAATTGCTTTTACATTCTTAAAATTCTTATTAAGAGAGTACTGAACCTGATATCCCATTCCTTTGGTTTTTGTCCAATTAACTGTAGCTATCTTATTCCCTGCTTTTATTGAATTTAAAGTAGGTTTCTTTGGTGTTACATTATTAACACTTATTTTATACTGATATTGATCTCCTGAATAATTATATACATATGCATAATACACTCCAGAATACGGTGCGATAAACACATCATCTGGTGATACACAAAAATTCTCTTTTGCATAAGATGTCCACAGTGTTCCAAAGCTTACTTTCGTTCCGTATAATTTTGCTATCGTTGTTCCTTTTTCTTTATTAAATACATATTTATAAAGCTGTCCTTTTTTTAAAGTTATTGCATAGACATCTGCATCATCTTTATTTTTAGAGAAACTTCCTGCATTACTTCCCATTATTCCTGTATATGCATGATCTGTTTTCATGTCTGTGGCAGTATCTCTTGTATTATTTTTTTCAATCTCGCAATATTTATCTGGTGTAAATGTAAATTTATAATTTGTAGTTTTTCCCTTTACATAATCATACTGCGGAGAAAATTCTATATAATATGTACCTTCGCCCAATCCAACATTGACTGTTGCATCAATTAAATTTCTTTCATCTCTATAGAAATATATACATTTTTCATTTTCATCATAAATATTTAAATTGAGATCAATATCACCTAATGTCTTATTTTCAGGCTTTGACATATCTACTTTAATAAATCCCTGCTCATTAAGTGTGATTTTACTCCAACATTCCTGAACTTCATCTGACCATGTTACAGAATAATCCGTATTAAAAGTCTTTTCTTCTGCAGCTGCAATTGCCTGTGTTGTCTTTTCATCATCTGCTGCATAAGCCGTTATCGGTTGCACAGCTCCTATGAATAATCCAAGTGTTAACGTAAGTGCCAATAATTTTTTTTTCATATCCATTCTCCTTTGCATTTTCAACTAAGTTTATTTATAGCATATTACATTTATTTTAAATTTGCAAATTCTTTGATTGCAGTCTCATACAGATTATTTCCATCTCTGTCAATGACGACAATTGCAGGAAAATCTTCGACATACAATTTTCGGATTGCCTCTGCTCCAAGATCATCATAACAGATGACTTCTGACTTCTTAATGCATTTGGAAAGAAGTGCGCCTGCACCTCCCACTGCTGCAAAATAGACCGCTTTATTTCTTGTAATAGCGTCTATAACTTCTTTTGATCGTTTTCCTTTACCAATCATCGCCTTTTCGCCCAAATCGAGTAATCGCGGCGCATATTTATCCATACGAGTAGCTGTTGTTGGTCCCGCAGATCCGATTGGACGCCCCTCACGTGCCGGTGAAGGTCCCATATAATAAATTGTCGCATCCTCAATATTAATTGGTAAATCTTCCCCTCTGTCCAAAGCCTCGATCATTCTTTTATGAGCTGCATCACGCGCTACATAAATTTCTCCTGTAATATATACATAATCTCCGGAATGAAGATCTGCAGTAATTTTTTCTGTAATTGGTGTCGTTATATGTTTATCCATTTCGTTTTCTCCCAAATTTGAACATCTGTCTGTTAAAAATATATTTTATAAAACGCGAACAATATGTCTGTTTACATGACAACAGATATTAATCGCTACCGGAAGTCCTGCAATATGTGTTGGATAAGTATTGATATTAACTGCAAGAGCAGTTGTTGTTCCACCAAGTCCGCCAGGTCCGATGCCTAGTTTGTTGATTTTCTCCAGCATCTCTTTTTCCATATCCGCTACATACTCTACATTTGAGTGTTCTCCGACCGGTCTGGTTAATGCTTTCTTGGCAAGAAGAGCACACTTTTCAAATGTGCCTCCAACTCCTACACCAATTACCATTGGTGGACAGGCATTCGGTCCTGCATCTTTGACCGCAGTTAATATAGCATTCTTGACACCTTCAATTCCGTCTGCCGGCTTTAACATAAACACACGGCTCATATTTTCACTTCCGAATCCTTTCGGGGCAAAAGTGATGGTTACCTGATTGCCCGGAACAACTGAATAATGAATGACAGCCGGTGTATTATCTTTTGTATTTTCACGAAGGATAGGATCTTTAACGACGGATTTTCTCAAATATCCGTCTGTATATCCCTGACGAACGCCTTCATTGATTGCGTTTTCAATCCATTCTCCCTTAAAATGTACATCCTGTCCGATTTCCACAAAAAAGACAGCCATACCGGTATCCTGGCAGATTGGTATCATTTCTTCTCCGGCAATCTTCAAATTATCCTGTAACTGATTTAAAATTTTCTTTCCGAGTTCGGATTTTTCATTTTCCAATGCTTTTTTCATTGCAGCATCCATATCAGGAGACAAAAAATGGTTTGCCTCTATGCACATTTCCTTTACAACTGCAGTAATCTCTTCTGTATTAATTGTTCGTATCATAATTTCCTCTCGCTACTGTTTTATTATTTTCGTTTCATTGTTTTTAAGTGATTCTTGTATCGTTCCAATGCTTCCTTATGATCAATGGATTTCATATTAGGAAAAGCCTTAACCAGACGCTTGAATCCAAATGTTTTTGTGGAAGCAATCTCTTTGTATTTTGCTTTCAGATTCTCCAATTCCTGCTTCTTCTCCTCATAAGCATTCTTTTGCTTTAAGCTAAATTCACTTGTTTTCTCAGAGATATTTGTTTTTGTCTCCTCAATTTTCTCTATGATATCTTCATGTGATTTCTGGAATTCTTCGGATTTTTCCATTGCAAAGGTTGCATTCTCATACACACGTTCTCCGATTTCGTCGGAAAGATTATGAATTTTAACTCCAATTTCATCCAAAGCTTTAATTCTCTTATTAAACTTAAGAATTGTAGATACTGTAAGACAAACATCCACAGTAAAGCCTGCCATCAGAATAGTTATCAACACTACGCCGAGAATATGTGGAATAATCGTGATAAATTTATAAATGATCGGATGAATGATATCCATAATAAATGTACATGCCAATCCCCAATAAATTGAGAACTTTAAGCACACATACCCTTTTATGTTAAAAGGCAGATTACTGTAATCCCACCATTTGTTGTGAAATACTTTTTCTAAAACAAAACCTGTAATATACTCTAATATTGACGTCAGTAAAAAGGATCCTACAAATAAAAAGAATAGATTTTCTTTTAACGGCGTTAATACTGCTACAACGATCACAACTCCACATCCGTAAATCGGACAATATGGACCATTTAAAAATCCGCGGTTTACAAATATTCCCCTGTTAACTGCTGCATAACTGACTTCCGTACACCAGCCAATAAACGCATAGATAATAAATATCCATAGCAATTCATAAAAATTCTGTGGCATAACGTTTTTCTCCTCTTTTATATTACAGAAGCAGGGCTTAAAAACCCTGCTTCCTTATCTTTTATCCTTTTATGAATGAAATACAAACGATTAATTTTCGCCTGTTTCATCTGTAGAAGATTCTTCTGATACTGAATTCTCAGCTTCTGTCTCTTCCGGCGGCATTAATGATTTGTCTTCCACAACTCTGGCTATACTTGCAACTGTGATGTCATCCTTAAGATTGATCAATTTCACTCCGGATGTCACTCTTCCAAGTAATGCAGTATCATTGACACGGATACGGATAATGATTCCTTCTGTTGTGATCAACATAAGTTCATCATCCTTACCTACCGATTTTACTCCGACAAGGTTTCCTGATTTTTCTGTAATCTTATAACACTTCACGCCTTTTCCGCCACGATTCTGTGGAGAAAATTCGCTGATCAATGTGCATTTTCCAAGTCCCTTCTCGGAAACGATCATAACGGAATCTCCCTGAGATGCCATCTGCATTGCAATAATTTCATCTCCATCCGCAAGATTCATTCCGATGACACCCATAGTTGTTCTTCCGGTTGTTCTTACATCGGTTTCCTTGAACCGGATACACTGACCATACTTGGTAAACAGGAAAATATCTTCGTTATTGTCGGTAATTTTAACTTCGATCAGTTTATCATCATCTCGAAGATTGATTGCAGCTAATCCCGTCTTACGGATATTCTCATATTCTAAGACAGATGTCTTCTTCACAATTCCATTCTTTGTAGCCATGAACAGATATTTATCCTTCTCATAGTTGCGAATCGGAATCATTGCTGTAATCTTCTCATCCGGCTGCAGCGGAATCAGATTAATAATTGCAGTACCTCTTGAAGTACGGCTTGCTTCCGGAATCTCATATGCCTTAATTCGGTATACACGTCCCATGTTGGTGAAGAACATTAGGTAATGATGCGAAGTTGTCATAAGCATCTCCGCAATATAATCATCCTGGATGGTCTCCATTCCCTTGATTCCCTTGCCACCACGGTTCTGACTCTTGAAATTGTCGGTACCCATACGCTTGATGTAACCAACCTTTGTCATTGTGATGACATTGTTGGTCTCCGGAATCAGATCTTCCATAGAAATATCAAATTCATCGTATCCGATCTGGGTTCTTCTGTCATCGCCATATTTATCAGCGATTGCAAGAATTTCGGTACGGATAACTGTGAGAAGCTTTTTCTCATCGGCAAGAATAGACTTTAACTCTGTGATCAAAGCCATCAATTCCTTATACTCATTCTCCAACTTTTCTCTTTCGAGACCTGTCAGAGCCTTCAATCGCATATCCACAATTGCCTGTGACTGCGCATCGGATAATCCGAATCTCTCCATCAACGCATTCTTGGCATCCTGTGTGGTTCTGCTGCCTCTGATAATCGCAATGACTTCATCGATATTGTCCAAAGCGATAATCAATCCCTGCAAGATGTGGGCTCTCTCTTCCGCTTTGTTCAAGTCATATCTGGTACGTCTTGTAATAACTTCCTTCTGATGAAGCAGATAGTAATTCAGTAATTCATATAAATTCAGAATTTTCGGCTGGTTATCCACAAGTGCAAGGTTGATAACACCGAATGTATCCTGTAACTGTGTGTGTTTGTACAAAAGATTGAGTACAACGCTTGGATTAACATCGCGGCGAAGCTCGATCACAATACGCATTCCCTCACGATCAGACTCATCACGAAGATCCGTAATTCCATCAATTCTCTTATCCTTATGAAGTTCCGCAATCTTTTCAATCAATCTGGCCTTATTTACCAGATATGGAAGTTCTGTTACAACAATACGGTTCTTACCATTGTCCATCGGCTCAATATCCGTTACGGCCCGCACACGGATCTTGCCGCGTCCGGTACGATAAGCTTCGTTGATTCCGGCGGTACCAAGAATTACACCTCCGGTCGGAAAATCCGGTCCTTTAATAATATCGATCAGCTCATCGATATCGGTCTCTTTCTCTTCAATATCGTTATCAATCAACTTAACAACCGCATGAATCACATCACGAAGATTATGTGGCGGAATATTGGTTGCCATACCGACTGCGATACCGGTTGTTCCATTTACTAAAAGGTTCGGATAGCGGGAAGGAAGTACCGTTGGTTCCTTCTCCGTCTCATCAAAGTTCGGTATAAAATCAACCGTATCTTTGTTGATATCCTGAATCATCTGCATTGAGATCTTCGACAGACGAGCCTCTGTATATCGCATTGCAGCTGCGCCGTCTCCATCCACAGATCCAAAGTTACCATGTCCGTCTACAAGTGGATATCTTGTCGACCAAGGCTGCGCCATGTTGACAAGTGCTCCGTAGATAGAACTGTCTCCATGCGGATGGTACTTACCCATCGTATCACCGACGATACGCGCACACTTACGATGTGGCTTATCCGGCGTGTTATTTAACTCAATCATGGAATAGAGAACACGTCTCTGTACCGGCTTCAAACCATCTCTGACATCCGGCAATGCACGACTAGCAATAACACTCATCGCATAGTCGATATAGGAGGTTTCCATGGTTTTCTTCAAATCAACCTGCTGAATTTGATCAAATATCTTGTCATCCACTTAAACTGTCCTCCTTAAATGTCAAGATTCTGTACATACTTGGCATTTTCTTCAATAAATTCTCTTCTTGGTTCTACCTTATCACCCATAAGAGTGGTAAATGTTACATCAATCTCTGATGAATTCTCATCATCAATAATAACCTGCTTCAAAATACGCTTCTCTGGATCCATAGTAGTCTCCCAAAGCTGCTCGGCATCCATCTCTCCGAGTCCTTTGTATCGCTGAATTTTGTTATTCTGGTCACGTCCAATCTCAACAAGAATATTATTTAACTCCTCATCACTGTACGCATACCATACATTCTTGTTTTTCTCCACCTTATAAAGTGGTGGTGTTGCCAGATACACATGTCCCTGCTTGATCAGTTCCGGCATAAAACGATACAGGAATGTCAACATCAGAGTTGCAATATGAGCACCATCGACATCGGCATCTGTCATGATAATAATCTTGTTATAACGAAGCTTTGTAATATCAAAATCCTCATGAATACCAGTACCGAAAGCAGTAATCATTGCCTTAATCTCCGCATTGTCATAAATACGGTCAAGGCGCGCTTTCTCAACATTCAAAATCTTACCACGAAGTGGAAGAATTGCCTGTGTTGCACGGCTTCTGGCTGTCTTGGCAGAACCGCCGGCGGAATCTCCCTCTACGATAAAGATCTCACAATTCTCAGGATTCTTATCGGAACAATCCGCAAGTTTACCCGGTAAAGCCGTACCCTCCAAAGCGGTCTTACGTCTTGTCAGGTCACGCGCCTTACGTGCTGCCTCTCTTGCTCTCTGTGCAAGAAGGGATTTCTCACAGATATTCTTTGCAACATCCGGATTCTGCTCAAGGAAATAAGTCAGCTGCTCCGTTACCACAGAATCAACCGCACCACGCGCTTCACTGTTACCAAGCTTCTGCTTTGTCTGTCCCTCAAACTGTGGTTCCTCAATCTTGATACTGATGATTGCGGTCAGACCTTCTCTGATATCATCACCGGTCAAAGCCGCATCATTGTCTTTTAAAATCTTTGCTTCTCTTGCATATGCATTAAATGTCTTCGTCATTGCATTACGAAAACCTGCAAGATGAGTTCCACCTTCCGGCGTAATAATATTATTTACAAAACTGAATGTCGAATCATTAAAGGAATCATTGTGCTGTAAAGCAACTTCAACATACACGCCATCTCTGCTTCCTTCACAATAAATAACATCCTGATAAAGTGGTTCTTTACCGCGGTTTAAGTACTGAACGAACTCCTTGATTCCACCTGCATAGTGGAACTCATGATTATGCTCGCTTCCCTCTCTGGTATCTTTCAGCACAATACGGAGACCTTTTGTCAGGAAGGCAGTCTCTCTCAATCTCTGTTTTAATGTATCATAATCATATACAGTCTCTTCAAAAATTTCAGGATCCGGCAGAAAATGTACTTTCGTTCCATGTTTCTCGGTATCACATTCACCGATCACTTCGACTTTTCCTTCTGCTTTACCGCGCTTATAGTCCTGTCCATAAACTTTTCCTTCATGATATACCTCTACATGAAGCCAGGTTGATAACGCATTTACAACCGATGCACCTACACCATGAAGACCGCCAGATACCTTATATCCTCCGCCGCCGAATTTACCACCGGCATGCAGCACCGTAAATACAACTTCAAGAGCTGACTTTCCGGCTTTATGATTCATTCCGACCGGAATACCACGTCCGTCATCCTCAACCGTAATCGAATTATCCTGCTCGATCGTTACCTCAATATTCTTACAATAACCGGCAAGTGCTTCATCCACTGCATTATCCACGATCTCATAAACCAAATGATGAAGTCCTCTTGCGGATGTGCTTCCGATATACATTCCCGGTCTCTTTCTTACTGCCTCAAGACCTTCCAAAATTTGGATCTGATCCGCTCCATATTCCTGATTGTTCTGCAATTCTTCGCTCATGAATTTCCTCCTCATCCAATGGATGAACACTAAAACTTAATCTTTATATCTCTTCCATCGTCTTCTTTTCAAAGACTTCTCCGGATATCACCTGAAAAATCTTATCAATCTGAAAACGATTCTTTACAAATTCTTCCAGACCGGTACATGTAATAATTGTCTGAATATCTGTAATACTATTTAACAGATAATTCTGTCTGTTACTGTCTAACTCGGACAATACATCATCAAGAAGCAGCACCGGCGTATTGTGAATCGACTTTCTTACCAGATCAATCTCTGATAATTTTAATGAAAGCGCCGAGGTTCTCTGCTGTCCCTGCGAACCATACTTTCGGATGTCAACACCATCGATGGAAAAAAGCATATCATCTCTGTGTGGTCCGACGGTTGTCTGGCAAAGCTTTAAATCTTTATTCTTTGCACGACTCAATTCATCTTCAAAAAAGATATCATCAATATTCGGCTCATATTTGAGAATCAGATTTTCTCTGCCACCTGAAATATTCGAATGAATCTGCTGGATAATCTGATTTAATTCATCCACAAAATTCTTCCGCTTATCGATAATTCTTCTTCCATACTCGATCAACTGTGTATCCCACACAGAAAGTGTATCCAATAAATCCGGCCGGTAAGCAATATCTTTTAACAGATGATTTCTCTGATTTAACACTTTGTTATAACTCGAAAGATCCGACAAATAAAGTTTATCCAGCTGACACAACTCCAAATCAATAAATCTTCTTCTCTCTGCCGGGCCATTTTTGATAATATTCAAATCCTCCGGCGAGAAAAATACGATATTCAATATTCCAAACAATTCGCTGGCTTTCTTAATCGGAATCTTGTTGATTGCCACACCCTTTGCACCATTACGCCGAAGATGCATGTCAATCTGAAACTGCTTCTCATTTTTTTCGACAACCGTGCGAATATGAGCCTCATTTTCTTCAAAACGGATCATCTCTTTGTCGCGACTTCCTTTGTGAGACTTTGTTGTCCCACTCATATAAGCAGCCTCTAAAATATTGGTTTTCCCCTGTGCATTATCGCCATACAGAATATTAGTGCCTTCGTCAAACGCAATATCCAGATTCTCATAATTACGAAAATTTCGTAGCTCTATCGATCGAATGATCATTTTACAATCTGTATTGTCTCTCCGTTGTAGGTGACAACATCTCCATCATGTAATTTCTTGCCTCTTTGCACTTCAACTTTTCCATTCACAGTAACCTGTCCATCCTGGATCACCATCTTGGCATCCACACCGGATCCAACAAGGCTTGCCTTCTTCAAAGCCTGTCCTAACTTAATGAACTCATCTTCTTCACGAATATTAACTGTAATCATAGATACTCCTATATCAATACCTTTAGTTTGTAGCAGTATTAAAGTTAACCGGAAGAATCAGATAAATAAACTTACCCTCATCATCCTTAATAAAGCAAGGTGCCTTCGGATTCACCATATAAAGACTTACTTCTTCCTCATCAATAACACGAAGCGCATCAATAAAGAATTTTGGATTAAATCCGATCAGGATATCCTTACCATCTTTTTCAATATCAATATCTTCATTCATGGAACCGATAAACGATGTAATCTTAAGTTCCATATTGCCGTCTGTCACATTCATAATGATTGGCTTCTTATCGCCTTCCTTGACAAGCAGAGTTGAACGATCAATACAATCAAGAAGCTCTCTCTTATTTACTTTCACCTTTGTCTCATAATCGGAAGAAAGCATCTGATCAATCTTAAAATACTCTCCTTCGATCAATCTTGATACAACGGTTGTTGTATCGAAATCAAATACAATATGATTATATGCAAGATAAATAATCACATCATCATCCACTCCACCCGGAATAATCTTACTGATCTCCTGAAGTGTCTTTCCAGGAACGACAACTTTCTTGTGATCATAATTATTCTTTAACTCAATATTGCGGATGGAAATACGATGTCCATCAAGAGAAACAACCTTCAACTGATTCTCATTGATTTCAAATAATTCACCAGTCATCAACTTGTTGTTATCATTGTCAGCAATGGAAAAAATCGTCTGACGGATTACTTCTTTTAATGTAAACTGTGAAATTACAATGGATTCATTCTTTTCAATATATGGAATATAGGAGAAATCATCTCCTGATTTACCTACAATATTAAATTTCGCTTTCTCGCAGGAAATCACCGTCTTGAAAGAAGCATCTGTTTCAATTACAACATCATTATCCGGAAGTTTACGTACAATCTCAGAGAAAATCTTAGCATCTAAAGCGATAACACCTCTTTCTTCAATCGTACCTTCAATCTTTGTCTCAATGCCAAGTTCCATGTCATTGGCCATCAATTTAATTTCATTGGTAGAAGCATCAATTAAGATACATTCAAGAATAGCCATCGTTGTTCTGGTAGGAACTGCCTTTGAAACAATATTGACTCCACGCAGTAAGTTCGATTTTGAACAGATTAATTTCATTTTGAAAAACTCCTTCCTGGTTAAATAAATATATAAAGATATTAGTAATATTCTTAATAGGGGCTGTTCATATGTGAATAACCCGTTCTAAGGTGTTAAAGTAGCGCTTTTGGCGACTTGATAACTTACTTGATAGCCTGTTCAATCCATGAGAATAGTTTGGACAAGTCTGTTGAAAGAAATATAAGCATCCGGTCATTTTTGAATGGAAAAGATAAGTTGTCCATATTTTTCACAACACATCAACTGTGGATAAACGTGAATAAGTGGAATTCTTATCTATAACCTGTTGTAAGGTAACCTATTATAATAGGAAGAAACTAGTTCGGATTAATCTTCTTCTTAATGGTTTCTATCAACGTTCTGGTTGTTTCATTTGTCTCGTATTCCTCAGTAACCTTCTTAATTCCGTGGATAATTGTGGAATGATCTCTTCCACCTAACAGAGATCCGATGGTATCAAGAGGAGAGTCTGTCATGCTCTTACATAAATACATTGCAATCTGTCTTGGTTTTGCAACATCGCTGCTTCGTGTTTTGGAAATCATCTGGTCTACGGAAATATGGAAATGTTCCGAGACAACTTCGATGATCAGCTGAGGAGTGATCTCCCTAGGCTTGTCCGGTGTAATAATGTTGGCAAGTTCCTTCTCTGCAATATCCATAGTAATTGGAATATGTACGAGATTGTTGTAAGCAAGAAGTTTGTTTAATGCGCCTTCCAGCTCACGGACGTTGGATTTGATATTGTTTGCGATGTAACTCAATACTTCATCATCAATATCGAAATTATCTGATTCTGCCTTTTTACGAAGGATTGCCATACGGGTTTCATAATCCGGAACCCCGATATCTGCCATAAGTCCCCATTCAAAACGGGAGCGGATACGTTCCTCAAGCGTTTCCATCTCTTTTGGAGGCTTATCGGAAGTTAAGATAATCTGTTTTCCCTGTGTCTGGAGAGCGTTAAAGGTATGGAAGAACTCTTCCTGTGTACTCTCTTTACCTATAATAAACTGAATATCATCGATCATGAGGACATCAACCTTGCGGTATTTGTCACGGAACTTCGTCATAGAAGAAGCATTACCGTTACGGATTGACTCGATAACTTCGTTGGTAAACTCTTCAGAAGTAACGTAAATAACTTTGGCATCCGGATTCTGGTTTAAGATAAAGTGACCGATTGAATGCATAAGATGCGTTTTGCCAAGTCCCGGACCGCCGTAAATATAAAGCGGATTGTAAGCTTCACCCGGAGATTCTGCTACTGCAAGAGAGGCAGAATGAGCAAAACGGTTATTGTTACCTACGACAAAAGTATCAAATGTATAGTTTGGATTAAGGTTTGACTCATCTCCGCTCAGAGATGCTGTATTCTTGACAGGCTTATTCTTCAGCTTTAAATTCTTAGCCTGCTCCGGAAGAATGAACTCAATCTCATATTCGATTTCAGTGATTTCAACAATTGCAACACGAAGGGGAGCCAAATACTTCTTCGAAATATAAGTCAAAGCCATCTGTTCGGATGGCACTAAAATGTATAAAGTATTCCCCTCGATGGCAAAGACCTCCAGAGGACGGATCCAGGTATCGAAGGATACATCACTGATTTCATACTCCTTCTTGACTGTATTTAATATCTCGTCCCATTTTTCTATAATCTTGTCCATCTATATCTCCACATCTTTCTTATAAAATAGGATAGTTATCCATAATCCTATAGTTACTATAGTACACTATTTTTGAGCCTAAATCAACGATTAAAGCGTGTTTATAAGCCATAAAAGTTATAGACCTTCATTTTTCTGCATTATGGCGTTTTTTAACATTTTATCCATATTGTGTTGACATATTATCCACAAGTTATCCACAAATTGAGGATAACTTTTTGGGAGTCTGTTTTGATAACACTAGATATAGTGAAGATTCAAATTTAGGTATAATATGTAGTATTTAAATTATTAAATTTTAAAAAAGCCTTGATTTTACTTGACTTACAGAGGTTTTCTGATATAATTTCAAGTGATGTTTTTTAACGTAGAGGAGGTGGATACAATGAAGATGACATTCCAACCAAAAAAGAGACAGAGAGCCAGAGTACATGGTTTCAGAAGCAGAATGAGTACAGCAGGCGGAAGAAAAGTATTGGCTGCAAGAAGATTAAAAGGTAGAAAAAAATTATCAGCTTAGGCCACAATTTTGTGGTCTTTTCTTCTTTTATGATGGATTTTGGAAGGATAATTTCACATGAAATTTTCAGATTCATTAAAGAAAAACAGAGATTTTCAGAATGTATATAACAATGGTAAGTCTTATGCGAACCGTTTACTTGTTATGTACATTTATGAAAATCATACACAAGAAAACAGATTAGGAATATCAGTTAGCAAAAAAGTTGGAAATAGTGTTATAAGACATCATTTAACTCGTTTGATCAGAGAGAGTTACAGACTACATGAGGACGTGTTTAATAGTGGTTTAGACATCGTAGTCATCGCAAGAGCTACAGCGCGTAATGCATCTTACCATGAGATTGAGAGTGCGCTTATGCATCTTGGACGTCTTCACAAAATTGTTCATATTGATTAGAAAAGAAGATGGAATCCTGTTGAAAAGAATATTAATTGCATTGATTAAATTTTATCAGAAATATATTTCTCCAATGAAGACAACAAAGTGTCCGTATTTTCCGACCTGTTCCTGCTATGGATTAGAAGCGGTACAGAAGTATGGTGCGATTAAGGGTGGCGCTTTGGCTACATGGAGAATCCTAAGATGCAATCCTTTTTCCAGGGGCGGATATGATCCAGTTCCATAAAGGAGGTTTTTATGTCAGCGATTGAATTGACAGCTTATCCGGGCAAGATCCTCGGGCCGATCGCAAAGGTTCTCGGATGGATCATGAATGGAATCTACAACATCGTATACAATCTGTTCGGTGTTGAGAGTGTAACCGTAAGTATCGTAATCATTACAATTCTGATTTATACATGTTTACTTCCGCTTACAATCAAGCAGCAGAAGTTTTCAAAGTTATCTCAGGAGATGCAGCCGGAGTTGAAAGCGATTCAGGATAAATATAAGAATCGTAAGGATCAGGCTTCAGTGACAGCAATGAATGAAGAAACACAGCTTGTATATCAGAAGTATGGTGTTTCTCCGATGGGAAGTTGTGTGCAGATGTTGATTCAGATGCCACTTTTGTTTGCATTGTATCGTGTATTTTACAATATTCCTGCTTATATAACATCAATTAAGGATTATTTTGGTGTATTAAGTAATGGTTCTGTTGTAAAAGGAAGTATTGTTGATATTATTAGTAATACTTCTGGTTTTCAGGATATTATGCAGAAAATTATAACAGATTACAAGATTACTTCTGTATCTGTTGATTTTACTTCAACTGACACAACAGCATTACACAATTACATTATTGATGTATTGTACAAGCTTCCAAAAGAAGGATGGGAGAATCTGACTTCTTATTTTGGAGGAGTAGGAGATGCGGTTAATTCAATTACACCGCATATTAATAATTTTAACTATGCATTAGGTAAGATTAATATTTCTGATACACCTTGGAATATTATGAAGACTTCTTTTGCAGGACATGAGTGGTTGGTACTTGTACTTGCACTTTTGATTCCGGCACTTGCTTACCTGACACAGGTATTGAACATTAAGCTTATGCCACAGGCAAATACTGGCGATAATGATCAGATGGCAAGACAGATGAAATCGATGAATACCATGATGCCATTGATGTCATTGTTCTTCTGTTTTATTACACCAACCGGTCTTGGTATTTACTGGATTGCGAGTGCAGTTGTTCGTGCCGTTCAGCAGTTCTTCGTAAATAAGCATATTCAGAATCTTGATCTGGATGATATTATTAAGAAGAATCAGGAGAAAGCAAAGCAAAAGAGAGAGAAGATGGGTATCTCAGAGGATCAGATTCGTCAGGCAGCACAGATGAAAACAAGATCAATTGAGAGTAAAGCAAATTATGTTTCTTCTGCAGAGAAGGAACTTCAGTTAGAGAAGGCTCGTCAGGCACAGAATAATGCAAAACCTGGAAGTCTTGCTTCTAAGGCAAATATGGTTAGAGATTTTAATGAAAAGAATAATCGTAAATAAGAGGGGGCGTCATTATGGATTTTATTGAAGTTTCTGCAAAAAATGTAGATGATGCGATTACCGAAGCATCGATTCAGCTTGGAACAACAAGCGACAACATTGAATATGAAGTAGTTGAGAAGGGAAGTACCGGTTTCCTTGGAATTGGAAGCAAGAACGCAGTCATTAAAGCTCGTAAGAAATTCTCTTTAGAAGGAAATGTTCGTAATTTCCTTGATTCTGTATTCGCAGCAATGAATATGGAAGTTGAAGTATTGATCAAGATTGATGAAGAAGAGCATTCCATTGATGTTGAACTTAAGGGAGACGATATGGGAATCCTGATCGGTAAGAGAGGACAGACACTTGATTCTCTTCAGTATCTTACCAATCTTGCTGTAAATAAGCATTCTGAGAATTATTACAAGGTTAAGATTGATACAGAAGATTATCGTAAGAGAAGAAAAGAAACTCTTGAGAATCTTGCTAAGAACATTGCTTATAAGGTTAAGAGAACAAAGCGTCCGGTATCCTTAGAGCCAATGAATCCTTTTGAGAGAAGAATCATTCATTCAGCACTTCAGAATGATCGTTATGTTACAACTCACAGTGAAGGTGATGAACCTTACAGACATGTCGTTGTTACATTAAAGAAATAATTTTGTTTTGTTATGGGCATCCAGTGATTGGATGCCCATTTTTCTTGATAAAAAAGCAATTATGTTATATAGTTACTATCGGAATACTTCTTATATTTAGAGTATGATATTTAAAAGTTATTATAAAATACGGAGAAAATTTGAATGGATATCAATATGAGTTCTGATACGATTGCAGCAATTGCGACTGCAATGTCACCTTCTGGAATTGGAATTGTTCGAATCAGTGGTGATGAGGCGCTTGCAATTATTGATCGTATTTATCGTTCAAAAAATAATAATGTTCGATTAAACGATTGTAAAAGTCATACGATTCATTATGGATACATCTATGATGGTGATGAAGTAGTAGATGAAGTGATGGTGCTTTTGATGAAAGCTCCGAATTCATATACCAGAGAAGATACCGTTGAAATCGATTGTCATGGCGGTGTCTATGTCATGAAAAGAATCTTAGAGACGGTGATTAAGTATGGTGCTCGTCCGGCAGAACCTGGTGAATTTACGAAACGTGCTTTCTTAAATGGTCGATTGGATCTTACACAGGCAGAATCTGTTATCGATGTTATCAATGCTAAGAACGATTATGCACTGAAAAGTTCGTTGAATCAGTTAAAAGGATCTGTTCATGAAGAAGTGAAAAAAATCCGTGATGAAATCATATATCAAATTGCGTTTATAGAATCGGCACTCGATGATCCGGAACATATATCACTTGAAGGTTATCCAGAAAAACTTCATAAAATTGTGGATAACAACGTTGAGAATGTTGATAAGTTATTAAAATCCTTTGATAATGGGCGCATTTTAAAGGAAGGAATTAATACTGTAATTGTGGGTAAACCGAATGCCGGTAAATCTTCGCTTCTTAATATCTTAGTTGGACAGGAGAAAGCAATCGTTACAGAGATTGCGGGAACAACGCGTGATGTATTGGAGGAGCAGATTAATTTGAATGGCATCACACTTAATGTGATGGATACTGCAGGTATTCGTAATACATCCGATGTTGTGGAAAAAATCGGAGTGGATCGTGCAAGAAAGTATGCGGTCAATGCAGATCTGGTTATCTATGTGATCGATGCTTCCACAGAACTTGATGAAAACGATTATGAGATTATGAAGCTTCTGCAGGATAAGAAAGCGATTGTTCTCTTAAATAAATCGGATCTTGATACGAAAGTTCAACCGGAAGAGGTAAAGAAGTATCTTGATAAGAAAGTCATTTCAATTTCAGCAAAGAATAATACCGGAATTGATGAATTTGAAGATACCATCAAAGAAATGTTTTTCCAGGGAGAAGTTACATTTAATGATGAAGTATATTCTATTAATGTACGACAGAAGAATTCTCTGCAGATTGTATTAGAACATTTAAAGCAGGTAAATCAAAGTATTGAAGATGGTATGGCAGAGGATTTCTTTTCGATTGATCTTATGGGAGCATATGAGGAACTTGGTAAGATTATAGGGGAATCGGTGGAAGACGATCTGGTGGAAGAAATATTCTCAAAGTTTTGTATGGGAAAATAAATGTTGTTTAAATTTTTAATATAAACGTTGATAAATCAAATAAAGGAAAAAACAATGGTTGAAAAGTTGGATGAGATGAATACAGAGAAAAAGAATATTCCGCACATTACAGAAGAATATGATGTGGTTGTTGTCGGTGCTGGACATGCCGGCTGTGAGGCGGCTTTGGCTAGTGCGAGGCTTGGTTTAGAAACCATTATGTTTACGGTTAGTGTGGACAGTATCGCTTTAATGCCTTGTAATCCTAACATCGGAGGTAGTTCTAAGGGACATCTGGTTCGTGAGATTGATGCATTGGGTGGAGAAATGGGTAAGAATATTGATAAGACATTTATCCAATCCAAAATGCTCAATAAATCGAAAGGACCGGCTGTACATTCTCTCCGCGCACAGGCAGATAAAGCGGAATACACAAAAGAAATGCGTAAAACTTTGCAGAATACGGATCATTTAACGATTCGTCAGGCAGAGGTTGCAGAGATTCTTACCAATCAGGATCATTTCTTCGGCGATGAAGAGCCGATGGAGGATGGAACACAGAAGATTACCGGAGTTCGTACGGTATCCGGTGGAACTTATAAATGTAAGGCTGTTGTTTTATGTACCGGCACTTATCTTCGTGCAAGATGCCTGACAGGTGAGATGATCACACATACCGGACCAAATGGTTTATCTGCAGCGAATCATCTGACTCATTCCTTGTCTAAGCATGGAATTGAGACACGCCGGTTTAAAACGGGAACACCTGCGAGAATTGATAAGCGAAGTATTGATTTTTCTAAGATGGAAGAACAGTTTGGTGATGAGAGAGTGGTTCCTTTTTCTTTTACTACCAATCCAGAAGATGTACAGATTGATCAGGTGTCATGCTGGTTGACTTATACGAATGAGAAGACACATGAAATTATAAGAAATAATCTTGATCGCTCACCTATTTATGCCGGAGTTATCGAGGGAACCGGACCGCGTTATTGTCCTTCAATTGAGGATAAAGTCGTTAAGTTTGCGGATAAAGATCGTCACCAGATTTTTGTCGAGCCGGAAGGTTTAAGTACAAATGAGATGTATATTGGAGGAATGTCCTCTTCACTTCCAGAAGATGTACAGTATGAAATGTATCGCACACTGCCGGGACTCGAACATGCTAAGATTGTTCGTAATGCTTATGCAATTGAATATGATTGTATTGATGCGAATAACTTATATGCATCCCTTGAGTTTAAGAAGATTCATGGTTTATTTAGTGGCGGACAGTTTAATGGTAGTTCTGGATACGAAGAAGCAGCAAGTCAGGGATTGATCGCCGGTATCAATGCGAGTATGGAAATTCTTGGAAGAGACCCCTTGATTCTTGATCGTTCAGAATCCTATATTGGTGTATTGATCGATGATCTTGTTACGAAAAAAAATCGTGAACCTTACCGCATGATGACCTCACGAGCGGAATATCGTTTACTTTTACGTCAGGATAATGCAGATCTTCGCCTTACTAAGAGAGGATATGAAGTTGGACTTATTTCACAAAAGCGTTATGACTGGGTTTGTAAGAAGGAACAATTGATCAATCAGGAAATTGATCGTGTGAATCATGTGAAGGTTGGTGCAAGTGTTTCAGTACAGACTTTGTTGATGGAGTATGATAGTATTCCACTAAATACTGGAACAACATTAGCTGATCTGATCCGTAGACCGGAGCTTGATTATGATAAGCTTGCTCCTATTGATACGAATCGCCCGAAGCTTCCACAGGAAGTAACAGATCAGGTGAATATTCTGATCAAATATGAAGGATATATTACCCGTCAGGTAAAGCAGGTAGAAAAGTTTAAGAGACTCGAAAAGAAGCTGTTACCAAAGAATTTTGATTATAAGGAGATATCTGGACTTCGTATAGAGGCGCAGCAGAAACTGAATGAATTTCAACCGTTGAATATTGGACAGGCCTCCCGTATTTCTGGTGTCACGCCTGCAGATGTATCGGTTTTATTGGTTTATCTGGAACAATTAAAATATTCAAATCCTGATTTATTTTTTAAACTAAATTCAAAATAATAGCATATTGAGGTAGATATGAATTATAATACGACGAAATTTATCAATGATTTAAAAGCAATTGGTATTGAATTATCAGACGAGCAGCTTGAACAGTTTCTTACTTATTATGAGATGCTTATTGAAAAGAATAAGGTTATGAATCTTACGACAATTACAGATTTTGATGAGGTTCTTGAAAAGCATTTTGAAGACAGTTTGTCATTGATTCAGGCAGTTGATCTTGAAAAGTCACAGGCGGTAATGGATCTTGGAACTGGTGCAGGTTTTCCGGGAATCCCACTTAAGATTGCTTTTCCAAATCTTCAGATTACACTTGCAGATTCTTTAAATAAGAGAATTCTTTTCTTAGATGATGTAATCCGTGAACTTGGACTGACAGGAATTGATACTGTTCATGGAAGAGCCGAAGATCTTGCTAAGAATTCTGATTATCGTGAAAAATTTGATCTGTGCGTTTCGCGTGCAGTTGCAAATCTTTCTACGCTCAGTGAATATTGTCTTCCATTTGTAAAGATCGGAGGAAAGTTTATTTCTTATAAAGCAGGGGAGTGTGATGAAGAAGTTGCTGCATCCAAGTCTTCTATATTTCTTCTTGGTGGAAAAATCTCTGATATTAAGAAATTTGAACTTGGTGAATCAGGAAGAGCTTTTGTGATTATTGATAAGGTTAGTGGAACACCAAAGAAGTATCCAAGGAAAGCAGGAACTCCATCCAAGGATCCTTTGTAAAAGTTGCTTTTTAATAATTACTAAAGCGGAATAAATATACATTTATGAATGATAGGTAAAAAATGAGGGTATAGTCAATGACTATACCCTTATTTCTTATGAAACAATAAATTAATTTTCTTTATCTATGAAAGAAGTAATCATTTTTGCAACTTTCTCAGGATTCTCAAGCTGCGGATAAAGTTTGCAGTTCGTAATCTTGATCAGTCCAATTGATTTGTTCAGTTTCTTATATTCCTCAAAAGTCTTCATATTTGATGAAGGCTCAACACTTCCAATAATAGTAAGTGGTTTCTTAAGGTTCTTTAATGCATGACGAATATCTGTGTACATGTAATTTCCTAAGAGGCTGGAGTACAGATATTTTCCATTGCTATTGTCCATGTGCGCTGACTCATAGTAGGCATCTTCTGTTGTAGAAGAGATGAGTTGTGGATGATGGAAATATTTGTTCCGGAATGTACGATCCACATTTTTTGGATTCATAATAAGATTATAGATGAATGTTCCGACCAGAGGCAGATTAATGATGGTCTGTTTCATCTTACTCTGCTGATCAGGCATATTATCTAAAGTCTTAAGTGACACTGGATTGATCAATATGATCTTGTTGATAATTGTATCATCGATCTGGTTTGCCATAATAACAAATGAGCTTGAAAGATTGGATGCTACAATATCCGTTTTTGTTCCAATGACATCTTTGATAAATGCTGTAATCATCTGGACATACAGATAACTTGTGTAACTGATTCCTGGTTTGTCGGACAGACCACAACCTAATAGATCAATAGTATATACGGTATGATTTTTCTGTAAGCGTTTTACTACTTTCGTCCATTCAATGGATGAGCTGGTTGCATTTGTATCATGGACTAATAGAATAGGACTTCCAGAGCCATGCTTGGTGTAAAATATATTGCCCTGCTTCCAGGAGTAGTAGGAACCATTTTTTGTTGGAAGCATATTTTTATTGGTGGATGTATTTGCAACAAAGCGGTTATAAGCATACATGCCAGCCAAAGCGGCAGTTGTTAGAAATAGAAATCGTTTTGTCTTTTTCTTCATGAGTGTGTCCTCCTTTATATTGTTATTATAGACATTTTTAAGTGAATATACAAATTATATTTTCGGTATTTCTTTTCTTTCATAGTGAAATATTCTATAATCTAGGTGTGAATTCTTTTTGATTTTGAATTTATGATTTATATTATTTTTTATTTAATTATATAACATATAACTCATATAAAAATAATATTATATATAATAAAAAATGATTATAAATATATGACTATAAAATTAGATATTATTCAGATAATGGAGAAATTATGGTAAAAGAATACTTAGAGAGAACAAAGCAGGAATTTGTTGAGCAAAAGTTGATGATTCAAAAGGATATTGTTGGCTGCCAAAATCGTATGAAGGAGAATACAAAATTTATCGAAATTTTGGAAGATAGTAATGATCCTAACTATGATGCATTTACTCCACGTGAAACAAATTCTTTTAACCGAAAGAAAATCGCTGAGTTACAGGAAAACCAAAAAATAGAGTTTGATCATTTGTCTTCCCTGCAGGATGAACTGCAGATTGTTGAGAATAAGATAGATGAGATTACGAATGTAATGAAAGATTTCTCAAATGATTCCTCCAGACAGAACATGATTGATTATCGTTTGAATCAGTTACGTTTTCAGGATCGAAAAATGCATCGATTATCTCAGAATTTAGTTCATAAAGAGAGTGGTAGTTTGGAACAGATCAATCAGCATATGGATTTGTGTTTGAAAATGATCAGTGTTGATCCTGAGCGTGCCAAGATGGAATTATCAGAGATTCATAATTTGTATGATGAACATCATAAGTGGATGATAAATTGTGCCTATGAATTATATCCATCTTTTGATGACGGAATCTCTTTTGATCAGAAGATGCAACAATTGATCAGTCAATTACATACAGAATATAATATCATGATTGATTATCATACTTCAGGTGAAGTATGTCGTTTGGATAATGTGGTACATACTACAATTCTTTTTTCTATTTATGAATTATGTAAAAATGCATCGATGCATTCCGGTGTTCATAAGGTAATGATCGGTTTGACATTTGAACAGAATGGTATATTATTAAACGTTTCGGATAATGGACATGGATTTGATTATGATTCTTTTGTTACGAGCACTGAGTATGGAACTACAAAATTGGGATTGTATGATATTCAGCAGAGAGTTGATCTCTTAGCTGGAAAAATTGAAATTGATTCTGAATTGCAAAAGGGATGTTCCATTCAAATATATATTCCTAAATATATCTGAATCATTCTATCAAATTATTAAACAGACATATGGGTATGAATAATTAGTAAAAACAAAATGAGTATGTATATTTGAATTTCAAAAGTTTGGATAACGGATAAATTGTTATTTTATATATAATAAAGAAAAGAGGCAATATTTTATGAAGGTTTTAATGATTAATGGAAGTCCAAGATTAAATGGTAATACATCAATTGCTTTGGACGAAATGAAAAAGGTATTTGAAGAAGAAGGTGTGGAAGCTGAAATTGCTCAGGTTGGTAATAAAAATGTAAGAGGTTGTATTGCATGTAATAAATGTGCGGAAACAGGAAAATGTGTCTTTGATGATGTGGTTAATGAATTGGCTCCTAAATTTGAAGAGGCTGATGGATTAGTGATTGCAAGTCCGGTTTATTATGCTTCCGCAAATGCAACTCTGATTGCAACACTTGATCGACTATTCTATAGCACTCATTTTGATAAAACTATGAAAGTTGGCGCAAGTGTTGTATGTGCTAGAAGAGGTGGATGTTCCGCAACATTTGATGAACTGAATAAGTATTTTACAATTACTAATATGCCGATTGCATCCAGTCAGTATTGGAATTCTATTCATGGTCGTGCGCAGGGAGAAGCAGATCAGGATGAAGAAGGAAAACAGACCATGCGAGTACTTGCTAGAAATATGACATTTCTTATGAAATCTATTTCTCTTGGAAAAGAAAAGTTCGGACTTCCAAAAACAGAAGAACATGCATGGACTCATTTTATAAGATAATTTTCGTATTTGTTTAAAAGGAATGTTTCACGTGAAACATTCCTTTTTCTTTATTTTTTGAAAATAAATCCACAATATTTTGTTTTTATCTAAATTTTAAAATACAATATTTTGACAAAATATCAAAAAATGTTTCACGTGAAACATTCTGAAAATAACTTTTCCTAGCAAAGAGA
>UQRC01000036.1 GCA_900543445.1 uncultured Lachnobacterium sp. | reverse complement strand
CATTCTTGTTGACCCGGCAAAACACAGAGTTCTTGATATTCTTCCCGGAAGAAACAAGCAGTGTCTGACACAATACTTTTATTCATTTCCTAAAAAGGATCGTTTAAAGGTGAAATTCTTTGTTTGTGATATGTGGCAACCTTATGTAGACGTGGCGCAAATATATTTTCCTAATGCTAAGATTATAATTGACAAGTATCATTTCATACGTCAGGTCGGGTGGGCGATTGAAGCCGTTCGAAAAAGACTTCAAAAATCAATGCCTAAAAAGCTGCGTAAATACTTCAAGCATAGCCGAAGGCTGATTCTAACCCGCTACCATCATTTGAGTAATGAGAAGAAACGTGAATGCGATCTGATGCTTTTGTACAATGACGATCTAAGGAAAGCCCACTATCTAAAAGAAAAGTTCTACGAGATCTGCCAGAATCCCAAGTATTCCGAACAACGTACCGACTTTTGGGATTGGATAAAAGAAGCAGAAAGTTCCGGTATTCCAGAGTTCGAAAAATGTGCCAAAACCTATCGAAACTGGAGTAAATACATTCTGAATGCTTACAAGTATTCTAATATATCAAACGGACCAACCGAAGGATTCAACAATAAAATCAAAGTCTTAAAACGAACTTCGTACGGTATACGAAACTTTGAGCATTTCAGGACACGAATACTAATGGTAACTAATTAATTTTCAGATGGGCGCTTGAGGGTTTGTTTGCCATGCCCAAAATCATAGTAAAATATATCAAATATAAAAATAGCTCCAAATCCAGTAATGGGGCGTGATTCAAAGAATCACACCCCAACACTTGACATAGAGCCAAAAAAACAACCGAACAACTATCTTGCGATCGCTGTTCGGCTGCACGTCGTGTGAATACTATACCATATTAGTACTACATATATAATAGTTTAATTTTCACGAATTTCACATATAATTGGTACAATTTATACGATATATGTTCCAATTTATCGCCTTTCCATGCTCCAAAGCTTATATTGTCTTCTTAATGCGCATGTAAAGATGATCATTCTGCATACTTACTAATATTAATTCAAAGCTTCCCGCATCTTTGCGAGCATTCCTGACTTCTTGAGTGGAACCGTCACAATGATTGCAATAATCGTTCCTCCGCAGGTGCTGATCAAAAACGGAACAACAAATGTAAACAATGCTGCCGCCGTATTTCCCATCACAAGAAGAGCGACTGGATAAGAAAGCAGTCCTCCGATGATTCCGGTTCCAAACACTTCACCAAAGTATGCCCACGGAAGCTTCTTGCCATACTGGTACAGAAGTCCTGCGAGCAAAGCGCCACACATACTTCCCGGGAAAGCGAGCGGCGATCCAAGCGCAAGAAGGTTACGGATCAAGGCTGCGATAAATGCTGCTGCAAGTCCCCACCATGGTCCAACCAATACCGCGCAGAGAATGTTTACAAGGTGCTGCACCGGCGCGCATTTTGCACCGAATACCGGGAAGGAAAACAGGCTTCCTACGACAGCTACTGCTGCAAAAAGCGCTGTCAGTGTCAGTTTTTTAATATTGAATTTTTTCATAAGTAATGTCCTCTCTTTCTGTTGGAACACTGACCACTGGACAACAATTAATCATCGTTACCCCATTTTGGTCGGTGTGCATGTCAACTCTACACAGAAATCTCAGCAAATTTTCCATCCAAAAAGAGGGAATCATTTACTGCTTCTGCTTGCTTACCGCTTTACTTACTGCATTCACGATCAGGCAGATGATGATCGTGATCACCATATCCGGCAGCGTATTTCCAACCGGTGTGTCTACCTGCATCAGAATACGATAGAGAATGAAGCCGATCAGCCAAATGATCAGATTCATGATATTAAACGAAATCTTGAACGAGTCGGCCTTTTTCAGGATGAAATAATCGGCGATCTGTACAGCGATCATCGGTGCGAAAACCGAACCGATCAGGTACAGGAAGTTGGTGATATTGTCCATCGGATACACAATCGCTGCGATCGTTCCGATGATGGTCACGATGATTGCTGCCCACTTCTCCGGAATCTTCTCAGAGATCGATACGCAGGATACACCTGCAGAATACGCATCGAGGAATGTGGTTGTAACCGTTGAAAACACGATGATCAGCAGACCAACGATTCCGAATCCGGCCTTCAGCATGATCTGGGCGATGTCTGACTCGCCGGTGTAGATGGCTGCGCCCATTCCGATCATGTACATGAAAATGCTGACAATGCTGTACACAATAACGCTGACCGATGTTGCTGCAAGCGGCTTTTCGGCTTCTCTTGTGTAATCACTGATCAGTGGCAGCCAGGACAGAGGCATTGCGACTGCAAGCTCCACTGCTGCGCCGAAGCTTAAACTGTCGTCCACGATTGCCTGCGCGCCGTTGCCGCCAAGGAAGATAACCTTGAACAATACCAGTGTCAGGATAAAAAGCGCTGCCATCGCGATCGTGTTTAACTTTCCAAGATTCGTCAGTCCGACCAGAATCCAAACGATGATCAGTACGCCGATCACGATCGCCCAAACCCATTCTCCGGTTGAAAAAATACCATTGGCAGCGAGTGCTCCATCATAGATCATGATCGCGGTCCATCCGACAAGCTGCAATACATTTAAGATTGCAAAAAGCAGACTTCCCTTGTTACCGAAACTCATTTTTACCGTTTCCATGGCACTGCGCTTCTCGCGTGCGCCGATCATTCCTGCTGCAAACATCATCAGACCACCGATCAGATGTCCGAGTAAGATGGCAGCCATTGCTTTACCAAATCCAAGTGGTGCGAAATAAGTACCGGTCAGAATTTCTGCAATCGATACACCTGCACCAAACCAAATAAGTCCGTTACTGAATACGGATGTTCCTTTTTTCTCCATGTGTGTTCTCCTTATAAATAAAAGAACTCCTTCACCCACAATTCGCAAAACCGCATGTTTCACATGCTTTCCCGTTACTTCGTAACTAATTTTGCTCATTTTGGGTGTGGCGCTCTATTCGAGCGCCTTTGACAAATAAGTCAATCCGCTTCGTCCATGCAAGCATGCGAACCTCCTTGACTTATTCTAAGGAGTTCGAATATTCTCCTTGTTATTAATATTCACCTTCTATTGCAAAAGCATGGTTCATCGGGCCACTTCCTTTTCCAAGGTCAAGCATGGCAGCAAGCGCTCCCGAGATGTAATTCTTCGCATTTTCTACCGATGTGGTAAGGTCGTGCCCCTTCGCAAGGTTCGACGCAATTGCGGAAGATAACGTACATCCGGTTCCATGTGTGTTCGGGTTGTCGATGCGTCTGCCCCTGAACCAGACCGGCTCCTGTCCCTTCTGATAGAGAAGATCATTGGCATCGTTTAACTGATGACCGCCTTTTAACAGGACCGCGCATCCTAAGGAGTTGCAGATGGATTCTGCGGCTTTCTCCATATCCGCTTCGGACTTGATCTCCATACCGGAGAGTACTTCGGCTTCCGGAATATTCGGTGTGATCACAGTTGCAAGCGGTAATAGTTTACTTTTCAATGTGCCGATGGCTTCCTCGCTGATGAGACGCGCTCCGCTCGTTGCCACCATAACAGGATCGACCACGATATTCTTGACGTGATACTCGGTCAGCTTGTCCGCGATCGTCTCGATGAGTTCGCTGGATGCGACCATTCCTGTCTTGACTGCATCCGGATAGATATCGGTAAAAATACAATCCAGCTGCTCTGCCAAAAACTTCGGAGTTACCTCCATGATATCTGTTACGCCGGTTGTATTCTGGGCAGTCAAAGCCGTGATCGCACTCATCGCGTATACGCCATGTGCCATCATTGTCTTGATATCTGCCTGGATGCCGGCGCCTCCGCTGGAATCACTTCCGGCGATTGTTAATGCTGTGTTCATAATCGTTCTCCTTTTTAACATTTAGCATTATTTTTGTTTACAAGCGTTACTATTCAGGAGCCAGTTGAGAAAGTTCATTTTCTTGACTCAGGTGACTCGAATAGAGTCACCTCCCCACAATGAGCATTTTTAGCCTTGAAAAGGCGGGAAAGAACACGAAGTGTTCGGAAATGCGAATTCTGCGGGGGCTCATGAATCATTTCACTTAAGCGACAGAAAGTGGTGCCCCCAGTCTGCCGCTTTTTAAATTGTTTGTTTCTTAGAGGATCTCGTCCACGAGTGCACGAAGATGCTTCGTTCCCGCCTCAATGTCAGGACATGCAAAAATGCCACTGACCACGGCAACACCTGCCATCCCGCGTCCCTTCAGCTGCGTGACATTGTCCGCCGTAATTCCGCCGATTGCCACAACCGGAATGGAAACGCTTGCACAGATTTCCGCAAGCACAGCGTGATCCATCGGCTTTGCGTCCGTCTTGGTACTGCTGCCAAATACAGCTCCGCTTCCGAGATAATCCGCACCTGCCGCTTCCGCAGCCTGCGCCTGCTCGATTGTCTTGGCAGTCACACCAATGATCTTGTCCTCTCCAAGAATCGCCCTCGCATTCTTCATCTCCATATCCGACTGTCCGATGTGGACGCCGTCTGCATCGATGCGTTTTGCAAGTGCAACGTTATCGTTAATGATGAGCGGAACCTGATACGTCCTGCAAAGCTTTTGAATCAGCTTCGCTTCCTCCTCAAAATGCGCCTCGTCCAGTTCCTTCTCACGGATCTGAACCATCGTTGCTCCGCCCCGCAACGCTTTTTCGACCTGTTCGTATAATGTTTCGTCTCCGAGCCATGCACGGTCTGTTACCGCATATAACCGAAGCCATTCTTTGTTAAAGTTCTTCATAAAATTGCTCCTCGTCATGCTTGCTTTTGTTATACCGGGAATTCCAAAGAAATTTCCTATACAACAAAAAACGCAGGACTCCAACCGGAATCCTGCACCTTCTACTATGCGTTATTTCCCTACGTTGGCATTATCCAAATCAGGTTGTGGGTTAAAGCCTCTGCTTACTCTCAGCCCGCCTGCGCGAGCACCCCATTCAATTCGTGGTTTCTTAGAACCACCTAGTATTATAACCTCTCCATCCGATAATGCAAGCTTTTCCGGCATTTTCGCCTTGTTTTTCTTTCGATACGGTGCTTTATGATGCCATTCCATTGTTGCGTCACCTTCTTAGACACGAACTCACATGACAAAAGGCATAGCCCGCTACACCGCCCCCTGCTCGTGTTGATGCGCATATTTCTCCTTCGTTGCCATTCCGCCGCGGATATGACGTTCCGATTTGTTGACATCAATTACTTTACGTGCCTCCGCCGCAAGAGATGGATTCACCTGCTCTAAACGCTCCGTGACATCCTTATGTACCGTACTTTTACTGATTCCAAAATTCTTTGCTGCCTGTCGCACCGTAGCGTTGTTTTCAATCATATAATTAGCGATCTCGATAGCCCGCTCCTCGATATATGTTTTCAAAAAAATACCTCTGCATTACTGTGTTTGTACAGTTTATGCAGAGGCATTTTAGGTTATGCAACGGTATTATTTAGTTCTTATCAGCCGCCAGTATCTGATCGATCGTTTTCATCAGCTGCTTATATGCATCATCGTTATCAATACCGCCCATAATCGGATCTCCAATAATATTTCCGTTACGGTCAAGCACGATTGTAGTCGGGAAGGCCATAATGCTTGTTGCATATTTTCCGGCTTCACTGTTGGAATCAAGGGAAAGATTCGTATATTTTGCACCCTGCTTCTCTAAAATACTCTTAGCTTCAGCAATTCCATCCTCATTTCCATCAAGGGAATCTATATTGATACCAATAAGTTGTCCGCCTTTTTCCTTCAGCTCCTCATTTAATTTATTCAGTTCCGGAAGCTCCTGTACACATGGAGAACATCCATTAAACCAGAAATTCAAAACCGTGACCGCATTCTTTGAAATGATGCTGCTGTCCACGTCATTTCCATCCAGATCCTTTGCCTGAAACTCCGGAAATACGCTTGCTCCCTCTTTGCCGGAATCCTCATTTGATGCATTCGCACTCTGCTTCTCGAGAAGTGGCTGAAGTTCATCCTCAAGCTTTTTGATCTCTTCAACATCTTCCTTCAAAGACTTAAGTTCATCATCTGTAAACTGATCCTTAATTTTGTCTAAAGCGTTTGCCAGAAAATCTCCGTAATTGGTAGTTGTCGCATCCTCGACAGTTGATTTGTCAATGCTGTTAAATACCTTCTCCCATAAAGCCTTATGGTTTTCAAGGATACTGTTCTCTTTCTGTGTCAATTCATTAATCTTTGCATCCAGATCTTCAGTTTCCTGTGTTGACATCTGCGACTCTGTAGCTGTATTTTCCTTGTTTGCGGAATTTCCGCACGCACTTACTCCGAGTACCATCGCTGCAATAAGCAGCATCACTGTTAATTTCTTCATTTTATTCTCCTTTATTTTCTTTCAAATTTGTTTTACCTGTTCCAAATCCATATTGATAGTGAATTGCTTCCGTCGGACATTCCTTTATACACATGCCACAGCGGATACATTCCGTATGGTTCGGATGCTTTGTGACATCCACGTCCATCTTGCAGGCTCTCTCACATTTGCCGCAGGATACACATTTATCCTCATCCACCTTCATCTGCAGAAAAGATACCTTATTGCAAAGCGCATAGATTGCACCAAGCGGACATATCCATTTACAGAATGGGCGGTAAAACATAAGGCTTAGGATTACAAAAGTAATAAGTATACCGAATTTCCATGTAAACAGTTTGCCAAGAGCCGCTCTGATACTTGCATTGGCAATTGAAAGCGGAATCGCTCCTTCCAGCACTCCCTGCGGGCAAAGATATTTACAGAAAAACGGATTTCCCATTCCCAGTGAATTTGTCACCAGAAGGGGTAGTAAAATAACAAAAATCAACAACACACCATATTTTATATAGCGAAGCGGCTTAAGCTTTTTCGTTGAGAATTTCTTAAATGGAATCTTGTGCAGCAGCTCCTGGAACCAACCGAACGGACACAGAAATCCGCAGATAAATCGTCCGAGCAGTACACCTAGCAAAATTAAAAATCCTGTAATGTAATACGAAAATTTAAACTTGGATGAGCCGATGACCGCCTGCAAGGCACCGATCGGGCACGCCCCAGATGCAGCCGGACAGGAATAACAGTTCAGTCCCGGCACACAGACCGTCTTTGCATCCCCTCTGTAAATCTCTCCTTTCAAGAAGTTCGGCAGATGTATATTTGTGGCGAGGGTTGCGACCGCCTGAATGAAGCCTCTCCAGCGAGCTAGAACAGCTGATATTTTATGTTTTTTCTTATCCAATTCCGACACACTCCAGACATAATTTTATTGCTTTGGAGAGGACTGCCGCTGCCTCTCCCCGCACAGCTCCGTAGCCGATCATCAGTATCGCGGCCAATAGTAAAGCGCCCTGCGCTGCCGCCTTGTTTTTTGAGTTCATTCCCTTTTTTCCTTTCGTTTTGATACAAATAGATTATCAATCAGTTGTGAACAGGTTGTGTTTGAAAAAGTAAGATATCTTTAAGATTCTAACTTAAATTCTTAAGAACTTCTTGAGACTACTTATCTTTGCGGATCACGCGATAATCTTTCATCAGATTTGTGTTTTCCATGATAAAAGGCTTTGCCTCCTCCTGTCCCCACGAAGTATCATACATTCCCATCAGATAATGATTAAGCTGCTTGCGGTTGTCAAACTTGATTACCTGATATGGCAGAGAAAATGATAGCTTTTCAATGAACAAAAGCTTTTTGTCCTTTGTCGGCACAAGCACTCCCGCATGTCCGACAAACAGCTCGTTCTCTTTTTTGCCGAAGCTGGAATGCAGGACAACGGTGATCAGCGATGCCTTTGTTTTTTTGGAAACTCTGACTTCGTTTAACTTCCATACCTTCTGCTGCTTTTTGACATGTGTGCTGACTTCTGTGGTATAGGCTGTATTGACGGTAGAATATAATGTGTCGAATTTCTTCTGCTGCGCTTTCGTAAATTTTTTGACCGGAGCATTCTTTAATGCATCCTTATCCATAAACAGATTCGCAGCATTCACTTTCGCATCTTTTTTTACACTGATCTTGTCACTCATAAGATCAAAAGCGGTAATTCTGCAGTTGTACCCGATAAACATTGGATTCTTTTTGTTCCAAAGCTCCATGATCTTTGTTTCATCGTACTGCGGATTCTTTGTTCCCAGCTTCTTAAATCCTTTTTTTACAAGGCCGGTGTTCTTGATCGTCTTGTTATAGGTCTTGACATCAGAAAGCCATGCATCCACATTTTTCTTGGAAAGCCCCGCGTCTAACAACGCCTTACGAACCTCTTTCTGGGACTGCGCATCAACGAGATTTGAGTAAGCTCCGCGGTACGTTGTCTTTGCGCTTGCCACGGTCGGTTGCGTCACAAACAAAAATGGTACCAATAAAGCGAATATTAAAGCATAAGTTATCTTTTTCATGTATAAATATCTCCTTTGTCTATCAGCCCTTTTAACAATAAAGCTGACACATTTTTCTTTGCCACATTGTAACATATCCGCTGCGGAATACAACTTAAGTTTTCTTTAAGACACCATCTTATCGATTTGCATTACCTCGCATTTCCGACAATCAACGCAAAGTATCCCCACTCCCACAACAACGACTCAAAGCTGTTCTCCAGATACTCGTATATATCTTCCTCATCGTAACCGGTCATACGAGTGATGACTACAAGATAATCACGAACGGTCTCATACCGGATTGACGAATGATCACAAGATAAAAAGATTGCATGCCGGATCACCGCATACTCCATCGCGATCCACTGCAATGCCACGATCATGCTGTCAAGCGATCCGTCCGGCACAAGCAGATCCGAATAGATTTCATTCTGCAGGAATTTTCGCATCAGTGGCTCATACGTGGCAAACGTATCTGCAAACTGCTGCAATGAATCCCGCATCGTCTCTTCCTCGTAAGTTTCCGACAACGTTTCCGCCTGTTTGATCACCGGATCTAAGTACCTGCGATACAAACCTTCCTTGCGATAGTTGACCGCCAGATCCTGCAATAATTCATTGCATTCATCCATCGTGTCAAGCGCATCGACCGGCACATCCTCGATCGCATCCCGAAGCTTTGCGATGCTCCCCTTCGAAAAATAATCTTCAATGAGACTTTCCGTAAGCGCATCCTGTTTCTCAAGTTCCAGTAAAATGTAAAATGCTTCTTTTAAAAGTTCTGCGAGTGATACCGATGTATCATCAAGCAGTTCAAGAAGCTTACTTCTTATCAAAAATAATTCTTTTTGCCTGCCTTCTGTCTCCCATGAAATCTCCGGAAATGCAATCGCTTTTCGCTCATTCCACAATTCTACAACCGCCGGGCAGCAAGGCATCAAAGTCTCTTCCTCATGCCCAGCAAAAATATGCACTTCTCTTGGAAAAACCGTACAGGTCTCCGACAACACCGAATCCCCATATGCCGAAACAAGGCAGCACAATTTATCATCGGCAAGAAACGGACAGCGATGATCCTCCTCCAGCCGGATCACACGCCCTCCCTCTTTTTTCATCGTGTAATCACTCAGATGCGTGCGATGTCTCCGCAAAGTTTCCGGCGGCGTCATCGTCTTCCACTTGCGTGAAGTCTCCTCATCCACCGCAATCTTCCACTCCTGACAGCAGGTGATCGGGCACTTGTCCGCAATACATGTAAATTCTTTATAATAATCCGGTCTGTAACGCATCATTTCCATTCCTTCCATATCGAAAACGCTGCCGCTTTCGCGACAGCGCTTGATGATTTTCTTCTATTATATGCACAGCTTCATTTTATTACAAGACAGATTTTGTATTTTCCATTCCAGAATTCCATGCTTTTGTTTTCTTTAAAGTACGATTAGAGAGACGCTTTTTCAAAAAGTTCCTCTGCGCGCTCCACACTCATGCCTCTCGCTTTTCTGATATTTGCATTTGTTTCTTCCACATTCATCTGCGAGAGAACAATCGTAATAAGCAGATCAAAGACAAACGGCAGCCATAAATAGATAAACTGCATCATACTAAGTGCCGATTGCGGTTGTGTTGCATTCGTTCCGACATATCCGCTGAACTCCAGCAGCCATCCAACAACAGCCGTTCCGATTCCTCCACCGATTTTGATTCCGAGTGAAGTGCAGGAATACATTGTTCCATCTACATGTTTTCCCTGAGTCAAATAAGTATACTCCGAGCAGGATGCAATGACCGCATTCATATCGCCCTGCCACGGTCCCTGTCCCAAAGCCGCAACTGCTGTAAAAAGTATCATCAATGGAACGCTGCCCATATATCCAGCAACAACAACGAGTGCTCTGCCAACCGTTGCAAGCATATAACCTCTCACATTCAATTTATACATTCCATTCCACTTTCCAACCAATGTCGGTGTAAAGATCAACGCAATAATAAGTGGAATGTTGACTGCCCATGCAAACTGTCCAAATAAATTCTTATTTTTTAATACCCATGTCATATAGTAGATGCCGGCACCGATCATCGCGCTGTAAAGCTGCTGCAGAATATAGGTGCCACAGATCATCAAATAAAATTTATTCTTTACCAATAATTTGAAAGCCTGAACAAGTCCGTATTTTTCTGCTTCGCCTGCCAGCTCCCCCTCATTTAATTCCTCTTCCGGAAGTTCTTTCACAGACAAAGCGGAAATTGTATTGACAATCAGACCGATTGCCGCGTATATGATTGCGACAAGGCGCCACGCTGCCGCATCTCCACCGCATTTTTCCACAAATCCAACCGTAATTGCCTGAATCAAAAGGCTGGTAGAAAAAGCAAAAATAAAACGATAGGAACCCATCTGCACACGTTCCTTGCTGTTTTTTGTAACAAGTGATGTCAATGCAGAATATGCAATATTATTTGCGGTATAAAACACACCGTTCAGAAGCGTATATGCGATAAAGAACCATGCGTATTGCGCTGTCTTTCCAAGACTGGTCGGGATTGCAAAACATGCCACCAATGTTACCGCGCAGCCTATGTAACCATACAACATCCACGGTCTCGCCTTTCCCAATCTGCTATGTGTTTTATCGATCATCGAGCCAAAAAAGATGTCGGTAAACCCATCAAACAATTTGGAAAGAGCGATCAACGTTCCGACAATTCCAGATGCCAGCCCGATCGTATCCGTCAGATACACCATAACAAATGATGTCAGAAACGCATATACCACATTCCCCGCAATGTCACCGGAACCATACCCCATTTTGTTGTACCATTTCAAATATCTTTTTTCTTCCATTAGAACTTCTCCTTTATCCCTACCTGTTTACTTTGTTATCAACTGTTTTATATTACCGCTTTACATATGGAACCAGTTGCAATTGGAATCGGAATTCATTCTCACTAAACCGATATTGATCCAATACCACAGGTCCGCAACTGTTCGAGCCGATGCCGTTTAATGCATAATCAACGCATAATACAGTGCTGTCGCTCTCTTCAAGTTCAAAGTTATGCTCCGTCTGCTCCAATACTTCCTGTGTATAGTAGGAAGCATTAAATGAGAAACTATCTTCCGAGACAATGGCAAATCCATACTGCGCGTTCGTCAGTTCTACATAATCGCAATCATAGTGGCTCCCGTTTTCCTGCGGACGGATATAATCTTCATGCAGGTCTGTGACTTTGGAACGATAGATTCCATGACTGGTGGCCTGATGCTTGTCTCTGTAACTCTCGTGCGGTCCCATTCCATAATAGGCAACATCCTCAAATTTCTTATTCAGGAACAGTCGGATACCAAATCTAGGGAGATCCGGAAACTCTTCATCTTTTTGAGCTTCAATTGATGCAATGATTTTTCCGGTTTCATCGATTTTCCAGGTTAGTTCAATATCAATAATTTTTTGAACGGTATCCGCAACCACAGCCAAATGTTCCATGATGAAAACGCCATGTTTGTTCTGAAGCACCTCAATGTTGTATGCCCGTGTATAAGCTTTGTCATAATGTGCCTTTTTCCACTCAGACTTTATATACATATCGTTATCCGTTGGTGCTCTCCAGATATTCAATTCCATCGGATGATTCAGATAGTTTCTTCCTGCAAACTGTATGTCTTCAAATAATCCGTTCCGCTTATTCAGCGTATAGGAAAAAGCGTTTGCCTGTAATTCAATTTTTTCCGCACTTTCCTTTACAATAATAGTTCCTGCACTTTCTTCTTTTTCCGCCCACTCCAATACCTTTTGATTTCTTCCGTCTTGATTTTCAAGCTTAATTTCCTCAAAACCTAAAACATATCCCTTCTGCAAAAGCGGCAGTTCTTTCTTTAAAATATAAATAAATTTCAGATAAATTTTTCCGGCGGACGGAACCTGTAATTTAAGTTCGGTCTTACCATCACTATGTGGCGCAGCTGAAAGATTCTCAACGCTTCCTTTCTCTACCGTCAGACCGTCCTGTGTCATTTCATAATCAATTTCCACAAAATCCTTCAGATTGTCGAAATCCATATAATTATGAAAAAGTAACGTACCGTCTTCCTGAGCGTAGGAAACCACCCTTACCGGGCGATACACATTTTTATATTCCAGTAATCCGGTATGTGGTGTCCGATCCGGATACACCAATCCGTCCACGCAGAAATTACCGTCATGAATGCTCTCCCCATGATCTCCACCGTAATAATAAATGGTTTTTCCGTTATCCGCCTTGCCGTGTGCGATCGCATGGTCGCACCATTCCCATACAAAGCCACCGCACATTCTGTCATCTTTTTGAATTGCCTGAAAATAGTCCTCAAAATCTCCCGGTCCGTTTCCCATACTGTGGCAATATTCAACGAGTAGAAACGGTTTGCTTCCATCTTTTTCAAGATATTCGTCAATCTCCGTCAAAGCCGGGTACATGCGGCTGTACAGATCCAGATATTTGTAATCATACGTTTTGTCATAATTGCGATATCTCGCACTCTCATACTGCGTAATGCGATCCGGGTCAAAGCTTTTCGTCCACTCCAGCGCTTTTTCAAAATTACATCCGTAAGCACTCTCATTTCCCATCGACCACATCACAATGCAGGTGCGGTTCTTGTCCCTTTGTACCATCCTTTGCACACGATCCACAATTGCATACTCCCACTCCGGATTATCCGCTATCTTTTCATTCCAACGATGAAAACGGTTCCGATCGGTATCTTCTTTTCGATACAACATAAATGGTCCGTGTGCTTCAATATCGGCTTCGTCAATAACCATAAAACCATATTTATCGCACATCTGATAGAAATACGGAGCATTCGGATAATGGCTTGATCGGATGGCATTAAAATTATGCTGTTTCATAAGTGTCAGATCTTTTTTGATCTGTTCTACGCCAATGACACATCCTGTTTCCGGATCCGAGTCATGGCGATTCACACCGCGGAACTTAATCTTCTCGCCGTTAAAATAAAGAACCGCATCCTTAATTTCAATTGTCCGGAAACCAATATGATCTACAATTACCTCATCCGGCGTTGAGAGAATCACCGTATACAGATACGGGGATTCCGTGTTCCACAACACAGGATTCGAAACGGTAAATTCAAGCGATCCATCTTGTTCTATTTCACCATGTGCAACGGGTGCACCACTTTGATCCTCAATGTCAATTGCTGTCTCAATTGGTTCACTGTATGCAAGATTTAATTTTACGATTGCTTTATCTTGCTCTACCTTTGTTGTAATACGGTAGTCCCAGATGGATTTCTGTGGTCTTTTTAATAGGTACACATCCCGAAAGATACCGCTCATCCGGAATTTATCCTGATCCTCCAAGTAAGAACCGTCACACCATTTCAACACGAGCACCGCAAGCGTATTCGTTCCGTCTTCTAACAGAGAAGTAACATCAAATTCACTGGTCATATGCGATACCTGACTATAGCCGACATATCTACCATTGATCCAGACATAAAAGCAACTGTCTACACCCTCGAAATTCAGGAAAGCACTCGTAGCCTTCTCCTCCCTGTGATAGGTAAACGTGTGTACATATGCCCCACATGGAATATCCTGTGGCACATACGGAGGATCAAACGGAAACGGATAACGAATATTGGTATATTGATGCATGTCGTATCCAGCCATCTGCCATACCCCCGGAACCGTAGCCTTATCAAATTCTGAAGTATCGTAACCGTTCAGATAAAAAGCATCCTTCACATCATAAATACTTTTATAATATTTAAAATTCCATTCTCCGTTTAACAATTGAAACCGATCGGAACTTTCGCGATTTTCAACAAGATCATCCTTTCTTATTGATGCCGGAATATAATAAGCTCTCGTCGGCATTGCGTTATCGTGTAGCATTTCCAAATCTTCATAGTAGCGCGGTACGATCATCTTAAGCCCTCCATCATATACATAATATTTTTCTCCAACGAGGATTTTTCTGATTGTGTTTTTATCATTTATCCTCTAATTTCTATATTTATCATACATTTTGAGTCGTAAAATATCTATGAACAGGAATGGACAGAATATGCACAAAATGATACAATGTTAAAAAAGGAGAACTTGTTCATGTATATCAATACCGGTTATTTAAATAATTCTCTGATTGATTTTAAGGACAAAAGCAGACCTCTGGTTGTCGGAAGCTGCGGAAACTATCGTCTGTCCGAACATCCTAAGATGCCAACCTATCGTCCCAAAGGACGAAAAGATTTCCAGATCATCTATATTGCATCCGGAGTCGGACATTTTCATTTTGATACACCGGACAACGAAACGATCGTACCTGCCGGTAATATCGTATTGTATCAGCCAAAAGAAATGCAAAAATATGAATATTACGGGAAAGATAAGACGGATGTTTACTGGATTCATTTTACCGGAAGTGAAGTGAAAAATATTTTAAAAAAGTATGGATTTCAGGATGATAAGCACATATATCCCGTAGGATCTTCACTGGAATACGAACGGGTATTTAAACGAATTATTTTGGAATTTCAAAGAAGCCAGGAAGATTACGAAGAAATGCTCGAACTACTGCTCCGTCATCTCCTCATTATTTTTGAACGCGAGCTAAAACGAGAACATGTATTGAAAAATGAATATCTGGATAAAGAAATGGATATTGCCACCTCCTACTTTAATGAAAACTACAATCGCAATATCAATATTGAGGAATATGCAAGTTCAAGAGGCATGAGTGTCAGTTGGTTTATACGCAACTTCAAGAAATATACCGGGCAGACACCAATGCAGTTTATCGTTTCTCTTCGCATCAATAACGCGCAGCTTTTGCTGGAAACAACAGAATACTCCATCAACCAGATTGCGTCCATTGTAGGATATGATAACCAACTTTATTTCAGCCGGCTTTTTCACAAACAAAAAGGATTCTCGCCGACGCAGTACCGAAACAGAGAAGGAGCTGCAAAATAAGTTCATCGAAGAACATATTTTACAGCTCCCTGATTCATCGATTTTACGCAAGCGCCTCCGAGCTTCTAATTTTTATGCTTTCTGAGCAGATCGTAGACCCACTTGCCGGATGTACTGAGATCACTCCGCTTCAATCCGCTCGTCTTAGCGCAGCTACTCTTGATCATCGCGGAACCCTCGTCTTTATTGGAAACATTCCATGCCACATAACTGATATCGCGTTTATTGAGTGCTTTGATCCACTTGACAGCTTCCTTTTTATCGATTCCGCCGTAACCGCTCGCATCCGTGATACCGAACTCCGTGACAAAAACCGGCAGTCCCTTTTTGACCGCGTCCGTCAAAGTCTTTCGCATATCCGCCTTGTGCGTTCCGGCATAGAAATGAAACGCGTACAGCAGATTGTCGTATCCCGTGATCGGACTTGCCACAGCCTCATCAACCTTCTGCGACCAGTTCGGTGTTCCGACAATGATGATGGCATCCTTGTCGTTCTTGCGGATTACCGGAATCACCGACTTGGCGTACGACTTGATGGTCTTCCAGTCCGTTCCGCCGTTCGGCTCATTGCAGATTTCATAGAGTACATTATCGTAGTCTTTGAATGTCTTTGACATCTCCTTGAAAAAAGACTTTGACGCTTTCACATGTTTCTTCGGGTTTCCATCCGACAGAATATGCCAGTCGATGATCACATACAGATCATTTTTTGCCGCGAGTTTTACGCCTTTTTTCACAAGCGCCTTCAGCTGCTTGCGATTGTTCGCATCGCCCGAACAGTAACCGTTATACTCTTCTGTGTACATCGCAAGCCGCACCACGTTCGCGCCCCATTTGTCGTGCAGTTCCTTGAAATATTTGTCGTTGACATACTGAGGAAACCATGATAAACCATGCGTGCTGACACCACGAAGCTGCACCACATTGCCATCCTTGTCGCAAAGCTTCGTTCCTTCCACATGAAGCGCAGGCAGTGAACTCTTCGTTGCAGCAAACGTATCGACCGGCACAACCGTCAGACAAAGCGCTGCGATCAGAATTCCAATCAGGCATTTTTGAAACCAGTTTTTCATTTTCATATTCAGCCTCCTCATCTTATAACATTACCCTGTAACTCATATTATAAGACATATCGGCATATTTTGATATTTATTTTAACAGTTTCTCGACTTCTTCTTTTGCAGGAATCGCAGGGATTCCGCCTCGCTTTTGCACACACAATGCAGCAACTGCATTCCCCTGTTGCGCACATGCGCAAATTTCATCCCATGACAGTTCATCCAAATTCTTATTTAAAGTCAGAAATCCGCTTAAGAATCCTCCCCAAAAAGAATCTCCAGCTCCTGTTGTATCCACCGTATCGACTTGATATCCGGATACCACTTTCTTATCCTCTTTCGTTGCGATCAGAACTCCATCCGCACCTAATGTGATTGCAACAAGCTGCGGTCCCATAGATAACAGAACATCTGCTGCGCTCTCATAATCGGATCCGCCAGTCAATAACAGGCTTTCCTCATCAGAAACTTTCATCACGTCAACCATTGGAATCATAGATTTCATCGCTGCGACTGCCGCAGCCGGATCCGGCCACAACGATGCACGGTAATTCGGATCGTAGGAGATGACCGCGCCTGCATCGCCTGCGATGCGTACAGCCTCCTGCGTTGCTTTCTTTGCCGGATCATCTGTCAGAGAAAGTGATCCAAAATGAAAAATCTTACAGTTCTTTAACAATTCCTGATTTAATTCCTCTGCTTTTAACTGGGTATCCGCACCTGGTTTTCTTGCAAATGAAAAGTTACGTTCTCCGTTTTTATCAATCTCCACAAATGCAAGCGTGGTAAATACGCTGTCATCTACGATAAGCGAATCTGTGCCGATTCCTTCCTGCTCAAGCGTTCTCTTTAAGAACAGACCATGCATATCATTTCCAACTTTGCCGATGAAAGAAGTTTTGAATCCCATATGACTTACAACGGTGAGCAGATTTGCCGGTGCACCACCCGGATTCTGTTCAAAAAGCTTCATTCCCGATGCACCATATCCAGCTTCTGTAAAATCGATCAGAAGCTCCCCAAGTGCAACAATATCAACCTCTTTTTCCATTTTTTAAATCCTCCATGATCTCATTGTAGCGCTTTTTGTTCAGTCTGTAAAAGAATAACACAACCGCTGTCACAATCCATAAAGCACCTGGAATTGTTGTGAATGCATGCTTCATGATGGCGAGCACCTGCGCGTTTTGTGCCTGATTCGCAACATATCCGTATTTTCCGAGAAGTCCGGCAAGTAACGCAGTACCGATTGCCATACCGATTTTATTCCCAAGTGAGACAAACGCATACTGGAAACCATCGTTGCGGAGCCCTGTCTTCCACTCTCCATATTCCACACAATCCGGAATGATCGCATAGATCGCGGTGTTAAATCCAGAGAAGAAGAACTGTGTAATGCCCGACAAAGCATAGAATGCGATCGGTGCTTCCTTCACATTGAAGAAGAATAATGCAAGCATCGAAATTCCTGTGAGCAGTGCAAATATCGATGCGGTGCGTCCCTTATTATTGAGTTTCCGGAACACCGGCTGAAAGCATGCCGCTCCTATGATGGAAGGGATGATAATACACATGGAATAAGTCGTATAATAAGATGCATTTTCCTCCACATAAGTAAAGTAATATAAGATGTCTGCATTTCTTCCATACAAAGTAAATCCGAACAATACCTGACCGATCAAAGCAAGAATATACGGGCGGTTCTGCATGACTGCCTTCAGCTGTACCTTAATAGAAATCTTCTCTTTCTCCGGAACCACAACCGCTTCTTTCGTCTTCGCGAAGCAGAAGAAATGGCAGGCTGCAAAAATGCCTCCATAAAGAATTGCAACCGTAAGATAACCGGTCTTAGCATCATGACTTCCAAACTTATTGATCAGAGGAACCGTAATGATATTCAGTACACCGATTGCGATCATTGCAGCAACGGAACGCGAGGTATTGATCTTGGCACGTTCATCAATGTCCTGTGTCATCGCTCCGCAAAGTGTTCCGTACGGAATGTTGACACATGTATAGCCCAAAACCAGCAAACAGTATGTGATTACCATGTATAGGATCTTCGCCCCTTGCGACCAGTCCGGTCTTGCCCAGAACGTCATCACAAGAAGAAACGCCGTAATTGGTGCCGCGATCAAAAGCCAAGGGCGATACCGTCCCCATCTGGATTTTGTTTTGTCAGTCAGCCCTCCGACGATCGGATCATTGATGGCGTCCCAGAATCTGGAAAAAAGCATGAGTGCCGACACTGCTGCCATACTGATTCCGAACACGTCGGTATAAAATATCATCAGAAAATTGCTGACGAACATCCAGCTAAAATTGCATCCCACATCACCGAATCCATATGCAATTTTACTAATCAATGGTACCTTTCCGTTACTGTTTCTGCTTTCCATACGTGCCTCCTACCCACTATAGTTTCTGACAAAACCCGATTCTTTTGTTCCGGACATTTGTGGTCAATCCCACATGTGCAGTTCCTTCCAGCCCATATCTATCATGCACAACCATTAGTCTTCCTGTACATTGATAATGACTTTCATGGTCGTCTCTCGATTATCATCAATATACTGATATGCCTTCAGGTAATCCTTGAACGCAAACGTCTTGGAGATCAGCGGTCTTAAATGTACTTTACCTTCGTTCACGAGACGGATTCCATCCACATAATCATCGTGACGATACATCATCGTACTCTTAATATCCAGTTCATGATCGTTTGCCACAGCGAGATCAACCTCAGCCATGCCTGCAAATACAGCGACCAATACGATCACGCTGCCTTTTCTTGCATATTTGATTGCCTGTCCCATCGTGATATTATTTCCGGCACAGTCATAGATGACATCTGCCTTATCCGGTCCGAAAGCCTCGATCATGGCATCTCCAAAATCCTTTTCCTTTGTGTTCACACATACATCGATGCCGCACTCTTTTGCCTTAGCAAGGCGGAGATCACTGACATCTGTGATCATTACTTTGGCAGCGCCCATTCCCTTGGCGGTCTGTGCTACAAGGTTTCCGATCGGACCTGCACCGATGACTGCAATATTCATTCCGGTTACATCACCCATCTGCTTTACGCCATGTACCGCAACTGCAAGCGGCTCGATCATAGCACCTTCCTCGTAGGACATGTCTTCCGGAATCGGCGTAACCTTGGAAGCATCGACTGCAAAATACTCAGATGCTGTACCGGTTGTCTGGAATCCCATAACCTTTAATTCTTCGCAAAGATTATACTTTCCATGTCTGCACGGATAACAGTGTCCGCAATATACCTGCGGCTCGATGGTAACTTTCTGGCCGACCTTAAAATCCTTTACATCCTTGCCAAGCTCCGCAATCTCTCCAGATACCTCATGTCCCTGTGTTACCGGATACTTTGTGAAAGGATGCTTTCCATGATAGACATGAATGTCTGATCCACAGATTCCGATGTTCATAATCTTGACCAATACCTGATCATCCTTTACCTCCGGTACTGGTACCTCTCTAAATGTAATTTCTCCCGGATTTGTCATAACCTGCTGTAACATAATTGTTTCCTCCTTTAATTGTTTTTTATATTTTATCTTTTATAAAATGTTTTATTAAAGTAATTACATTATTGTTCCAACAAGTTAATTTGTCAATGCTTTTTTATCGATTTTACGCTTTGCACAATTTTTCGATTTACAATTTATGCAAATATCACATAGGAGAGTTTTTCAAGTCATCACGACAATCGCCAAAGTTTCATATTGACACCTAGACACATTGCTTTGCACCAATAAAAAAGCCCTCCCTACCGACAATCCGGTAAGAAGAGCTTCTATCGTTTTCTATTCCGTTTTATTACAAGTTCATCACATATTCATAAAAGAATTGCTTTGCAACGCCTGCTGCCGACGCCTCCTTCTCGTAAGTACAATTCTTCAGATACGATACATCGTGCTCGAACTTATTATACTCCATCACTTTTTCGCCAAGAGGAATCCTGTATTCCGGCAAAACGCCACCAACATCTCCACCTAAAATGATGTCCATATCATATGCCATCCGCAGGTTCGAAATCAGTATCGCAAGATAATCCAGATACTTATCCCATTTACGAACAGCCGCCTCTTCTCCATTTCGAAGCTGCTTTACAAAATCCTCAAGCGAGATCTCATTGTCATTCGTCAGAACACTTGCCGCACAATACGCATCCGCGCATCCATCCTTTCCACAGTAGCAGGTTCTTCCGCCAGGTACAAGGATCATGTGTCCAAACTCACCCGCTTTCTGGTTCCTGCCTCGAAACAGTTTTCCGTCAATGCAGAACGCGCCGCCAAGCGTATGGTTTAAGGACAGATAGATTGCATCCTTATATTTCTGCGGATTCTCTGCAAGCATTGCAGCATTCGCATCATTTTCAAAATATACCGGCACATCGAACGCCTGCTTAAGAAAGCGCAGACTGTAATTTTCAATCTGCAGAGCATGTGATTTCAGTACAATCTGCTCCTTCTGGTCGATAATGCCAGGAATTGCAATACCGATTCCGATCAGATTCACTTCTTCTGCATCTTCCGAAAGAAATTCTTCCACACACTGTTTTAACTGACCGCAATAAGAGAGATCCGAAGAGAATTTCAGGCGGATTCGTTTGATCTTCTCGATTTCATATCCAAGATTTACAAGCACCATCTCCAGATGATTCGCAGAAATCACCACTCCCACCGCATGACAATAATGCGGATTGATTCCGATACTTTTGGCCTTCCTTCCACCGGTGGATTCATACTCACCATTTTCCACAACCAGATTCTTTGCAATCAGATCATTAACATTGGTCAGCACGGTAGGCATACTCAGGTTTAACTCTTTCGCAAGTTCTGCCTTGGAAGTATCCTGATGGTTTAATAGATACTGAATGATTTTCGATCTTGTTGCATTTTTCTTCTCTGCTTTTATCGCCATAGCGCCCTCTCTTTTATAAAACAGTTTATAAAAGTATTATATACTCTTTATCTGCATATGTAAATATAAGATTTTCGAACCCTTCCTCTTTCCTTCTAAAAAAGCCTCTCTCAAAATTTACTTCTGAGAGAGGCTTTCTTCCCTGCCAATTCAATCATTTGGCATACGAAATCTCAATCCTACTGGATATCCGTCACCTTGTAATCCTGATCCTCGACTGCCTTCTTCAGTACGTCATTGGCAACCTCGTTCTCAAGAATCACTTCTGCAGTACCGCTTTCGTGGCTGACCTTTGCTTCCTTTACCTCTGCAAGTGTCTCGAGCGCTTTCTTCACTCTTGCCTCGCAGTGTCCGCACATCATACCTTCAATCTTCATTGTCTTTGTCATAGTGTTGTCCTCTCTTTCTCCGTTTATTTCCTCTTTGCTCTCTTGATTTATCGCAACCACACTGGTTTTGCCCACTGTGCTTGTTTCACTTATATGTCTTCTCTCCGCTCTTCCCGGCTGATGCATCTTAAACAGATTCAGTCGCAATGCATTCGTCACGACGCAGAAGCTGGATAAACTCATCGCAGCTGCGCCAAACATCGGATTCAGCTTAATATGGAAAAGCGGATACCACAAACCGGCCGCTAGCGGAATTCCAATCACATTGTAGAAAAATGCCCAGAACAGATTCTCGTGGATATTGGTCAGCGTCGCGCGGCTCAAACGGATGGCTGCCGGGACATCGCTTAAGCGACTCTTCATCAACACAACATCCGCCGCATCAATCGCAACATCGGTTCCCGCACCAATTGCAATACCTGTGTCCGCACTGGTAAGCGCCGGGGCATCGTTGATGCCGTCTCCGACCATCGCAACCTTGCCCTGTTCCTTCAGTTTCCGGATTGCGCTCTCCTTGCCTTCCGGCAGCACGCCGGCGATCACTTCGTCCACACCTGCCTGTGCACCGATTGCGCGCGCCGTCTTCTCATTATCTCCCGTGATCATGACCACACGGATTCCCATATTGCGAAGTGCTGCGACTGCTTCCGCCGAATCTTCCTTGATCGTATCCGCCACAGCGATCATTCCGAGAAGCTTATCCTCTTCCGCAAAAAGCAATGGTGTCTTGCCCTCCTCGGAAAGTCTGGCGGCTTCCACCTTGATTTCATCCGATACACTGACCTGACTGCTCATATATTTTAAGCTTCCACCAAGCAGTCTGCGGTCTCCGAGCATTGCTTCTAATCCATTTCCGGACAATGCGTGAAAATCCGTGACCTGACCATAAGACTGCTTGATTTCATCGACATAACGCATGATCGCCGTCGCAAGTGGATGCTCACTTCTTGCTTCAAGTGCTGCCGCAAGCGACAACAGTTCCGCTTCGCTTCTTCCCTCTGCAGGAAGTACATCCGTCACTTTCGGCTCGCCGCTTGTGATTGTTCCCGTCTTGTCCAAAGCGACAATCTGTGTCTTACCTGCATTTTCCAATGATACGGCATTCTTAAATAAGATTCCGTTTCTTGCACCCATGCCATTTCCGACCATGATGGCAACCGGAGTTGCAAGTCCAAGTGCACACGGACAGCTGATGACAAGCACAGAGATTCCTCGCGCCAAAGCGAATCCGATGGTCTGTCCCGCAAGCAGCCAGCCGATAATCGTAATAACCGCAATCGTGATAACTGCCGGAACGAAAATGCCGGAAACTTTGTCTGCAATCTTTGCGATCGGCGCCTTCGTTGCAGCCGCGTCGGATACCATCTGAATGATCTGTGCCAGTGTGGTATCTTCGCCGACACGCGTTGCTTCGCAGCGTAGGAACCCCGACTGATTGACCGTTGCCGCGCTGACTTTATCACCGACCGTCTTGTCAACCGGAATGCTCTCTCCGGTCAATGCCGACTCATTAATAGCGCTGTCTCCCTCGATGATCACTCCATCCACCGGAATATTCTCTCCCGGCCGTACTACAAAGATATCGCCTTTTACCATCTCATCGATCGATACGGTCACTTCCTGTCCGTCCCGAACGAGGGTTGCAGTCTTTGGGGCAAGCTGCATCAGGCTTTTTAACGCGTCCGTTGTCTTTCCTTTCGAATGTGCCTCGAGCATCTTGCCGACCGTGATCAGCGTCAGGATCATCGCCGCCGACTCAAAATAGAACTCATGCATATACGACATGACTGCATCCATGTCGCCACGCATCTGCGCATCGGTCATCGCAAAAAGCGCATATGTGCTGTATCCAAACGATGCTCCGGCGCCGAGTGCCACGAGCGTGTCCATATTCGGCGATCCGTGAAGCAGGCTCTTGAAGCCGCTTACGAAGAATTTCTGATTAATGACCATGATGATGATGGTCAGAAGCATCTGCAGAAGTCCCAGCGCCACATGATTGTCCGCCATCACTGCCGGAAGCGGCCAGCCCCACATCATATGTCCCATTGAAAAATACATAAGTACGATTAAAAATACGAGCGATGCGATCAGACGTTTTCTAAGGATCGGTGTCTCATGGTCGCGGAGTGCTTCCTCCGCTTCTGCATAAGTTCCACCTTGTGCAGCATGTTCACCTTGTTTATCCGATCCGCCACCCTTGACTGAAGCGCCATATCCGGCTTCCTCAACCGCCGCAATAATTGCCTGATCCGTGGCACTTCCCTCCACGCCCATGGAATTCGTCAGCAGGCTCACCGAGCAGCTTGTAACACCCGGCACCTTGCCGACAGCCTTCTCGACACGCGCCGAACATGCTGCACAGCTCATGCCGGTTACATTGTATTGTTTCATATTCTCATTCACCTCTACCTTTTCATTATTGGAACGCTTGTCATATCTTTCGTCCCATGGGCGATGCTTCAAAGAAGCACCGCAGCTTAAGCGATACACCAGAAATGTACCGCAGCTTAGGCGATACATCAGAGATGTACCGCAGTTTAGGCGATACATCAGAGATGTACCGCAGTTATTTCATCAGTTTCTGTAGCATTGTCACAAGTTCGTCGATCTTCTCATCTTCTCCGTTGCGGATTCCATCTGCTACACAAGTTCGGATATGCTCCGCGAGAAGTGCTTTATTAAAACTGTTCAGTGCCGCATTCGCTGCCGCAACCTGCGTGATGATGTCCGGACAATAGCAGTCCTTCTCCACCATCCCCCTGATGCCGCGGATCTGTCCCTCGATACGGCTTAACCGGTTCATCAAATCCTTGCGTTCCTTGTCGGAACGATCCTTTTTCTTACAACAATGACAAGTGTTCTCATTTTCCATTCGGATTATGCCTCCTTTTGAATGCATATCCATTTACGATATGCGTGAAACATTTGCGCCAAAATACCCCCGCCTGGGTATCTTTTTCGATTGCTAGTATATACCCCTGTAGGGTATTTTGCAACTACCTTTTTTCTCATTAAGTAAATTTAGTAAAAGTGAAAGAAACTCCTAAGAAAAACCTTCTCTAGAATATAAAAAAGAACCGCCTAAAAAGACGGTTCATACCACTACTACTGCTATTTAAGAATAGAAAGCATTTGTTGTGCTTTAGCAATCGTTTCTTTATCAAAATCTTTCTCCCAAAGCTGTTCAGGTGATTCTCCATTTCTAAGACGTCGAGCAGCTTCTATCAAAAGATCCTGACCTTGTTCTATCCCCTGCTTGATACCCTTTCGTTCTATTCTCTCTGCCACATCACACATATTCTGCACCTCCTTAAAATCGTCTGACTTAAGTACATCCTCATATCGATGATCTTTTGCAATTACACTAAGAAGTTTTAATACTTCATCAACATGCCTTATCTTGGTTTTGTCATCCGGTACATATTCTGGATTCTTTCTCTCCCTCACCATACAATAATTTCATAAGCAAGGGAAAGCCAACTTCAACGTTTTATGTGAGTGTATTATAACACGCTTCAAAGCAAATTCCAATTCTCTTACATGTGAGATATCGCTTTGCCTTAATGACCGTTCCCCATCCTATTTCCATATTCAATTTTAAAACTCATGGTATTGCAAACACCGAAAATTCAATAGTGCTTAAAACGATTTGTTCAGTCACATCATCCCCGACTGAATGGATTTGTCTGAGCTTTTGTAGACTTAGATTAATATATAATGGGATTTCTGTCAACCCGAATTTGCAATTCAAAGTAGATAAGCGTATGATTGACCTGAACAAACATTAAGGAGGCTTTATTTATGAAAATAAGAACCAAACAAATTACCGTGACTGCGATCATGCTTGCGATCTGCATCCTTAGTCAGTTTTTTAAGAACCTGAGCGTATACATTACAGGTCCGATCATCAACGCGGCACTCATTCTGACTGTTTTATATGCAGGAATCGTATGCGGCATCATCTTAAGTATCATCACCCCGGTTACATCCTTTTTCATCACCGGAAGCCCGATTATGGCAGCCATTCCGGCAATGTTCCCGTGTATTATGATCGGAAATATCATCTTAGTTCTGTGCGTCGGACTTCTTCGCACGAAATTCGGTGCGAAAGCAGGACTTCCCGTATCGATTGGAATCGGTGCCGTGTTGAAAGCAGTTTTCATGGGAATCTTAATTTCTCTGATCATTCTTCCGACATACCTTCCGGTAAAAATGCAGCCGATGCTTCACGTCTTACAGCTTCAATTCTCGCTGACGCAGCTGATTACAGCAATCATCGGCGGTGTATATGCTGTCATTATTGCAGCAGTGCTGAAGAAAACAAACTTTTAAAATATTTTTTATCAACCAAAAACAAAGACCTTTGACAACTATCTTGTGTTGCCAAAGGTCTTTCATCTTTCCACAGTAAATCCAAACAGCATGTTCATCAAATTAATATAAAACTTCATCGAATTGTATCCAAAATGCTATGAAAAATTTAAAACAGTTCAATACTCATAGTCGCTGTTCAAAACATAGAAATGGCTGCTCATACAGTTCACAACTCCCTACCTGTGAG
>UQRC01000035.1 GCA_900543445.1 uncultured Lachnobacterium sp. | reverse complement strand
AAGCGGCCAAAAAAGATACATTTTGATGTAAATATGTGGCGCAGAAAATGCCGCAGTGAAGAAAAAAGATATTAACTTTGCAGGAATTAATCAATTCAACTGCATTTATCCCTATGGAATTACTGAAAAAACGCATTCTTCAGGATGGAAAATGTTTCCCCGGTGGCATCCTGAAAGTGGACAGCTTTATCAATCATCAGGTTGATCCTGAACTGATGGCTCACATTGGAACTGAATTTGCAGATCATTTTAAGAATCGCGGAATCACAAAAGTTGCAACAATAGAGAGCTCCGGCATTGCTCCGGCGCTTATGACAGCACAGGCAATGGGACTTCCGTTAATCATCCTTAAGAAGCAGCCTTCTAAAGTGTTGAATGATAACCTGTTCCAGACAGAAGTCACATCATTCACAAAAGGAACCAGCTACGAGCTGACTCTTTCCTCTAAATTTATCGGTGAAAACGATCATGTTCTGATCATCGATGATTTTCTTGCCAATGGCGAAGCTGCAACCGGTGCAATCCGACTGCTCCGCAAAGCACATGCAACAGTCGGCGGTATCGGAATCCTCATCGAGAAAGCATTCCAACCGGGACATGATAAGCTTGTATCACAGGGATTTGATGTATATTCACTTGCAAGAATCGGACATATGAGTGCTGATCATATTGAGTTCATCGAGTAATACAATACATAAAACGTAACAGAACCGGTACTATTCTGTACCGGTTCTTCTTTTTTTATTCATTTTGAAAAGTGAATTTATCACTCTTCCACTGCGGCATCTGCCGCATCTGCACTATAATCTTCTGAATAATAAATAAAATTTCCACGGAATGTATCCGAATAAAGTCCTGTCGTATTGTCGATGATAATGACCGATAACACATTGTTTCCTTCCGGAACTGTGATCGGCTGCGTATAACGGCTGCTTGTCGCATTCGGCGTGCTTCCATCCCAGGTATAGTAAGCGCTGCAACCATCCGGAACTGTTACGGTAACTTTCGTCTCTACGCCAAAATCTCCACCGTCCGGTGTTACGATCGGCATATCCGGAGCAGGAATATTGATCGTGTACTCATTGGTCACAACATCACTGTATACTTCCTTTTCGTTTCTACATACCGCCTTGATCATATAAGTCTTATTGTTCTCACTTAGCTCAATCGGGCCGGAATAAATGATGCCTCTCTCGATCGGATCTGATCCATCAGTCGTATAGTAGATATTATAATTTCCACTCGTCGACAGTTCTACACTCTGTCTGGCTTCATACTCACCACCAGCAATCGAAAATTCCGGCGGAGTCACCATATAATCCGAGAACAAATCCTTCAGACTGTCATCAACCGCATCAGCAAGTGCAAGAATTGCATCTGTATTCTTCTGTTCCTCATAGATGGCAATCAGATTCTCACAGGCGGTCTGATTCTTGTTATCCTTCTGGATCACTTCCTGATATAGCACGAGTGCCGAATCATAGTCCTTTTTCTCCATATAGATTTCTGCAAGTGTCAGACGTACATCGATGTTCTCTTTGTCCAAGGAGAGCGCTTTCTCATAATAAGAGATTGCTTCGTCAATATTGCCGGAATGATACGCTTTCTCTGCCATCTCAACCTGATAATCAAAGGAATTATCATGACTTTTCCGAATACTTGTGCCAACCAGTACCAGAACAATGACAAGCACTGCTACAACTGCAATGACACTTGCGATAATAATCTTAAGCTTTCTCTTCTGTTCGACTTTCTTTTTCGGGTCTTCTGGACCCTTTACGCTGTTACCATTAGAAGAAGTTCTACCGGAAGTAGTCTGCTTCGGAGAATTTCCATTCTTAAGCGGAACATTCTCTTCCCCATTCTCAGTAAGTAAAGCCTTCAAATAGTCATCGTCGTAAATGTTATAATCGGGTACGATCTGTACCTCTTTCCCACAATGGGAACAGAACAGGCTCCCCTCTTTCAATTCACTGCCGCAATAAATGCATTTCATGGTCTAATCCCCTCTATTTTAAGAATACAGCTTCGTTGCTTCAACACAGTTATGCATGAGCATTGCAATCGTCATCGGTCCGACTCCGCCCGGAACCGGTGTGATATAGGATGCAACAGGTTCAACTTCATCATATTTCACATCGCCGCAAAGCTTATTGTTCTCATCACGATGAATACCGACATCGATAACGACCGCACCATCCTTCACATATTCCTTGCCAATAAACTGTGGTTTCCCGATTGCCACAATAAGAATATCGGCTTCCTTACAGATTTCCTTCAGATTCCTAGTATGTGAATGACAGATGGTAACAGTTGCATTCTCACGAAGCATCAGAAGGGACATCGGTTTGCCGACGATATTACTCCGACCGACAACAACACAGTGTTTGCCATCCATTTCAATATTGCTGCGCTTCAAAAGCTGAATGATTCCGGCCGGTGTACAGGAAACAAAGCCTTTCTCACCAATCACAAGCGCACCGACATTCTGCGGATGAAATCCGTCCACATCCTTCTTCGGAGAAATTGCCTTAATCACATGATCCTCATTGATATGCTTCGGCAAAGGAAGCTGGCAGAGAATGCCATGTACATCCGCATCCTTATTCAGCTTGTCAATAATTGTAAGCAGTTCCTCTTCCGTTGTCTCCTCCGGAAGTTCATAAGCAAGTGACTCAATGCCAACATATGCACAGGCTTTCTTCTTATTGCCAACATACACAGAAGAAGCCGGATCATTTCCAACCTGAATGACTGCCAGACAGCATTTTCTTCCCTGGGCAGCAAGAGAAGCCACTTCGGCCTTTAATTCTTCCTTGATATCTTTTGAAATCTGTTTTCCATCAATTATATTTGCCATAATGTCTCCTTAAAAAAGTCCTGTGATCACACCGTTATCATCGACATCAATCTGATAAGCAGCCGGCTTCTTCGGAAGTCCAGGCATCGTCATGATGGATCCGTTGATTGCAACGACAAAGCCAGCTCCTGCCGATACATATACTTCGCGGACATTGATCGTAAATCCACTTGGGCGTCCAAGCTTCTTGGCATCATCCGACAGAGAATACTGTGTCTTTGCCATACATACCGGGAATTTATCCATTCCAAGATCGGTGATTCTCTTCAATTCTTTTTCTGCCGCAGCGGAATAAGTCACACCGTCTGCGCCATAAATTTCTCTTGCTACAGTCTCAATCTTCTCCTTGAGCGACAGATCATCGTCATAGAGAAGCTTAAAGTTGCTTTCTTTTGTTTCAAGCGTCTCAAGCACCTTATTCGCCAAAGCGATACCGCCTTCGCCGCCTTTCTCCCATACTTCTGAGAGTGCGAACTCACAGCCTCTCTCTTTACAGAACTGCTCAACAAAATCCGTCTCTGCCTTTGTATCTGTAATAAAGGAATTCAACGTCACAACGACAGGGACACCATATTTCTGTAAGTTTTCAATATGCTTTTCGAGGTTTACAATACCCTTCTTTAACGCGTCAAGATTCTCCTCAGATAACTGATCCTTTGGCACGCCTCCGTTATATTTGAGTGCACGGATTGTAGCGACAAGAACAACCGCATCCGGATGAAGTCCTGCCTTACGGCACTTGATATCAAAGAACTTCTCTGCGCCAAGATCTGCACCGAAACCAGCCTCTGTGATGACATAATCTGCAAGCTTTAATGCTGTCTTCGTTGCACGCACACTGTTACATCCGTGTGCAATATTGGCAAACGGACCACCGTGTACGATCGCCGGTGTATGCTCCAGTGTCTGGATCAGATTCGGCTTTAAGGCATCCTTAAGAAGCGCTGCCATTGAGCCAACAGCCTGTAAGTCTTCTGCCGTAACCGGGTTCCCGTCAAATGTATATGCCACAATGATTCTTCCGAGTCTTCTCTTAAGATCATTCATATCATCTGCGAGACAGAGAATTGCCATAATTTCGGATGCAACCGTGATTACGAAATGATCCTCACGTACCATACCATCCATCTTACTTCCAAGTCCGACAACCACATTACGAAGAACACGGTCGTTCATATCAAGACAACGCTTCCAGACAATCTGTCTTGGATCGATGCCGAGTTCGTTTCCCTGCTGAATATGATTATCCAATAAAGCAGCGAGCAAATTGTTTGCGGAAGTGATCGCATGAAAATCACCGGTAAAGTGAAGATTCAAGTCTTCCATCGGAACAACCTGTGCATATCCGCCACCGGCAGCTCCACCCTTGATTCCGAAACATGGTCCCAAAGAAGGTTCTCTGAGTGCGATGAGTGCTTTCTTACCAAGCTTTCCGAAGGCCTGTCCGAGTCCGACGCTGGTTGTCGTCTTGCCTTCTCCTGCCGGAGTCGGATTAATTGCAGTAACAAGGATCAATTTACCATCCGGATTGTTCTTGGATTTCTCAATCAATTCATCCGAAATCTTAGCTTTGTACTTTCCATATAATTCCAGATCATCCTCCTCGATTCCGATGGATGCTGCAACCTCCTTGATTGGAAGCAGCGTTGCCTCTTGTGCAATTTGAATATCGCTCTTCATAACTTTATGTTCCTCCTTTGCATTGTTCCATTCATTACTATGATTACACTTTTATCAATTTGCGTCAATATACGCTTCAAATTGTTCCTTGTTCATCAGAACCGTACGTGGTTTGGTTCCCTCCTCCGGTCCGACAATTCCTGCTTCTTCCAGCTGATCCATAATGCGTGCTGCACGGTTGAATCCAACCTTCAGATAACGCTGCAGCATACCAATGGACGCTTTCTCCTTGTCCACAATAATCTTGGCTGCATCCATGAAATATGCATCCTTGCCATCATCCGACGTATCGGAATCCGAAATAGAAACTGTATTGCCCCCGGATGACTGAAGGGATTCCATCTTCTGCTGGACGGAGTCGTTATACTGCGCATCTCCATTGTGTTCCTTGATATATTCCACAACATCCGACACTTCCTCGTCGGAGACAAATGCACCCTGTACACGAATCGGTTTCGGTGCGCCCTGTGGGCTGAAAAGCATATCACCTTTGCCAAGCAGCTTCTCCGCGCCATTCATGTCAAGGATCGTTCTTGAATCCACACCGGACGTTACCGCAAAAGCGATACGGCTCGGCATATTAGCCTTGATCAGACCGGTGATAACGTTAACAGAAGGTCTCTGTGTTGCGATCACCAGATGGATTCCGGCTGCACGTGCTAGCTGAGCCAATCTGCAGATTGCCTCTTCAACATCATTGGATGCAACCATCATAAGATCTGCCAGCTCGTCTACAATAATTACGATCTGTGGCATCTTCTGTGGACGTTCCTGACCTTCCGGAACTTCAATCGAATCCACTTTCGCATTATAACCATTGATTTCTCTTACATTTGCCTGTGCGAATTTCTCGTAGCGGTCTGTCATCTCCGCAACGGCCCAGTGAAGAGCTCCGGAAGCCTTCTTCGGATCCGTGACAACCGGGATCATCAGATGTGGGATTCCATTGTAAACACTAAGTTCTACCACCTTCGGATCGATCATAAGAAGCTTGACCTCATTCGGATCCGCCTTGTACAAAATACTCATAATGATCGTATTGATACAGACGGATTTACCGGATCCGGTCGCACCGGCGATCAGAAGATGCGGCATCTTGGCAATATCCGTCACCTTCGTTCTTCCCGATATGTCTTTACCGACTGCAAAGCTGATCTTCGACTTAGATTCTTTAAATTCTTTTGATTCGATCAGATCCCGGAATGCGACTGTTACATTTTCCTTGTTCGGAACTTCAATTCCGACTGCAGCTTTGCCAGGAATCGGCGCCTCAATACGGATATCCGCAGCTGCAAGATTCAGTTTGATATCATCCGCAAGACCGACAATCTTGCTTACCTTAACGCCCATCTCCGGCTGAATCTCATATCTTGTTACTGCCGGACCGCAACTGATATTCGTAACCGTCACATTGACGCCGAATGTCTTTAATGTCTGTTGCAGCTTATTCGCCGTCTCTCTCAGCTGGCTCTCTGTATTTGCAGATTTCTTGCCGCTACCGGCTTTCAACAGATCTACCGGAGGAAATACATACTTTTTATCCGGCTGCGACATAGCCGGAGCCATCTCCTGTGCGACGTTTGCAACTTCTTTTTCGATTTCTTCCTCCGAAGAACGTGTCTTTCGCTTCGTGTGCTCCGCTACCGGTGGTTCTTCTACCGGAACCGCCTTTTCATCTGACTTCAACAATTCTTCTGATACAACATTCTCCGCAGCAGGAGCCTCATGCATAAAATCTCCAGAAATCACTGGTTCCGGTGCCGTAATCTCACCGGATAAGATTGGTTGCACAGTTGCCTTCTCAGGCTCAAAAAGAGGCTGAGGAACTTCCCCGGAAGCCAGACGTACCTTACTCTCCTGGCTCACATCCGGCATCGCAATCTCCGGTTCTGCATGCAGTTCTCCAATTTCATCGGACAACTCCGGTGCCGCTTCACTCTTCTCATCAATCTTCGTATCAATGGAGACGCCGGAGACTTTGTGATCCATTCTCCGCTTGCGGCGCTCCTCGTTTTTGTATTCGCGATATTCCTTATAACGTTCATTGCTTTCCTTTGCGGATTCATAAACCTTCTGTCCGCCTCGCTGCATGCCTTTTAACGCAGAACGTTCCGTGATCAGTACCAGACAGATGATCAGCACGATAAAATCAATAATATATGAACCGATCATTCCGAATGCCTTCACCATCACACATGCGAGCGAACCACCGATGATTCCACCACCAGCGCGTTCGGTAGAACTGTATGTATAGGCTTTCAAAGGCTCATAATATTCCGTTCCGCTACCCGCCAAGGACAGGAACAGACAGAAAAAAGCAACAAATATAATTCCTGCAACCAGTTTCACCGATGCATGAAAACTACCTTTGTTAGAAGCTGCAAAGAAACTTGCCACCAGAAGCAAAATCGGCAGAACATAGGCAATCAGCCCGAATATACCAAATAAAACACTGCTTACTGCCTGACCGACGACACCGCCAAACCCAAGATTGCTGACAAAAAGAAGAAGCGACACTGCAACAATGATCCACAAGATCACTTCCATGCGAAAAGCCTCTGCTTTTGCCATCACTTCCATGCGTTCTTTCTTGGTCATACGCCTGCCTGTTGATTTCCGATTCGTTGAACGATTATTTGACGATCCGCCCGATGAACGGCTGCCGGATCTGGTTTTACTGTTAGATGATTTACGGTTTCCCGTAGCCATGAAATACACTCCCTTAATTCTCAATAATAAAATTTATTTTATCATATTTTAAGGAAGATGTCATCCCATAGCTTCGAAAATCCGTTTCATCCATCTGGTCAGGATTTCTGCTTTCCAATCAGCTTATAAAGCTTAGAAAATGCGTCAGAAATTCCCCCGACCGCATCAATAATACCTTCTTTTACCGCCTCTTTACCAACCAGAATTGTTCCGAGATCTTTGGTAAGCATCTGCGTATTCATCATCATTTCTTCCACACGCTGCTCATTTGCCTTACAATGTGAGGTAATAAATCCGATGATACGATCCTGCATCTGTTTGAAGTAATCGTACGTCTGCCTTGCACCGATCACAGTACCGCTCATTCGGACAGGATGAATAACCATCGTTCCGCTCGGCACAATAAAAGAATAATCTGTTGCCACCGCAAGTGGTACCCCAATCGAATGACTTCCACCAAGTACAAGAGATACCGTCGGCTTACTCATAGATGCAATCATCTCTGCAATTGCGAGTCCACTCTCCACATCTCCTCCCATTGTATTCAATATCAGAAGGACACCGTCCACACTGCTGTCATCTTCGATTGCTGCAAGCTTCGGAAGTACATGTTCATACTTTGTTGTCTTTGCGTTTGATGGAAGACACTCATGACCTTCAATCTCTCCGATAATTGAAAGAAGATAGATTACACGGTCATTTCGGTTCGCATGTAAGATTGCCTGTCCAAAATCCCTGATTTCCTCATTTTTCTTTTCTTCAACTTCTTGATTGTCTTCCTGTTTCTTATCTGTCTCTTTTCGTTCTTCCACACAATCTTTTTCTTCCACCTGATTTTCTTCTCCGTAAAATACTTCTTTCTTCATCGCTTCTCCCCTGTCATTCTCACAAAAAAATAAGAACGAACACAAATGTATTCGTTCTTATTATGTAAAATCCGTTCTATTTTATTCTCCGAGCAGATAATTGTATAATCCCTCGTATCTGAATCTTGAAGCGTTCCATGAGAAATCATTTGCCATACCGCGATCTACCATCTGATTCCACTGACGCTTGCGGTCATAGTAAATATGCTTCGAGTAATTGATCACATGAAGCATCTCATCCGCATTGTAGTTTAAGAATGAAAAACCATCACCGATATTCTCATATTCATTGTATGCCTGAACCGTATCCTTAAGTCCTCCGGTCTCACGTACAATCGGAACTGTTCCGTAACGGAAGGAAATCAACTGTGTCAATCCACAAGGTTCGAAGCGTGATGGCATCAGGAATGCATCCGCAGCCGCATAAAGCTTGTGTGCCAGATCATCGGAGTAGCATATATTTGCAGATACCCGATCCGGATACTTCCATGCATAATGACGGAACATATTCTCATACTGCGGCTCACCGGTACCAATCACAACCAACTGTGTGTAATCATCAACCAGCCCATCCATAACCGCATTGATAAGGTCAAGTCCCTTCTGATCGGTCAGACGGGAAATCAGACCAATCATATATTTCTTCTTATCAACTGCAAGTCCTAATTCTTCCTGCAGCTTCTCTTTGTTGATTGCCTTTCTCTTACGGAAATTCTCGGCATTGTAATTTGCATAAATCTTACTGTCTGTATCCGGATTGTACACATCGTAATCAATTCCATTTACAATACCCTGCATATCCATATGACGTGCAGAAAGCAGTCCGTTCAATCCCTCACCATAGAAATCTGTCTGGATTTCCTGTGCGTAACTGTCGCTGACAGTTGTAATGTAATCCGCATAGACAAGTCCGCCTTTTAACATATTGGCATCTTTGTTGAACTCTAACTTATCGGGTGTAAAGAGATCTGCTGCAAAGCCGGTCAGTCCCTTGAGTGTCTTTACATCCCAGATTCCCTGGAAACGTAAGTTATGGATCGTCATAATTGACTTAATGCCCCAGAAAAATGAATCTGCCTGAAACTCATTCTTAAGGTATACCGGGATCAGTCCTGCCTGCCAGTCATGACAGTGGATGATATCCGGTCTGAAACCGATCTGTGGAAGCATCGAGAGAACTGCTTTGTCAAAGAAGCAGAATTTCTCGATATCGTAGCGCATGTCACCATAAGGAACAAAACAGTTAAAATATTCCTGATTGTCAATAAAGTAATAGGTAATTCCATCCAGCTTGTACTGTAATACGCCGACGTATTTATTCTGGATATAAGAACCCGCACTCATATAGAAATGCGTTACATACTCAAACTGATTGCGGTACTGTTCCGGAATACAGCTGTAATTCGGAATTACCACACGTACATCCCAATACTCTTTATCAAACGCTTTCGGAAGTGCTCCACACACATCTGCAAGACCACCGGTCTTAATAAACGGAACACACTCTGATGCAGCAAACAAGATTTTCTTCATACCTGCCTCCTCAATCTCTTGGTTTCATAGAAACGTCCAACCTACAATCCCCTGTATTAAATTGTATTATTCTTCCCAGTTGTGATATACTTCCTGAACATCATCATCGTCATCGAGAAGATCTAAGATTCTTCCGATGTTGGTAATGTCAGCTTCGTCGGTCAGTGTCACATAAGTCTGAGGGATCATGCTTACTTCTGCAGAAGCCATAACGATTCCCTGCTCCTCAAGAGCCTTATGTACCGCGTCGAAATCTGCCGGAGCAGTCGTAATCTCAAAGCTGTCTTCCTCTTCTGCAAAGTCTTCAGCTCCTGCATCCAAAGCAACCATCATAAGATCGTCCGCATCCATATCGCAGTCTTCCTTTGCAATAATGATCTGTCCCTTCTCATCGAACATATAGGATACACATCCCTGTGTACCGATGCTTCCCTGTCCCTTGGTAAAAGCATTACGGACATTCGCAGCGGTACGGTTTTTATTGTCCGTCAGACACTTAACGATAATCGCGGTACCACTTGGACCGTAACCTTCATAAGTAGCTGTCTCGTAGTTGACACTGTTGCCATCTCCGGCTGCCTTCTTAATACCACGGTCAATCGTATCGTTCGGCATATTGTTTGCCTTAGCCTTAGCGATCACCTGTGCAAGCTTAAAGTTATTGGCCGGATCCGGTCCGCCCTCCTTAACTGCTACTGCGATCTCTCGTCCGATCATGGTAAAGATCTTACCCTTAGCAGCGTCGTTTTTCTCCTTTTTATGCTTGATATTCGCAAATTTGGAATGTCCTGACATAATATAAAATCCTCTTTTCTAAATTGTATTCTCTGTTTCTAATTTTAGCATTGTTTATGCAATCATGCAAGTCATGTCCTCAAGATGCCGCCTGCGACTTTCGCACAAGCACTTCTCGGATCATCTTATCCTCAACTTTTAATACATTGAAATCATATCCATACATGTTAATCTGTGCCGTCTCACCATCGTTTGGAATCTTCTCAAGAAGGGAAACCAGAAATCCGTTGAGTGTTTCAAACGCATCCTCATCCACTGGAAGTCCAAGCAGTTCGATCACCTCCGGCATACTTGCCAGACCATTCATCAGATAGCTTCCATCCGGATTCTGGCGGATCAAGGTCTCTTCCTCGTCATGTTCGTCCTCAATATTGCCGACGATCTCCTCTAAGATATCCTCCATCGCAACTGCACCGGAAGTCTGTCCGTATTCATCCACCACAATGACCATATGGCTTTTTTTTGCCTGCATCATCTTAAAAAGTGTATGGATATTAAGTGTCTCAGGGACAAAATCAACCTCACGTATCAGATTCGGAATATCCTTGATTGAAGTACGGAACACTTCATTCTTCTGTGCAAAAGCAAATGCATCTTTGATATGTAAGACACCGATAATATTATCGATGTCATCCAGATAGACCGGGTAGCGTGACTTACTGTTCTCAATAATAAAGGAAACCGCGTCATTGTAAGACAGATTCCCATCAATCACGATCAGATTCTTGCGGTGTGTCATAATATCCTTGGCTTCTTTATCACCAAATTCAAAGATATTGTTGATCATCTCCGCTTCCGAGGCAAGCAGAACTCCCTGCTCATGTCCCTCATTGACCATAGATTTAATTTCTTCTTCCGTCACATCGTCATCATGCACCGACGGATTTTTAACAAAATGCATGAATTTCTTAATAAAATTTGTCCGGTTGGGACTCGCGCCCTCATCCATATAAGACTCTCCTTTTGTTCAATTGGGAATTATTCTCAATACCCAAAACTATAGTAAATCTTCAAAATCATACCATGTGTACCGCATTACGTCAAGTTATGTAAACAGTTCCAGGCTGATTTCCAGGGCTTTATCAATCTTTACGAGGATCTGATTGTCAAGATGACACACCTTATCCTTAAGCCTTTTTTTGTCAATGGTACGAAGCTGTTCCAACAGAACAACCGAATCCTTTGCAAGATCATATTTGTCGCTGTTTAACTCCACATGCGTCGGCAGCTTCGCCTTATGCATCTGCGACGTGATCGCCGCACAGATTACCGTAGGACTGTGACGGTTACCGACATTGTTCTGAATAATAAGAACCGGTCGTACCCCTCCCTGTTCCGAGCCAACGACCGGTCTCAAATCTGCGTAATAGACATCTCCTCTTTGAATCACCATATTTTTCACTCCATAAATTGTTATACAAAGAGTATTTCCAAATTTATCGAGCGTATACAAGCGAATTATTTTTTCGACTGGTTTCTATAGTAGACTCTTGGCACACGCGGAGTAATCAGACAGGCAAATTCATAATTAAATCTGCCGGACAACTCGCCAAGTTCTTCAAGTGTAATGCATGCATCATGATCACGTCCAACAAGAGTGACACGATCGCCCTCCTTTGCCTCCGGAATGTCTGTGACATCAACCATAAACTGATCCATGCAGACTCTTCCACAGATTGGTGCTTTTTTCCCGTGGATCAGCACATAGCCCTTATTCGAAAGGCTTCTTGCATATCCATCACCGTATCCAACCGGAATCGTTGCAATTCTGCGCTTCTTGTCTGTCACATAAATGCCACCGTAGCTGATCTGTCTACCAGCTTCCAGATCCTTGATGAACACAATATGACTCTTCAATGACATAACCGGATGAATATCAATAATATCCTTTCGAACTTCCTCAGACGGCCACAGACCATACATCGTAATTCCTGCACGCACAAGATTCATGTTGGCTTCCGGAATTTCTACAATTCCTGCACTGTTTGAACAATGGTGAAGTGGAATCTTCACACCTCTCTCCTCAAGCATATCGATCATCTCCTGAAAAAGCGCCATCTGTGCATAAGCCGGCTCCTTGGAAAGTTCATCTGCACGTGCAAAATGAGTAAAGATACCTTCTATATTGATATTCGGCAAAGCCGCGATCTGTGCAATAATATCTGCACTTTCCTCGGTAACCTGAAATCCGATGCGGCTCATACCGGTATCTACTGCAATATGAATCGAACAAATCTTTTCTTTACTGACTGCAACCTCCGATAATGCCTTTGCCGCTGCAAATTCAGAGATTGCAGGACGGATATCCTCATCGACAATTGCCTCGAATTTATCCGGGAAAGTAATACCCAGAATCAGAATCGGTTTCGTTCTACCATCCGCGATCAGTTCCTCTGCCTCGTCAACCGTTGCCACAGCGTATCCCCACAAATACGGAAGGTCTTCCACTTCACGGGAAATACGCATTGCACCGTGTCCGTATCCATTCGTTTTGACCACGGCGATCATCTTGGTATCCTTATTAATATTTTTATGCATTGATTCCATATTATATCGCACAGCATCTAAGTCAATGCCTGCATATACACGATATTTTTCCATAAATCTGCTCCTATGCTTTTTTTATTTCTATTTAAAATCTTTCACTGTCTGCATCTGCTCTGTCATAAACCTTTGATAATCCGTCAATCAGATCCGACGAAAACAGAGCTCTCTTTCCGGTTGTTTTTGCAGCTTCATCCCCGGCAAGACCATGGACAAATACCCCAAGAGGTGCTGCAACATCCGCGGTCAGCCCCTGTGCAAGAAAAGCTCCGATTACACCGGATAACACATCGCCGCTTCCACCAGTCGCCATACCATGATTGCCGCTTAGATTCAGATATCCAAGTGCATACGGGATTGCCGTCACTGTATGAAAATCCTTGAGCACACATACCACGTTGTAGGTCTGTGCAAATGTAAAAGCCGACTCTACCAGCCTCGTCTGGATCAGCGACACGGTATCCCCCGTCAGTCTTGCCATCTCGCCAAGATGAGGCGTTACTACCATCTCCGTGTGTGGTCTGAGAAGCAACTCTGTCTCTTTGGCAATCACATTGAGTGCATCCGCGTCCAGAAGAAGAGGAACCGCACAATTCTTAAGAACCAGTGATACCAGCTTCTGCGCATTTCGTTCTGTACCGATTCCAGGTCCTAATACGACGGCATCCGCCCATTTTAATTCTTCAACCACCTGCATTTCATCCAGTTTCGTTCCATAGGTTGACAGGATTGCCTCCGGCACAGCCGACTGGATGATGACACGATTCTCTTCCGCTGTCAGTATTTTAACAAGGCCGCAGCCACTCCGATAAGCAGCGCGCGCACACATAATCGCTGCCCCTGCCATATTGACAGATCCTGCGATCACAAGCAGCTTTCCGTAACTTCCTTTGTTGGAATGATCCATCCGCTTCGGAAGAAGTCTGCTGACATCCTGCGTCTCAAGCGCGGCAAGATGTGGTTTTCGATCTAACCAGCTTTCCTCTGTAATTCCCATCGGAACAACTGACACTCTGCCGGATGCTTCATTTCCCGGCCATAAAAACTGTCCCATCTTACCAAACGAAAAGGTAATTGTATCATCTGCGAGGAAAGCAACATTTAATACCGCTCCATTATCCGCATGAACACCAGAACTGATATCGACCGCGACTTTCCATCCACGCATCTCATTCGCCTGCCGGATCACCTCAGCCAATTCTCCTTCAATATTCCGTGAAAGACCGATTCCAAATAATGCGTCGATCACAAGATCAAATTTTTCTTTCGGAATCTGTTCTTCCATACGGATCTGATACGCCTGACAGATTGCCTTCTGCGTCTGATAAGACTCGGTCGTCTTATGTCCGGCAGCCTCACCGCACAGACAGACACAACTCGTAAGCCCCTCCTGCATCAGAAGCCTCGCAATCGCAAGACCATCCGCTCCATTGTTGCCGCTTCCGCATAAAATCAGTGCATTCGAGATTTCTTTATGATATTCTTTTTGCAGAAAGAAAAGCTTCTGGACAAAAGTCATCGCTGCCTGTTCCATTAATACCAGTTCCGGCACATGGAACTTTGATGATGTATTCTGATCCAAAAGCTTCATTTCTTTTCCGGACACTAGATATTGCAAGGCAATCCTCCTAACTTTCTTTATCCGAAGCTTCCATCTCGACATCAAACAGATCCAGCACCTGCGGTCCGCAGATATCATGCAGATATGCATAGATCTCACGATTATTGATGTCGCGATTCTGTTTCTTGATAATATTCTTCTTTAGATCAATGCGCACCTGATTGATCCACTCCTCAATCTCTTTGGACTCCTGCGTATTGATCTTAATCTTGGCATAGAAATATTCCATGCTCAGAATCATCAGGTTCTCATTCACCTGTTTCATTTTCTGCGGCAGTTCTAAAAGTTCCGCCTCCGCCGCATCAATTCTCTCATTGAGTTCATCGATCATACGCTTATCTTTGTCGCGAACCTTCTCCTTGTCCGAAGCATTACCGTCAGAGCCTTCCATATTCTGAACGATTTCGTCCATCAGCTGATTCTTCACCTTTTTGTAATCTTTCAGATCAGAATTCAGCTTTCCCTGCCGCGCAAGCAAATTATTCAGTTCCGTCTCCGCATTTCGGATTTCATCCGTCTTACCGTGGATTGCAAAAAGCCTGTGCCATTTCTGATCCAGAACTAGAAGTGGCAGTTTCTTATGTTCTAACGCTTTACGAAATTCATCTGTATTCTTCATTTACACTACCTCTGACAACTTCGTCGATTATAAATCATCTTATATCCATCCGCAGTGTTAAAAAGTCTCATCACAATTTTGAATCGTTACGAATTCTTTACAATATTATAGGACAGTTGCATTAAGGAATCCGACAAATGAACGTTCTCAACCACCACCTGATTATCACTCAGATCAAGATCGACATGTGCAAAATTCCAAATTGCATGGACGCCAAGCTGGACTAAATGTTGAGCCGTCTCATCCGCTTTCTCCTTCGGAAGCGTGAGTGCCGCAATATCAACCGGATGATCCTTGCAATACTGATCCAGTTCATCCATCAGATAGATTGGAATTCCACGTACCGTCTGTCCCTTGAGCTTTGGATTTACATCAAAAAGCGCTGTAATAATAAAACCAAATTTTTCAAATTTCACATAATTTGTGATCGCCTGACCCAGATTTCCGGCTCCAATCACAATAATATGATGTGTCTCATTTAATCCTAGGATCTTACCAATCTCATCATACAAAAATTGTACATTATAGCCATATCCCTGCTGTCCGAATCCACCAAAATTATTGAGATCCTGACGTATTTGTGACGCAGTCACACGCATTCTGCGGCTAAGATCGTTAGAAGAAATACGCTCCACACCTTCCTCTAACAACTCCCCCAAATAACGATAATATCTTGGCATTCGACGTATGACAGCCTGCGATATTTCTTTTTCCAAAATCTAACCCTCCAATTCCCGGTTAAGTTAAAACAAAAACCCTAAGTTAATTATAGGATTTTCACACAAAACTGTCAATGTGTGAAAAATTTAACATACGCTAAACTTTCCCAAATCAACTCAGGGTAATCTTGTTATCATTCAAAGAAGTTCACTGTTGAAAAAATTTTGATTACAGTGTTTTCTCTAAATTGGCACGGATTGCCTTGATAAAGTTCTCACTGTTAAGAACCGTAGGATTTTCGATTGTTGTGATTAAAGCAAGATCCTTTGTCATAGAACCTGACTCAATCGTATCAAGACACGCTTTCTCAAGCTTGTCTGCGAATGCACAAAGCTCCGGAATCTGATCAAGCTCTCCTCTCTTTCTAAGCGCTCCGGTCCACGCAAAGATCGTTGCGACAGAGTTTGTAGAAGTTTCCTCGCCTTTCAGGTGCTTGTAATAATGTCTCTGAACGGTTCCGTGAGCGGCCTCATACTCATAATATCCGTGAGGAGATACCAATACGGAAGTCATCATAGCAAGAGAACCAAAAGCAGAACTGATCATATCACTCATAACATCGCCGTCGTAGTTCTTGCATGCCCAGATAAATCCGCCCTTTGCTTTCATAACACGGGCAACCGCATCATCAATGAGTGTATAGAAATACTCAATGCCGGCTTTCTCAAATGCTTCCTTATAATCATTGTCATACACTTCCTGGAAAATATCCTTGAAGGTATGGTCATATTTCTTGGAGATCGTATCCTTGGTTGCAAACCACAGATCCTGCTTCGTATCCAAAGCATACTTAAAGCAGCTATGCGCAAAGCTTGTGATGGACTCATTTAAGTTGTGCTGTCCCTGGATCACACCAGCGCCCTTGAACTCATGGATCAATTCTCGTGTAACTGTTCCATCCTCGGCAGTAAAAACGAGCTCGGCTTTTCCAGGTCCAGGAATCTTCATCTCACTTGCCTTATAGACATCACCATATGCATGTCTTGCAATCGTGATTGGCTTCTCCCATGTCTTAACATTTGGCTCGATACCTTTCACAACGATCGGCGCACGAAATACCGTTCCATCAAGCATCGCACGAATTGTTCCGTTCGGACTCTTCCACATCTCTTTTAAGTTATATTCTGTCATTCTGGCAGCGTTTGGAGTGATGGTTGCGCATTTTACTGCAACACCATACTTCTTTGTTGCATTGGCAGAGTCAATGGTAACTTGATCGTTTGTGCGGTTACGCTCCTCAAGGCCAAGGTCATAATACTCTGTTTTTAAGTCAATGAAAGGAAGAAGCAGTTCATCTTTGATCATCTTCCAGAGGATTCTGGTCATTTCATCTCCATCCATCTCGACCAAAGGGGTCGTCATCTTAATTTTGTCCATGTTCGTCTCCTTTTCTATTTCATTAGGTTCTCCCACCCATATTTATCCATGTTAGCCATTGTGTTGCGGATATGCTCTCTTGCATATTTTTCTGCAGCCTTGGCATCTCTAGCCTTCAACGCCTCAGCAATTCTGCGGTGCTCATCCATAGAAGCACGCGCACGTGTTTTCTGCTCAAGTGTAATCTTGCGGATACGCTGCAGATAATGATGGTAATCACGAAGAACATGCGTCAGTTCCTTGCTTCCGCAGGCCTCATAGACTAATTCATGAAACCGGTTATCAAGTTCCACCATCTGATCCCAATTTTCCTTTGAGAAATGGAAATCCGAAAGAAAAACATTCTCTTCCAGTTCCTCAATCTGCTCCTGCGTAATGTTTTCCGCCGCCCAACGTGCACATAACCCCTCAAGCAGAGCTCGAATCTCGTAGATATCCTTGACATCCTTTAATGTAATTCCCTCTACGAAGGCGCCTTTGTTCGGAATAATATGCACCAGTCCCTCAAGCTCCAACTGGCGGAGCGCCTCTCGCACCGGGGTCCGGCTGACGCCAAGTTCCTCGCCGATGGATTTCTCCTTGAGTTCCTCGTTGGCCTGATATTTACCATTTAATATATCTTCCCGAATCGCGTGAAATACTCTCGCGCTTAACGAAGAATGATCTTCTGACATAATTAACACCTTATTATAATATCGAATTTCGCGTTATAATACAATACCAAGATCCTTACAGACATCGGTAATTGTTACAACAAGTTCCTGATCTGTGATGACTGTCACACGACCGTCATCATACTGCGCATCTACCCACTCCTTGACACGCTTGACAAGTGCAGAATTCTTATCCACCTTACGATCATCCGGCAGATGATAGTAATTGTTGATCCAATGCGCGATTCCGGCAAGTCCGGAAGTATTTGATACCGCAACAAGAGGCGGACGATTCAAGAATTTACCGGTATCAAAAATATTGTAAATTTCCTCGTTCTTAAGCAGTCCATCTGCATGAATGCCGGCTCTGGTCACATTAAAGTTGCTTCCGACAAAAGGCGTTCTGCTCGGTTGTTTATATCCAAGCTCCTTCTCAAAATATTCGGAAAGTTCCGTAATCACGGTTGTATCCATGCCATCTAATGTTCCCTTCAGCTGTGCATACTCAAAGATCATAGCTTCCAGCGGTGTGTTTCCGGTTCTCTCACCGATTCCAAACAATGAACAGTTAACGCCGCTTGCACCGTATAACCATGCAGTTGTCGAATTATTGACCGCTTTATAGAAATCATTATGTCCGTGCCATTCAATCTGTGAAGATGGCACACCTGCATGTGTAGTCAGACCATAGATGATGCCCGGCACGCTTCGCGGAATTACAGCACCCGGGAAATTGACTCCGTATCCCATTGTGTCACAGGCGCGAACCTTGATTGGAATCTTGTATTCATCCTGCAGCTTCATTAACTCTACACAGAACGGAATTACAAATCCGTAGATATCAGAACGGGTGATATCTTCCAGATGACATCTTGGGCTGATTCCGGTTTCTAAGCAATCACGAATCACGCTTAAGTACAGGTTCATAACCTCACGTCTTGTCATCTTCATCTTATAAAAGATATGATAATCCGAACAGCTGACAAGAATTCCGGTCTCTCTGAGGCCGATGTCTTTAACGAGCTGGAAATCCTGCTTACTTGCACGAATCCAGGAAGTTACTTCCGGGAATTTATATCCTCTCTCCAGACATTTATATACGGCATCTCTATCCTTCTTGCTGTATAAGAAGAATTCACTCTGACGGATTTTACCCTTAGGACCGCCTAATTTATGTAAATAGTCGTAGATGGTGACAATCTGTTCTGTTGTGTACGGCGCACGTGACTGCTGACCATCACGGAACGTTGTATCGGTAATCCAGATATCTTCCGGCATATTATGGGGAACGATACGATCGTTGAATGCGATCTTCGGGATCTCTTCATATGGGAACAAATTACGAAAGGTATTTGGCTCATCTACATCAACCAGCTGATAGAAATGCTCCTCCAACTGCAGCAGATTCGTCTTGTCATTCATCACTACATCTCTCATCGGTTTTACCACTCCTTTGTCATGCATGAATAATTGTATACAATTATTATGTTTGCATACATTTTAGCAACTTAGCACGTTAAAGTCAATATATATTTTCAAAAAGCAGGAACCTCTTTGCAAAACCTACATATCTTACTATTGTAAATATATTTATTGGAGGTCACTTATGAGTGATTTAGCTGCTACAAACTGTGGATGTTCATCTGAGGGCGGATGCAATTCCATTATCTGGATCATCCTTCTTCTCTGCTGCTGCGGTGGCAACGGTTCTTTCTTAAACAATAACGGATGCGGTGGCGGAAATGATTGCTGCTGGATTATCATTCTCCTGTTACTGTGCGGTAACTGTGGTGGTGGATGCGGAAGCATTTGCTAATCTGTTTCACGAAAAAGGGAAGCCGTTTTCTTTGGCTTCCCTTTTTTCATATATAATAATTGTGATTTCTCCGTTCTTTGCTTGACGGAATTATTTCATCACGATGTTGACAAGTCTTCCAGGAACATAGATTTCTTTTACAATGTTACCTGTCAGCTTATCAGCGATTGCCGCTTTGGCCTTGGCGATAACTTCATCCTTCGGATCATCCTTATTGATGCCTAAAGTAGCTTTTACCTTACCATTGATCTGTACCGCAATCTCAACAGAAGTCTCTACTGTCTTAGCCTCGTCAAATTCCGGCCATGTCTGCTGGTATACTCTTCCCTCGCAGCCGATGGTCTGCCACATCTCCTCTGTGATATGTGGAGCTACCGGATTTAAAAGAATGATCAGCGTCTTAAGCTCGCCTTTTGTGATAGATCCCTTCTTGTAGAAATCATTCAAAAGTGCCATCATTGCGGCGATCGCAGTATTATACTTCAGATTCTCAAAGTCGTTGGATACCTTCTTGATGGTCTGGTGCATCTTAGTTTCAAGATCCTTGGAATATCCTTCCTCATCCGTCATGATATCCTGTAATTTCCATACACGATCGAGGAATCTGCGGCATCCCTTAACACCATCCTCAGACCATGATGCAGCAAGATCAAACGCACCGATGAACATCTCATAAGTACGGAGTGTATCAGCACCATACTCGTTGACAATATCATCCGGGTTAACAACATTTCCTCTGGACTTGGACATCTTCTCACCGTTCTCACCAAGAATCATACCGTGTGAAGTACGCTTCTGGTATGGTTCCGGACATGGAACAACCTTCTCATCGTAGAGGAATTTGTGCCAGAATCTGGAGTACAGAAGATGCAGCGTTGTATGCTCCATTCCACCATTATACCAGTCAACCGGCATCCAGTATTTTAATGCCTCCGGGCTTGCTAAAGCTTCCTCATTGTTCGGATCGGTATAACGCAGGAAATACCAGGAAGAACCAGCCCACTGAGGCATCGTATCAGTCTCTCTCTTAGCCGGTCCGCCGCAGCATGGACATGTGGTATTTACCCAGTCCGTCATAGCAGCAAGCGGTGACTCACCATTGTCGGTCGGCATATAACTGTCAACTTCCGGAAGTAATAACGGAAGTTCACTCTCATCAAGTGGAACATATCCACACTTGTCACAGTGAACGATCGGGATCGGCTCGCCCCAGTAACGCTGACGTGAGAATACCCAGTCTCTTAATTTATAATTTGTCTTTGCCTCTCCGATGCCTTTCTCCTGTAAGAAAGCGATCATCTTCTCCTTGGCAGCCTTTACTTCAAGACCATTTAAGAAATCCGAGTTGATCAGAACTCCGGTTGCGACGTCAGTAAATGCAGCTTCATTGACGTCAACCTCTTCACCATCTTTTGCAACAACCTGGATGATTGGAAGATTGAACTTCTTAGCAAACTCCCAGTCTCTCTCATCATGTGCAGGAACGGCCATGATTGCTCCGGTTCCGTAACTCATCAGTACATAATCAGATACCCAGATCGGCACTTCCTTACCATTTACCGGGTTGATTGCAGTAAGTCCATCGATTGCGACACCGGTCTTATCCTTGGCAAGCTCAGCACGCTCAAAATCAGACTTTCTGGAAGCCTGCTCACGGTATGCAAGGATCTCTTCCCAGTTCTTGATCTGATCCTTGTATTTATCAAGATATGGATGCTCCGGGGAGACAACCATATAAGTAACACCGAATAATGTATCACATCTTGTTGTATAGATACGAAGCTTATCCTCGGTATCCTTGATCTGGAAATCAACCTCTGCACCTGTAGAACGTCCGATCCAGTTCTTCTGGGAAACCTTGACACGCTCGATATAATCAACATCATTTAATCCCTCGATCAGTTTGTCGGCATACTCCGTAATCTTGAGCATCCACTCACTTTTCACCTTGCGGACAACCGGAGAACCACAACGCTCACATACACCGTTAACTACTTCCTCGTTTGCAAGACCGACCTTGCAGGAAGTACACCAGTTGATCGGCATCTCCTTCTTGTATGCAAGACCTGCCTTAAATAATTTCAGGAAGATCCACTGTGTCCATTTATAGTAATTCGGATCTGTTGTATTGATCTCACGATCCCAGTCGAAAGAATAACCGAGTGAATGTAACTGATTCTTAAAATGCTTTACATTGTTCTCAGTAACGATCTTCGGATGGATCTTGTTCTTGATCGCATAGTTCTCTGTCGGAAGGCCGAACGCATCCCATCCCATCGGATAAAGGACGTTGTATCCCTGCATTCTTCTCTTACGAGCAACAATATCAAGAGCTGTGTAAGGTCTTGGATGACCTACGTGAAGTCCCTGGCCTGATGGATAAGGGAACTCGACTAAAGCATAATATTTCGGTTTTGTGTAATCATTAGTTGCGGCGAAAGCCTTCTCATCATCCCAGACTTTCTGCCACTTCTTCTCGACCACTTTGTGGTTGTAAACTTCTGACATAATATCCTCCTTCTATACTCAAAGCATTATGGGACCCAAACGCAGCAACTGCATTTAAAAATCCAAAACAATTTTCCTCATACAGTAAAAAAACTTCGTCTCTATACATAGAGACGAAGTCATAACTCCGTGATACCACTCTGCTTCGCATTTCATAAATGCGCACTCATAATCAAATATCGATGATTAACCGTCCGAACCTACGCAATTACTCTTCAGCCCGGCTGCTCCAAGGTGAGTTCAAATTCAAATCCTACTGTCTCGCACCATCCGGCAGTTCTCTGCAAAGTCTTATGAATCCTACTATTCCTCTTCAAAGCATTCTCTTCATAAATTGATTCAAATAACAGATACATTCTATCATAGTTCCCGTTTTTGTCAACTCATTTAAAGAATTTTGACTTCAATTTCAACTTCAGTAATCTCATTATCTCCAACAATTTGCGTAAAGAAGGCTCCGGCAAACGCCGAAGCCTTAATATGTATCTGATTAGTTGTTGATGAGCTTGTCACTCTCATTGTTCCAGCTGTAAAGCTTACGGATCTCCTCTCCAACCTTCTCGGAAGGATGCTCAGAAGCAAGCTTTCTCATAGCCTTGAAGTGAACCTGACGTCCTGCTGGAGACATATCAAGTAAGAACTCTTTTGCAAATGTTCCATCCTGAATATCAGTAAGGATCTGCTTCATAGCCTTCTTTGTATCCTCAGTAACAATCTTCGGTCCGGTAATGTAATCACCGTACTCAGCTGTATTAGAGATAGAGTATCTCATTCCAGCGAAACCTGACTGGTAGATCAGGTCTACGATCAGCTTCATCTCATGGATACACTCAAAGTATGCATTTCTTGGATCATAACCAGCCTCGCAAAGAGTTTCGAAACCAGCCTGCATAAGAGCACATACGCCACCACAAAGTACAGCCTGCTCACCGAAGAGGTCTGTCTCTGTCTCTGTACGGAATGTTGTCTCAAGGACACCGGCTCTTGCTCCACCGATTCCTAATGCATATGCAAGTGCAAGGTCAAGTGCCTTACCAGTTGCATCCTGCTCAACAGCTACAAGACAAGGAGTTCCCTTGCCAGCCTGGTACTCAGAACGAACCGTATGACCTGGTGCCTTAGGTGCGATCATTGTTACATCGACATCCTTTGGTGGCTTGATGCATCCAAAATGAATATTGAAACCATGAGCAAACATTAACATGTTACCTGGCTCAAGGTTTGGCTCGATATCTTTCTTGTACATATCAGCCTGTAACTCATCATTGATAAGAATCATGATGATATCAGCCTTCTTAGCTGCCTCTGCAGCAACATATACTTTAAAGCCCTGCTCCTCGGCTCTCTTCCAGGACTTGCTTCCCTCGTAGAGACCGATGATGACATCACAGCCTGACTCCTTTAAGTTCAAAGCGTGTGCATGTCCCTGGCTACCATAACCAATGATTGCGATTGTCTTTCCCTCTAATAAAGAAAGATTACAATCTTCCTGATAGAAAATTCTTGCTTCTGACATATTATTGTCCTCCTAATATATATACTTTAAATAAATTAAGTAGCTTAATCAAAAAACTTAACATCATCTGAACCTCGTGTTAAGCCTGTAATGCCGGTTCTAGCAAGTTCCAGGATTTCATATCCCTCAAGCAGATCCAGGAAAGCATCCAGCTTATCCTGATGTCCCACCAACTCGATTACCATCGAATCGTGCGTGACGTCCACAATCTTACCATGGAAAATCTCAGTGACATTCATAATCGGCTGACGCTGCGTATCCTTTGCACGGATCTTGACCAGAATCAACTCTCTCGTCACTGAGGAACCCGGTTCCAATTTTTTGATATCCAAAACATCTTCCAGTTTCTCAAGCTGCTTCTCGATCTGTTCCAAGATCTGTTCCTCTCCGCTTGCCACAATCGTAATTCTTGTGTATTTTGGATCCGCGGTCACGCCGGACGAAAAACTGTCGATATTGTAGCCTCTGCGACTGAACAATCCGGAAATGCGGCTTGTAACGCCTGGATTGTTTTCAACTAAAAGAGATAATGCTTGTCTTCTCATTTTGAAAACCTTCTACTTTCTTTGCGTTTATTAGATAATAATACTATAATCTACCTTTGTCAAGCAGTATATTTATTATAACTTTAGGTTATGTAACAAATAACTCTAATCTATTATTTTCAATGATACAAAATGCCTTCCAGCTATGGAAAGTTCTTGATTGCTCCATTGTAATACTGCATGATCAACAGAGCATCTACAAGGTCAACAGTACCGTTTCGATTTACATCTGCGGCTGTCTTCTGATCATTCGTAAAATACCGTACCTTGTTATAATACTGTACAACATATAAAGCATCTACCAGATCAATTTTCTTATTGCCATTAATATCTCCAAGCATTGGCGTCTCAAGCTTTACTGTAACTTTGGAAGAAGCTCCCGTCGTAACAAAAGCACTCTCATTTTGATCCTTAACATTTGTAACAGACAACTTCACCGTATCCGTAATCGTTGTGGTCCCCGCACTGTTTCCATTTGTTGAATTATTTCCTGTTGTATAATTTGTTTTCACTGGTGTAAAATTAACATTAAACAAATTACCGATATTCTTGACTTCCTGCGACGCCTTTATTTTGACAATCACTTTATTACCGCCAGACTCTGTTGAATAGGACTCAACAGAGACATAATTTTTGATTGCATTCTCCACGGAAACCGACTGATAAGAAAGCTTCGTCTTATCAAATTCCACAACAAGATCAAGACTCACGAATCCTTCATTTGTTGAACAAGAAACAGGCACTGCGACATTATTGCCAGTAGCATTCACATCCTTTGTTGTCAATGCAAGCTTTTTGGTCTTATTATTCTTAAGTATAATCTCAAGACCTGACGGATAACTGACCGAATCCGTACTCTCATTCGATTTATTCACTTTTGCATAATTCAGATTAATCTTTGTTGTCTCTGTTGATTTCTTAACTACGAGCTTAATGGTAAGCACGACTCCCTTAGTCTCATCCGGAAGTGTTACCGGCTTAGCACCTCTCCAACGCACCTCAAGATTCTTATCTGTAGGAGAATATGAAGCAATCCAGCTCCCCTGATTCTCCTCATCCTTCGGGATATAACTGCTGGGAACAATTTCTCCAGCTTCCAAGGTTTCGAACACATCAGTATCATACTCAAGAAATCCCGAAAATCCGAATGTCTGTGTATTATGAATCGAGAACTTGACTAATACCTCATCTCCCTTGTTAAGTGTTGTAGAATCGCTGCTCATTTCCAGAATCTTATCCTCTGTTACTGCAGATTTTTTCTCTACATCTGCCGCATAAGACACGTCGGGAATCATAACGAATGCAAGCATGCTTACCGCTAATATATATGTAATTATTTTACGCATTCTCTCCCAACAGTTTCTCATATGCTCATCTTTCTCCTTGTCTAATACGTTCAGTTGTTCTGTCATTCTGCAGAACTATAAAGTAATCATCAATGTGGCGCCCCACTGCATCTTATGCCCTCATCGCTACCTTCTGACAGAATACGATTCAGACAGATCTCACACAGATCACCATTCTTATCCGGTATACGAATAACATGAGTTGAAACCCATTGATACTTATCGCCTCTTCCTTTCTGATAAAGTCTGACATAAACCTCGTTCTGTCCCTGCAACAGCTTCTTGGTTAGATTTTCCCGTGAAAAATTGGCAAGAAATGCATTCTGTAATTCGGATGAATGTAAAGTACACCATGATCAATCAGATCATCAAATTTCCCGGTTGCAGGCATATTCGTTGCCAGAAATCCCTCATCTTTGATCATTGTATAAGTATTCTTCGTCAAGTTTGCCGATACAATAAGCGGAAAAGCATCCGATACCGCTTCAAATACAGAAAGCACGTCGTCCAGACGGATTCCGTTTAACTTTTCGAATTCTTCAAATGTGTTTGCAGCCTTCATCTTAAGTCCCCCATTCAAGTATCCTGATCTGTTGTGATTGTTTCCATATCATAATTCCATTACTATGTATATTATAGTTGAAGTTGCATTGTTTTACAATAATTTGTTGTGTAAGCCTTATGCATCCCCTTCTCCATTCCTGTCTAAGGATAACCACCTGATGTTGTACGTAAACTATTAATTTAATCATATCACAAGGTATATGCTTTATCATGAAATTTTTGGTTCTACTGGATTTCATCTCCTATTGCAGAATTATTACAGACTTGTTACAATCCATCTGTACTTAGCTAATACAAATACTTTTCAGGAGGATATTACGATGTGTTTCAAAATTTTTAATAATTGTGATCTGCTCACTTTTATCCGTAACTGCTTCGGATGCTAATTGGATAAATCTTTGAGTTGCACAGACTTTATGGTTGCAGGAGGACAATATTTTTCTCCTGCAACATTATCTAATTTTCATCCTCATAGAATGGCTTATCAGGTTCAATTTTCCGCATTGCGTTTCATATGTCATTCTCCTTCAATTTTTATCACTTTTCTGTCGCATGATTTTGTGAAATATCTGCATATTTCCATACGTCTTTGGCATCGGCGAAGCCTGTACCTTTCTTGAAGGACAGGAATAATTCTTGCAGTTTGCGCAGGTATTACATAATTGTTTTACGTTCGTATGTTGATGGGCATCAAGCTGAAGAACAAGTGTTGCCGTCTTAAGCGGTTTTAGCATATTCCCCTCCGTGAGGGAAATATCATCCGGTGCCAGCCGTTCATAGATTTGTGGCAATAGTTCTAACGAATACTGATCTCCCAGAAAAGATAATTCTGTAAGATACAGGCCACTTTGCTCCTCTATCACATGTGCAAATTCCTCATAAGCCTTTGACAAAAGCATCAGACTTATACAATCGATGATATAGGCTTCCTGAATCTGTTCGTGACTCAGGTATAACTCTGCCATCTCATCCATTCCGGTACCAAGAGTTACCATTCCATATGCATAACGAGGAAGCGTAATCTCCTCCAGATTCTGTTCCAGCGAATAAAACGCATAAGCGTCGATCAGTGGAAACATCGCCATATAGACAGCCTTGATATACGGCACATCAGTCATCGGAAAATGGAAGCGTTCACAAAACTCATTCCAATCACTAGCGGATAGCCTTGGATTCAATTTACACTTCATGAGATCCATCCCCCTTGTCTGAAGCAGCCATCACCGTTACAATTTCCTGAAACCGGTTTGTGATCTTGTCATAGTTCTTACGCTGATGTGGGAATCCACAATTCATGCAGGATTTCACACCATTTTCTAAGAATTCACAGTTTCCACCACAGTTTTTTCCGAGCGTGTAAAGCGGACAATAACAGAACAGGCAATTAAAGTCCTCTTCCGGTATTCCTTTATGGCACGGGAAATATTCACATTTATTATTTTGAAAAAATTTATAATTTTCACTCATAGCATTTTATTTCGTTATATATTCCATAAATTCATTTTCAGGCATTGGTCTTGCGTACTAAACGGAAGCCGATTAATACTGATCACAATCATAGTCATCGATCACCGTCTCTGCTGCTATCGAAGCATAATCACATATTGTGGAAATCGGCAGGTTTTTATCTACATCTTCATACAATCCATACTCCGTAAATATTCTTAAGCAGTTTAAAATGAAAACCTCTTCTCTTATATAATTAAAAAACCCTTTGTCTATTGCTTCAGCATCGCAGTCTTCGTTTTTATATATAAAAAAACATATTAAGGATATCACAGTATCGGTATTTTGTCGAATCGATTTTCTTCATCGTCCTGCCTGTTCGGCTCAATCCGCTCCGATACAAACTCAATCGTTCCTCCCATCGGTGTAAACTTTGCTGCATTGGAAAGCAGATTAAAAAAGATCTGACAGAAACGCAATCGATCCACATTGATGCATTCGACACCAGAATTCATCTGAAATACAAACTGAAATATCGTTGATCAACCCGAGCAAAAAATGACTGGATGTATCAATTTTATTGAGGTATTCGTGAATAAATAAAACAGGCTTCTGCTCAGTGATGAGCAAAAGCCTGCAATCCTTATAATATCAAAGTTTTTCTTTAGAATTTACCTGCATTAGCAGCTTCCTCTACGGATACTGCAACAGCAACAGTAGCTCCAACCATTGGGTTATTACCCATTCCGATCAGTCCCATCATTTCTACATGGGCTGGTACAGATGAGGATCCAGCGAACTGTGCATCAGAATGCATACGTCCCATAGTATCTGTCATACCATAAGAAGCTGGTCCTGCAGCCATGTTATCCGGATGCAGTGTACGTCCTGTACC
>UQRC01000034.1 GCA_900543445.1 uncultured Lachnobacterium sp. | reverse complement strand
TTGTATTTACCTTTTCATGATACTTTGCAAAGAAATAAGCAAAGAATAATATAAGAACAATTTTGGCAAGCTCGGACGGCTGAAATCGAATGCCGGCAATCTCAATCCAACGGGTTGCTCCTTTGGAAGAATCACCAAAGAGACGAACTGCCAGAAGCAAACCGATGATGCCCACATAATATACCCATGTAAAACGTAATAAAAACGTATAATCCATAAGTGATATAATAAGCATGGCGACAAGTCCCATTGCAAATCCCAGAATCTGGGTCTTTTGAACCGAATGCTTTGCACTACCGATCAGAAGAATTCCTATTACATTCAATATGATAATACTTATAATTAATTCAAAATGATAATTCTTAAGTTTGTATTGTTTTAACATCTTATGCTCTCTTCTTATTTTGCTTTAAAATCACTTTTATCTCGTAGTTTTCCGGAGACACTTCATAATATCTTGCAATGATATCTGCAATCTCTTTTTTCATTCGTGTGATCACAACCGGAGAATGATCCATCGATTCAGACTCCACCATTAGTTTCAGGCGTTCCTTGGCAATACTTCCGGTCGCCTCTGCTCGATTATGCCTCATAACCACATTCCTTTCCGTTAAAACAGATTCGCTCCTGCTTTTCGCAAGAATTATCGTTGTTGAAATCAACCGGCATAATTCTCGGACTGTTAACGATTCGTGCAACATTCATAAATGCGCGCGAAGATTTTGCATGCATGGAAATAACCGGAACACCTTTATTCTGGCTTACGATCACTTTGTCATCTCGCGGAATCAAGCCAATGCTCCGGATTCCCAATACTTCTTCGATGTCTTTCTGGGAAAGCATATCATGTTTTCGTACCATCTTGGCGTGATAGGAATTAATCAGCAGATCAATCTGAGAAATACGCATGCTTTCCAACAGATAAATCACCCTTCCAGCATCACGAACAGCAGAAATATGAGGCGTTGTTACTACAATCGCGCGATCCGCCGCGGATACCGCGAAACGGAAACCATCCTCAATTCCTGCCGGACAATCGATCAGTATGTAATCAAATTCCTGCTTCAATTGTGTTATGAGTGTATAAAGTTTTCCTTCATAATCCCGAACCTTTCTGCAACGCAATGCCGCCGGAATCATGAAGAGATTGGGATAACGCTTATCCCTGATCAACGCCTGCTTCAGCCTGCATTGATTTTCAAGAAGGTCGATCAGATTATATTGAATCTGATCTTCTATTCCCATTACAACGTCCAAATTTCGAAGTCCCATGTCTGTGTCCAGCATGATGACTTTTTTATCCAATCGTGAAAGTCCTGCTCCGATATTGGCAATCGTTGTGGTTTTGCCAACACCGCCTTTTCCTGAAGTGAAAACAATTGCTTCACCCATGAAACAAACCTCCGATTTGATTTTGATTTATTTATGTCTTAATCGGTCACAGAATTGCTTGAGGAACCGTTGACACCAGATGCTTTTGTTTTCTGCAGATCATCAATTGTCTGCTCTCCATAATAGTAGGAGATAATATTGCGCGCAGCAAAGGCTGCATTATGAGAACTGTAACCGTAGGCAATTCTCGTAGCAATCGTAATCTCAGGATTGTCGTACGGCGCATAGCCGACAAAAAGTCCATGGTTTGGATGATCTTCCTGCTGAGCGGTACCAGTCTTGCCCGCAACCGGGATATCAAATCCTTTAAAACTGTCAAGATCTTCTCCAACCATACGCATTCCTGAATGAATTGCATCCCACTGACTGGCAGTAAGATTGCCGGATATATCTTCATACTGTGGTTGGTATTCCTCTACGGTCTTTCCGGCTGCATCTACGATCTTGCTCATTAACTGATAAGAGTAAAGCTTTCCGGATGTAACCGCTGTCACATATCGTGACAAAGCCGCAGTTGTAATATTGTTATTACTCTGTCCAATCGCCGCCATAACCGGATAAGATGTTGCAATCTCAGACTTATTCTCCTCAATTTCAAGGCCGGTCTTCTCATCCAGTCCATACATATGGGCATATTTCTGAATATAGTTAATACCATTTGCATCGTTATATGCTCCGGTATCTTTCTGCGCAAGTCGATAACCTACTGTATAGAAGAATACGTTACATGAATCACGGATTGCTTCCGATACGTTATCAAGTCCATGACCGCCCGGTGAAATCCAACATTTTGGCTGGTTACTGATCTCAGTAAATTTACCGTTACAACGAATCTGATCCGAAGTCGAGATGACTCCCGAAGCCAGACCTGCAGTTGCTGTAACCATCTTAAATGTAGAACCAGGTGCAGTTTGTTCCTGTGTTGCATAATTCCACTGCGGATTGGACTTGTCTTTACGTAAAGACTCATAATAATCCGCATCAACACCATTTGCGAGCCGGTTATTATCATATCCCGGATAACTGACAAGAGCCCGGATTTCACCCGTTTTGACATCCGTGACAATCGTCGAACCAGTACAAGGTTCCAAAGCAAGCTGTGCCGGTGTAATTTCAACATTGTTGATCTTGTCCATAATAAAATCGTATGGGGCAAGTGTACCGTTCTTTAATTTATTTACCGTTGCATCATCATAATCAAGGACACCCTGCTCGAATAATACGATACAGAGTTTGCGTGGTGAAATATCACCGCGGGAAATCATATATTCATAAATAATCGTATCAAAGTCAGAATCATCTTTCAGCTGATCAAGAATATAATTGCATAAAGCGTCATATACTTCAGAAGAATCTGCATATTTTTCATCAACCGAAAGTTTACTGATATCAATCCATTGTTTAGAAACACAATAATTTAAATACTCCTTCGGACTGATCTTCTGATTCTTCCATTTCTGATAAGTTTCATCATTCGTATCAATCTCAGAAGAAAGAAGAACTCCGTCATCCTTAAGCATCTGGATAATATGTGTAAACTCATCCAATAGTTCGTCCGACATCTGATCTAAAGCCTGTGGTGAAGTCGTGAGCTCCTGTTTGATCTTCTTTCGTACATTTTTTTTCGTACTCTTAAACGATGCATATAACTCCTGTTCTGTCGTAGAAGCATCCGATTCTGTAAAATGCGATATATCAATCACATGGTTTCCAATCAGGTTTTTATATACATCAATAATCGGAATGTTACCTGCCTTAATGTTCGAGTAAACAATTCCAGCAATCTCACGTTCCAAAGCGATATAGGTTGCTTTCTGTAGATCAGCATCAATGCTTAAATACAGATCATCTCCTGCCACAGAATCTGTTGTACTGATTACTTCTGAAATTCGACCAACCGTATCAATGTAAAATTTACGTTCTCCGTTCTGTCCGCGGAGATACTGTTCATAATACTGTTCAAGTCCCGCTTTACCGATCACATCATTTTCCGTATAGCTATCATCTTCAGCAAATAACTTTTTATATTCCGAATCGGAAATCTTTCCGGTATAACCAATAATCGAAGAAAAATATTCACTGTAATTATATTTACGGATCATATCTTCATCTACCGATACACCTGGGAGTGAATCCATATGTTCATTTACATATGCAACGACTTCGTCCGATACATCCTGCGCAATCTTTGTTGATTTATAACGCGCATAGAAATTGCCTTTGATGGCATAGCGAAGCACAACGATTTCATATGCAATCTTTTGATCATATGCAGATGCATCAACACCAAAATTATCCTTATCCATCAGATAGGTCATAATCTGTTCAGCCGTTGCATTTGCCTCGTCAAAGTCAAAATTTTTGTTATATTCAAGCTTGTCCACCGATGATTTTCCAAAGATATCTGCACGAAAACGATCAAGTGCGGCACCGGTAACATTAAAGCTATATGTACCATCATTGTTCAAATCGATTTTGAAATCATTCACCGGTGACTGATTATTCTTCTCCAAAACCTCAAGAATCTCTGCAAGTTCTCCGTTTAATGTCTCGTTTTTTTCCGCATCTGTCGCGTATTTGGAATTATCAATGATGGAAATGGAATACGCAAGCTCATTGTAGGCAAGCAGTTTGCCATTTTTATCATAGATATTGCCACGTGCAGCATTTACTGCCTGTGTCTGCTGAATTTTCAGGGAAAAATTCTCCTGATAGGATTTACCGTTAACAATCTGTAATACAAAAACACGTAAAATGATAACTGCAAAAAAGGCAATAAAAACTGCTGACAATACAAACAGTCTTGAACTGAAAAATTTTTTCAGAAATTCTTTAATATCATAACTCAAATTTCGTTGCTCTCCTTTTCTCGTATGCTTCTAAACGCTGATTAATCTTTAGAAGTATAAAATAAAGAAAAATGGTAATAACCATCGTATAGACAAATTCCGGCAGAATGACGGAAGTCAGATAATATCCGAAATGGAATCGTCTTCGCATCAGAAACATGAAACAATAAATTACCAGATTATATACAAGATCGCTCGCCCCGATCATAACCATCGGAAGACGCAATTCGTCCGGATAGAATCGTTTCTGAAACATTCCGTTGATATAACCGATGTACATATAAAGTAAAGCATACACACCGAGATAAAAACCAAAAAATATGTCGATAAGCAGTCCGCAAAAAAAGCCGATAATAAGACCTTCTTTTTTGCCACGCATGAGACCGAACGCCGAGACAACAATGATCAGAAGATTCGGTGCGATATTGGCAAAGGTAATTGCCTGAAATACGGTTGTCTGCAACAGAAAGCAGATTGTAATAATGAAAAAAAGTACAATTTTTCTACGCATGACATACTCCTGTTAATTCTGAGTACTATTTTCAGATTCAGTGGAAGAAGTCTTTGAAGAAGATATATCTTCCTTGCCGGTATTCTTGATTTCTGTGATAACAAGAACATCCTGCAAATGCTGGAAATCAACAACCGGCGTAATGTAGCCGGACTTTGTCAGATTGTTGGCATTGTCTTCCACGCTGTAGATATATCCAATCAGAAGTCCCTGCTGGTATTGATCCGAAACATAAGAAGTAACAACAGGATCTCCCTGCTGTACCTTATCATTCTCATCGCGAAGTTCGGAAAATGGTAATACCTTATCCTTGTTCATATTCATCAGACTTCCGGATACATTAAAATTATCCTTCGTTGTGAGTACCATTGCACTGACATTGCTGGAGTCATCGATGATGCTGCGAACCTTAGAATAGTTCGGTCCAACATCCGTAACAATGCCGACCAGACCGCTTCCGGCGATCACGTTCATGCCTTTGGCAATTCCCTGCTTACTTCCTTTATCAATGGTAAACGTGGAAAACCAGTTGGTTCCGTCCATTGCGATCACATGTGCTGCAATCTTATCGAAGTCCGCATACTGATTATCCAGTTCAAGAAGCTCACGGTAATTGTCAAGCTCATATTGTTCCAGTTTTGTTTTATTGATCTGTGAAGTCAGATCATCAATCTGCGACTTTAATTCTTTGTTCTCTGCAAGAACTTCTCCGAGAGTCTTGAAGTCGTTGGCTTTGGCAGAGAACCAGGATCCGACATTGTTGATTCCTTCCTGCATAGGCACAAAAACATATCCAGCGACCGCATTTAATGGGCCGCCGGAAATATTAAGAACAAGACTTGTAAAAATCGTCACAATACATACCCCGGAAAGAATCATCAGAAGGTATTTACTTGATAAACGTTTCTTTTTATTACGAAAATTTCGAAATTTCTTCATAAATCACAGATTCCTCTATTTTAAATTATTTGTCTTAATCGAAAATGGTAATCTCTTGTATTTGGAATCCGTTGCAATCTTGGACAGACCACGTACTGCAGTCTCCTCAGGATTATCGCAGGTATTTACCTTGATATTGGTAATCTCGGTAAACAACTGATCCAGATTCTGAATCTTGGATCCGCCTCCAGTAATATAGATTCCTGCATGGATAATATCCTTGGCAAGTTCAGGTGGAGTCTTCTCCAGAATCATCTTGATGGAAGTACAGATGGATTCCAGATTTGCTTTCGTTGCTTCATATACGATTTCAGCGCTGATCTCACGTTCTACCGGAAGTCCGCTTACAACATCAAGACCGACAACAACCATGGTCTCGTTTCTTCCCGGAAGTCCGCTTCCAAGCTGCTCCTTTAAAGCCATCGCAGTCTTTTTGCCGATTACAAGGTTGAACTCTCTGCGAATGTAGCTGATAATGGACTCATCCAGTCGGTTAGAACCGAAATGCATCAGATCACTGAGCACAAGTCCGCCAAGTGAAATAACGGAGATTTCAATCGTATCCGCTCCCATATCCACGATCATGACACCGGTAGGTTCATTTACGTCAAGCCCGAGACCAACTGCATCTGCAAGAGGTTTCTCACAAAGCATGACATTCTTTGGACGCGATTTACTTTTGTAAAAAAGTTCAAAGAAAGCACGCTTCTCAACATCTGTAATATCCGTAGGAACTGCAACAAGGAATTCCGCATTCTTTGTCTTCCCCTTCATTCGCTTCTCGATAAATTCAAAGATCATGGTCTGCAGAAAATTATAGTCTGCGATCACACCGGATGCCAGCGGAAAGACAACATTGATGGATTCCGGAGCCTTCTCATACATAGCATATGCTTCATCGCCATATGCATACATCTGATTCTTATTAATGAGTGCAATTGTATTCTTCTCGGTGACAAACTTCCCGCTCGCTTTACTGAAAACTTTGAAATTACATGTTCCAAAATCAATACCGTAAATATTGTTGTTCATTGTTCTCTCCCTTTTCTTATGTTTCCAATCTATGATTTTCCCTAAAACTGTAATACCGGTTATCTCCGATCACAATATGATCGGCAAGCGTAATTCCAAGCAGCTGTGCCCCTCGTGCAATCTGCTGCGTGAGTTCCAAATCCTCTCTGCTTGGTGTCGGATCACCGCTCGGATGATTGTGAAGAATCACGATCATAACCGCATTCTTAAGAAGCGCTTTCCGGAACAATTCCGTCGGTGACACATAGGCAAAGGAAAGACTCCCCTTTGCAACAGTCTCCGAACCGATAAAATTGCATTTTGCATCGAAAAAAGCACCCTTGAACACTTCCACTCTGTGATGGCGCATATCTTCCATAAAATAATCAGCAATCGTCTTTGGATTATTCATCTGTAACTGATAGCCTCTGTTTGTTCTGGCAATGCGTCTGGATAATTCTGCAACGGCTTTGAGCTGGATTGCCTTAACTGGCCCGATTCCCTTCTGCTCAAGCAGGTCTTCATACGTCAGTTCATACAGATTCAACAGATTTCCCTGACAGCTTGACAAAAGCGAACGTGCCAGTTCAAGCGATGTCATATCTTTGGTTCCTGTCTTTAAAATGATTGCAAGCAGCTCCGCATCCGACAGACTTTCTGCTCCAAGCGCACGAAAACGCTCATACGGTCGCTCCGATTCCGGTAAATTTTTCAGGTTTATGTGGCTCATGATTTAATTTTCCTTTCACTCTCCCGGAGTTTTAAGAAAATCCACATATCTGCAAGAAAACACAGTCTTCTAAACAGTTATAATATTTTAGCACACCTGGTCGATATTAACAAGATTGCGCTCATAAAGTTTTTGTAAAGACATAAGAATACCAAGCTTTGCGTGATACCAGGTAAGCCCACCCTGAAAATACACGGCGTATGGTGGTTTTACCGGTCCGTCTGCCGACAATTCGATCGAAGATCCCTGTACAAATGCGCCTGCAGCCATGATAACATCACTGTCATATCCCGGCATTGCCCACGGTTCCGGAGTTACATAACTGTCAACCGGAGCTGCCGCCTGGATGCCCTCGCAGAAAGAGATCATCGCATCCTTATTGCCAAATTCGACCGCCTGAATAATATCATGACGGCTTTCTGTTCCGTTCGGAATCACTTTAAAGCCAAGTTTCTCATAAATATTGGCAGCAAAGATCGCGCCTTTTAATGCTCCACTGACAACTGTCGGGGCAAGAAACAGTCCCTGATAGAATGACTGGATGACACCGAGCGAAGCTCCGACTTCCTTTCCAAGTCCCGGAGAGGTCAGACGATACGCCGCATTTTCTACGCACTCTTTCTTACCGACAATATAGCCGCCGATCGGTGCAAGTCCGCCGCCCGGGTTCTTGATCAGAGATCCAACGATCATATCCGCGCCTACCTGAAGCGGCTCTCTCTCCTCAACAAATTCACCATAACAATTGTCGACCATGCAGATCACATCCGGTTTTATGTTCTTGACAAAAGCGATCAGTTCACCGATTCGCTCAACAGAAAGAGTCGGGCGTGTCGCATATCCCTTCGAACGCTGGATGGTAACCAGTTTCGTGCGCTCGTTGATCGCTTCCCTGATGCCATCGTAATCAAAGCTTCCGTCCTCTAACAGGTCAACCTGTGCATAAGTAACCCCGTATTCTGCAAGTGATCCTTTCGATGGACGGATTCCGATCACCTCTTCTAAGGTATCATATGGCTTTCCAACTGGGGATAGCAGTTCATCTCCCGGACGCAGATTCGACATCAGCGCGAGCGCCAAGGCGTGTGTTCCGCAAGTAATCTGTGGACGAACCAATGCATCCTCTCCGCCGAAACAGTCCGCATAAACCTTCTCCAAAGTATCTCTTCCCATGTCATTGTAGCCGTATCCGCTTGAAATGTTAAAACATTCCGCACTTACGCGATTCTTCTGCATCGCTGCGATCACTTTCATCTGGTTGAGTTCGGCTCTGGCATCAATCTCTTCGAATCGTTCCTTCAGTCCAGCCTCAATTTTCTCTCCAAATGCATAAACCTTCGGGTTAATGCCAAGTTCCTTATATTTATTCTCCAATAACTGATTCATTACAGATTCCTTTCTCTTTCAGACACTTGATCATGTCTGCTAAAATTTGTTCATCATTGTATTTGTTAGCCGCTTTGTCAAGCCAGATCACATCCCGCTCCCTCCTAAACCAGGTGAGCTGTCGCTTGGCAAAATGCCTTGTTTCCCTCTTGATAATATAGACAGCTTCATCGAGTGTACATTCGCCATCCAGATAACTTAACAGTTCTTTGTAACCAAGTCCCTGCATCGAAACCATATCCTTATGATAGCCCATGTTATAAAGCCTTTTTACTTCGTCAACCAAGCCTTTCTTCATCATAAGATCCACACGGCGGTCAATCCGCTCATACAGGTGTGCACGATCATCCGTCAGCACAAAATAAGCAAAATTATACGGAGACTCTTTCTTATGTTCCTGCTCATTGTGAGCAGAAATCGGCTGACCGGTCAGATGATAATATTCCAAAGCGCGGATCACACGCTTCGTATTGTTCGCATGGATCGTCTCGTAGGAAACGGGATCAATTTCCTTCAGTTTCTCATGAAGCGCCTCGGTACCATGTTCTGCCGCAAAATCTGCCATCTTTTTGCGAAAGGCTTCATCACTGTCCTGATGTGTAAAGTCAATATCATAAAGCAGCGCCTGAATATAAAATCCGGTTCCGCCTGCAACAATCGGAATCTGTCCATTCGCATAGATTTCATTCAAGGCTTCCTTTGCCATCTGCTGAAAACGCACAATATTAAATTCATCGGAAGGATCAAGTTCATCGATCAGATAATGCTTTACGCCCTCCATCTCCTCCGGCATGACCTTCGCCGAACCAATGTCCATGTATTTGTATACCTGCATCGAATCGGCAGAAATGATCGCACCGCCGATTCGCTTCGCAAGTTGAATTGAAAGATCCGTCTTGCCGACAGCCGTTGGTCCCGCCAGGATTACAAGTGGTTTCATTACACAATCCTCTTAAATTTCTTCTCTATTTCATATTTTGACATTGCGATAATCGTTGGTCTGCCGTGCGGGCAGTTAAACGGATTATCGAGTGTCAGTAACTCTTCGATCAATGCATCAATCTCCGGAAGGCTTAACGCATCATTTCCCTTGACCGCTGCTTTACAGGACATCGATGCAACCTTTTCCATGATCAGATCCGGCGTCTCTCTTCCGGTCAGATTGGAGAAATCATCCAGCATCTCAATAAACAGATCTTTCATATCGATGGAAAACAGATTATCCGGCACTGCAGAGATCATATATTCTCTTCCACCAAAATTCTCAATCTCATATCCAAGAAGTTCAATATCCTTTCGGTAGCGCTCCAACATCTCCTGCTCCTTCGCATCAAGGCTTAACACGATCGGAGGGCTGATTGTCTGCGAAGTGTATTCCTTCTCATGAAGCCGCGCCATCGTGCGCTCATAGAGGACTTTCTCGTGAGCCGCATGCTGATCAATGATATAAAGCTTGTCCTCGTATTCGATCAGCCAATATGTTTTGAAAAGCTGACCGATGATGCGATGCTTCTTCTTGGCATCCCGCGTCAGAAAATCCGGTGACATCGATTCAAGTGTCATCTGTTCTGTATTTTCAAGCGGAGAATCAATCTGCGGCTGAGAAATCGACTCACTTGCAGCCTCTCGGGGCGTCTTCTCTGATTCGTTTTCTGACGATACTTGATGGTGTTCAGCATCCACAAATGATGTTGGTTTTATAGAATCATCGATTGGGTTCTGCGGTGAATCCTCACTCTTCAGCGCTGGTGCCTGTGATATTGCGCATTCTGTGTCTGGAAGAACTGTAGATGAAGCCGACTCCGATTTTGGGAATGTGTTAAATCCCATAACCGGTGTCTCGCCTACAGGAATAATCTTCACTCCACCAGAAGTCACCTGTCCGGTCTTCCCCTGTGCATGCACTTCCTCGTTTTTTCTTGCAACATGATTCTGGTTCTTTCCATCAGAGAAACTCGTATTCTCACGCGCGATTGACGGAGCCGGAGTAACCGGCTTATAAACATGCTCCACCCTCGGTGCAGCCTTATTTTGAATCTCGTTGATTCTTCGTTTTTCAAACGGTTCCGGAATCGATTCCTTGTAGATTCTCTTCGCTGTGTTTTCTGCCTTTTTCTCATCGACCGGAACATCCGGGATCAGTTCACGATGGGAAAGAACTCCGTAGAGTGCATCACATAACTGTCTATAGATTTCTTTATTGTTATCAAAACGTAATTCCATCTTGGTCGGATGAACATTGACATCCAATGTCTCACCCGGAAATGTAAAGTAAAGCACGGTAAATGGATACTGATGCTGCATCAGAAAACTCTTGTATGCTTCCTCGATCGCTTTCGAGAGGATCGAGCTTTTGATATAGCGTCCGTTAATGAAATAATTCTCATAGTTGCGGTTGCCACGGTTGATCAGAGGCTTTCCGATAAATCCACTCACGGAAAAAAGCTCACTTTCATAATTTACTTCCAGAAGCGAAGATGCAATATCTCTTCCGTAAATATGATAGATCAGATCCTTGCGGTTGCCGTTGCCGGACGTGTGTAGTCTCGTCTGGTTATTGTTGATATACTTAAACGAGATATCCGGATGCGACAATGCTAATTTTTCCAGCATATCGCTGATATAAGTTCCTTCCGTCTGCGGAGTTTTCAAGAACTTGCGCCTTGCAGGAGTATTAAAGAAGAGATCCTTTACCAGAAATGTTGTGCCGTCCGGCGCACCAATCTCTTCCATCGCCACTTCCTTTGATCCCTCGATCAGATATCTCGTACCGGTCAAAGCATCAAACGTTTTTGTGATCAGCTCCACACGTGCGATCGCTGCAATACTCGATAATGCCTCGCCTCGGAAACCAAGGGAATGCACACACATGAGATCTTCCGCACTCTTGATCTTGCTCGTTGAATGGCGCAAGAACGCAAGTGGTACTTCATCATGCTCAATTCCACATCCATTGTCCGTGATACGGATGAACGAGATTCCCCCTTCTTTGATCTCTACTGTGATCGCGCTTGCACCGGCATCGATCGCATTTTCGACCAATTCCTTTACAACGGAACTCGGTCGTTCGATCACCTCACCGGCCGCAATCTTATCAATTGTTTCCTGATTTAACAGTGCAATTTTACTCATAGGTCACCTTTACCAACGATTTTTCACCTTGTTCTGTAACTCATATAATTTATTCATCGCATCCAGCGGCGTCATGTGGCTGATATCCACTTCACGCAGTTCCTGAATGATATCGTCATCTTTTACCGTATCAAAAAGCGACATCTGTGTCAGATCCACCTCATCGAGATGTGGCTCCTTTTTCTTCTTGTTTGACGAAGCTGTCTCAACGGAAATATTCTTCACTGTCTCTGTAATATCGTTTGCAGAAAGCTGGTTAACAATTTCCTTTGCACGATCCACCACCATCTCCGGCAGTCCTGCAAGCTTCGCGACCTGAATTCCGTAACTCTTGTCCGCACCGCCTTTGACAATCTTGCGCAGGAATACGATGTCGTCGCCTTTTTCCTTGACTGCAATACAATAGTTATTGACATTGCCAAGTTTGCCCTCAAGCTCTGTCAGTTCATGATAATGCGTTGCAAAAAGCGTTTTTGCTCCGAGAAGTTTTGGATTACTGATATATTCCACAACCGCCCACGCAATACTGAGTCCGTCAAATGTACTTGTTCCGCGCCCAATCTCATCGAGGATCAGAAGCGAGTTGGATGTTGCGTTGCGCAGGATGTTGGCAACTTCATTCATCTCGACCATAAACGTACTCTGACCACTTGCCAGATCATCCGACGCGCCGACACGGGTAAAGATGCGATCAACAATACCGATATTGGCAGAGGTTGCAGGAACATAGCTTCCAATCTGCGCCATCAGAACGATCAGCGCAGACTGCCGCATGTAGGTCGATTTACCAGCCATATTCGGTCCGGTAATGATCGAGATGCGGTTGTGATGATTATCAAGATACGTATCATTATCGATAAACATATCGTTGACGATCATTTTCTCAACAACCGGATGTCGTCCGCCTTTGATATCGATCGTTCCGTTCTCATTGATTTTCGGACAGCAGTAATTATTCTGACTTGCGACCAAAGCGAGCGAAACGAAGACATCGATCTTCGCGATTGCCTTGGCAGTCTTTTGGATTCTGGCTACGTTTGCAGCAACCTGATCACGGATTTCTCGGAACAGATCGTATTCGAGATTCACAAGCCGGTCCTCCGCTCCAAGAATGGTATCCTCCAGTTCCTTGAGTTCCGGCGTAATGTATCGCTCCGCATTCGTCAGTGTCTGCTTTCTCACATAATAATCCGGCACCAGATCCTTAAAGGAATTCGTTACTTCCAGATAATACCCGAATACTTTGTTATATTTAATACGCAGATTCTTGATTCCGGTCTTCTCTTTTTCCGTCGCCTCGAGATCTGCCAGCCACTTCTTACCGTCTGTTGATGCATGGCGCAGACGATCCACTTCCTCGTGATAGCCCTCCTTGATGATATCGCCATCACGCACAGAGATCGGCGGCTCCTCGTTGATCGATGCAAGAAGCAGCTCATACAGATCCGTCAGACAGTCAAATTCATCGCGGATCTCTGCAGCCAGTTCACAGTCGATATCCTTAAGCAGCGTTGCGATCGGCGGCAGCATCTGAATCGAGTTACGAAAAGCAATCATATCCCTTGGATTCGCGGTCTGGTATGTAATTCGCGTGATCAGACGCTCGAGATCATAGATTGGATTTAAGTACTCACGCAATTCCTCGCGTGTAATCTCCTGCTCATTCAGCTTTGCGATCAGCTGTTGTCTCTTTAAGATTTCTTCCTTATCGATCAGTGGCTGCTCCACATAGGATCGCAGAAGTCTTGCGCCCATTGCCGTCTTCGTTTTATCAAGCACCCACAGGAGAGATCCTCTTTTCTGCTTTTCACGAAGTGTCTCAACAAGCTCTAAGTTTCTCCGCGATGAGCTGTCAATGATCATATATTTACCGATCGAATACGGATGGATCTCTAAGATATTGGCAAGTGAGTTTTTCTGCGTCTCATACAAGTATTTTAACAATGCGCCCGCAGCGATCACACCGCAATCATAGTCTTCCAGTCCAAGTCCTAAGAGACTTTGGATATGGAAATGCATACGGATTGTCTCACGCGCCGTCTCATCCCCGAAATACCAGGAGTCAAGCGAAGATACCGCAATATTCATCCGGTTCTTCATATCTTCAATGTCAATTCCGCTCATGTAAAACGGTTCATTGCAGATAATCTCGGACGGTGCAAAGCGGTTCAGTTCATCGAGAAGCTTTCTCTCGCTGTCCACTTCCGTCACAAAGAAATCTCCTGTTGTCACATCGGTCGTTGCAATTCCATATTTGTCCGCAAGATAGACGATACACATCAGATAATTGTTCTTCGCCTCATCGAGAGACTGCATGTCAATATTGGTTCCTGGTGTCACTACACGGATGACCTCACGCTTGACAATGCCTTTTGCCAGTTTCGGATCCTCCACCTGTTCACAGATGGCAACCTTGTAGCCTTTCTTAACGAGGCGGTTGATATAGCCATCCGCCGCATGAAAAGGCACACCACACATCGGTGCACGCTCCTCGAGTCCACAGCTTTTACCGGTTAAGGTCAGTTCCAGTTCTCTTGATACCGTCTTGGCATCATCGAAAAACATCTCATAGAAATCGCCGAGGCGATAAAACAAAATACAGTCTTTATATTCTTCCTTTGTCTGCAGATAATGCTGCATCATTGGTGTAACTTCTTGCATGTTTACTCCCTTTCTTACGCCTCTGCCGGGCAGAAACGCTCCATGATCGCCGAAGCGACCTTCAGTCCGTCGATTGCTGCGGACATAATTCCACCTGCGTATCCGGCTCCCTCACCACACGGATATAACCCCTGCAGCGCACTCTCACAATTTTCATTTCGAAGGATCCGGACCGGTGAGGACGTTCTTGTCTCCATTCCTGAGAGGATTGCATCCGCACGGTCAAAATTCTTAATCTTTGTGCCAAAATGCGTCATTCCATCAATAAAGGAACGCTCCATATCTTCCGACATCAGACCTCTTAAATTCGTAAGCACGGTCTGTCCCTTTGTCTGCGAAGCAAAAACCCCATAATCCGAGCTTTTGACATTCTGCACATAATCACCGAAAAGCTGCTGCGGAATTCTGCCGCCGCCAAGCTTATAATTTTCTTCTTCCAGATGTCTCTGGAAACGCATTCCGGCGAGCGGATCATCCGCACCGAAATCCTGTGGTGTCACGGATACAATAATTGCCGAATTCGCATTTTTTCCACTACGACCGGAATAACTCATACCGTTGACGCAGGTCCTTCCCTCTTCCGACGACGCATTCACCACATACCCTCCCGGACACATGCAGAACGAATAGACGCCGCGCCCATTCGGAAAATTCGATGTCACCTTATAAGGCGATGCCGGAAGCCTGCTTCCGCTGTAATCACCATACATGATCTCATCGATCATTGTCTGTGGATGTTCCACCCGGAAACCTACTGCAAAATTCTTGACTTCCATCGGAATCTCAGGTTTTGCGGCAAGCATCTCAAACGTATCTCTCGCACTGTGCCCCAACGCGAGAATGACTGCTGATGCCTTGTATGTTTTCTCATTCGTAACAACCGATACAACCCTGCCGCCTTCGATGTTAAGGTTGCTCACACAGCTCTCAAAATGAAATTCAGCGCCTTTCCTTTCTAAGTCTTTTCTCATGTTTTCGATAACACACGCAAGCACATCGGTTCCGATATGCGGCTTATTTTCATAAAGGATTGCATCCGGTGCTCCGTATCGGACAAATGTCTCGAGTACGAACTGATTTCTGCCGGATGGATCCTTAACCACCGTATTTAATTTTCCATCCGAAAAGGTTCCGGCTCCGCCTTCTCCAAACTGTACATTGGATGCCGGGTCAAGCACACCTGTCTCCCAGAAATGTTCCACATCTTCCTTACGCTTCTCCACAGAGTGGCCACGTTCAAGAACGATCGGTGCATAGCCTGCTTCCGTAAGCTGTAATGCGGCAAAAAGTCCCGCTGGACCGGCTCCGACAATGACCGGACGTGCCCTCATTTTTTCGCTTCCACGCTCAGAAAACTGATAACGCACTTCCTTTGCTTTACTTATGGAAGGTGTATGAAGTTTCTTTAATATCTTATCTTCATCTTTGATCTCGACAGTAACCGAATATACTTCGTAGATCTCCGGTTTCTTCCTTGCATCGAAAGATTTGCGAACAATTTTATAAGAAAAAGCCTCTCCCCTGGAAAGTCGAAGCGTTTTGCGTATCTTCTGTTCCAATTCCTCCGGCGCATGACCAACCGGTAATTTAATCTGATTTATTTTAAGCATATATATCTTCTATTCCTAATATCCTGTTAATGTTGTTGTGCCATATGGATCATACACACCTGTTTCCCGCCAAAAAGTTCACAAATAATTTATACATTCATTCCTGCAACAAATCCGCTTGACCACGCCCACTGTAAGTTGTAGCCGCCACAGATGCCATCCACATCAAGAATCTCGCCAGCAAAATACAGTCCTGGCACCAGCTTCGATTCCAGTGTCTTCGTGTCAATCTCTTCTGTTCGGATTCCACCTGCACAAACCTGTGCGAATTCAAAATCACGAACCTTATCTAATGTAATTTTATAATTCTTGATCACACAAAGCAGTTTTTCCATCTGCTTCTCATTCACTTGCGCAGCTGGTGTGTGAACAGTAATTCCGGCCTCTTTTATAAAAATTGGAATCAATTTCTGATTCAGAAGTCCACACAGTATTTGTTCCATCGTTTGTGTAATGTTTGTATTGTTCGGATCACAGGTATTCGTATTTGTCGCACGTGATTCATTTGCGCCTTGCTCGCTCAGACTTCTAGAACGCTCAACTCTGCGGGATAATTCCCACTTCAAATCCTCTGCTGATATATCCGGCAAGAAATCAATCCTCATTCCTGCCGTTTTCTTATCCTTAAGCGCCTGCGCCGCAGGACTGCTCAGCTGAAATACAGGGATTCCCGATACACCGTAATCGGTCAGTTGTAATTCGCCGCGCTCCACCATACGCACATCACGCTTGTTGTCAGCTGCCAGGATATTTTCTGCATTATTTCTGTCATTTTTTGATGTTTTTGCATTGTTTGTGTCAATATCAAGTGTTAGTTCCGCATCACATCGCACTCCCGACACTTTCTTGAAATCCATACCCGAAGCATAGAATCCGCATAAAGCCGGAACAATCGGTACAAACCGATGTCCGAGTTCCTTGAGAAGCGGGATCATCGAGCCGTCACTTCCAAGTTTTGATGCCGCCAGAAGACCGCAGGCAACGATCACTTTGCGAGCCTTGTATACACCGGTACTTGTCGATACAGCAAATCCAAGATAATCCTCCGACAACTCCTGCACCTGACAACCGCACACGATCGTAATATTCAGTCGCTCAAGTTCCATCCGCAACGCTTCCACAACCGATGCTGCCTGTCCGGAATTTGGATAATAATATCCGTTTTTTGCCTTCGGCCAGATGCCAATCTCCTTGAAGAACGCAATTGCATCATCTCTGCCAAACTGCGTCATCACATCCTGACGTAACACATCATCACCGTGATAACAATCATGGACCATATATTCATTTGTATAATTGCACTTGCCATTGCCGGTCGCAAGAATCTTCTTACCGACTTTATCCATATGCTCAAGGATAAGAACCGACTTGCCACATCTGGCAGCTGTAATCGCCGCCATCATACCAGAAGCGCCTGCTCCGATCACAATAACATCCTTGATCTGTGACTGTTTTTTACTCATAATCCACCGTTTTCAACCTATTAAACCAATTAGATATTTTACCATACCGATTCAAATTCTTCAACTCTGACAAATCCGTTATAAAGTGTAAAAATATCTCAAAAAACCCGACAACACAATCGTTGCCGGGTTTTTTAATATCATTGATTCTGCTCACAGTTTTTATCCCACAAAGATGTCACCACGCACATTTTGCTGCAAACTCAGTATCCTGTGCAAACTGCGCGGTATTGTAGAGAATCAGCACATCGGTCGGTCGGAATGACTGTAAAATTGCCTGACAGCCGACATTGAGCTGTCTTAGATCGACAACAACCACATTTTCATAATCCTCGGCAAGAAACGGAACCATACAGTTTGCAAACGAGTCTTTCATAACAAGAAGTGTCTTACCGTTCTTCTCTCCTCCACTGATCTGTATGATTGCCTGATTTCCACCGGTAAAGTAGCTGTACTCATCGTCTGTTCCAAGAAAGGAAGGATCATAGAGTGTTGTTAGATCCGTCTCTCCGAGATTATAGACAATATCAAATTTGGTATCCGGCTCATATGCTTCGATCGTGTCCCTGCGCGAAGCCTGATGCACTTTCGCATACGATGTTCCAAGAAAATCCGTGCTGACCTTAACAAATTCATGTTTTGCATCTGCTTTTGATTCATCCTCTCCGCAGGCGCTTAAGAATGCCTGATATCCGTACCATGCGCCAAGCGTAGTCCAGTGATGATCGTTGCGATAATAAATGTCCTCTTCGCGATGCGCTTCCAGCGTCTGTGCGACCGGAATCATGACAGAATCTGCAAGATCCCCCATCGTTTCTGCGACAAAATCATACATCTTCTGTTCATCATAGGTTGGTGCGCTAAATGGAAGCTTCTGCTGTAACGTCCATGTCTTTGTCGGAACAAGCATCACATGCACGTTATAGTCATCCGCGATCTCGTTCACAAGGTTTGCGAGTGCCTTTACATTCTTTTTCACACGCTTTGTCTCGTAATCGGAATCGGTATACTGTTCGAGCAGATAATCGTCTTTGCCAAAATAGACACCGTTGCTGATTGTTTTGCCCATCAGACGTGAAGCATCGGTCTGCACCTGCACCCAGATATCTCTGCCAGGGAACTGATCACTCAGATAGGTCTCATATTTTTTCTGGAATGTACCTTTTTTAATTGCCTTTACACGAATCTTTGGCATCGTCTGTAATTCCCGCTTTTCGATTGTGGAATAGGTTTTCTCCTCTGCTATCATTCCCCTAGCGCCAAGACCGAAGAGGATCAATGCAAAGACCGCGACCGGTAATATGTATTTGAATGATTTCATTCATTTTCACCCTAACCTTCTACGTGTAGTTTTCGTAAAACAAATTTTCATTATCGGATGTTGTCTGCGATCTGTACAACGCTCCGTTTTTTAGAAACGGAAATAAAGGAACGGATTGTACGTTCCGTTGACCAGATAAGCAATCGAAAGAAGCAGGATTGCTGCTACATAAACACTCATGCAGACGGCAGTCCATATTCCATCCTTTTTCGTAATCCTTGCCACAAGTTTCTTTGGAAGGGACGTGCAGCCAATCGCCATAACAACAAGAAGCATCGCATTACTTACCAGAAGATACACGCTCTCTCTGCTGAGAATTCCAGCACCGCCTATTCCTGCCATTGCTTTCAGATAAACCCGGTGTCCTTTGATATCTTCCCATGCAAAAAGCATCCATCCGAAATAAATCACGATCAGTGCATAAATATGGGAAAACACACGCGGAATCTTCTCTAAGAATTTCAGCAGCCAGGTCTTTTCCATGATTAGGAAAAAGCAAAAATACAGTCCCCACAATGTAAAATTGATGGTCGCCCCATGCCATAATCCGGTCAGAAACCACACAACAAAGATATTGAGGAACGTACGCGCACTTCCCTTTTGGCTTCCACCAAGCGGTATGTAGACATATTCTTTAAACCATGTTCCAAGCGAGATATGCCAGCGTCTCCAGAACTCGGTAATACTCTTCGATTCATAAGGATGATGGAAATTTTCCGGAATCTCAAACCCAAAGATTGCCATCAGTCCGATCGCCATATCCGAATATCCAGAGAAATCAAAGTATATCTGGAACATGAACGCAAGGATTCCAAGCCAGGCAGACAAAGTTGTCATCTGCGCCGCTTTATAATTTGCGATCGTCTGGAAGATTTCTCCTGCCTGATTGGCGATCAGTACTTTCTTTCCGAGACCGCACACAAAACGAACGACTCCATAACGGATGCGCTTTAAATCAGGCTTTCTGTCACGCAGCTGCGTTGCAATATCCGAGAATCGTACGATTGGTCCTGCAATCAGCTGTGGAAACAGCGATATATATGCGCCAAAATTGATCGGATTCTTCTCTGCCTTTGCCTTGCCGCGGTATACGTCGATCGTGTAGGACATCGATTGAAACGTATAGAAGGAGATTCCAATCGGGAGCGCAAATTTACCCGTATACTTAAATAACGCAAGAAGCGACAGGTTGATGACAACCGATAAGATCACAAAAATTCTCGCTGTATTCCGTTTGCCTCGTTCAATAAAATATCCCGCCAGACCTCCGTTAACATAATCGACTACCGTTGAAAAAAGCATCAACCATATATAGACCGGTTCGCCCCACGCATAAAATGCCAGGCTGAACACGAAAAGAACAAGGTTTCGCCATGCGTTCTTCATGCAGCCCGGCACCAGAAAATATACGATCAGAACCAGGGGCAGAAAGCGGGTAAGAAACAACAGACTGCTAAATACCATACTTCACCTCTTGTGTCATCTTATTTATAGAGTTTCTTGATCGCGTTAACCGCTTTCTCATTCTGCTTCTTATATGCAGCAAGCGCCTTCTCTTCTCCCTGCTCCTCAGTCTTATTATCAATGGTACCAAGAATAAAGAAGCATACGTAGTTGCCTTTGACATATATTTTAGAAGCCTGGATCTTTACCTGATTTGCCGGATATTGATGCGCATCTTTTTTTAAATATTTCTGATAACTTGTTAATGCAGCTTTAATCTTCTTTTTCGAAGAAGCGTTTTTGGCCTTCACAATGACAAGTTCATCCGCATGGACACTCATCATCGGAACTTCCGCAATTGCTCCGGAATACCAGCTGCTTTTGATCCCGTATGTGTTCTTGATATCATCGCCAGACAACTTCACACTTGGAGTATAACTATCTCCATACGCCTTCTTTACCGCCTTATACACTTTGTTCAGTGACGGCGCTTTCTTCTTCGTCTGTTTCGTACCAGCCTTTGTTGCAGCCATAACGGTAACCGGTTCAGCAATCGGTACCACAACGGATGTTGCCTCTGCTACACATAAACATGCGATTAATATTGCTGTTAATTTCTTTTTCATCATTTCAATTCTCCTTTGTTTTCATTTATTTTCTATTTTCTTAAGTATCCAGACTGGATCATTTTGTTTCATTTAAATCAAATGATTTTACTAACTCGAGTAACTTTCCAGAAAGTCAAACATTCCTGCTTCATTTAAAAATCCGATACCAGACTGCGCCTGCTCCCTGATATACGCAGACAGTGTATTTGCCTTAATATCGGTCTCCAGATATACGGTCTTACCATCGGACTCAAAGATCACAATACGCTCGTCCACAATCCTTGCAATATATTGATAATTGACTATAGGATTGGAATTTGCAATAACAGCAGGTTCTGTTTCGATCTGTGTTACCTGCGTTTGTGTTTCCGGCAGAGGCGTTCCGCGATCCTTACCTGCCATCTCCAAAATTACAATGATCAAAATAATTAAAATTAAAACGAAAATACAGATACTTACTTTACGATTCATATTCATCACCCCAAATAAGTATTTGCATTTTGGGCTGGAATATTCAGCCAATTCTTTTTATTTTGTCATTCGGTCATAAACCGCAACATTTCTATTTCAGAAGATGCAGTTTCTTCGCAATCCGAACCAGAAGTGCGCCTTTCGGGAACCTGAGAATCTCCTCCTCTGTCAATCCCTTGCAAAGCAGCAATGTCACTGCATAGACAACCATCGCAATCAGGATTGAAAGAACTGTTGCGATTGCATTGCTCTTGATCACAAAGTAGATTCCCTTATACGCAAAGAACGCAATAACGCCCATGATCAGTGAAGCAATTGCAGGAATCACAAATGTTTTGACAATTTCCTGCTTATAACCACTGTATTTACGGATCGCGCGTGAGTTCAATATGCACATTGCAAAGGCAAAGAACATATTCGAGATCACGACAGCGTAAATATTCAGTCGCAGGAACAGCATCAGAATGATCAGCACAATAATATGTGTGACCAATGCAATCGCCGCATTAACAACCGGAACCTTAAGCCGGTTGATTCCCTGTAATAAACCATTTGAAAGCGTCGACATCGCATAGAATACAACTGCCATCGCTCCGACCCACATCATCGTTGCCGCCATATCTGCTGTTGCAACAGTTCCCGGGAACAAAAGCGTGAAGATCGGTTTGCCGAGTGCTGCCAGACCGATTGCACACGGGAACGCGATCACCATAACAAAGCGGTTCGCTGCATTAATCTGTGTCCTGACACTTTCCATATCATCCGCTGCAAACGAAGCCGTCAGTGTCGGCACGGAAGAAGCAGCCATTGCCGAAGCAATCGAGATCGGCACATTGATCAAAAGCTTATATTTACCAGTGAATACGCCCCACCAGAGATCAATCTGATGATCGCTGTATCCCTGTAACAATGCAACATTCTTAAAGATACCCTGATCGATGATTCCACTGATATTGTACACAGTTGTACTGAGAAGTACGGGAATAATCGTGATGATCAGGACTTTCAATGTATACGAGAACGGATCCACCTTAACGTTACGTTCCCTCTTCATCTGTCGCTTAAACACATGCATGTAAGCAAAGAAGATAAACAGAACAAAAAGGAGTGCTGCGACGGATCCAAGATTAGTTCCAAGCGTTCCACCAGCCGCTCCGTATGCTGCACCGTAATGGTCGGGATCCCCAAGCACGGCTCCGATCTTCCTTCCGTATCCGGTCAGAACATATGCTGCCCACACACTGATGATCGCATTGACAATCTGTTCAATAATCTGTGAGATAGCGGATGGCATCATGGTACCAAGCCCCTGGAAAAAGCCTCTGAGTACACCGAGCACCGCAACAACGATCAGTGCAGGTCCAAGTATCTTTAACGCAAAAACACTATATGGTGTCTTTAAAAGTGTTCCGGTAAAGAACTCCGCTCCGAAATATACGATAAGAGAAGCGATCGTTCCGACAACAAGTGCGAAGATCAGAGATCCTTTTAACACCTGATAGGAAGCTTTGTACTGCCCCTTTGCTACCTTTGCTGAAACAGTCTTCGATACCGCAAGCGGCAGACTGTACGACGAAATAATCAATATGACATTGTAGACATCAAACGCACAGCTGTAATATCCATTACCGACATCACCGAGTATGGCGTTCATAGGAATACGATACACAAGTCCGATGATTCGGCTGATAATAGAAGCTACTGCAAGGATCGAACCCTGAACAAGGAAATTCGTTCCTCCTCTTTTTGATTTACCCATAAACTAACCTCAACGCCCGCTTCGCGGCGGGTGCCTTACTATTTTTGAAATTCTTCTTTTGTGCTATAAATGATATTGTTGCCGGAACGGCTGTTCTCAGAAATTTCTACCCAGGTCTTGCCCGGATTCAAAACAATCTCTTTGCCATCCATATCATAATATCTGGTCTTGTCTGTAGATGATGCACGGCTCCAGGTAATATCGATAGCCTTACCATTCGTAATGTACTTTCCGGTACCGCCGGACAAATAATCAATATCAAGCGTTCCGTTGTTTGCATTCTTTAACGAACTGTAACAGTTCTGAATAATAATATTCTTGACTGCAAGCTGATTTCCGGTCTCACCATCTACCTGTTTCTCGCCAAATTCGTAGCGATAGTACAGACCATCTTCTTCATTGTATAGAAACCAAGGCTTCGCGTCAACATAATACATCTTTACGGCTGCCGCGTCCACCCCATTTTCAAGAAGATTCGGTGCATCCTCCGTCGTAAACTGATAATGTGGCTCATAATCCTGCGAAAGTGTATTCTCATATCCGTATTTTTCAATGGCTGAAACAAGATTGGCGCCTGTTGTATACAGATTGTGTGGCGCTTTACGACTGTTGTCACGGTAATAGAATGCTCCGCCTTTTCCGGTAATTCCATCTACATTATCGATGAACGAACTGTTTAAGACATCCAAGGCATATTTGCTCTCTCCGGCATGAAAATAGACAGCTCCAAATTCTTTTGCAAAATAGACATAGTAAAGACGGCAGCTTCGCACATTGCCGACTTTCTCTAAATCTGCAAAGTCCTGGTAAATTGTCATCAGTCTTGTGATTCCGCCCTCTACCGGACATTCATAGATGACATCCGCATGGGACAGACCATACTGTGGCAATGTAACATGCGTATTTTCTGTCATGACTGCCACCGGTCGATGATAGCCAAGCTTCTCATCAATCCACTCTCCCGTATAGAAGCTTCGCATCTCGCCCTCATGTGTTTCGATCTGTGTCTCGGTCTCCGGTTCCTCCATGACAATTTCTGTCTGTGTCTCAGTCGGAATCTCCTGAACTTCTTCCTTCTTCTTACATCCGGTAAGTACTGCAAGCAGGCACATTAACATTCCAAAATATAAAACATGTTTTTTCATAAAATCCCCCTACGCATTTTCACGCAAAATGTTTAACTCCTCGAGAATCAGCTTCTGCTTCGGTTCCATGATTGCCGCATCCTCGGGCTCAATGTGATCATATCCGAAGAGATGAAGCATGCTGTGTACAATCAGGAAAGCAAATTCCCGCTTTTCACTGTGTCCAAATTCCACAGCCTGCTCTCTGACCTTGTCCACCGAGATGATAATATCGCCGAGCATCGCCTCTCCGGTGTCCGGATTGAAATCATCGTCACTCTCCTCATCTAAAAACGCAAAATCTCCCGCTTTCTCGTAGGAAAGCATCGGAAACGACAATACATCTGTCGGGCGATCAATCTGCCGATACTCCCGGTTGATCGCATGGATTCCTTCATTATCCGTAAGTGTAAGATTTACTTCTGCCTCATACGGAAAGCCTTCATGCTCGATGCAGAAAGTAATAACCTCCTCTGCCAGCTTCGCATAATCAAAATCAAACGTAACCGGACACTCCTCTTCTAGATAAAAACTCATTGCAATACTCCTTTCTTCGCAAGAAACTCACGAACGCTTAAGAAACGATTCATGCTCATTCCTGATTCATCATAGATACCGCTCGATGAAAATTCATTCAAAGTCTGGTAGATGAACATCTCACGATTCCACTGGCTCCGATTCACATCAAGTTCCATCGCTTCCAGCTTGATCAAGAGCGCATCCACCATATGTACGAGCGCCGATTCCGGCGTGGACGGTCTATGTTCCTGCCCATAATATTCCGATAAAATTACAATTAATGGTTCCGGAAAGCAAAGGGTCTTTGCCTTTTGCACTGCATTCTCAATGTACGGTTCGCCGATCCAGCGTCCCATCCGGTAATAAAGCCCCGCAGCCATGCATAGACCTTCATCAAGGCCGACTTCTTTCGCACACGCATATGCGACATCCGATACCTTTTTCGAATGGCGGTATTCGATCATCGAAAAATTCTTAAGTGCCTTTACCTCTGAGAAATCCTCCGATACGATGTCAAAATAGCGGTTCTCTTTTTCGGATTCTGTAGACCTGGCTAACCATCCGAACACAAAGTATGCAACCACTGCCGTAACAACGCCATTTACTGCACCGTAGATAAACACCTCTCTTACGACTTCTTTATAAGCAAGGTAATACAGCGCTCCAGGAACGATCAGACTGATAAAAAAGTACAAGAACGAAATCCATATCCGGTATCCCTTTCTCCTAAGCCCCTGCGCCAGCACCGCCCCAAGTGTTGTCATAACAACGAAGCATGCCAGAGCATAAAAGCTGTCCCCTGTCGATAGTGTGAGCAATATGTCCCAAAAAATTCCTGCCGATACCGCAATCGTAACATTCGATACGGCGCAGATCAGAATAACAACCAGCATCACCGGGCGGAAAAACTCCGGTAAAAATGTCATTCCTGCAATCAGAAAGCTGCATACAACATAAATGACCGCAAGACGCACAAAACTTGTCTGCGTATTATCGGAAAGCTTGCGGTTCTTTCTCTCATATTCAAGTTCAAACACATAGATCAGCGCAAAAAGCATGTCCAGAAACAAAAGACATAACGATTCATCCAGATATAATCTGCTTCTTGCACATAAGAAAAAAGTAACCCCGATACTATCCAGCGTAATCGCAACCAGAGATAGCATGCGATAAAGATTTACGGGTTCTTTTGCCTTTATCTGTTCCTTCATGATTTCTCCTGTGTATTCTTTCGTGATGCTGAGCTTTTCCGCGTGGTAGAATTTGCACGCTTATTGCTCTTCTTATTCTCATAATCGTCGTATGCCTGTACAATTTTCTGTACCAGAGGATGACGTACAACATCCTTGCTGGTTAATTCACAGATACCAATCTCATCAATATTCTTAAGTACACGGAGGGCAACATCCAGTCCGGACTGGCTTCCCGGTGCAAGATCCTTCTGCGTCGCATCACCGGTGATGACCGCCTTAGATCCGAAACCGATACGCGTAAGGAACATCTTCATCTGCGCCGGAGTCGTATTCTGCGCCTCATCGAGAATAATAAATGCATTATCCAATGTACGACCTCTCATGTAAGCAAGAGGAGCGACCTCGATCAGGCCTTTCTCCATATTCTTCTGGAAACTCTCAGCCCCCATAATCTGGTATAAGGCATCATACAATGGTCGCAGATACGGATCGACCTTACTCTGCAGATCTCCCGGCAGGAAACCAAGCTTCTCTCCCGCTTCGATCGCCGGTCTTGTCAGGATGATACGACTGACTTCTTCATTCTTGAAAGCAGTAATCGCCATTGCCATCGCAAGATAAGTCTTACCGGTTCCAGCCGGTCCCATACCGAATACGATCATTTTCTTCCGGATATTGTCCACATAGCTTTTCTGTCCGAGTGTCTTCGGTTTCACCGGCTTACCCGCGATCGTGTGGCAGATGATATCACGGTCGATTGCGACCATTTCATCTCCTTTGTGTTCTTCCAGAAGTGCCAATGCATAATTCACATTCTGCTCCGTAATCACATTGCCCCTCTCCGCAAGACGCGCAAGCTGTCCAAACACTTCGGCAGCTCCGTAAATTGCCGCTTCATTTCCAATGATCTTAAGCTGGTCCTCTCTTGCAATCACAGTTACGCCGAGCGCACGCTCGATTTTCTTTATATTGGCATCAAACTGCCCGAATACGTTTGCCATCTGTTCGGATGGAATTCTAAGCGATACTTCATTTAAACTCATGTATTTTCCTTCCCTGATCCACTCATATATAAACGGATCATTCCTCCTGCATATCCTGTGTCGATTCAACAACAGGATTCGGCAGGACTTCGGTCGGTTGCTGCTTTGTAATAGATTCTTCTGCAGTCACCTTCCCATAAATATGATATTTTAAATCTATCTTTTCAATCATAACATTTTTATCGATAATTGAAACCCCATTTTGTTCCAAATTTGTAAGAAAATGTTCCAAATGCTGGATTCCACTGCTTTTTGCCTCGGCAAAATCAAGCGTATGCTCCGTTTTTATCTGTTCATATTCCGTTATTGTGCCGAAATATACCGGAAGATAAAAACTGTCCATCAGGCAAAGCTGTCGGTTGTCTTCCATTGTTACAGAATGATCATATTCTGCATGGAGTGCCGGTGTCGTAAACTGATGCGCGCCAACCCGGACAAAAAACCTTACATGTTTTTCTCCAGTCTGCGTTGTTTCAACGACCTGGCTATCGATCCAGTCCTCATAATCATAGACAACCCGACCGATGATATCTGCATCCGCTGTCTCGTAATAATATTCCTTTACTTCACCATTGTCATCTAAAATTTCCTGTCCTCCGCTTACAAGGACATCACCTTTTTTTACAGAGTCACCGGCTTTGACTACCGAAATTCCTTTCCGCGTGATTACGGATTGGACTTTGGCATCTTTCGATGCGACAAGATCCACCGGTGTAGTTTCATCAATGGATGCACTCCGGTCTGATGCAATCTTCTCCTGGATACACACAACAAGCTTCGTTCCCTTTTCGTAAACACTTGCCCATATGACCGGATCAAAATCCTGCCTTAGAGACAATTCCAAAGCATCGTTATCAATATTGCCTTTGCTCGTGCCATATACAATTTTGTGTTCCTCCAGATAATCAAGCAGCGTCTCCTCACTCAAAGATTGATTTCCGACAAATTCAATCCGCCAGACGCGTGTTGAAAGTATGCCCGTCCCGATGACTACAAGCAATAAAATTCCTGCAAAAATTTTGCGCTTTCGATAGCGATGCAAAACAAATGGGAGTCCGTTTTTTCGTAAAATGCGAAAACGCACGTGTGTCTTTCTGAGTCCGGGACGAAGTCTTTTTACATCATTCAGATAAATGCAGGTTTCCACTCCCCCATTTTTTGATTTCCGTACCTTCCACAAGTGAATTCCCTGTCTTGTACATAAATTCAGGAAACGTGATACCTGCTCTCCGCAAAATTCAACATTAAGCCAGCCTGCAATAAACCGATAGATAGAAAGAATCATGACAGAAAAACAATCCCTTCCAGATATCCCCTGATTTCCACAACATCACCGGTAAACTCAGGAATGTTAAGTTCCCTGCCGGTAATCTGAATACTTCCGCTACGTGTTGCAACAATGATCTTGTCATTCTTATAACACACGAGCCCTCTATGATTCATGATGCACATGGAGCGATTGCCCTCCATCGATATAAGTGGCAGTCCCATCAAAAGATCCTTGGGCAGCTCCAGCGTGTCAATCACAGAGTGATTCGCTTCGTCACGATTATGCTTTTTTACATTCTGCTTCGAATTGATTGCATGGCTTTTCATACTTAACTATATGAAAAACCGTCTCGTCCTATGCGCTACTTGTGATAGGGTTCATGATTGATAATGCGGTAGGAACGGTAAATCTGTTCCAAAAGGATGACACGCATAAGCTGATGCGGAAATGTCATGCGCGAAAAGCTGAGTTTGTAATCTGCGCGCTTCATAACAGCATCCGATAAGCCGAGAGAACCGCCAATCACAAAATACACATTACTTTTACCGCTTAATCCAAGTTTATCAATTTTTTCAGATAATTCGACGGAATCAAGGGTCTTCCCATCGATTGCAAGCGCAATCACATATCCGTCATCGCGGATCGATTTCAAGATCCGCTCCCCCTCACGATCCTTGATGATCGCACATTCTGTCTCAGATGCCTGCTCCTTGGTTTTCTCGTCTGCCACTTCCGTAATCGTCAGACTGCAGTACCGGCTCAGACGCTTTGTGTATTCTGCCAATGCATCCCTGTAAAATTTTTCTTTGATTTTTCCTACACAAACAATTGTAATTTTCATACTGTAATTTTACTATAGGCATGCGTTACGCTCAACCCATTTTTCCAAATCTGATTTTCACAGAATAAATCTTTTTGAAAAAATAATCTGA
>UQRC01000033.1 GCA_900543445.1 uncultured Lachnobacterium sp. | reverse complement strand
CAAATTTGCAACTGCTTCACCGTTCCATTATCTATCGATAATAGCGCATATCTCAACCAACTATCCAAAATTGCTGGTGAAGTTAACTTGCAAATTTTCCTGAACAAAATAAACGTATGGTTCGATGCCGTAACTTTCAAAAACTCTAGTCATTGAAATCGTTCAAAGTCTGGCGTTTATAGACAAACTGACTGCTAATTTTCGTAGATTCTATATAATCCGGTATCGTTTGTTTTAGAAATTAAAGCTGAGCGCGGCAACCCCGAATTTATGTATTAAGAAAGTGTTTTGTTGTGCTCTCTATTTTTTTGATAAATTGGCCTTATCTTTCAGGGAGGTGTTGGAGTTATTCTGCATCTCATCCATCTGATCCTTTGCATTCTTCTTGATCAGTTTGTAGATGAAGGAGTATGCCCAAAGAAGCACAGGAATGATAACGGTAGCCAGAATGGATGCCTGAAACAGGCGCATCGTCTCTGTATGGTCGATGATCGCACAGATCAGCGTGCTTAAGTATAAGAGAACAAGAAATACAATGCCGATGATGGCAAGGATCTGTTTTACTTTCTTCATAGAATTTCCTCCCTGCAATTACAAAATAAAATGATAGGTAATTGCGCTATTTATAAGTTTATGGACTAATAATAGAATAATAGCGGAAGATGCGGAAAACGTCAACCAATGAAAAAATCAATTAAAACAGGACAAAATGGTATTGACGAATCTGTGCAGATGCGTTATTCTGTATCCACAAAGCAAAATTCAATCAGATCGGATATATGTTTCGATTTGACAAATCCATTTAAGCGTGAGTTTCATGCGCTGCAATACCATGAGTTTTAAAATTAATACAGAATTTTGAGGGGACATAAGGGGATTTTGTTGTAAAAAACACTCGTTATGCTATACTAAAGAAAGGAAAACTATATGGAGAAGGGAAAAGATTTTACCATTGAAGAAAAGCACAAAAGGGTCAAGGAGTTTCGACCGATTGATGATGCTTTCTTTGAGGTGCTGGCAAATGATATCGACTTTTGTCAGGAGATGTTAAGGATTCTTTTGGATGATGAAAAATTGATCGTTGAGGATGTGATCGTACAAAGCAGTGAGCGGAATATCTATGGACGATCTGTACGGCTTGATGCATTATGCTTTTTGAAAAGGTATGGGAAATGTAATGTTGAAGTACAACGTTCCGGTTCTGATGATCATCTGCGTAGAGTACGATTTAATGCGTCAAGCATTGCGGTCAAGGATTCACAGACAAAACAGAGATTTAAAGATATTGAAGATATTATTGTTGTTTATATATCAGAGTTTGACATTTTTAAAGGAAATCGAGTAATCTATCACGTAGATAGTGTAATACGTGAAACTGGTGAGAAAGTTGATGATGGACTTGAGAGAGTGTTTGTGAACACACAAGTTAGGGATGAGACAACGGTATCGGAATATTTAAGTTGCTTAATAGAGAAAGAAGTGAATAACTCTAAATTTCCGGTACTTACAAAGCGAATGAATTATTTGAAACATCAGGAAGGAGGACTTCAGGCCGTGTGTGAAGTGATGGAAAAATATGAAAAGAAAGCAGCAGAAGAGGCGAATATTCGGGCAATTAAAAAAATGATTATTGATTTTAATGCATCGAAAGAAATTATTCTTAAGGATTATACAGAAGAAGAGTACAATGCTGCCTTAAATGAAATTAAGTTGGTGCAGTGAATATGACGAAAGAAGCATTTTCACTTGAAATGGAGAAAGTAGGATATAAAGTGGCAACGGAAGTATAAAATATCTTGAATATAACGAAGTTTTTGTGTAAAATAGAAACAAATGGGGAGCTGACCAGAGTCGGCTGAGAGGAAACTGTATCGTTTCGACCCAAAACCTGATTTGGATAATGCCAACGTAGGGAGCGATATCTGTGTACAAAGAGATGCTTTCTGCATCTCTTTTTTGTACGAAGCAATGAGTTGAAAGCAGATGCAAAGCACAAGTGAGATAACATCCCTGATGGAATTGTCCATCGGGGATGTTTGGCTATAGGGAAATTCTCTATACGGACAAATAAACATGCAAAGATGCGTACACGTATTTACACAAAAGGAGAGAGAAGATGAGTATGTACACAACACAGATGGATGCCGCAAGAAAAGGCATCGTAACACCGCAGATCAAAACAGTGGCAGAAAAGGAGCATATGCCGGTGGAGAAGATGATGGAGCTGGTTGCAGAGGGCAAGGTCGCAATCTGCGCGAACAAGCATCATACATCACTGAATCCGGAAGGTGTGGGAAGCATGCTTCGCACGAAGATCAATGTAAACTTAGGCGTGTCAAGAGACTGCAAGGATTATGATATCGAGATGCAGAAGGTGATGAGCGCTGTCAATATGGGTGCGGAGGCGATCATGGACTTATCGAGCCACGGAGACACGCAGCCATTCAGACGTAAACTGACAAGCGAATGTCCGGCGATGATCGGAACCGTTCCGGTTTATGACAGCGTGATCCATTATCAGAGAGACCTTGCAACCCTGACGGCGAAGGATTTCGTCGATGTTGTAAGAATGCATGCAGAGGATGGTGTGGATTTCGTAACACTTCATTGTGGAATTACAAGAAAAACCATCGAGCAGATTAAAAAGCATAAGCGTAAAATGAACATTGTAAGTCGCGGCGGAAGCCTTGTATTTGCATGGATGACGATGACCGGTGAGGAGAATCCGTTCTATGAATATTATGATGAGATCCTTGATATCTGTGAGGAGCATGATGTGACGATTTCTCTTGGAGATGCGTGCAGACCGGGCTGTCTCGCGGATGCGACGGATGTGTGCCAGATTGAGGAGCTGGTTCGTCTCGGAGAGCTTACAAAACGTGCGTGGGATCACAACGTACAGGTAATGGTCGAAGGACCGGGACATGTGCCGCTCGATCAGGTTGCTGCAAACATGAAGGTGCAGCAGAGCATCTGCATGGGAGCGCCTTTCTATGTGTTGGGACCTCTTGTTACGGACATCGCACCGGGATATGACCATATTACGGCAGCCATCGGTGGCGCGGTGGCAGCGATGAACGGAGCTGCATTCCTCTGCTATGTGACACCGGCGGAGCATCTGGCTCTCCCGAATCTTGATGATGTTAAGCAGGGAATTATTGCATCGAAGATTGCAGCACATGCTGCGGATATTGCCAAAGGAGTGCCACATGCAAGAGACATCGATGATCGCATGGGCGACGCAAGACGCGTGCTCGACTGGGATGCACAGTATGCATGTGCGCTAGATCCGGAGACGGCGAAGGCAATTCGTGACAGCCGAAGCCCGGAGGATGATCACAGCGATACCTGCAGTATGTGTGGTAAGTTCTGCGCTGTCCGCAGTATGAATAAGGCTTTGGCGGGCGAGTACATCGATATTTTATAATATTGCTATAAATGAGCAAGTTCGTGATTTTGCATAAAAGAAAGACACCTTGAATTCGATTGTGTTGTATAATGAAAGTGACAAAACGGTTTTCCTTCATGCTGGTCTCCTTCTGTTTATTCCCGGTAAATCTGTGCAAACCGGAAATTCCTGATGAATAACATGGTGCAGGATCGTTTTCTATTATTATATTTTTACTGTGAGATTGTGATATTAGCAATAGTGAAATGGGGCAGAGAAGAGTTGAAAAGGCAGACGGATAAGAAACAAAGATAAAATAGTAAAAATAGAATAGAACAAAGAAAGAATATGGAGATAAAACAGAAAGGAATAAACAATGAATGTAAATCCTATAACAAGATTGGATTATCCAGATCTGGACGTGATCCGCGTAGAAGACACCTATTATATGGTATCCACAACCATGCACTTTATGCCGGGCTGTGAGATTCTGCAGTCTTTTGATCTGGTGCACTGGGAGCATGTGACTTATGTCTATGAGACGTTGGATCATACGGATGCGCAGCAACTGAAAAGCGGTCAGAATATTTACGGACAGGGCATGTGGGCAGCTTCCCTGCGCTATCATGAAGGCCGATTTTGTATCTGCTTTGTGGCAAATGATACCCGTAAGACTTATTTGTATACTTCGGAAAAAATAGATGGTCCATGGAAAAAGCAGCTGATAGAAGGCTTTTATCATGACGGCTCTTTATTATTTGATGAGGATGGCAGAAACTATATTGTATATGGAAATGATGAAATCTGGATTACAGAATTGAATGAAGATTTGACTGCACCAAAGAAGGACGGATTACATCGTCTTTTAGTCAGTGATCATAAGAACCCGGAGCTAGGCTATGAGGGTTCTCATATTCAAAAAATAAACGGCTATTATTATATTTTTCTGATTCATTCCCTGAGAGACCGCTGGATGCGGACGGAAGCATGCTTTTACAGTGATTCTCTGGAAGGAGAATTCACGGGTGGAGATGTACTTTGTGATGATCGTGGATATTGTGGACAGGGCGTGGCACAGGGAGGAATAGTGGATACGCCGGATGGAAAGTGGTATGCAATGCTGTTTCAGGATTCCGGAGCAGTTGGACGGATTCCTATTCTGCTTCCGGTTACCTGGAAGGATCATTTTCCGTTTTTTGGACAGAACGGACATGTGCCGGAAGAAATAGAGGTTCACAGTACCAGACCAGGATATATTTATCAGCCATTAGTGGGAAGTGATGATTTCTGTAATGGGCTGCTTCCGCGCTGGCAGTTTAATCATGATCCAGATCCACGGTACTATCATCTGGATGCATTGCAGGGAACCTATACAATTACAACACGGGAAGTTTGTATAGAGCTTACACAGGCAGTAAATACGCTTACGCAAAGGATGAGTTATCCGTCCTGCGCAGCTGAGGTTACTGTTGATGCTTCTGCATTGAAAGAGGGCGATGTCGCAGGTTTGTGTGCGTTGCAGAGCTGTTATGCTGCAGTTGGCATTACAAAACATCATGGAAAATATGAAGTCCTTATGCTGGATAAAAAAGAAGATGGTATATTGGATATGACGGAAGGAACTGTTGTTGAATCACACCAGATGGATTTTCGTCTTGAAGCAGATTTCTGTAACATGAAGGATGAAGCACGCTGCTATTACCGGGTAAATAAGGGAGACTGGCTACCCATCGGAACCGTGCATAAGCTGTACTTCAAACTGGATCATTTTACTGGTTGCCGGTTTGGTCTGTTCTGCTATGCAGCAGAGGAAACAGGAGGAAGTGCCTGCTTCCGGGATTTTAAGTATTATGATGTTGATGAAATCTCATAAAGATAGAACTGCATAAAATAAGTGTCGGAATTTACTCAAATTTTTCCTACTTTGGACATTGGTTTTTACGATAGATAATAAAAAATTTATTCAGACCGGTATTGCTGCGGAGTAATACCGGTTATTTTTTTGAATTGTTTATGAAAGTAGGAGCTGCTGGAAAATCCAGTTTTTCTGCAATAATATCCATTCCCCAGTTGGTTCTTTCAAGAAGCTCCTTTGCCTTATCAATGCGCATGGATGTAATGTAAGCACTAAGAGTCTGGTTAAATTTCTGATGAAATACATAAGATAAATAATCCGGACTCATATGCAGATATTCTGCAATAGAAGAACGGTTCCGATCAGGATCGGATAAATTGGAATAGATATAGGTTCGTACACGAAAAATAAAGTCTTCATCCTCTGCCAGCTGATCCTGAGCTGTTTTAGCAGGAGCAATGGATGATAGCAGGTGGATTACATTTGTCATCACTACGATTATTTTTACCGTTATCTATATGCTTCTCTTGGAAAGAATACTAGGAATTGTGATAAGAAGGGGATGTGTCTGGGAACTGGTAGGAAAAGAGATGCTTCTTCTGTGTGGATTTCCGGTGTTTGCAGTGATCGTTTTGTACTGTGTTACCGCCATGGAAAGTGGAATCTATCAATGCATCGCCAGTATAGTGACGGGGAAAGGAAATTTCAAATATAAATTTGTAAATAGGCATTCAGTGCCTTGAGTTATTTTTAGGATAGTGGTGCCTTTGGTATCGGAAGAGAATGCGGATGATATCGTGTATTTTACACCGGATGCATTCTTGCGTTGAATACGAGAAATTACGCGAAGGAAGATATGCTTGCGTGGGCGAAGAATTTTATATTTTAGTTCACTAGTAGAACTAAAATTTGAGAGCGCTCAAATTTGATTGACAATATGGTAATTTTACCATATTATATTTATATAAAATAAATACATCGGAGCAAAAAGGAATGGTAAATAATATGCGAGTTGATGATTATTTACAGGAACAGTTAAAAGATCCTGAATTTAAAAAAGAGTGGGATGATATTCAGCCTGAAATGGATGTTATACGTGCGATGATTGATGCAAGGATTGAACAGAATTTAACACAAAAAGATCTTGCTGCTCGTACAGGTATTGATCAGGCAGATATCAGTAAACTTGAAAACGGAACCAGAAATCCAAGTTTAAAACTTCTAAAAAAACTTGCATCTGGATTGGGGATGCGATTAAAAATTGAATTTGTGCCAATAAAGCAATAGTTACAGAATTGCTTGTCTTACGGCATGGTAGAGAGGAATAACGATGCAAACAACAAATGATTTTAAAAATATGGCTTTGTTCAGCGACACGACCGAAGAATTTGTATCTCCGGCGGAGCCGAAGATGAATGACACTGTGACGATCCGCTTCCGGTCGGCGAAAGATGCGATCAAGTGTGTCAGCCTGCGAAGTAAAGATACGCGGTATCTGATGACAAAGGAGAAGAGCGTGGGCTGCTTTGACTACTATGCGGTCCAGGTGGCGCTTGGAACGGAGAAGTTTACCTATTGTTTTGAAGTGGAGGCAGACGGCATCCGCGGATATTACGATATGCGGGGATCACTGTGTACGGAGCGCGATGTGCATTATGAATTTATCCTGATTCCGGGCTTTGAGACACCGGATTGGGCCAAAGGCGCGGTCATGTATCAGATCTATGTGGATCGTTTCTGTAACGGAGATCCGTCGAATGATGTCTTAAGCGGCGAGTATCAGTATGCGGGACGTCGCGTGGCGCAGGTTACGGATTGGAACCGTTATCCGAAAAATGTGGATGTGGCGAATTTCTATGGTGGCGATCTGCAGGGCGTTCTTGACAAGATGGATTATCTGCAGGAGCTTGGCGTAGAGGTGATCTATTTTAATCCTCTTTTCGTTTCGCCATCCAACCATAAGTATGATATACAGGATTATGATTATATTGATCCGCATTTTGGAAGAATCGTGGATGACGCAGGAGATCTTCTGCCGGAGGGAAGCGATGAGAATCGTCTGGCGACCCGGTATGTGAACCGTGTGACGAACAAGGCGAACCTTGAGGCATCCAATGAACTGTTTGCCGAAGTGGTGGCGGAGGCACACAGGCGCGGAATGAAAGTGATTCTTGACGGTGTGTTCAACCACTGCGGATCGTTCAATAAGTGGATGGACAGGGAACGCATCTATGAGAATGCAGAAGGTTACGAAAAGGGGGCATATGTGTCGGCAGACAGCCCGTACCGAAGCTTTTTCAAGTTCGGGAAGAAGGGTGAGTGGCCATACAACAGCGATTATGAGAGCTGGTGGGACTACGAGACGCTTCCAAAATTAAATTATGAGGATTCTAAGAAACTTTTCGATTACGTGATGCGGATCGCTGCCAAGTGGGTTTCGCCACCCTATAATGCGGATGGCTGGAGACTGGATGTGGCTGCAGATCTGGGCTTTACGCCGGAGTTTAACCATCATTTCTGGAAGGAATTCCGTAAGGCGGTCAAGAAAGCGAATCCGCAGGCTGTCATTCTGGCGGAGCATTACGGCGATACGCGTCCGTGGCTCGGCGGCGATGAGTGGGATTCGGTTATGAATTATGATGCTTTCATGGAGCCGATGACCTGGTTTTTAACCGGAATGGAGAAGCACAGTGATGAGTATCAGCCGGAACTTGTCGGGGATGCGGACAGTTTCTGGGAGGCAATGAGAAGAAACGGCGCGAATTTTGCGATGCCGAGCAGGCTTGTTGCGATGAACCAGTTGTCCAACCACGATCATTCGCGTTTTATGACAAGAACGAGTCACAAGGCAGGACGGATCGATACACTTGGCGCAAAGGTTGCGGATGAGGGGAATAATCCTGCAATATTCCGTGAGGCGGTGGTGATGCTGATGACATGGCCGGGGGCACCTACGTTATACTATGGTGATGAGGCAGGTGTCTGCGGATTTACAGATCCAGACAACCGCAGAACGTATCCGTGGGGGCATGAGGATCAGGAGCTTGTGGCATTCCACAAGGAAATCATAAGGATCCATAAGTCCTGTGAGGAACTGCGGACCGGCTCGCTCATGGAACTGAAAAGTGATGAGAATTTCCTTGCTTATGCGAGATTTCGTGCATCGATGTGTTCCGTTGTGCTGATGAACTGTGGGGAGCATGAGATGATGCAGACGATTCCGGTGTGGCAGGCAGGTGTTTTGCGTGAGGAGCATGATGCTTTGGAAAAGGAAAGCAGTGTACAAAAAAGTGGTGCAGCAGTGAGCATGACACGTCTTATGTATACGGATGAAAGCGGATATCAGACAGATCTGGTGCAGATTGCGGTTACGGACGGAAACATTACCGTTACCCTGCCAAAGTTCTCGGCGATGATTCTGCGATACGCGGATTAACAATTCCGGAGATATGTATGCAAAATTTGGAAATATACAGGATCTCCGGAAATATATAAGAAGCAATGTTGGTATAAGAAAGAAAAAGCTTGGAAAATGCTCTATATTTTGGTATAATGGCTTTACATGTGAATTATCCATGAATTCTTTATTGATAAAGGTGGTATAAAGATGGCTATATTGCAGGAGTGGCAGAAGATTGCCTATAATGAGAAAGCAAACCAGGGGGAGTTACAGAGATTCTGGCAGAGATATTTCCTTTTAGAGAAGGGTGTCTACGAGAAGCTTCTCATGAACCCGGATGAAGTAGTAGAGGGAACTGTTAAGGAACTGGCTGACAAGTACGGATTATCAGTACTTGAGATGGCTGGATTCTTAGACGGAATCAACGAGAGTCTCGTTGAGCCGAACCCAATCGATACAATGGAAGAGGATACTAAGGTTAGCCTTGCTTTTGATAAGGTTAAGCTGTATCAGAATATGGTAGATGCAAAGGCTGATTGGCTTTACAATCTCCCGATGTGGGATGAGATCTTCGATGCAGAGACAAAGCATAAGTTGTATCTTGAGCAGAAGAAGTCCGGTACGGTTATCGTTGGCAAGAAGGTTGGACGTAACGATCCATGTCCTTGCGGAAGCGGTAAGAAGTACAAATTCTGCTGCGGACGATAATTTTTGCAAATTAGTACTTGATTTTCTGAAATTCGAGCCTATAATAAGTTATGTTAAAACATAAAGCAAAACGTTGAAGAGAAGAGTACATAAGCAGGACATGACAGAGAAGGATGCCTTTGCGTGAGCAAAGTGGTGGAAGCAGCCGGATGAAGCGTTTATGGAAGACCAGCTCTGAGTGACCCCAATCCGGTCCGGTGATTCCGTTATCATCGAATGAAGTGATCGCGTATTGTGTTAATATGCAGTATGTGGTAACTGGGGTGGAACCGCGAGTAATATCGTCCCCGGTATCAGGATCGTCTGATACCGGGGATTTTCTTTTTTGAAAATCCCCGGGTAGGATGAAGCAGGGCACAAGACTGATGTGCCAGGATTACTTTAAATTTAAGGAGGATTATCATCATGAAGATCACATTAAAAGATGGATCAGTCAAAGAGTATCAGGAAGCCAAAACGGTTTATGAGATTGCTTCCGACATTAGCGAAGGTTTAGCACGTGTGGCATGTGCAGGAGAAGTGAATGGAGCGATCGTTGATCTTAGAACTGAGATCAGTGAGGACTGCGAACTGAATATCGTGACTGCAAGCGATCCGGAAGGACTTCGTGTCATCCGCCATACGGCATCACATATTTTAGCAGAGGCAGTAAAACGCCTTTTCCCAAATGCAAAGCTGGCAATTGGACCGGCGATCGATGATGGATTCTACTATGATTTTGATTCTGAGCCGTTCTCAAGAGAGGATCTTGACAATTTAGAGGCAGAGATGAAGAAGATCATCAAGGAAGGTCATGAGATTACAAGATATACACTCTCAAGAAATGATGCAATCAAGTTCATGGAGGAGAAGGGTGAGCCTTACAAGGTAGAGCTCATTGAGGATCTTCCGGAAGATGCTGAGATCTCTTTCTATGATCAGGGTGGATTCGTGGATCTGTGTGCCGGACCTCATTTGATGAGCACCAAGGGAGTGAAGGCATACAAGCTGCTTTCATCTTCGATGGCTTATTGGAGAGGTGATTCCAACAAGGCGCGTCTGCATCGTATTTACGGAACTGCTTTCAATAAGAAGGATGAGCTTAAGGAGCATCTTGCAAAGCTTGAGGACGCGAAGATGCGTGACCACAACAGGCTTGGACGTGAGATGGGATTATTTACAACCGTTGATGTCATTGGTCAGGGACTTCCGCTTTTTACACCAAAGGGAACCAAGATGATCATGAAGCTTCAGCGCTGGATAGAGGATCTTGAGGATAATGAGTGGGGCTATGTCAGAACACGTACACCACTTATGGCAAAGGCTGACCTCTACAAGATCTCTGGACACTGGGATCATTATATGGACGGCATGTTCATCTTAAATAAAGATTCTGACGACAAGGAGACGATGGCACTTCGTCCAATGACTTGTCCGTTCCAGTATTATGTATATATGAATGAGCAGCATTCTTACAGAGACCTTCCTTATCGTATGGCAGAGACATCCACTCTGTTCCGTAACGAGGATTCCGGTGAGATGCATGGACTTACCCGTGTAAGACAGTTCACAATCACAGAGGCACATATCATTCTTCGTCCGGATCAGGCTGAGGAAGAATTGACAAGATGTACCGAGTTGTGTCACTATGTAATGAAGACACTTGGTATCGACGGAGATGTTACTTACCGTCTGTCCAAGTGGGATCCGAACAACAAGGAGAAATACCTTGGCGATGACGAGTACTGGAACAGCACCCAGCAGTATCTGCGTGACGTTATGAATGAGAATCATATTCCGTTCACAGAGGCTGACGGAGAGGCCGCATTCTACGGACCGAAGATTGATATCCAGGCAAAGAACGTATATGGTAAGGAAGATACGATGGTAACCATCCAGCTTGACTGCGCAAGTGCAGAAAAGTTCGGTATGTACTACATTGATGAGAAGGGTGAGAAGGTTCTGCCTTGGATCATCCACCGTACATCCATGGGATGCTACGAGCGTACACTGGCTTGGCTCATCGAGCATTATGCCGGAAAATTCCCTACATGGCTTTGCCCGGAGCAGGTTCGTGTACTTCCAATCTCTGAGAAGTATATGGATTACGCCAACAAGGTTGCAGCAGAACTCAAGAAAAAGCATGTAGATGTCACAGTAGACAGCCGTGCTGAGAAGATCGGATACAAGATTCGTGAGGCAAGACTGGATAAGCTTCCATACATGCTTGTTGTCGGACAGCAGGAAGAAGCTGACGGAACGGTTTCCGTAAGAAGCCGTTTTGCCGGTGACGAAGGCGTTAAGCCACTCGATGCGTTCATCGCACAGATCTGTGAGGAAATCGAGACAAAGGCGATCCGTGAGGAAGTTAAGACCGAAGAGGAGAGCAAGTAATATACGGTATCTGCCCGAGGGACGAGTAGCGTAGCGTCCCTTGGGTTCATACATAAAAATCTTATTATTAATATGGAGGGAACAATGTTAGAAAAAATGTTCAAACTCAAAGAGAATAACACCAGCGTGAGAACGGAAGTGATCGCCGGTATTACGACATTCATGACAATGGCGTACATCCTGGCCGTTAACCCGAACATGCTGGGTGCAGCGGGAATGAATCCGACTGCAGTATTGATCGCAACCTGTCTTGCATCATTCGTAGGTACACTTGCGATGGCACTTCTTGCAAACTATCCGTTTGCACTGGCTCCTGGTATGGGACTGAATGCATATTTTGCCTATACTGTATGTGGTAACATGGGTTACTCATGGAAAGTTGCTTTGATGGCAGTATTTGCTGAAGGTATTATCTTCATCATCCTGTCTCTGACCAACGTACGTGAGGCAATCTTTAATGCAATTCCGGCAACCTTAAAGAAAGGTGTTGGAGCTGGTATCGGTCTGTTTATCGCATTCATCGGTTTACAGGGCGGTCATATCGTTGTAAACAATGATTCTACGCTGTTATCTTATGTGAAATTTACAGAGAACTGGCATACAGAAGGTATCTGCGCCGTTCTTGCATTACTTGGTCTGATGCTGACAGCCATCCTTTATGTAAAGGGTGTGAAGGCATCTATCCTGATCGGTATTATCGCTACATGGGTTCTTGGTATGATCTGCCAGGCAACCGGTATCTATGTGATCGATCCGGATGCAGGATATTATTCTTTATATCCAACATTACAGTTTACTGATTTTACAGCAATCAAGGATACATTCGGACAGTGCTTTACTGCTGATTTCAGCGGCGTCCGTATCATTGATTTCATTGTTGTATTATTCTCATTCCTGTTTGTTGATATGTTCGATACCATCGGAACACTCATCGGTGTGTCGGACAAGGCCGGAATGCTTGATGAAAAAGGACAGCTTCCGAATGTTAAGCAGGCACTTCTTGCGGATGCCGTTGCGACTTCCGCAGGTGCAATCTTCGGTACATCAACAACAACAACATTCGTAGAGAGCTCTGCAGGTGTCGGTGCCGGCGCAAGAACAGGTCTTGCATCCGTTGTAACAGGTTTCTTATTCCTGCTTGCAATCTTCTTTGCACCGATCTTTACAGCAATCCCTGGATTTGCGACAGCTCCTGCTTTGATATTCGTAGGATTCCTTATGGTATCTGCTATCGTTAAGGTTAATTTTGATGATCTTACAGATGCTATTCCTGCATACCTTTGCCTGATCGCTATGCCGCTTATGTACAGCATCGCTGAAGGTATCGCAATCGGCGTTATTTCTTATGTAATCCTCAACCTTGTTTGTGGAAAGCACAAGAAGATTACACCTCTTATGTACATCCTTGCAGTATTATTCATCTGCAAGTACATCTTCCTGTAAATTCTATCAGGTGATATGCCCCGGATCTTCGGATTCGGGGCTTTTTGTTTTTTCATTCCTGAAATTATGAAGCTTTTATAGAAGCGGCTCCGGCAATCCAGTCTTGGCGCGTGCCCCATGAGAGGAACACGATTTTAGACAAAATCAGTAAATTTGCGAAAGTCTCTGCTGTACTCAATTTTTGTGTCCGAGCAATGCTTCGACTGTGGCACTTTGGCTGTCCGTCTGACACAGATGTGCTCAAAATTTCTAGTCTGCCTAAGCGGAGCACTTCACAAATTTTATAGTGCCCGCTCTCGGTTAGTGTCTCCCCTCGTAGAATTGAGGGAATGCCACTAAGTTATGCGGTCGCAAACACGACCCGCGGGCACGGTATTGTTCAGTACTCCGCGTAAGGCAGACACGAAATCCATCGGACACATTCTGTGTTCAGGCGAACATCCAAAGTGCCACTGTCTAAGCTTGAGCGGACAACAAATCATAGAAAGAGTACAGCAGAGACTTTCTGTAAATTCTTGATTTTGGATAACTAGTGTCGTCGAAGAAGCCGGGGCGCAGACACCGGTCATCCCGGAGCCACCGCAGAGGTTTTAAAATATAATCGAATGAAAAAATAAAAAAGCGTAAGAATAGTTTGTGTCAGATTACACATATTAATGTAGGAATCCATATGAGAAAATGGATCAGACCGGAAAATGTCCGGTGGAAATCTGAAGAAATCAGGAGGTATGTGAGATGACAAAACTGGATTGTAATGTTGTAAACTGTTCTTACAACGAGGATAACTGCTGTAGAAGAGAGGATATCCATGTAGAAGGTATGAAGGCAAAGATGCCGTCAGAGACAAGCTGCGGAAGCTTTGCGGCAAGAGGCTGTGGATGCGCGACAAACAAGATGGGTGAGCCGGAGAAAGACACAAATGTAGCTTGTGATGCAACCGAGTGTAAGTTCAACCGTGAGAAAGCTTGTAGTGCGAGCCACATCGGTATCTCCGGAGGCCATGCAGACACTTGCAAGGAGACAGAGTGCGGAAGCTTCGAGTGCAGCTGCTAGTGCTTGAAAGTTAACACATTTAAAACAGACAGGGCGTAGGACGTTCTGTCTGTTTTGTGTGTGAATGGAAGGCTTGCAAAAGAAGAAAGAAGCTTTCTTGACAACCATTCCTATAAGTGACAAAATAGTTTCATTGTGGGAATATGAAAAGTTTGGTTAGAAAATAGAAAGAGTATGGTATGAGACAAAAGGAAAAGAAGGAAGCAAATCTTGGAGAGGATCGGATAGGAGGTCTGCTTTTTAAGCTGGCGCTTCCTGCAATTCTGGCACAGGTCATCAATCTGCTTTATAACCTGGTCGATCGTATGTACATCGGTCATATTGCAGAGGTTGGTTCGGTGGCTTTGACGGGACTTGGAGTGACGATGCCTTTTATCATGTGTGTCTCTGCGTTTGCAGCGCTTGTGAGCATGGGCGGTGCGCCGCGTGCATCCATTATGATGGGGCGGGGCAACAAAGAAGAGGCGGAGAGGATTCTTGGTAATTGTACGTCGATGCTTGTTCTCGTGGCGGTCATTGTGACGATGGTAAGTCAGATCTGGGGACAGGACATATTGCTGCTTTTTGGTGCAAGTGAGAGTACGCTCCCTTATGCATGGGCATATATGCAGATCTATTCACTTGGAACCATTTTTGTGCAGCTTGCGTTGGGACTGAATGCGTTCATCAATGCACAGGGATTTGCCAGAACCGGAATGCTGACCGTTGTGATCGGTGCGGTGTGTAATATTATATTGGATCCGATTTTTATCTTTGGATTACATATGGGTGTGCGCGGAGCGGCACTTGCAACGATTCTTTCGCAGGGAGTTTCCTGTGTGTGGATCGTGCGGTTTTTACTGGGAAAAGAAACAACACTTAGGATTCGAAAAGGAAATCTGAAGATTCGTCCGAAAACTGTTGGACCATGTATTGCGCTTGGTGTTGCGCCGTTTATCATGCAGTTTACAGAAAGTGTGTTAAACATCTGTTTTAACACGAGCCTGCTTAAGTATGGCGGTGATGTGGCGGTCGGTGCGATGACGATTCTGTCGTCTGTGATGCAGATGTCTATGCTGCCGATCCAGGGGCTGACGCAGGGCGCGCAGCCGATCATCGGGTTCAATTACGGAGCGAAGAAGATGGATCGCGTGAAGAAGACCTTCCGGTTACTTTTTGTGTCCTGCGTGGCATTTACCGCGGTCATCTGGCTGATCTGCATGATCCTTCCACAGGCATTCATTCTGATTTTTACGGATCAGGCGGAACTGATTGCTTTCACAAAATGGGCGATTCGCATTTATATGGCAGTATCGGTGATCTTCGGTGTGCAGATCTCCTGCCAGCAGACATTTATCGCATTGGGAAATGCAAAGACATCCGTTTTCCTGGCTTTACTGCGTAAGGTTATTCTGCTGATTCCACTTATCTATATCCTTCCGGCATTTATGGAAGATAAGCTGATGGCGGTATTCCTTGCGGAACCGGTGGCGGATGTGATCGCTGTAACAACGACATCAATCCTGTTTTATCGGACCTATCGGACGCTTGACAGGGAGCAAGAAGAATCTTGCAATACGGAGGATGTCAACTTATAATAAAGAAATAGAACACCCACTATTGGGGTGAAGAAGGAGTAAAAAATGGATTATAACATTAATTTTCCACATTTACATATTTATCTGGATCATGTGGGGAAGAACATTATGATCGGCAATTTCTCGATCGCATACTATGGAATCGTGATCGCATGCGGAATGCTGGCTGGTCTTGGAATTGCCTGCTGGATGGCGAAACGGACGGGACAGAATTCCGATACGTATTTTGATCTTGCAATCATTGCCATCATCTGTTCTCTGATTGGTGCGAGACTGTATTATGTGGTATTCCGTTGGGATTATTATAAGGATGACCCGATCAGTATCTTAAATATCCGTCAGGGTGGACTTGCAATCTACGGAGGCGTGATCGCGGCAATTATCACAACGTTTGTGTTCTCGAGGGTGAAGAAGCTTTCCATGGGGCGGCTCTGTGATACCGCAGGACTTGGACTTGTGCTTGGACAGGTGATCGGACGCTGGGGTAATTTCTTTAACAGGGAGGCTTTCGGCGGATACACGGACGGTCCTTTTGCAATGCAGCTTCCGCTGTCTGCAGTTCGTTCCTCGGATGTGACGACAGATCTTATGAATCACGTGGTGGAGAGTGGTGGAATCTCTTATATTCAGGTACACCCGACATTTCTGTATGAATCCATGTGGAATCTGGTGCTTCTGATCCTTTTGATCCTGTTCACGAAGCATAAAAAGTTTGACGGTGAGGTGTTCTTACTGTATCTGGCAGGCTACGGAATCGGAAGATTCTGGATCGAATCGCTGCGCACGGATCAGCTTCTGATCCCTGGCATCGGCTATCCGGTATCGATGGCGCTTGCGGCGCTTCTTGTTGTTGTGTCGGTTGTGTGGATCATTGTCTGGCATATCCGCGTTTCAAAGAAGGACAAAGTGGAGGATCAGCCCACTTCGGAAGCGTAATGGGAATAGAAAAGACCAAAAATTGAATAAGGAAATTGATGATAAAGTGGAGGATATTCCCAATATGGGAGTATCCTCCACTTTTTGCGTCAATAAGGAGAAAAACGAACAGGGATCTGGCAGAAAATACCTGCATTTGTCGCCTCTTGTATGGAGAAAACAAGTATACCACAATATATTGGATATGCCGAAAAAACAGCGTAAAATCCATGAAAAAATCTTGATTTTTGCCCCTGTGAGGGGTATTATGGTAACAAGGTGGTAGAAAGTGGAGTTAAAATACCATATAGTGGTGCAAAGTGGTGGATAAGTTGATAAAAATGTGGAGAACTTACCTGCGAAATCGGCACACGGCAGATTGAGAGAGAAAGGCAGGTGAGCGCGTCATGTTCATGGGTGAATACAATCATTCCATCGATGCGAAGGGCAGATTGATCGTCCCTTCGAAATTCAGAGAGCAGCTTGGCAGCGAGTTCGTTGTGACCAAGGGTCTGGATGGATGTCTGTTTGTATATTCACATGAAGAATGGCAGCGTATCGAAGAAAGCCTCCGCGAGAAACCACTTACCTCCAAAGATGCAAGAAAGTTCTTAAGATTCTTTTTTGCAGGCGCAGCAACCTGCGAGGTGGACAAGCAGGGAAGAATCAATCTTCCGGCAAACCTTCGCGAATATGCAGGCATTGATAAAGAAGTCGTATCGGTTGGTGTATTCAGCCGAGTTGAGATCTGGAGCAAGGAACGCTATCAGGAGAACAGTGATTTCGATGATATGGATGAGATTGCAGAACATATGGCAGATCTCGGAATTGGAATTTAAGAGGAGGCGTCCAATGGCGATACATCAGAGATGTACCGCAGTCTTCGCAAAGCGATTTTTCATGGTCGGATGTTCCGCCACCAGGAAAGGATGAGATATGGAATTCAAGCACTATTCGGTAATGCTGAATGAGACAATTGAACAACTGAATATCCGTCCGGATGGAATCTATGTGGATGGAACGCTCGGTGGAGCGGGACATTCGTCAGAGATTGTAAAACGCCTTACGACAGGACGCCTGATCGGCATTGATCAGGATGCAGATGCAATCGCAGCGGCCAGTGAACGACTGAAGGATTATAAAGATAAAGTAACGATCGTAAGAAGTAATTATGCACAGATGAAGGAAGTACTCCATAATCTTGGCATTGAGAAAGTCGATGGAATTCTGCTCGACCTTGGCGTTTCATCGTTTCAGCTTGATACACCGGAGAGGGGATTTACCTACCGGAGCGAGGACGCACCTCTTGATATGCGCATGGATGACAGACAGAAACTGACGGCGAGAGATATCGTCAATGAATACAGTGAGATGGAGCTGTTTCGTATCATCCGCGACTACGGAGAGGATCGGTTTGCGAAGAATATTGCCAAGCACATTGTAAGTGCAAGAGAGCAGAAACCGATCGAGACGACCGGCGAGCTGAATGCGATCATTAAGGGAGCAATCCCGATGAAAGTACAGGTGACAGGAGGACATCCTTCCAAGAGAACCTATCAGGCGATCCGCATCGAGTTAAACCATGAACTGGATGTACTTCGCGACAATTTAGACGATATGATCGAACTTCTGAATGATGGAGGAAGATGCTGTATCATCACTTTCCATTCATTGGAGGATCGCATCGTAAAGTCGGCTTTTAAAAAGAACGAGAATCCTTGTACATGCCCGAGCAATTTCCCGGTGTGTGTATGCGGAAATAAGTCCAGAGGACATGTTGTAACAAGAAAACCAATTCTTCCTTCGGAGAAGGAACTTGAAGAGAACAGCCGCTCAAAGAGTGCAAAGCTTCGTGTCTTTGAACGGGTGACGGATTAAGTAAGAAAGCAGGGAAGCGCATATGACTAGAAATTATTACGTAAATGGAAATACAGTCCGTGAGTTGGATACGCCGGTTCGTCCGCAGCGAAGAAGCCGCGAGGAGATCGAACAGGTACAGCACCGCAAGAGCAGAAGAAATGCGGCGCGCAGAAACCGTCAGAGAGCGATGGAGATGAGCCCGGGATATGTGATGTTTTTGACAGCCGGAGTGCTTGTGATCGCGATGGCAGCGGTATCATTTGTTAATCTGCAGTCACAGATTACAAGCCGCATGAGAAATATTGCGAACCTTGAGAGTCAGGTAACGGACCTTCGTGCAGATAATGATGCACGTTATAAGAGAGTGACAACATCGGTTGATTTAAATCATGTGAAGGATGTTGCAATCAACAAGCTCGGAATGGATTATCCGAAGGAAGATCAGGTTGTGTATTATACGATCGAGAACAGCAACTATATGGATCAGTATAGCGATATTCCGAAGCAGTAGGAGCGTAATGTGGCAAGAACGAGAAAGAAAAGAAGACCTGTAAAGAAATTAAACCGAACAATGAGGGCGAAGCTGATCGTGCTTTTTGCTGCATTTGTTTTATTACTCTGCGGGTTGATCGGTGTGCTTACCTACATTGAATCCACGAGCGGAGACAAATATGAGAAGAAAGTTTTATCCATGCAGTCCTATGACAGTAAGACGATCCCTTATCAGAGAGGGGATATCATCGACAGTTCAGGGACTGTTTTGGCAACCAGCGAGGCAGTCTACAACGTAATCTTAGACTGCTCCCAGATGACCTATAAGGAAGACTATGTAGAGCCGACGATTCAGGCACTGCTTCAGTGCTTCCCGGAACTGAAGGAAGAGGATTTAAGGACCTACGCGAAGGATAAGAAGGACAGCAAATATATTGTGCTGGCAAAGAAGCTGCCTTACGATGAAATCCAGAAGTTTGTGGAACTTCAGGATAAAGCGGATGAAAAAGGCAACAAAGTCAATCCGAACATCAAAGGCGTATGGTTTGAAAAAGAATATCAAAGAACCTATCCGTACAAGTCACTGGCGGCATCGGTGATCGGATTTACTTCATCCGGCAATGTCGGTACGACAGGACTTGAAAATTATTATGATGATACGTTAAACGGAGTCAACGGAAGAGAGTACGGTTATCTGAATTCCGATAGTAATTTTGAGAAGACCGTAATTCCGGCACAGGACGGAAATAATCTTGTGATCTCGATTGATTCGAATATCCAGTCGGTTGTGGAGCAGAAGATTCAGGAATTCAACGATGCTTACCGCGACAATTATTACGAAGGCGATGGAAGTGTCGATACTGCTGTTATCATCCAGAATCCGCAGAATGGCGAAATCCTTGCGATGGCGGATTATCCGGAGTTTGATCTGAACAATCCGAGAGATTTAAGCTCTCTGTATTCCAAGAAGGAATTAAAAAAGCTGTCGGATGATGATACGATGGATATCTTAAATAATCTCTGGCAGAATTACTGTGTGACAGCAACGTACGAGCCGGGTTCCGTCCAGAAACCTTTTACTGTGGCTTCAGGACTTGAGACCGGAACACTCAATGATAAGATGACATTTGTGTGTGATGGAGGTGAGACCTTTAACGGACAGAAGGTCAGTTGTGTAAACCGTAACGGACACGGCACAGAGACGGTGCGAAAGGCACTGATGGATTCCTGTAATGATGCCTTGATGCAGATGTCTTACAAGATCGGCAAGACGAATTTCCTAGAGTACCAGTCCATCTTTGGTTTCGGACAGAAGACCGGAATTGATCTGCCTGGCGAGGCAAATACATCTTCTTTGATCTATACCGAAGATACGATGAAGCCGGTTGATTTGGCAACGAACGCATTCGGACAGAACTTTAACTGTACGATGATCCAGATGGTGAGCGCTTTTTCTTCGCTGGTCAACGGAGGAACGTATTATCAGCCGCATCTTGTGACCAAGATAACGGACGCGTCGGGCAACACCGTATCGACGATCGAGCCGAAGGCGGTAAAACAGACCGTTTCCGAGAGCACAAGCGATCAGATTCGCGATTATTTATACGATGTTGTATCCAAAGGTACCGCAGGAACCGCCAAGGTTGACGGTTATTCCATGGGTGGTAAGACCGGAACTGCACAGAAGATTCCACGTAAGGACCGTAAGTATCTGGTATCCTTTATGGGATTTGCACCGGTGGAGAATCCGCGGCTTGTGATTTACTGTGTCGTAAATGAGCCGAATGTCGGTGACCAGGCCCACAGTTACTTTGCACAGAACATCGTGCGTGAGATCTTAGAGGAAGTGCTTCCGTATATGAACATCTATCCGGATGAGAAACTGACCGGAAAGAATAAGGATCTTGATGTCACAGGCGTGAATGCACAGTATACCGGAGAACATAAGCCGGTTAAGAAAAAAGGCGATACAGGCACAAATGAATAAGAGATAGCATGACGGCGGGTGTTCTAATGACATCCGCCCATTCATATATCTATAAGTAAGAGACGCAGTGGCAGGATCTGTCATGGAACGAAATAAGACCTATCACCGCAGAAAAATATGTGTGATCGGACTCGTTGTCGCAGCTTGTGTCTGCGTGTTGCTTGGACGATTAGTATATCTTATGATCTTTCGCGGAGATTATTACTCCAGGCTTGCAACCGATCTGCAGCAGAGAGAGCGGCAGATCAAGGCGGCGCGCGGCAAGATTCTTGATGCAGGCGGAGTTGTGCTCGCAGGTAATAAGTCGGTGTGCACGATCTCTGTGATCCATAATCAGATCGAGGATCCGGAGGGCGTGATCGCAATGCTTGTAAAGGAGTTGGATCTGCCTGAGGATCGCGTGCGTAAGCGCGTGGAAAAATACTCATCGATTGAGAAAATCAAAAGCAATGTTGACAAAGAGACGGGCAACCGTATTCTTGCCTATGGGTATGCGGGCGTCAAAGTGGATGAGGACTACAAGAGAGAGTATCCGTATGATGATCTGGCATCGAAGGTGCTGGGCTTTACCGGCGGCGACAATCAGGGAATCATCGGTTTGGAGACGGTGTACGATGACTATCTGCAGGGACAGGATGGAACGATTCTGACCACGACGGATGCCAGAGGCGTGGAGGTTGACAATATCGGTGAGGAGCGCATCGAGCCGGTTGCGGGAAACAATCTGCGGCTTTCGCTGGATGCAAACATTCAGCTTTTTGCCGCGCAGGCAGCGGAAAAAGCGTATCTGCAGAAGGACGCGGATTCCGTCAGTATTCTTGTGATGAATCCGAAAGACGGACAGATGTTTGCGATGGTCGATTATCCGGAATTTAATCTGAACCAGCCTTTTGAACTGACAGAGGAATATAGGGAATATGCGGGAACGGAAGAGGAGCAGGACTATCTGAACCAGATGTGGCGTAATCACTGCATCAATGATACCTACGAGCCGGGATCAACGTTCAAGATTATTACAAGCGCAGCAGCTTTGGAAGAGGGCGTTGTCTCATTAGAAGACCGGTTCCACTGTCCGGGATATATCATAGTGGAAGACCGCAGGATCCGGTGTCACAAGACGACCGGACACGGAGCAGAAAGCTTCGTAGAGGGAATTGAGAATTCCTGCAACCCGGTGTTCATCAATGTGGGACTCCGTATCGGCGCGGATCGTTTCTACGATTATTTTGATCAGTTCGGGTTGCTTACGAAGACCGGAATTGATCTGCCGGGAGAGGCTGCGACGATCATGCACAAGCGGGAGAATATCGGTCTTGTAGAACTTGCAACGATTTCATTCGGACAGTCGTTCCAGATTACACCGATCCAGCTTGCGGCGACGGTTTCTTCTATTATAAATGGAGGCAACCGTGTAACACCGCATTTTGGCGTGCAGGTGGAGGATGCTTTTGGCAACTGCATCGAAAAATTCTCTTACGAGCAGAAAGAGGGTATCTGCAGCAGCGAGACTTCGGAGAAAATGCGATATCTTCTCGAAAAAGTGGTCTCAGAGGGCGGCGGAAACAAGGCATATATTGAAGGCTACAGTATCGGTGGCAAGACGGCAACATCGCAGACTCTGCCAAGGTCTGCAAACCGGTATATCTCATCGTTTTTAGGGTTTGCACCGGCGGATGATCCGCAGGTGCTGGTGCTCGTCATCATTAGAAATCCGTCCGGCATCTATTACGGAGGTACGATCGCGGCACCGGTGGCGAAGGAAATATTTGAAAACATTCTGCCTTACCTTGAATTACAGTAGCGAATAACGTATACTTAAATAAGTATGCCAAATGAAAACGGAGGAACAAGACATGAAGATAGAAGAGAAGAAGGTTCTGGTTGTCGGAACCGGAATCAGTGGAATTGCAGCAGCAAAGCTGCTTCTTGAGAAGAAAATAAATACGGTTTTGTTTGATGCCAACAAGGAACTGGATATTGAGAAGTTCCATGAGAAGGCACCGGAATTAAAGGATGTACCAATGATCCTTGGCGAACTGACAGAGGAACAGATGCATGAATTTGGAGTGGCTGTATTAAGCCCGGGAGTTCCTACGGATCTTCCGATGGTGGAGCGTCTTCGTGCACAGAATGTTGCCATCTGGGGAGAAATCGAGCTTGCTTACTATTTTGGCAAAGGCAGACTGATCGCAATCACCGGAACGAACGGAAAGACGACAACGACCGCCTTGACCGGTGAGATCATGAAGAATTATTTTGACGATGTGCGTGTAGTCGGCAACATTGGAATCCCATATACATCCGAGGCTGCATCGATGACGGAGAATACGGTAACCGTTGCGGAGATCAGCAGCTTCCAGCTCGAGACGACACATGAATTTAAGCCGGAGATTTCGGCAATTCTGAATATTACACCGGATCATCTGAATCGTCATCACACGATGGAATGCTACATTGAGACGAAGGAATCCATCACGAAGAATCAGACGAAGGATCAGGTGTGTGTATTAAATTATGAGGATGAAGTGCTTCGTGCGTTCGGCGAGAAGGCACCGGCGCGTGTGGTATATTTCAGCAGCCACAGAAAGCTTGATGAGGGATTCTATCTGGACGGAGAGGATATCTTCTATGCGCATGACGGTCAGACGGAGCAGGTGATCAACGTCAATGAGCTGAATCTGCTCGGTCGTCACAATTACGAGAATGTGATGGCTGCCTGTGCGATGAGCGTGAATTTTGGAGTACCGATGGAGAAGATCGTTGAGGTCTTAAAGAGATTCCAGGCGGTCGAGCACAGAATCGAGTATGTGACCGAGAAGCGCGGCGTCAAGTTCTACAATGATTCCAAGGGAACAAATCCGGATGCTGCAATCCAGGGAATCCGTGCAATGAATCGTCCGACACTTCTGATCGGTGGCGGATATGATAAACAGTCCGAGTATGATGAATGGATCGACGCCTTTGACGGCAAGGTCAAGAAGCTTGTGCTGATCGGACAGACCGCAGAGAAGATTGAAAACTGTGCGCATCGCCATGGATTCATGGATACCGTGCGGTGTGAGACCTTTGAGGAAGCAATCAATTATTGTTATGATCATGCGGTAGCGGGAGACGCAGTTCTTCTTTCTCCGGCATGTGCAAGCTGGGGCATGTTTCCTAATTATGAGGAGCGGGGAAGAATCTTTAAGGATATCGTCCGCAATCTGAAAGAGTAGAGAATCCGAAGGAGTTGTAATTCGTGGCTAGACGGGAACGAAAACCAAAAGGAACTACATATTTTGACTATAATCTGCTTTTTATTGTGATCTTCTTGCTGGGATTCGGACTGGTTATGCTGTATAGCTCGAGTTCCTATATCTCGGCAAACACATACGGAGACAGTGCACATTATTTGAAGCTGCAGCTCCGTAATATGGGAATCGGTGCAGTCTTTATGTTAATTATGGCCAAAATCGATTATCATCAATGGAAGAAGTTCTATATCCTGGCGTATCTGGGATCACTTGTGCTCTGTACACTTGTTTTACTTCCGATTCCGGGGCTGACGAGATCTTCCCACGGTAAGTCGCGCTGGCTGAATCTTGGACCGGTCAGCTTCCAGCCGTCTGAGCTTGCAAAACTTGCAATCATTATTTTCCTTGCGGTGCTGATCGAGCGGCACACAAGGGAGGTCAGCAAGACGGCGGGTGTGATCAAAGTGTTTGTTTACCTTGCGCCGCTTCTTTTGATCGTTGCAATCGGTAATTTAAGTACGGCAATCATTATCTTCGGCATTGCTTTCTGTATGCTTTTTGTTGCAAACCCACAGTATAAGCCGTTCTTTGCTTTGGCGGGAGTCGGTATCGTCGGCGTAGTCGGACTGATCGCGATCGAGGGATACCGAGGCAACCGTGTCGATGCGTGGCTTCATCCGGAGACGGCAGGAGATAAGGGATATCAGACGATGCAGGGACTGTATGCGATCGGTTCGGGTAAGCTTTTCGGTAAGGGACTCGGTGAGAGTCTGCAGAAGATGGGAAATGTGCCGGAGTCACAGAATGATATGATTTTCACCATTATCTGCGAGGAGCTTGGTCTCTTCGGTGCTGTGTGCGTGATTTTGCTTTTTGTACTTCTTCTGTGGAGAATGATGGTGATCGCCAACAACGCGACAGATCTGTATGGTGCGCTGGTTGTGAGTGGCATTATGTCTCATATTGCGATCCAGGTAATTTTAAACATCGCGGTTGTAACCAATACCATTCCAAATACCGGAGTGATTCTGCCTTTTATCAGCTACGGTGGTACGTCCATCGTGTTCCTGATGGGGGAGATGGGGCTGGCGCTCAGTGTGTCGAAGGGCATCCGGCTGGAATCGATGGAGTAGATAGGAAATGATTAAAGAAAAACGCAGAAAAGCCAGAAAACGTAAGAAGATTCTGATCGCATTCCTGATCCTTTTGCTTTTGCTTGCAGCGGCGGCATTGATCGTGATCAAGGTGTTCCGTGTCAACAAGGTGGAAGTAGAGGGCAATGAACTCTACGATGCGAAGGTGATTGAGAAAGCGGTATTGAATGACGATTATTCATGGAATTCACTCTATGTCTATCTCAAGTACCGGTTTGTAAGTACCAAGGATGTTCCTTTTGTGGATACGATGGAAATTACCTTAAAGGATCCGCAGACGTTACACATTAAGGTATACGAAAAAGGCATGATGGGATATCTGTATATCTCATCGATTGATGAGAATGCATACTTTGATAAAGATGGAATCGTGGTGGAGACGTCATCGAAGGTGATCGACGGGACACCGCAGATCATCGGAATCAACTGTGACAAGGTTGTATTATATGAGAAACTTCCAATCGGGAATGCGAAGCTTCGTGAGATACTGACGTTGACGCAGGCACTCAAGCGTAATTCGCTGATTCCGGATTCCGTCACGTACGGTGTTGCCAACGAGCCTGTGCTTGCATACGGCAAAGTCAGGGTGGAGATGGGATCTCTTGACCTGCTGACCCAGAAAGTCGAGCGGCTTGCCAAGATCAAACCGAGCATCGAAAATCTCGAAGGAACACTACATTTAGAGAATTGGACAGAAGAAACGACAAATATTGTGTTTGATAAAAAAGTTACCAAGAAGAAAGCTTCCAAAAAGAAGAAGCAATAATAAATGCAAAAAATCACAATTTTGTGTTGATTATTTCGTGAAAAAACTATATTATAGTCTATATGGGCGAGCATGAAACATTAAAATGTTTCACAGAACCGGTCAGAAAGTAAGTTTGCAGGTGGACAAGCATGAATATGAGGTGCTTTTCGCCGATGTTTCGTCGCAGAGACGGAAGATAGATTTGTAGAAATTATATGGGATGAGAAAGAGGAGGAAGAACCATGCTGGAGATTCGGACAACAGAGGCAGACACAAGTGCCAAAATTATTGTAATTGGTGTAGGTGGAGCCGGAAATAATGCTGTGAACCGCATGATCGATGAGAATATAGGTGGAGTTGAATTTATCGGAGTGAATACCGATAAGCAGGCATTACAGTTGTGTAAGGCTCCAACATTGATTCAGATTGGTGAGAAACTGACAAAAGGACTTGGCGCAGGTGCCCAGCCTGAGATCGGTGAGAAAGCTGCCGAGGAGAGTGCAGAAGAATTATCCGCGGCCGTAAAGGGTGCAGACATGGTATTCGTTACCTGTGGTATGGGTGGCGGAACCGGTACAGGTGCAGCTCCGGTTGTTGCTAAGATTGCCAAGGAGCAGGGAATCCTGACCGTTGGTGTTGTAACCAAGCCATTTAAGTTTGAAGCGAAGAAGCGTATGATCAATGCCGTATCCGGTATTGAGAAATTGAAGGAGAACGTTGATACACTGATCGTAATCCCGAATGATAAGCTTCTTGAGATCGTAGACAGACGTACTTCTATGCCGGATGCATTAAAGAAGGCAGATGAAGTATTACAGCAGGCAGTACAGGGAATTACAGACCTGATCAATCTGCCGGCACTGATCAACCTTGACTTTGCAGACGTACAGACGGTTATGAAGGACAAGGGTATGGCACATATCGGTATCGGTAGTGCCAAGGGTGATGAGAAGGCAATCGAGGCAGTGAAGCTTGCCGTTGCATCTCCGCTTCTTGAGACAACCATCAACGGAGCAACCCATGTTATCATTAATATTTCCGGAGATATCTCTCTTATGGATGCCAATGATGCTGCAAGTTATGTACAGGATCTGGCAGGAGAGGATGCGAATATCATCTTCGGTGCGAAATTCGATGAGACAATGACAGATGAGGCAACTATTACGGTTATTGCAACAGGACTTGAGACCGCTGCTCCTAAGCAGACAGCAGGCGGAATCGGTAACCGTATGGTTTACCCGACACAGAACGCAGCCCGTCCTTCTGCGACACAGGGACTTCTGAATCGTACCGCTGCAACAACACCGGTTACGAACAGACCGGTAAATCCGGAAGTGAAGCCAAGCACACAGATGCCTGGCATCGGAATCAATGTTCCGAAGAGACCGGAGAGTACGGTTAAGCCGGTTGAGATCAATATCCCGGATTTCCTTAAGAATTCCAAGAGATAATTCTTTTGTCGAAACCGGACTATAAATTCTGAATTACAACCTCCTGTTTTTGCTAAATTATGAAGGAATATTTCTTTATAATGGCAGAGACAGGAGGTGATTTTGTATCTATGTATTCTATATGGATTTGTTCGTGGAACAAAACTTTCTGATGAATCTTATCGTGTTATCCCTCACACAAATATTTTGCAATCCGAATGGAAAAAAGAATTACATCCGTATGATCCTTGCTGCCTTTCTTGGAGCGGTATTGTCTGTCTGTGTTCTCGTAATTGGCTCGTTCTATGTATATGTTGCAGTGGCGGCAATCATTCTGGTGCCTTTTATGCTTGTAATCGCATTTGGGCGACAAAACGGGCGGCAGATGATACGTTTCATGCTTGTAAGCTGGCTGTCCATTGTGATTGTTAACGGAATCGTATCGATCGGTTGTCAATGGACAGGAACACAGGGAATCCCCTGGTATCTGGCAATTCTTACGCTTTGCATCGCACGTATTCTGGTACGGAATCTGGTCAATAATCTGCAAAGGCAGACAAAGTTCATGCAGGTTGTATTGATGGATCACGGACAGAACCGATCCTGCATCGGGCTGTATGATTCCGGCAACCGGCTGCAGATGCCGGATACGGGCGAACCGGTGCATATTGTCGGAAGCGCGTTATTACGTGAACTTGGTGTAGGGGAAGAGGCTCAAAAGCTTATACCGTATCGCGCTTTGGGCAGGACAGACGGAGTAATCGGCGTAGTGAAGGTTGAGAAAATGAAGGTAATGTCTGGAAGAAAAGTATATTGTGGGGAAGGTGTGTGGATGGGATGTGCGGATGATGCGTTACTTCAGGGGATGGATTATGAAATGATACTCAATGGAGCAATCCGGTTTGGGTAAAAGAAAGGAATGGGACTTTATGATCGATATCATACATATTTTACGGCAGAAGATTGAGAGTATCCGTCTTCTTTTTCTGGAAGATGAAGTATTTTACATAGGAGGATCCGACGTGCTTCCGCCGCCGCTTGAGCGGGATATGGAAAGCCAGTGCCTGACGGCTTTGGTTGAGCGGGAGATCCCGGAGCAGGACTTCACGAGAGAAGACGCAAAACGTATTCTGATCGAGCATAATCTGCGTCTTGTGGTCTATCTGGCAAAGAAGTTTGAGAATACGGGAATCTGCGTCGAGGATCTGATCTCGATCGGAACGATCGGATTGATCAAAGGAATCAATACGTTTAATCCGCAGAAGAAGATCAAACTTGCAACTTATGCTTCGCGCTGTATTGAAAATGAGATACTGATGTATCTGCGGCGCAACAATAAGGTGAAGCTTGAAGTGTCATTTGATGAGCCTCTTAATGTGGACTGGGATGGAAATGAACTGCTTCTGTCCGATATATTGGGAACAGATGAGGATATCATCTACCGGGATATGGAGAATGAAGCAGAGATTAAGCTGCTCCGTGATGCTTTGGAGAGTCTGTCGGCAAGGGAGAAGCAGATCATCTGTCTCAGGTACGGAATTGGAACGAAGGATGGCATCGAGATGACGCAGAAGGAGGTTGCGGATCTGCTTGGAATCTCGCAGTCTTACATATCCAGACTGGAGAAGAAAATTATGGTGCGGTTGAAAAAAGAAATACAGAAAAACTAGTAGATTTCGCATCGATATATGGTATAATCAATATAAATATTTGAATAAGAGATATGAATTTGTACACATTTCACAATTGGAGAAGGTGGGGATAAATTATGAAGATTGAATTCTTAGGCGCTGACCGTGAGGTGACGGGAAGCTGCCACTATGTGAC
>UQRC01000032.1 GCA_900543445.1 uncultured Lachnobacterium sp. | reverse complement strand
CTCGACCTTGGCAAGGTCGCGCGTTACCAACTACGCCACTATCGCATATGCAATTGTTCGTCGGCTCATCGACTACGCTAGCTATAATATCAAACTTTCATTTATCTGTCAACCATTATTTTCACTTTTGCGAGCACCCTTTTTATAATTTATATAATTGAATTTTCATAGTCCTGCAATTCATGGTACATACTTTTCCTTCATGTGCTTAGATACTGTATGTGCTGACTTTGTTGCCCCCATGTCACTTTTTTTATTGACTCAGACAATAGACTCCTTTCAAATATCCTTTTCGTTGTTAGAGCGATAGACGGCGCACGAGGTCCGGTGGACCTCGGCTTTGCGCCGACCGAAACGAAGTGTAGACGCTCAAACTTCGAGCCCCGAATGGGGCTCGTTCAAAAAAGAGACATCCATTTGGATGTCTCTTTTTGAATAGAGCGATAGACGGGGCTCGAACCCGCGGTCTCGACCTTGGCAAGGTCGCGCGTTACCAACTACGCCACTATCGCATATGCAATTACGTTCTCTCGAACACATCTAGTATATTAACAGACGTGCCCCGCAATGTCAACCTTATTTTAAATAATTTTTGTATTTATTTGAACAATTCCAAAAATTACAAATCAGGTATGAAGCCCGCCCCCGCTGCATAGAATTTAAAGAATCAAACAGGGAGGGATAACAATGAGCGCCAAAACCAAAATCGTTGTACTACATATGAACCGGATCGTAATCACAGGAGTGACCACAGGACTTTGTCTTCTTCTGCTGATCATCCTTTTTGCCACACTGCATGCGAAATCTACTCCGGAGCCTGAAGCGGTGCCGACCCTGTACACTCCCGGCGTCTACACATCCTCCATCATGATGGATCACAATGCGATGGATGTCCAGGTTGTCGTCGATGAGAATAACATCAAATCCATCTCACTGGTCAATCTGGATGAGAGTATGGAAACCATGTATCCGCTGATGAAACCGACCTTGCAGGAACTTGGTGAACAAATCATAAGCAGCCAGTCCACCGACAACATTACATATTCCAAAAACAATCAGTACACTTCCATGTTACTTCTCAATGCAGTACAGGATGCATTAGAAAAGGCATCGCCAACTTAATGGCGATGCCTATGCATCCGTAGCTTAGTTTGCTTCCGTGCTGTCCAATCCCTGGATATAATCACTCATAGCAGAGGTATCTGTGTAAATCGTCTTCGTCGGACGGGTCGATTCATAATACTGATATCCGGTATATCCTGCCCAACCTACGATTGCCACGAGAACAACGACTGCACAAATTCTTACTGCAAGGCGCTGCACTCTCTCCTTTGCCATAATCTTCTTACGGTTTGCTTTATCTTTTTTATGCTGTTCAACTTTTGCCTGACTCATATCGATCTCTCCTAAAATCAAATTCTAACATATCTATTTTACACATACTTTGTCGAAAAAGCAATACTTCCCTGTGCATTCTTTAGCCCAATCCGATCAACAGACCGACAATCCTTACAAGGAAAGCCACGAGCCACGCGATCACACATTGCGTGATTGCCACACCGACTGCCCACTTGCCGCCGAGCTCTCTCTTGACAGAAGCAATCGCAGCGACACAAGGCGTATACAAAAGCGTAAACACAAGAAATACTGCCGCAGTAAAAGGCGTCAGGATATCGACAGCCGAGAGGATCGTAAGTGTACTTACCACACTCTCCTTTGCCATAAATCCAGTAATGAGAGCCGTCGAAATCTTCCAGTTGCCGAATCCAAGCGGTACAAAAAGCGGTGCGAGCAGACTTCCGACCAGCGCAAGAATACTGTCCTTCGAATCCGTCACAATATTCAGATGCGTATCAAAGCTCTGCAAGAACCAGATAATGATCGTCGCAAGGAAAATGATCGTAAATGCACGCGTCAGGAAATCCTTTGCCTTGTCCCAGATCAGACGACCAACACTCTTCGCACTCGGGAAACGATAGTTCGGAAGCTCCATAACAAACGGAACCGGTTCCCCGCGGAATGCTGTATGATCAAGGATCCATGCAAATCCGATACCGACCAAAACGCCGGTAAAATACAGGATGGTCATAACAAGCGCGCTTTTTCCTGGGAAAAAGGCAGCAGCGAAGAACGCATAGATCTGCATCTTCGCCGAGCAGCTCATAAACGGTGTCAAAAGCACGGTCAGCTTACGATCACGCTCCGACGGAAGCGTTCTTGTCGCCATAATTGCAGGTACCGAGCAGCCGAATCCGATGATCATCGGGACGAAGCTTCGTCCGGACAGACCGATCTTACGGAGCAGCTTGTCCATCACAAACGCAACGCGCGCCATATAGCCGCTGTCCTCCAAAAGTGACAGGAAGAAGAACAGCGTCACGATCATCGGCAGGAAACCAAGCACACTGCCCACACCGGTAAAGATACCATCGATCACGAGCGAATGCACCACTTCATTGACATGCGCCAGCGTCAGCAGCGAATCCACCCATCCGGTGAACGCATCAATTCCAAGATTCAAGAAGTCGGACAACCACTTTCCGATCAGTCCGAACGTCAGATAAAAGATCAGGATCATGATTGCCGCAAAAACCGGAATCGCCGTATACTTTCCGGTCAGAATGCGGTCCATCTTCTGGCTTCGGATATGCTCCTTACTCTCATGCGGACGAACAACCGTCGCATCACACACTTTATGGATAAAGGTAAAACGCATATTTGCCAAAGCCGCCTGTCTATCCATGCCGCTCTCCGTCTCCATCTGCGAGATGATATGCTCAATCATCTCACGCTCATTCTGATCCAGATGAAGTGCCTCTTCCACAAGTTTGTCGCCTTCGACCAGCTTGCTTGCTGCAAAACGCGTCGGAATCTTGTATTTGTGTGCATGATCTTCGATCAGATGCATGATGGAATGAATGCAGCGGTGCATCGCACCTCCGTCCTGCCCTTCAGCATCACAGAAATCCATCCGTCCCGGGCGCTCGCGATAACGTGCCACATGTACCGCATGCTCCACCAGCTCATCGATTCCCTCGTTCTTGGCTGCGGAAATCGGAACCACCGGAATACCAAGGGTATCCTCCAGCAGGTTAATATCGATTGTACCGCCGTTCTCGCGCACCTCGTCCATCATGTTGAGCGCAAGCACCATCGGGATATCCAGCTCGATCAGCTGCAACGTCAGATACAGATTTCGTTCAATATTCGTTGCATCCACAATATTGATAATGCCCCGCGGGCGGTCATTCAGGAAAAACTCACGGCTTACAATCTCCTCACTGGTATAGGGGGACATCGAATAGATACCCGGAAGATCCGTCACAAGTGTGTGCTCCTGATTCCGGATAGGTCCATCCTTTCGGTCTACCGTAACGCCCGGAAAGTTTCCGACATGCTGATTGGATCCGGTCAGCTGGTTAAAAAGCGTCGTCTTTCCGCAGTTCTGATTACCGGCAAGTCCGAATGTCAAAAGTTCATCTTTACCGATTTTCTCGCCTCGCTGCTTTACATGGTAGATTCCCATCTCACCAAGACCCGGATGCCTCGAACCGGCTGCTTTCTTCTTGGCAGTATTCTGCTGTTTCTCGCCTTCGTCCGCCAGCGTCTGCACATCCGTAATCTGAATCTGCTCCGCCTCCGACAGACGCAGTGTCAGCTCGTAATCCCAGATCCGGTATTCAATCGGGTCACCCATTGGTGCCGCCTTCACATACGTCACCCGGGTTCCCGGAATGAGTCCCATGTCGAGGAAATGCTGCCGCAGAGCACCTGCTCCTCCAATCTCCGTGAGGATGGCACTCTCTCCCTCTTTTATCTCTGCTAAATTCATTTTTCTCTCCTAGTGTATATACATACAAATATGAGGGAAGTAAATCCAATCCCTCATACCTGCTTCATTCTCTCCAACCACAGACAAGCAAATCTCCTGACTCCCTGTGATCACATATTTACATATTTCTGGATATATCCAGGCACTTCATCATCGCCTCGATCACGCTGCTGCGCATGCCTCTCTCCTCAAGCACACGCACCGCCTGAATCGTTGTTCCGGCCGGTGAACATACCATATCCTTAAGTTCTCCCGGATGTTTGCCGGTCTCAAGCACCATCTTGGCACTTCCGAGCACCGCCTGGGCTGCAAACTTATAGGCCTGCTGTCTTGGCATTCCTCCTGCCACAGCTGCATCCGCCATCGCCTCGATAAACATAAATACATAAGCTGGTGAACTTCCGCTTACCGCTGTCACCACATCCATCAGATGCTCCGGAATGACTTCTGTCTGGGTAAATCCCTCGCAGAGTTCTCTGACCTCATTTACCTCTTCCTCCGTCACCTGACTTCCAATGCACATACCCATCATGCCTTCTTTGACCATAGACGGTGTATTCGGCATCGTGCGGATCACCTTCGTTTCGCTGCCGAGCAGATCTGCAAACCACTGCAGTGTCTTGCCCGGTGCAATGGAAATCAGGATCACATCCTTTTTTAATGCATCCTTTACTTCCGTCAAAACTTCCCCATAAAACTGTGGTTTAACTGCCACAAATAAAATATCTGCAAATTCCGCTACCTTGCGGTTGTCCGTTGTAATCTGTACCCCGAACTGTTCCTTCTTTGCATCCAGTGTTGCCTGTGTACGGCAGGAGATCATAATCTCCTTCGGACTGCATTTGCCGGAATCGATGATTCCCTGCATCATCGCAGTTCCCATGTTGCCACAACCGATGAAACCTATATTCTTGCTCATGATCGATAGTCTCCGTTAATCTTTACATAGTCATAAGTCAGGTCACATCCCCACGCTTTCGCGCTTGCTTCTCCCTGACCCAGGTCAATATTAATATAAATCTCATCCTCTCCAAGGACAACCTTTGCCTCATCCTCCGAGAATTCCACGCCTGCACCGTTTCTGCATACAGCGATCGTTCCCTTTGCCGATGCGATGTCAACTGCAACCTTGTCAATGTCAAAGTCAGCCTCGGCATATCCGATTGCGCAGAGGATTCTTCCCCAGTTTGCATCTTCGCCGAACATTGCACATTTAAACAGCGGGGAACGGATTACGCTTTTGGCAACGATGATTGCGGTATCCTGATCCGGAGCTCCGGCACAGGTACACTCGATCATCTTGCTGGCTCCCTCGCCATCCTTTGCAAGCATCTTCGTCAGTGACATCAGTACCTGATAGAGTGCCTGACGGAAAATCTCATAATCATCATTCTCCGTTGTAATCTCTGCATTCTCCGCCATACCATTGGCAAGAATACATACCATATCGTTGGTGGATGTATCGCCGTCAATGCTCAGGCAGTTGTAGGTAACTTTTACGATATCAGACAATGCCTTCTGGATCAGTTCTGCGGAGATTGCCACGTCGGATGTTACGAAGTTCAATGTCGTTGCCATATTCGGGTGGATCATTCCGCTTCCCTTGGCCATACCACCAACCGTACACTTCTTACCGCCAATCTTAAATGTTACGGCAACTTCCTTCTTAATCGTGTCCGTGGTCATGATTGCATTTGCTGCCTTACCGTGATTCTCCGGCGCAAGACCTTTCGCAAGTTCCGTAATGTGGCTTTCGATCGGCTCGATCGGCAGAATCTGTCCGATGACACCAGTCGATGCAACGATCACTTCGTTGGCGTTAATTCCAAGTTCCTTCGCTGCCAGTTCACACATACGGGCGGCTTTCTCTTCGCCATCTGCATTGCAGGTATTCGCATTCTTACTGTTCGCGATCACGGCACGTGCAATATTGCCGCTTGCTGCCAGATTCTTCTTAGTCACAAGGATTGGCGCGCCTTTGACCTTATTGGTCGTATATACGGCTGCCGCCTTACAGTCACGCTCCGAATAAATGAGCGCGAGGTCATTCTTATTCTTATCAGGATTCAGTCCACAGTTTAATCCGTTGGCTGAAAATCCCCTGGCAGCACATACGCCGCCTTCCACCTGTTTCATCTCAACTGTTTCCATTTTCAGATTTCCTCCTCACCTAAGTATGTGCCGGATCTGCCGGCATGAAAATATATCAAAAGCCTCAGCAGGTAAATCCTGCTGAGGTCATATATAAACTATGTATTTCCTTGTAAGAGTTACTCGATTTCTTCCATAACACTCTTGTATGCAGGACGTATAATTTTGTTCATGCCGACGATTTCTTCCAGACGATGTGCACTCCATCCGGCAATTCTTGCGATTGCAAAAAGCGGAGTATAGAGCTCCATCGGAATTCCGAGCATCTCGTATACAAATCCACTGTAAAAGTCGACATTCGGGCTGACACCCTTGAAGATATGGCGCTTCTTTGCGATCAATTCGCCCGCCAGCTCCTCGATTGTCTTGTAAAGCATCATGTCTTCCTGACGATTCTTCGCCACAGCCAGATGCTCGACATAAGATTTAAAGATGCACTCACGAGGATCGGACAGCGAATAGACAGCATGTCCCATTCCATAGATCAGTCCCTTATGATCAAATACTTCTCCGTCAAGCATTCTTGTCAGATATGCTTCCACCTCGTCGCGGTCTGCCCAGTCATGAACATGTTCTCTGATATCATTCATCATCTCCATAACCTTGATATTCGCACCACCGTGCTTCGGTCCCTTGAGTGATGACATTGCCGCTGCGATCGCAGAGTAGGTATCGGTTCCTGCGGATGTAACGACACGGGTTGTAAACGTACTGTTGTTACCACCGCCATGCTCCATATGTAACATAAGTGCAACATCGAGTACCTGCGCCTCAAGCTGCGTGTATTTCATATCCGGGCGAAGCATGAGAAGAAAGTTCTCCGCAGTCGAAAGCTTCGGATCCGGTCTGTGAATATACATGCTCGAATCGTTCTCGTAATGATTATACGCGTGATAACCATATACTGCAAGCATCGGAAAATTGGCCACCAGCTGCATACACTGGCGGATATTATTCTCAATCGTGCCAACGGAGGTCTGCTTGTCGTAAGCTGCCAGCGTCAGGATACTTCTCGTCATGGAATTCATAATATCCTTGGAAGGCGCCTTCATAATAACGTCTCTCGTAAAATTAGTCGGAAGTGTACGACTCTCACCAAGTACCTTGCAGAACTCTGCAAGCTCCTGCTCACTTGGCATACTGCCGAATATCAGAAGGTATGCGGCCTTCTCGAATCCGAATTTGCCTTTGCCGATGGATCCGATCAGCGTCTTAACATTGTATCCGCGGTACCACAGTTCACCGTCACACGGAACTGTCTTACCCGTCTCATCTTCCTTGAATGAAACAATCTTGGAAATGCGTGTCAATCCCGTTAAGACACCCTTACCATTGACATCTCGTAAGCCACGGTTGACACCGTATTCCTGAAACAGGCTGTCTGAAATGGTGTCATTCTCGATACACATCATCTGTTTTTCTGCTGCGTAATTTGCTAAAAGATTCTTTTCTGCCATGCTTCACACTCCATTCATTATGTAGGCTTAATTATATCCTACTTGAAGTGCAAAAAAAAGCTTTTCATAAAATTTTTATATTCTCTACTTATTCAAAAGATGTTCTGCAACCGTTTGAGCGCTTTTCTGCACAAGTTTCAAAAACGTATCGCGCATCGTATCCTGTGTCTCTTTGTCAAGCGATGACTTCGCCTTCATCAGTTCCATGAACTTGGTGTAATTCATGTTGGCAAGGTCATCCACGGTCCGGATATCCGCCTCATCCAATATGCCAAAAAGCGCATCAACAAACACTTCCCGCTGCTTCTCATCCATCTCGCCGATCCAGGATTTTAATGCTTTGTCCACAAGAACAGACTTGCCATCCACATGATTCAAATGCACAAGTGTTGTTCCTCGTACCTCCCAGCTCATGACATCGTGTTGTCCGGCTCCGCTTCCGCTGCTTTTTACAACCTCGTACTCTTCCTCATGTTCAAAAAGCATACCGACAATCGAAGATTCCGGCACAATGGAACGGATGCGGTCCGTCAGATTACGGTACATCCCCGGATCGATCATGGAGTCGTTGAAACCCGGTCCATCGTTGCTGTATATGATGTCGATACGATCCTGCAGCTTTCTTTCGCTATTGACCGCTGCGTAAACAGCCAGATTTCCACCCTTGGAGTGTCCCATCAGCCGAAGTGGAAGCTTTGTCTGCTTCGCAACCTTCTGCAGATACTGCACCGACTCCTCCTGCCCCGGAGTTGCGGTAAGAAAACTCATATTGAAATCTTCCTTCCAGCCGACGATCGTGGAGTCCGTTCCACTGTACACAACGTTGCAGAATCCGTCTCCAAGTTCTACGGTCATCGCACAGAACTGGGACTGTTCATCGAAACGGATATCGTTAATATAATTTGCCAACCGGATGTCCTTGTACCGCTTCGTCTCCGCCATCTCGCGCATCATGAAAGCCGCCATCTTCGTGCTGGAAACACGCGCATTGATTTCTTCCTCCGTGTGCTGCGCAAAGAAGCGTTCATTCGCCTCTGCAAGCGAGATACTCTCTCCACCGATTCCCGGTACAATATCGGAGAAATCCACATAAACCAATTCTGACAAAATAACATTATCTACTTCATTGAATGCAGATGCATTCCAGTCAAGATCACCTCTCCACACCAGATAGTCCATAATATTTGACATGTTTCTTTCTCCTCCTTCTCCACCTCATTCCATATCGGCATATATAATATGAGGGACAAATCCATTTTGCCCCTCATTCGTTACATTTATTCTATTATAATTTTTCTATCACGAGCCTGCAATCCATTTTTCCAGGAAAAAGCCCTTTTCTACAAACGGAAATCCACCTGGGTTCCAATCTGCATCTCCTGCTGTGTGCGCGCCTGATCACTCAGAGAAGCCATTGTGCGGTCGGTCAGTTTCTTCATCAGATCTTCGATAGACGAAGCTTCAATTGTTTCAACGTCGTCCGACTCCGATATCTTTTCACTCTTCTTATCCTGCGTTTTCTCCTTGCGCTTCGTCTCCGCCTTCTTCTTGGCCGCCTTTGCAGCATCTGCCTTCTTCTGCTGCGTTTTCTGCTCCGCCTTCTTTGCGATACGCTCCTTCTGCGCACTCAATGACTTATCAACCACTGCGAAGAAAGAAGTATTCCCGCCGTCATCAACTTTGATGCCGAATGTCTTCACATTGCCGATCATGCTTCCGAGGCTCTGTTTCATCTGATCCAGCTGCGAATTGGCATTGCCGATGATATCCTCGTATTTCTTACGGTAATCCTCATCCTCTGCCATCTTCTCAATCTTGTCTGCATCAATCAGGACAAGTGTGCGGTTCGAATTGGCATATTTTGCAGCCTTCTGCTCGGCTCCGTCCACCTCATCGTTGCTGACAAGCACGAAGTCCATGTCTGAATATTTCTTTTTCAATTGTTCGTAATACTTTGCCGCCTTATCGGAAAGCAGCGGATCACCGACCGTGTTGCCGTAAGACGTCTTTGTCTGGGATGTTTTCTTTGTTGATGTGTCGTATGCTGTGTTAATTCCAGCATCTACCTGACCGATTGCACTCATAGTATATCCTCCTTGATAATTTAAACATCAGTCTATCTGCAATTGCCGCGTCTCCGACGCAGGCATAGTGATTCTGTTATATTTTTTATCGGCTCATTGATCCCCAGACATAACCCATCTTTCCATATATTTTTTCATGACACTATTCCTACTCACGATTTATCCTCCCCCAATCATTGCGTCGACTTTCTCATTATAGTGCTAAAATTGCCTGATACGCATCCAGCCTTCCGTATCCCCACGCAGTATTCGGATACACGAGATCCCTGCTTCTGTCACACCCGTGGATCAATAGATTTCCGATTTCCACCGAATTGAGCGCCAGATTCTCCTGCCTGTAAATGCCCCACTCCATGATCTGCGCACACGCGCCTGCTGTCACCGCTGCCGCAACACTTGTTCCGCTCGCTGTCACATAATTATCGCGCACGCCGACACCCTGTACGTTGACTGCTGGCGCAACGAAATCCGGCTTGATCACAGAGCTTACCGTAAATCCTCTCCCCGAATCAATGTACAGACCCTTATCGGAAACCTGATATCCGCCAACCGTGACCGGAATCTGTGCACTCGACGGACTCGTCAGCGTAATGTCCGGATTGGGCTTCAGAAAGAATACCTCCGACGGAAGCATCCCTTTCATTGGAAGCCAGATATTGAAATCGCCGGTAATCGTCGTATCCGGATACACCGACAGTGTCCAGATTCCCCTTGCCGCCCGGTCAAAGCGAACAAAGACCAGCTGATCGCCTCTCGTTCTTCCAACTGACCGGTAATCGATCTCCACACGCGTTCCTTCCAGCACAAATTCATATTCCTGATGCGCACTGATTCTGGTAGCGATCTGTGGCCGTCTCCGCCCCGAAGGCGACGTAACCGACAAAGCAAACACCTCCGGAGCCGCCGCCCACAATTCCAGATAGAATCCCGGCATGTCATTTTCCACATTGATCTCCACCTCAACCGGATCGGATGGCAATGCATTGCCTACAGTATTTCCATCCGGTTCAAGCGTCACATTACTCATCCCATGAAAATGATGTCTCGCATTCGCCTCGTTTCCGGACGCGATCACCACGCACCTCCGGTACAAGGCACCAATCTCATTTAAGTACACTTCCAACTCACTTCCGCCCGAATGACTTCCGTTGTTCGTCCCCATCCCAAGGCAGATGACAAGAGGCTCGCCAAGCTGTCTTGCCTTCTGTTCCAGATATGCCACCGCCGCCATAATATCATTTTCCTGATACGCTGGAATATTCTGCGGAATATAATAGAACTCCCGCAGATACGGCTTCGCCTCCTTGACTTTCACCACCGCAATATCGCATCTTGGTGCCGCACCGATAAAGCCTGCTGCCGGATCTTCACTGCCACAGGCAATACTTGCAAGCAGTGTTCCGTGTCCGTTCTCATCCCTCTGCGGAACAATTGCATATGGGTCTTCCGCAGCAAGTGCTTCATCGATATCTTCCTTGGTGTATTCGACACCGTATTCAAATCCCTGCGGAGAAAATCTTCTTTTTCCGGTCAGACTTTGCCCCGTGTCCTTTCGATCCTGCCCTCCATCAGAGCCTGACTCATCTTCGCTTTCTAAGACATCCGGTGTTGCCGTCTGATCCCAGATTGCACGTATCCTTGTTGTTCCTGCGCCATCCTTAAAGCACGCATTCGTATAGGAGATTCCTGTGTCGATGAAGCCGACAAGAATGCCCTGTCCGAAAAGGGACAGGGCCGGTTGATTCTGCAGCTGCAGAATACCGCTCGCCTCAAGCGCTGCGGTATCAAGCAGTCCGAAGCACTTGGGGATCGCGGTATAAGTATAAGTCTGTATGGATAGCGGCGGCACACTGCCCCGCTCATAATAATGAATATCCAGATTGCTACTGATGCGCTGCACGCAGACAGGATCCGATGGATAACGTTCAAGTGCCTCCCTCGGAATGATCACATCGTAGGTATCGTTAGATTTAATGAAAGCATCACAGTTCATAGAATCTCTTTTTGACTATTCTATGACTCGATTTTCCGGAATATCCATAACGCTTCCGGACTTTTTCGAACTGTGATTTTCCAAACCACTTTATTTCAATTCCTAATTACCCGACATTCGGCTCGAATGACAGGTAAAGTACAGGATCTGGTATTCCCCGGAAATCTTCTGCAGAAGTTCATTTCCATGCTGTACCTTATCCTCATCCAGATTGACAAACGGATCATCGAGCACAAGAAACGGCTTCTCCTCCGGATACATCGCATCGACCAAAGCCAGTCGCATACAGATACCGAGCAGATCCTGATAACCGGCAGACAACCACTTTGTCTCGCGAAGTTCTCCCTGTTCCTTGACCTGCACATCGATATCCGCATTGACCATCCAGTTGCCACTCTCATCATTGGTCAGAAGTTCATAATATTTGCCGAATCCGTTCTCGATCGGTCCGAGATAACGTGCCGAGAACTGCTCCTTCGCTGTCTGTAAGAATTCCTGTGTCAGCTGCAGCGTATGATACGTCTGCGCCTCCAGTTCCTGGTCGCGCTTACAGATTTCCAGCTGCTCCTGCTTCTCGTCTCGGGCATCCAGCTGCTCCTGCATATCCTCCAGCTGATGCGTATACTGCTCGATCGCATCGCGGACATCCTCGATCCGGTCATCCACGTCGCGGATCATCATGTTGAGTTCATCCAATGTATACGGGCACCGTTCAATTGCATTGATCTCTTCCATCGGATGCTCCTGCTCGAATTGCGCCTTCTTCTGGCAAGCCTGCTCATATGCTTTCTGCGCGATGCGATATTCGGTGGCCTTCATCTGCAGCTGGCTCAAGCCTGCCGCAATATCTTCGCCAAAATCCACACCGGTCGACTGTCCGAATGCAAGCAGTTCTTCACGGATATGATCACACTCTTCTCTCGCCGCATCACTTTTGGCAGCACGTGTCTTTAACCGCTCATACTCATGAAGCTGATTTTTCAGTTCATAGAGCGAGGAACGTGCATCTCTCGCATCATAGGTGACATGATAATTTTCAAAGAATTTCTCTGCCCTCTGCTCGATGCGTTCCGCCTCACCGGATGCCTCATCCATCGTCTTCTGGATCTCCTCCACCGGTTCACGGAGTTTCCGCTCTTCCTCCTGAAACTGCAGAAGCAGTTCCTTCGCACGCCGCACGTCACGGTCTGCCAAAGCCTTACGCATCGCAAGCAGAAAGATTCCGATCAACACTGCACCGGCTCCTGCGCCTGCAAATACAAGCGAATATTTCTGTACATCCGGCAGCACAAATCCAACCACAGCTGCCGCAATACCTGCAACGATAAGTAACACTGCCGGTGCGATCATTGCAATGCGCTTCTTTGCCGGAACCGTCGGTTCCTCCCGCTTCATCGCCATCGCTTCAAAATAAGAAATCTTTGTCTCAAGCTGACTTCTCTGTTCGCGCAGCTTGGCAAGCTTCTCCAGCTGCTGATCCATATCACGGATCTGCGCCTCATCCGGGCATCCATCCGCAAACATATCGGTCAGCTTCGCATACTGCGTCTTCTCCTCGTCGGTCAGTCCAAGGTTGTACAGCGTTGTCTTGAGAACGCCCATCATCTGTACATCCTGATTTTTCTGTGCGAATTCCTCATCCTCCGGCACACGCTCCGGAAATACATTCTTATACTGCGCAGCATGTGCCTTGCTATGCTCCACCTCGTCACAGATGAGCTTGTAATTCTGCTTTAAGTTCTCTCTACGGTTCTCCTCGCTGGCAACCTGAAGTGCCTTGGCATACTGGCTGCGGATATCGGAAAGTTCCTTTCTCTGCGCCTGCTTGTCCGCAAGCTTCTCCGTAAGTTCCTGTGCTGCTGACTCTGCCGCATCAAAACTCCGTAGTTCCTCCGTAAGAAGTGTGATCGTATTCTTGCGTTTCTTCATAGAACCGGTCGCACGATCCGGCGACAGTTTATTCATGCGGTCGTGAATCCGCTTCGTGGCACTGTCAAAATTGTTAATATCATTTGTATTCTCTGCCAGATTGCCAAGCTTTGCATTGATCGCATCGGTCGAACCGCTCTCGCAGTCATTCTGCGCAATAAAAGCGCTTCGCTTGAACGACGCACTATCAAGTCCGAAGATCTCGCTTCCGATCTCCGAAGAGAAATCGTGACACTCCAGATTCGTCGACAGATCATACAGATGATACGCATCCGTCTTCTCGGTCTTGCCGAATGTACGGCTGATGCGATACGCCTTATCCTTGTAGACAAAATCCAGTTCTCCGCCAAATGTGCCTCCCTGCCAAGGGCGGTATACAACGCGCTCCTTGTCAAAGGAACCGGATTCTTTCTTCGAGTCAAATCCATAGAACATCACGCGAAGAAACGCAGCCAGTGTGCTTTTGCCCCACGCATTCGGCTCATGGAAGAGGTTCACTCCATCCGTAAAATCAATGGACAGATCGGAGAGCTTGCCAAAATTATCGATATGACAGGATACTAATTTCATCTTAGATCTCCTCCCCGGACAAAGCCATAATTCCGCAGCGGATCACCTGCGTCTTCTCGTCCTCACTCAGATCGGATCCGAGCACCATGCGGATAAATTCGCCTTTGAGCGAAGCATCCTTCTCATAATCACTGTAATCCACGCGAAGATGTGTATGATCATACACCTTCTCAAAATAGAAATAATCTGTGAACAGATCCTGCAGATATTCACAGTTGAATTCACTGTCCACCTCCACATCACCGGTCAGCACAAATTTCACCATGCTTCCCGACGGATAGGAAGTCTCTGCGATTGCCTGCTCCATGCGTCCTGCCACTTCCTGCGTGGTCATCGCGCCGGTGACATCAACTTCAAGTGTGTATAAGGTTCTCGCCGCAATCGGCACGAATGTCGTGGTTGCACGATGCTGCTGCTCATCGATATCAAGCAGAACAAAGCCTTTTTCCCCACACTCGTCAAATCCGCGTCCCTCCAGACAGCCCGGATAGCAATAGATTCCCCGGTTATCCAGTGCTTCCTGCACAAAACCGTGCACATGTCCCAAAGCCAGATAATCGATATTCTTATTCTTTAGATCATTCAGGCTGATATTCTCCGCCTGCTCCCTGCTCCGGTAATTGCCGAGCTGACCGTGCAGTGTCACGATATTGTAATCATCATGTCCCAGCACAAGTGAATTGTATGCCGTCACCTGATTTCTTTCGTTTAATTCCATTCCGGTGATCACCACATTTCCGTAGCGGTACGCCGTCCACTCCTCGCCAAAAAGCAGAAGGTTCTCCGGAATCTCCTCCATCTTCGACAGAAAATTGTCACTGTCATGATTGCCTCTCAAGTACAGGAAATCAATCTCCGGATGGGTACAGATCATATCACGCACGGTATTGCGCGCCATCGCCGAAATGTTGCGCGTATCGAACAGATCACCCGCGATCAGAATTGCACGCACTCCGTTCTTCGCGGCATATTCCACCATTCTTGTAAACGTTCTTAATATTTCCTTTTTGCGCTCCCTCGCCTGCTCCTTCGTCAGATTTGCTGTCATCTTCGAATCCAGATGCAGATCTGCGCAATGCACAATTTTCATGAAATCCTCCTCTGCACGCTTTGCGATGCTTCTTTGAAGCATGGCCCTACCTGCGGTGCACTTCACACAATCCCTCTATATTAACCTTCTGTATGCTCCGGAATTGCAGCAAGTCCTCTCATCTCAATCAGTGGGCCGCCCTTCTTCTCCACATATTCTTCCGTGATCGTCACGCGTCCGATATTGTCATCCTTCGGGATCTCATACATGATGTCTAACATAAATTCCTCGATGATCGCACGAAGCGCACGCGCGCCGACTTTCTTCTCCTTCGCCTTCTTCGCGATCGCACGAAGCGCACCCTCATCAAAGACCAGATCCACTTCATCCATCGCAAGCAGCTTCTTATACTGCTTGATGATCGCATTCTTCGGCTCCTGTAAGATCTTGACCAGCATATCCTCCGTCAAAGCCTCAAGTGAGAACAGGATCGGAAGTCGTCCTAAGAACTCCGGAATCATACCGAATTTTCTTACATCCTCAACCGTCACCTGGGTCAGAAGATTCTCATCATTATCGTATTTATCCTTTAAATCCGCACGGAATCCGATCGAAGCTTCCTTATTTAAGCGCTCCTTAATAATCTCTTCCAGTTCTGGAAAAGCGCCACCACAGATAAAGAGGATGTTCTTCGTATCCACCGTTGTCATCGGAACCATCGCATTCTTGCTGCTCGCTCCGACCGGCACCTCGATCTCTGCGCCCTCAAGGAGCTTTAACATTCCCTGCTGCACGGACTCACCGCTGACGTCTCTCTGATTCGTATTGCGTTTCTTGGCAATCTTGTCGATCTCATCGATAAAGATGATGCCATGCTCCGCACGCTCCACGTCATTGTCTGCCGCAGCAAGAAGCTTGCTGACTACGCTCTCGATATCGTCACCGATATAACCGGCCTCTGTCAGTGAAGTCGCATCGGTGATCGCAAGCGGCACATCAAGAAGACGCGCCAGCGTTTTAACCAGATACGTCTTACCGGAACCGGTCGGTCCGATCATAAGCATATTGGACTTCTCGATCTCCACGCCATCCTGATCATCGGACATCACGCGCTTATAATGGTTGTATACGGCAACCGACATCACTTTCTTCGCATGTTCCTGACCTACCACATACTCATCAAGACTCGCTTTAATCTTATGCGGTGCCGGGATCGAATGGATATCAAGTACTGCCTCTTCTTTCTTTTCCTTCGGTTTCTTTTTCTTGATCTTCTGCGACTGCGGAATACCTCCCTGCAGATCCGCCAGATTGATCATGCTGATATTCGGCATCTTTCCCATGTTCATATTCATGATGTCACCCATGTTGAATCCACCGGTGTTCATCGTATCGAACGTCTTCTGCATACAATCGTTGCAGATGCAGATTCCCTGCTGGATATGGATCATCTTGCCCGCAACACTCTCCGGTCTGCGGCAGATGTAGCAGATATCCTCGTATTCGTTCGTCTTGTTTGTATCATCTACTGTATTTTTATTCTGATCTTCAGACATTGTCCGTCTCCTTTTCACTCTTCCGTCGCGACTGCTCCATTCCCTCACAGTCACCTTCTATCTCAACTTAACAGTATAACGGATGCCGCCCACAATGACAAGTTTCCTGCGGAGTTTTCATTTTTCTTTTATAAATTTTTTTGTAATATTCGGTCCTATATGATATTTCGTCCCCGCCACCGTATTTTTCTTGCTAGTTATCCAGAATCACGAATTTTCCGTTCCTTTCCTTTTCCCTTTTTCTATGATTTATGTCCGCCAAAGTTTGGACAATTCCGTAGGCGAGTGTTCGCCGAGACACAGACTGCGTCCGTAGCATCTGTGTCCGGCGGACATCGCCATGGAATCGTTCAAACGTTGTCGTACACAAAAATTAAGGGAAAAGAAAAGGACTGGAAAATTCAGCGATTCTGTCTAAAACCGCAAGAAAAATACGGTGGCGGGGACGAAATACAAAACAGTTCCAAATATTACATAATCGCCGGAAAAGAAAAATGAAAACCGCAGTCACTTGGAATTGTGGCTGCGGCATATAATGTTATAAGAGTTCTTTGAGAAGTTTGTTGACAAGACCAGGGTTGGCTTTGCCCTTCGTGGCCTTCATGGTCTGTCCAACGAGGAATCCGATTGCCTTCTCCTTACCATTGTGGTAATCGTCCACAGACTGCTGATTGTCGGCGATAATCTGCTCGATGGTCGCACGGAGTGCACTCTCGTCGTTCATGCTCTTCAATCCTTTTTCTTCAACATACTGCTTCGGATCGATATCCTTATCAAAGATGACTTCAAATACATCCTTTGCGACGCTGCTGTTGATCGTACCGGCATCGACCAGCTCGATCAGGCTTGCCAGATTGACCGGAGAAAATCCGATATCTTCTGGCTCCATCTCTCGATCCTTCAGAAGACGCATGGTCTCCACCATAAGCCAGTTCGATACTTTCTTCGGCTTACCGCAGATTCTGGTTGTCGCTTCAAAGATGTCTGCCATATGCTTGGATGCGGTAATAATCTGTGCATCGTAGTCCGGAATATCGTATTCCTTCTTATATCGAAGAAGCTTCTGATCACGGAGTTCCGGCTGGCGTGCCTTAATCTCTGCAATCCACTCATCGGAGATCACAAGCGGTACAAGATCCGGCTCCGGGAAATAGCGGTAATCCTGTGCATCTTCCTTGGAACGCATTGCATGAGAGGATTCTTTGTTGTCATCCCAGCGACGGGTTTCCTGCACAACGCTTCGTCCCATCTCAAGAAGCTCGATCTGACGCTCACGCTCGCCTTCGATGGCATGCGTGATTGCCTTAAAGGAGTTCAAGTTCTTCATCTCGGTACGGGTTCCAAACTTTGGCGAACCGACCTCGCGGACAGAGATGTTGACATCGGCACGCATGGAGCCTTCGTTTAACTTGCAGTCGGATGCTCCGAGATATTGGATTGTCTGGCGAAGCTTCTCTAGGTAAGCGATTACTTCCTCTGCTGAGCGCATGTCCGGCTCGGATACGATCTCGATCAGCGGCACACCGGAACGGTTAAAGTCTACGATAGAGACATCTTCCCACTCATCATGTACGAGTTTGCCGGCATCCTCCTCCATATGGATCTCGTGGATGCGCACCTGCTTTTTGCCGGAGTCCGTCTCGATCTCCACACTACCGTTGCGGCAGATCGGCAGATACAGCTGCGAAATCTGATAGTTCTGCGGGTTGTCCGGATAGAAATAATTCTTACGGTCAAACTTGCTGTACTGTGTAATCTGGCAGTTGGTCGCAAGGCCTACCGCCACTGCATATTCAACAACCTGCTTGTTTAAAACCGGCAGGGAACCCGGCTGTCCGGTACATACCGGGCAGGTATGACTGTTCGGTGCTCCTCCAAACTCGGTTGAGCAGGAGCAGAAGATCTTCGTTTTCGTTGCTAATTCTACATGGACCTCCAGTCCAATGACAGTTTCATAATTCTTACTCATCTCTTCTCCTCCTTCCTATTTTAATGCACCAACGCTGCTGGTTGTTCCAGCCTCGTCCGACAATGGGCTATGCTTGTAGCCTCTTGTCTGCTCGAAGCTATACGCTGCGCGGATAATATTCTTTTCTTTAAAACAGTCTCCGATCAACTGTAATCCGATCGGCAGTCCCTGGGAATCCGTTCCGCACGGAAGGGAAATTCCCGGAAGTCCTGCCAGGTTGACAGAGATGGTATAGATATCGCCGAGATACATCTGGATCGGATTGCTCAAACTCTCACCAAGCTTCGGTGCTGTGGTCGGAGCCGCCGGTCCTAAGATGACATCATATCTGGCAAAAGCCTCATCAAATGCTTTCTTAATTAATGCCTTCACGCGGAGCGCTTTCAGATAGTAGGCATCGTAATATCCGGAACTTAATACGAAGGAACCAAGCATGATTCTACGCTTGACCTCCGGTCCGAAGCCTTCCGAACGCGACTTCTTGTACATGTTGTGCAATCCGTCATACACCTTAGTACGGTAACCGTATTTGACACCGTCAAAACGTGCCAGGTTCGAACTTGCCTCTGCACAGGCGATAACGTAGTAAGCCGGGATTGCATATTTTACAAGGCCAAGGTCGAATTCCTCGACGATAGCGCCTTTTGCCTCAAGTGCTTTTGCAGCGGAAAGGATTGCATCCTTGACTTCCGGATCAAGGCCTTCACCGATGTAATCCTTCGGAATACCGATCTTCATTCCTTTGACATCGTCCACAAGTGCCTCAGTGAATTTGAGATCATCGCGGGCAACAGATGTCGAATCCTTCGTATCATGCGAAGCGATCGTCTCAAGGATGGTTGCACAATCGGTCACATCCTTGGCAACCGGTCCAATCTGATCGAGCGAAGAACCGTATGCGATCAGTCCGTAACGGGATACGGTTCCGTACGTTGGCTTGATTCCGGTCACGCCGCAGAAGGAACTTGGCTGACGGATGGATCCGCCGGTGTCGGAGCCCAAAGCGTAGGAACATTCTTCCGCAGCCACTGCTGCACACGATCCACCGGAAGATCCTCCCGGTACATGCTCCTCATTCCATGGATTCTTCGTCTCACCGTATGCGGATGTCTCAGTCGTACTTCCCATTGCAAACTCATCCATATTCGTTTTTCCGATAATGACCGCGCCTGCGTCCTCTAAGCGTTTTACGGCTTCTGCAGTATAGGTCGGTTTAAAATTGTACAGGATCTTAGAAGAACATGTGGTAAGAAGACCTTCCGTACACATGTTATCCTTGATGGCTACTGGCACACCGGCAAGCGGTCCGCTCAGTTTTCCCTCATCAATCAGCTTCTGTACTTCTTCGGCACGTTTTAAGGCGCCCTCTTCATCGACCGTCACGAAACTGTGCACTTTGTCCTCCTTCGCCTTGATTGCATCAAGAGCAGCGCGGGTAACTTCGACAACGGTGACTTCTTTATCTTTAATCTTTTTTCCCAGCTCAACAGCTGTCAGACTCATTAAACTCATTTTACTTCCTCCTTCATCGGGAACATCTGATGCGGTGCATCTTTGATGCATCGCCCGTGATACATCAAAGATGTATCACTTCCGCATTGTTCCTAGTCGCCAATCGTCTTCGGTACCTTAAATCCGCCGTCTTTGACAACCGGCGCATTCTTAAGTGCTGCTTCGCTTCCGTCTCCGTTCGTCACAACATCCTCTCTGAATACGTTGTTGACCGGGAATACGTGCGACATCGGTTCGATTCCGGTTGTATCGAGTTCGTTCAGCTGATCAATATAATCGAGCATTTCTTCCATATCTTTCTTGGCAGCTTCGGATTCCTCCGGGCTTAATTCCAGCTTGGCAAGGATTCCGACATACTCCATCGTCTCGTCGGAAATTACATTCCTTGCGATACCATCCTCGCCGACAACCTTCGTAACCGTTGCGCCACTTACGCTCTCTTCCTCCTGCGCCTCATCCTCAAGGACTGCTGCACTCTTGACTTTGGCGTAGACTGCCACGTCACAGATTCCACTGTTGTTTTTGTCTGCATGGCGGAGGGTTCCCTCATAATCCATGCCGCAGGCTGCCATCACTTTACCGGAATTTGAATTTACCACATCATGCCTTGCGCACACGCGGCTCGCGCCAACTTCGTTCATAAAGAATCGAATAACTTCTGTCAATGCTTCCGTTGCGTACCCTTTGTTCCAGTATTTGGTTCCGATGCAGTAACCAATTTCCACCGCATCGATCTCATCATCCACTTTGACAGCACTGATGCTTCCGATCGGCTGCTCCAGGTTGTTGAGTTCAATTGCCCACTGGTAAGTTTTCTTGTCGCTATATGCTTTGATCCACTGATCAATGATCATCTCGCTGTTCTCCACCGACTTGTGTGTCGGCCAGGTCAGGAAACGGGTAACTTCATCCTCTGAAGCCCAGTTGTAATACATGCTTTCCGCATCTTCTATCGTAAAACGTCTTAGTGTCAGACGTTCCGTTGCAAGTTCGATCGTTCCGATATGATTCACGATGTTTTCCTCCTTTTCTATGGCTCAAGTCTGCTTAAATCTCTCGGGAAAAGCGTTGCTTCTCTGACATTGTCCTCCCCGATGATCTGCATCGTCAGACGCTCAAGACCGATTCCCAGACCTCCATGTGGCGGCATACCGTGCTTGAATGCGGACAGGTAGCTTTCCATACCTTCCGTCTCCATGCCTCGCTTATTGATCTTCTCCATCAGTTTGTTGTAATCATGGATTCGCTGACCGCCTGTTGTAATCTCGAGTCCGTGGAACAGGAGATCAAAGCTTAATGTATAAGTCTCATCCTCCGGATCGTCCATCGCATAGAACGGACGCTTCTTGGATGGATAATGGGTAACGAATACGAAGTCACTGTCATACTCTTCCTTAAAATACTGACCGATCAGATACTCCTCCTCCGGCTCAAGGTCAAACGGATTGCGGAACTGTCTGTCGTATTTCTCAGCGACACGCTTTTTGGCCTCATCAAAACGGACACGAGGAATCTTGTCAACCTTCGGAAGTGTGATTCCAAGGATCTTCAACTCTTCTGCGTAGCTGCTCTCAAGAAGCTTCATTGTGTACTGCAGGAATCCGGTTTCCATCGCCATAATGTCCTCAAATCCATCAATGTAGCCCATCTCAAAATCCAGACTGGTATACTCATTTAAGTGGCGCTTCGTGTTGTGCTTCTCAGCTCGAAAGACCGGTGCCGTCTCAAAAACGCGATCAAATACGCCAACCATCATCTGCTTGTAGAACTGCGGGCTCTGCTGTAAGATTGCCGGACGGTGGAAATACTCAAGCTTAAATAAGTTTGCACCACCCTCTGCACTCTTGGCTCCGAGCTTCGGTGTGTGGATCTCAGTGAATCCCTGACTGTACAGGAAATCGCGGAACCCTCTTGTGATGCCTTCCTGAATGCGGAATACAGCACGCTCCCTTACGTTGCGCAGCGATACGGCACGATGATTCAGTTTTGCTTCCAGTGAAGTATTTAACTTGTACTTGGATATCTGAAGCGGCATTGCCTCTGCCGGTTCAGAAAAGACTTTGACCTGATCGAGACGAAGTTCAAATCCATGCGGTGCACGCTCGTCACTCTTGTAGGTTCCCTCCACCTCAACGGTATCGGCTTCCTTTAAGTCACTGAGTGCAAACTGGGATTTGCCTTCTTCATAGACACACTGAACCAGTCCTTCACGCTTTCTTAAAACGATGAACGCAACCTCACCCATATCACGGATTGTGTGGATGGCGCCGCGAACCTTGATCTGCCTGCCCTCATAATCGCCGGCAAGGATCTCGCTGATCTCCAGTGCTTCTTTCTTGGTTACTCCTGTAAGATATTCCATTGTTGTACGCTCCTTCTCTTCCCAATTGTGGGGATTGTTGGTGCGGGACGGGATTTTGTCTTAATTTCATCCGAATCCCCATACATTCGCAAAACCGTGTTTTCTCGCGGCGTAAGGATCCATCAAAGATGTACCTCACCCACTAATTTTGCTTATACATGAATACGAAAAAACCCCGGAGCATTTTACTGCTCCGGGGCGAAATTCTAAATAATCCCGCGGTACCACCCGCATTGAAAAATAAGTAGCAACTTATCTTCCCTCTCTTGCGCGTAACGTGCGCGAACGAACGAACCTACTTTTGATCCAGTTTTGAATCTGTTCAACCCGCCTGCTCCGGTAGTGTTCCCACGATCATCTCTTTCAAACAGCGCTCTCAGTCGGTGACGCTGTATTCCTGTCGACGTCTGATAATCGGAGTCTCCTTCAACGCATTTGCTTTTTTGCTTATCAATGTTTTACCATACGAAAGTGTAAAATGCAAGAACTATTTTAAAAACTTGCAAAATATTTTTTTAAATCAAATAAAGAGTCCTCATAACCATACAAAACTTTTCGGATTTCATCGTCTGCAGGCGACTGATCCGGCACCATTACAACGTTACAGCCCGCATCGTGTGCACTGTGGATGCCGTTCGGCGAATCTTCCACCGCCATGCAATTTGCAGGATCAAGCCCCAGCTCCTTGCATGCATACAGATAAATATCCGGTGCCGGTTTTCCGGTCTCTACCATGGATGCGGAGATTACACGATCCAGCAGATCATATAAACCGATCTGTTTTAAATACTGGTTTGCACGTTCAATATTGGTGCAGGTTGCGATCGCTGTCACGATATTCTTTTCCCGCAAAAACGTCAGAATTTCCTTCGCACCCGGCTTCAACTGAATTCCCTGTGTCTCTGCCAGTTCATTGAATCGTCCCTGCCGCACCTTACGCACCTGCTCGTACTCTAATTCTTCCCCGAACGTCTTCTTCAGATACGCTGCCGAAAACGGCCGGCCGAGCGAGCGGAACATTAGAAGCTGCTCCTCCGTCGGGTGATACCCGAACGACTCGAGCGCATATTTCCACGCAACCCGGTAATATTTTTCTGTGTCGATCAACGTTCCATCCATATCAAAAATGACTGCTTTTATCATGTCTGTTTATCCTCTTGTCTGTCTTTATTTTCCTTCAAATCACAATTATGTATACTTGCGTTATCCGATCTTCATGAAATGACTTCTCATGGTCAGATCGTTTATATCATTTTTCCAGATCCGTCCCCCTCTTGATAGCTCCGGCTCCGTATTTCGTGCGGATTGAGTCAAAAGCCTGATCCAGTTTCTCCAGCTTCGCATAATCCGTCGTGTCAAAAAGCGACATCTGCCGTCCCTCATCGCCTTTGGTAATATTCGTTGCTGCCACACCCAGAAGCCGGATCGGTGTCTTGTCCCACATCTCGTCAAACAGCTGACAGGCTGCATCCTCAATCTCCTTCGTGATATTCGAAGCCGCAGAAAGTGGACTTTGATGCGATGTCCGCGTCAGGTCATTGTAGCGGATCTGCACCGTGATCGTACGTGCACGTACACCGTCTTTTCTGAGCCTTCTGCACACATTCTCCGTCAAGGAACGCAGCACTGATTTCGCATCTGCGGCATCCGTGATGTCAAAAGACACCGTTGTTGAATTGCTGTATCCCTTCGCATCCGCCGGCTCCACCTCGACCGGCGAATCATCCATTCCGTTCGCATAGCGCCACAACACTTCCCCATGCTTCTTCATCACATTGGAGAGCACCTGCTGATCCGTGTGTGCCAGATCCCCTATTGTGCGGATGCCGATCCGGTTCAGCTGACGCTCCGCCGCCTTTCCAACAAAGAACAGATCCCGCACCGGAAGCGGCCACATCTTCTCCTCGATCTCCTCCGGAAAAAGCGTATGTACCCGGTTCGGTTTCTGAAAATCACTCGCCATCTTCGCAAGAAGCTTGTTCGACGATACACCGACATTTACCGTAAATCCCTGTTCGCGGTACACCTGCTCTCTGATCCGGTTCGCCGCCTCGACCGGCGTCCCAAAAAGCCGCTCGGTCCCTGTCATATCCACAAATGCTTCATCCACGCTGAACTGCTCAATCGTATCCGAATACTGCTGCAGGATAGCGATAAACGCCCTGGACTTCTCCCGATACATTGTATGATGCGGCTTCACAAGCGTCAGATCCGGGCATTTGCGCAGCGCATCCACGACCGGCTCCCCCGTCACGATGCCGTACCTCTTAGCAGGAATCGACTTGGCGAGGATCACTCCGTGGCGCGTCTCAACATCGCCTCCGACCGCGGACGGAATCTCTCTTAAATCGACAGTATCTCCCGCGGCAAGCCTGCTTACTGCTTCCCACGAGAGATACGCGCTGTTCACATCGATATGAAAGATAACCCGCTTCATACTACACATTCAAAAACAGATTCCAGGATTCGCTGTCTCCGCTTCCTGCAACCTTGATCTCATACGTGCGCTCATTGTTTCCATCGATCACGAACGCATACACGCCACCCTCAAGCTTCAGCTCATAGATCACGCCCTCAAGAAGTGCGTCTGTCACATCCTTGTATTTCTCCGGATCGATTGTCTCATCCGCGATCTTTTTCTTCAGGTTGCCGTCCGCATCGTACTCGCTGTATCCTTCCTTCACAACCGAAATCACTTCCGCGCCCTCAATCTTGAAAAGCATCTCGTTCGTGCGCATCACGCGGATGTCGCGATTGAACGAATTTTCCGGCAAAATCTTCACATTGTCTACCACCATGTGGAACATGTTGTCTGCCATCTGAATATCGCCAACGGATGCCTCCGCGAAATCAAAGTGATTCAGTTCGTTGATCGAATTGTATTTGTAATCCATAAATCTACCTGCCTTTGTTCGAAAATCGTATGGGTCTATTATCAGCCAATTCGCGCGGATTGTCTAGAGGGGAATTAGGGAATGTTTCATTTAATCCTTCACGGAATCATCTGCTTCTTCCATCTCCAGCAGTTCCTCACCGACTCCCTCTTTAAATCTCACGCGAAGCACCGCCTGCGGCCAGTTGACCGACACATACGCCTGCTTCTCCTTCGCCTTCGCTTCCTCATGGAACACATCGAGAAGCTCCTTTAGCACCTCTTTTGTCAGATACCCGCCTCTCCAGTGAAAAAGCAATATTTTATTCTTCTTCACCGCCTGTCTTGTCCGGTTTCTGACCTCATCCACGGTCGTCCACGAGACCTTCTTCTCGCGATAATAAAAATGGTCGTTGTCCGTGCACGCCGGCACCTTCCAGATCACCGGCTCATGATCCCTGAAAATCTGCTTGTCTGCCAGATTCACATAATCATAGCGGACCGTATCATCCTTCGACAGCGTATTGTCAAACGTTGCATCCAGATGATAATACGTTCCGTCAATCCGGACCACATTCCATGCGTGACGGTACTTAATGCCTTTCTCCGGATTTGCCTCCGAAAGCGCCACAATGCACCAGATTCCCAGTTCATCACAGAGAAGTTTTACCGCTTTGGCAATGCCCTCGCATACCGCAACACCGTTTCCAAGCGCCCCAATGATCTCATGCGAATACTCCTTCTTCAATTTGTCGTATTTCACATTGTTCACGATAAAATCATGGATAAAAAGCTCCCTGCCTTTTTCATCCAGCTTCTCCGCCTGCCGCGCCAGCTTTTTTACACGCGATAGCATCGCCTGCCGGTGCTCCCTGATCTTGTCCTTCGTAAAAAGATACTCCGGCACAAACTCCACCATCGTGGAATCCGGATAATACCGGTAAGAAAATTTCACCGAATAAAAAATCTCCGGACAGTCCATTCGGATCATAAAATAGATATCCGACAGTTCCTTATTGCTCAGCTTCAGTACCGGAAAGGAATCCTGCAGCTTCAACAGTCCCTCCTTCATGGCGTAATATACTTTTTTCTGTTCCTTGTTCAGTTGATTGTAGTAATAATCGTCCGCTTTTGCACTCATCGTACTGCTCTCCAAAGTTCATTCCAGCTGTCATATCCCATCGACACAAAGTAGCGAAGCCAAATGCGCCAAGCGTTATCATTCCCGTTCATCTTATCTTGTTCGGCTTCCCTGTCTCGAATGACCCGGACAATATCCTCCGCCCGGACCACATAGTCCTTGTCTCTTTGAAATTTGTCAGACGCAATGCCCGCTTCGTATAAGTGGTATAATTCTTGTAGTGCCGTCTGCGCTACAGTAATGTCAAACTCTGTTTCATCGATTGTATAGCCTGCTGCCCGGTTGAAAGCCAAGCATTCACGATGATATTTCTCGATTGTGCTTTCTTTGCTCATTTGTGTCCTTCTTCTCTGGATTCAGATCTTCGCTGATTCCTTCACCGTCTTATGCATTATATATTTTCCAAGTATGCCAGGAATCCCTCACATCCGATCACAACATCACGATAGGTCTCCACGAAATTGCCTGAATACCATGGATCTGTGATCGACTTTCCCTGCCTCGGCGAATCGGTCGCATAATCCAACAACAGATGTATCTTATCCTCTGTGTCCGGTCCTGTAATCCTTATCGTATTGCGAATATTGTTTGCATCCGCGCAGAGCAGATAATCATAATAATTGTAGTCTTCTCTCGTCACCTGACGCGCACGTTTACTCGCGAAATTCGTGTATGCCGTATTCCCGATTCCGTGTTTTCTCAATTCTTCCTGCGCCGGCGGATAGATGGGATTACCTCTGCCACCCCAGATCTCCTCCGTCGAGGTCGCCGCCGAGGCAATCTCAAACTTGTCCTTGACGCCGCGTTTCTCTACCATGTCTTTGAGAATGAACTCAGACATTGGGGAGCGGCAGATGTTGCCGTGGCAAACAAAGAGCACTTTTATCATCGTTGCATAACCTCGCATTTCTTAGTTTTTCTTGATATTTCGGGCTTTGTAAGCCTCTGTGAATTTTTGCTTTCTGGCATAACCTGGTTTATTTTCGCATAATATCGTCCGCAAAAGGTGTAAAATAAGGTGTATGTTTTTCCATTTTACACCTTGCTGTTTTCAATTAAAAATCGTAATTACACAACCTGAATCCGGGCAACTTCTTCCCTGGCATCCTCAAGATTTACATGCGTATATGTATTCAGCGTTACGCTGATGTCTGAGTGGCCCATCAAATATTGCAATGCTTTTGGATTCATTCCGGATTTTGCCATATTTGAGCAATAGGTGTGCCGACATACATGCGGTGTAATGACAGGCATCTGTACTTTATAAGTATTATTATACTTCTGAATGATGTGTTGAAAATAATGCTCCCAATGCAGGGAATAACAGATACTTTCATTTTTATCAAAGTATAAGAATCCACTTTTTCCATCTACCATAGGTTCTGCTTTGGGCGGGTTTCGTTTTTCTATTATTTTCCGAAAGCATTCCTCTACATCCGCAGTCATAGGTATCTTTCTCGTTCCACTGGTTGTTTTAGTCTCTTGAATATAATATCCGATTTTTGATTTCTTCTGCAATTGATGATCGATGTTGATTGTATGCTCCTTGAAATCAATATCAGAAATCGTTAAACCACAAAATTCCGAGATGCGAAGACCGGTTTTAAATAAAATGTAGATTCCCTCATAATACCTGCAAAAATGAGGATCTTCCTTCACAAATCGTAGAAACTTACGTTCCTCTGCTCTGCTGATTGCCTCTCTTGTCACACTGTCATTCACAACCACTTCCATTAGCTGAAACTGAAATGGATTTTTCCTGATCAGGTCATCATCCACCGCCAACTGAAATGCCGGACGAAGAACTCCTCGGATTGAATGGATGGAACTATAGCTTTTCTTTTCTACCTGCTGAAGATGTATCAGCCAACATTTTGCATTCGAAATCCGAACCGTATCAATCCTTCTTTTTCCAAATGGATCTTTCTTCAATAAATTGATAACTGTTCCGTATCCTGCAACTGTAGTAGGTCTGACGCCGGTTTTGGTTGATGTATATTTTTCAACCAGTTCCAGCACCGTCATGCTTCCGCCATTTGTTGCAATCTGCTCAAAATGGTCCGCCTGGATTTTCTTCTCCATCTCTCGAAGCGACAAAGTACGGCGCTTTCCTTTCGGAGTTGCATCGTTATGGTCTAAGCACCAGCTATATACGCAGTGCTCCTTTCCCATCTCATCGACATACTTAAATCGATATCTGCCATCAGATAACTGTATTTCTCCATTGTGTAATATACGTCCTCTATGATCTCTCCTTTTTTCACTCATAATTTTTTAGTCTCCTTCATCAAATGTTCATTTAACTTGGAAGACCGTCTCGGTTTATTCATTATACCACAAGACCTTCTCTTCGCTAAGATAAAATGAACATTATTTTCATTACTATTTCTTCTATTCTGTCACTTAAACTGTACTGGCTGTGTCCAGATAATCTTCAAATAATTTTCTTTTGAACCGGATATGCGAACCAACTTCCAAAATAAAATCTGCTCCTTCATTTTCACCTGCGATTTGTCTCAATCTCTTTTCTCCAATTCCGTAATATTCTGCTGCTTCGGAAACATTTAAAGAATATTTCTTCCAAACAGGTATTGTTTTTTCTGTATGATTCATTCGCATTCCTCCTCCCCTCTGTTTGTATTCAACAGCGTTTTCGCTTTCTCCATTTTCATACTTGCAATCACTTCTCGTTTGCTTGTGCCTCCAACATACATAGGTGTACACATTTCTAAAATACGGTCATAGATACGCCTTTTATCCAACATGGTCTCGCTTTTTATTTCTTTCAGCGGAAGATTCGTTGTGATGATTAAAGGTCGTCCCGAACGGATCCTGCGATCTATGACGCTAAAAATAATTCCTAACGCATATTCTGAATTTCGTTCCACACCAAGATCATCAATAATCAAAAGCTGATATGAAGCCAATGCATTGATATATTCCGTTTTGTCTGCCAGCGGAAATATATCATCGATAATGGTATTGAAGTTGGTCATCTTTACCGTTACCTCTTGCTTTAGAAGTTCATTGGCAATGCACCCGGCAATAAAACTTTTCCCGGTACCAACCGGTCCCCAGAACAAACAGCCTATATGATTTCTTTTCATTTCCTCCCAGTTATCAACATAGCTTTTTGCCTTATGCATTACTGCATCTGACATATCTGCATTCTCAAATGTCCACTCTTCCATCCTGCTCTCGTCAAAACAGATGCTCGTATTTCTACTGACTAATTCCCGGTGTTCTTTGTCTTTAAAATATTTTTGTTCTTCTTCATACGCTTTTCTGTCACAGGCACATTGCCTGGAATGTTTCTTCATCCCCATAAATCCACCCTCAGGAAAAAATGCTTCTTTCGCTTCCCCACAGACTTTACAGTATTGCAAACCATCACTGCCTACACATACAGTATCTTCTTCTCTCATCACAAACTCTCTCCTTCCCCATAGCAATAATTTACTTCATGATATTTATTTCTTTTATATTTCTCAGTTACTTTACTAGGTGCCACATTTCCGACTCCTCCACAGCCATTTTTACGACCAGATGAAGGTGGCTTTTCCGGCTCTGTTGCAACTATCTTTTCAACCGCCTTATTGTCAACCGGCTGTAAACCTATCTCATCAGATGGAATTTTCACATATAAATGATTGGGTTTTGAAAATCCACCAGATCTGCGAACCAATAATCCCACATCATCTAATTCCTTCAACGCTGTTTTTACAGAAGATTTGCATTTATCGATTTGAACAGACAATTCATCTATTGGAAATATCAGATAAACATTTCCATACTTGTCTATCCAGCTATTCTTTCTCGATATCCGTGCCCGGTCATACAAAATCATATAAAGGAATTTTGCAGTTTGAGAAATTCGCAGCTTTAATAAAAACTTCGGAAACTGGAAGTACTGAAGCATCTGCTCTGACTCCTTCATGTATTCATATTTCATTCTTTTCTCGCCTCATTTCTGTTTCTAATTATTGTAAAAATCATTTTCATGCCGGCTCAAAAATGTCCTTACATATATTCAAAAGATGAAGGGCATAAATACAGGCTCTTGAGGAAAGTTTTTTATTTTTCCCGCCCAAATACCCTTTCATTAATACGAAACGCTGAGAGGCATTTTTACAGCCCCCTAATGAAATTTTTTTAATTTTTTTGATTAATTGAATATTTGAAAACAAAAAAACACTCACCTATTCCAGGTGAATGCCTTATCAAAATTTCCTTATTTTGTTGTCTATGACGCTTATTCAGATATGCCTGCATATCTGCTAAAATGTAATTGCCAGCAATTATATTTTCACGTGGGTATGGGGACGTAATCCCCATCAAGTCTGCCACTCGTAAGTAATACAATATTGTCAAAATGACAATACTGTAATACACGGGTGGATCTTGCTCTGGTTGTAACGTATGAATTCATACAATAATAGGCCCAAATGGGCACTTTCACCATTTGAGCCTATATATTATATGTGTCTTTCAAATGATAGCTTAAAAAATAGCTGTCTAGACGGTATGTTTTTAACGTAGAATTGATTTTATGGAAGACAAGGCATGGAATGCTTTGTACCTTTAATGGAAAAATTTAATGATATTTACCATGTACAAAAAAGAAACGGCAGATAAAAAACATCACACGAATCCTTATCGTGCTGTAAACTATATAAGAGATGAGAACGGAAATCCTATATGCCCTAATGGACGTAAATTTCTTTTCAAACGAAAACAACATGTAAGATATAAAAAATATGGACGTACAGAAGAAATCTATCCAAGCTTATTAAGTGTACCCTTTTTACATAAAACAGTGACGATTTTCAAAAAACATATATTAATGTAAAGAAACGCCAGAACCAGCATTTGTCGGAACTAGCGTTTCTTTAGCAGAGACTTATTTTACAGCCCCGTTTTTTGCTTATATTATTTTCCTCCGTTGGATTTCAATTTTGGAAAGAAGATGACTATCTTAAAGCCCTTTTCCCACGGGGAAGCAGCTTCCAGACGAAGGTTTAGATCGTCAGCCATCTTCTTAACCAGGTAAAGCCCTATACCGGTAGCTTTCTTTCTGCTGTCAGTAGAATCCCCGGTAAAGCCCTTTTGAAAAATATACGGCAGATCATATTTTTTTACACCGATGCCATTATCCTCAACTGAAAGGACATCTGCGATCTCCGAATGTATCATAGAGATTGTTAGCATGGGACTATCGCTGCTATATTTTATGGCATTGCTCACGATCTGTCCCAACATAAACTGAAGCCCTCTACGGTCTGTATAGACTGTTTCAGATTGCAGTTTATTGATAATTACAAACTGCTTTTCTTCCAGAAGTGGGGCATAGTCCTCCAGAACTTCCCCCAAGCAGTCATTCAAATTGATATCCTTAAACTGATAATCCTTTGTACTGCTCTTTAACCGGGCATAGTATAACATCTGAGTGACATCCTCCTGAAGCTGACTGCGGACATAATCCAGTTTTGCTTGCAGGGGAGGAGACATTTCGTTGCTCCGATTATCCAGGAGCATGGTCAACAACGATAGGGGCGTTTTCGCTTCATGTGCCCAGCCCTCCACATATTCTTCATAGTCCTGTAGGGCATCTGCCATACTGTTACTCTCAGTTTTGTGTTCCTGTAAAACTGATGCCAGAAGCCGGATAGATTCTCCTTCTTCCCGGCTGATGGCACTGAGCAGCCGTTCCTCGTTGCAGATGGCAGGATCACTGAGGAAATCCCGGAACAGCTCTCGGCGGGTGGTCTCCCGCTTGTTTAGTACAAACAGAATTGCTGAAAACAAAAGGAGGCTTGTCAGAACTACTAACCCACTCAAGGTTTGAAATGCCTGAATGTCAGAAATCCAAAGAATGATAGCACAAAAGCAATCCACGCCCAACAGCAACAGCAGCCAGGGGTAGTACCGTTCTATCATGCGCCAAAGCCGCTTCATGGAGCCACCCCCGTTTCCAGACGATAGCCCATCCCACGAACCGCAACGATTCGCTGCTTCATCTCAAGACCGGACATCGTCTTTTTCAGCCTGGTCAGATTAACCTGCAAGGCATTTTCGTCTATGTATTCCGTGGTTCCCCATAGTGCTATGCAAAGTTGCTCCGTCGTGACCAGAGCATCGCCGCCGGACAAAAGAGCAACCAACAGTTTTCCCTGATTTTTTGGAAGCACGACAGAGGTATTATGAATATAAAGCGTGTAGGTCTGCTGGTCTAACAGGAAATCTG
>UQRC01000031.1 GCA_900543445.1 uncultured Lachnobacterium sp. | reverse complement strand
CAAAAACAAAAAGCGGAAAATATAAGAAGAGTTCTGTTTTTAAAACAGGCAAAATAACGGAGTATATATGATTCGATTGGACAAGTTTCTTGCAGATGCAGGGTATGGGACGCGGTCCGAAGTAAAAAAACAACTAAAAAGCGGCATTGTGTCAGTGAATGGGGCGGTGTGCAAGAAGCCGGAGGAAAAGATTGATCCTGCCTGTGATGTTGTGACTGTTGCAGGAAAAGAAGTTGTGTATGAGGCTTTTTCCTATTATTTATTTTATAAACCGGCGGGATGTGTGACGGCGAAAACAGATGCACTTCATAAGACGGTTATGGATTATTTCCCGGAAATCGTAAGAAAAAATTGTTCGCCGGTCGGCAGGCTTGATAAGGATACCGAAGGGGTGTTACTCATTACCGACGACGGGGGACTCAATCACCACCTGATGAGTCCCGCACATCATGTCAAGAAAACATATTATGCAGTACTTGACAGAGAAGTTCCGGTTTCCGCAATACAGCAATTTGCAGAGGGCGTGGACATAAGGGATGAGAAGAAGACGCTTCCTGCGGAGCTTGAAATCCTGCCAAAACATATGCAGGATACAGAGGCTCCGGTTTATCATGCCAACCTTACCATATCAGAGGGGCGATTTCATCAGGTAAAGCGCATGTTTGAGACGGTCGGCTGCCATGTGGTATATTTGAAACGTTTGTCGCTTGGAAATCTGTCACTTGGAGAATTAAATCCCGGTGAATACCGCAGATTAAGCGAGGCGGAGGTTACTGATCTGCGCAAATAATTGCAATTCTATCGGGGATGAAATATAAAGGAGTTATCAATGTACGAAGGTTATCTTCCAATTTCAAAACAGGATATGATCGATCGGGGAATCGAGCAGCTTGATTTCGTCTATGTGTGTGGCGATGCTTATGTCGATCATCCGTCATTCGGTCATGCAATCATTGCACGAATCCTTGAATCGCACGGATATACGGTTGGAATTATTTCGCAGCCGGACTGGAAGGATGATGCATCCATTTCAATTCTCGGGACACCGCGACTTGCGTTTATTGTTTCCGCTGGAAACATGGATTCTATGGTGAATCATTATTCGGTTTCTAAGAAGCGCAGAGCGATGGATTCTTATACGCCGGGCGGAGTAATGGGCAAACGCCCGGATTATGCTACGGTCGTTTATTGCAATCTGATCCGCCATACGTATAAGACTACTCCGATCGTAATCGGCGGCATCGAGGCCAGTCTCAGACGCATGGCACACTATGATTACTGGTCCAATAAGGTAAAACGCTCGATTCTTCTTGATTCGGGTGCGGATCTGATATCATACGGAATGGGAGAACGGAGCATCGTTGAGATTGCGGATGCATTGAATGCAGGGATTGCGGTCAAAGATATTACTTTTATCGAAGGAACTGTTTTTAAGACAAAGCAGCGAGACATTATCTATGATGCAATTGAACTTCCGGATTATGATGAAATCAAAGAAGATAAGAGAAAATTTGCGTCAAGCTTCTATACACAGTATTGCAATACGGATCCGTTTTCCGGAAAGCGCTTGTTTGAGCCTTACGGCGGCACTACTTTTGTTGTGCAGAATCCACCAGCAAAGCCACTGAGTCAGGAGGAGATGGATGCGGTCTATGCGCTTCCATATATGAGAAATTATCATCCGTCCTATGAAGCGGCTGGCGGTGTTCCTGCAATCCGCGAGATCAAATTCTCACTGATCAGCAACAGGGGCTGTTTCGGAGGATGCAGTTTCTGCGCCCTCACCTTCCATCAAGGGCGAATTATTCAGACGCGAAGTCATGAATCGATCATTGAAGAGGCAAAACTGATCACACAGGATCCGGAATTCAAAGGATATATTCATGATGTCGGAGGTCCGACAGCCAACTTCCGTGCACCTGCCTGCAGTAAGCAGATGACGAAGGGGGCGTGCCCGAAGAAGCAATGCCTTTTTCCAACACCGTGCAAGAATCTTGAAGTGGATCATAAGGATTATATTGCTTTGCTACGCAAATTGCGTGAACTTCCTAAAGTTAAGAAAGTATTCATCCGTTCGGGAATCCGTTTCGATTATCTGATGTATGATAAGGATCACACTTTCCTTCGCGAATTGTGTGAGCATCATGTGAGTGGACAGCTGAAGGTAGCACCGGAACACATCAGTAATGCAGTATTGCAGAAACTTGGTAAACCGAGCGTAGAAGTCTACAATAGTTTCGTGAAGGCATATAAAGATATGAACAAAAAGCTTGGTAAGGAGCAGTATCTTGTACCTTATCTGATGTCTTCTCATCCGGGATCGACCTTAAAGGAAGCGATTGAGCTTGCAGAATATCTGCGTGATCTTGGATATATGCCGGAGCAGGTACAGGATTTCTATCCGACACCGTCGACAATCTCGACCTGTATGTATTACACAGGACTTGATCCAAGAACGATGGAGCCTGTTTATGTAGCGACCAACCCGCACGAGAAAGCGATGCAGCGTGCCTTGATCCAGTACCGCAATCCGAAAAATTATGATCTGGTTCATGAAGCTTTGGTGAAGGCTGGACGTGAGGATCTGATCGGATTTGATAAGAAGTGTCTGATCCGTCCTCGAAAGTTCCATTCTTCAAATGGATATGGTTCCGGCAGAAATGCAAGTGCCGATTCCACAGGCAAGAACGGGAAAAGAGGCGGAAATGTTAAATTTGCAGCGGCTAAATCAGGCAATGCCAAGAATCGTAGCGTAAACACAAGTAATCAGAAAAACAATACAGGAAAGAAGAAAAAAACAATCCGTAACGTTCATAAAAAGAAATAAGAATCAGCGAATAACATGAGAGAATTTATCATTGGACCGAATGAGGCGGGGCAGCGCCTCGATAAATATTTAAAGAAGATTCTGCCGAACGCTTCAAGTGGGTTCTTGTATAAGATGCTCCGCAAGAAAAATATCACATGTAATAAAGCAAAGATGACCGGCAGGGAACAAGTAAAAAAAGGCGATAAGATACAGGTGTTCTTCAGTGAGGAGACTTTGCAGAAGTTCATGCAGGATCCTGAAGTGCTTCAAGCAGAATATGAACTTCTTAAGGGTCTTCCGATGAAGGGAATTCAGGTTGTGTATGAGGATGAAGATATTCTACTTGCGGATAAACCTTATAACATGCTTTCGCAGAAGGCAAAGGAGAACGATTTTTCCGCGAACGAGTATCTGCTTGGCTATCTGATTCGCTCGGGAAGCCTTGAACTTGAAGACTTTACAAGTTTTCGACCGTCGGTGTGCAACCGTCTTGACCGAAATACAACCGGACTTCTTCTCATGGGCAAAAGCCTAAAAGGATCACAGATGCTTTCACAGGCTCTGAAGGAGCGAACAATCCGTAAGTTTTACCGCGCACTCGTTATCGGTGAAGTGAAAGAGAGTGCACATCTGTCCGGTTATCTGCGCAAGGATGAGCGTACCAACAAGGTGAAGATCCTTAGTATCGATACAGGAATGGCATCTGATGATTTGCAGGAGGGAGAACGAGCGGCTTTACATCAGAAGCTGGAAGATGCTTCCTATATTGAGACGGCTTATGAGCCGGTAGCATACAGGAATGGAGTGACGGAACTGGAAATCCATCTGATCACAGGACGAACCCATCAGATCCGTGCACATCTCGCATCCATCGGGCATCCGATCATCGGAGATATGAAATATGGGGATGAAAAAGTGAATCATGATTATTATGAAGCGTATCATGTGACACATCAGCTGCTTCATGCATTCCGGCTGGAATTTCCTGATGGAAGAGCGTTTATGGCACCTCTTCCGAAATTGTTTGATTTCATCATGAAGGGATAGGAATCGTTATGCCAACATGGAATTCAAGAGGTCTTCGAGGTTCAACACTCGAAGATATGCTGAATCGTACAAATGAAAAATATTTAGCGAATGGACTGGCGCTGATCCAGAAAATCCCGACTCCGATTACACCGATCAATATTGATAAGGAATCCCGTCATATTACACTTGCCTATTTTGATCAGAAGAGTACGGTTGATTATATTGGTGCCGTGCAGGGGATTCCGGTTTGTTTTGATGCGAAGGAATGCAATACGGACACTTTTCCACTTGCCAATATACATGAACATCAGGTTCGTTTTATGGAACAGTTTGAGAAGCAGGACGGAATTGCTTTTATTTTGATTGCCTACACGCATCGGGATCAGTTTTATTACTTAAGATTTGCGGAACTGAAGCGTTTTTGGAATCGTGCTGAAAACGGGGGACGTAAAAGTTTCCGGATCGAGGAACTGGAAGAAGATTATTTTCTTCCGGAAGTATCCGGTGTGCTGGTACCTTACCTGAACCTGTTACAGAAGGATCTTGCATCGAGGGATTGACAATTCACGCATTTTCCAATATAATAGCGTTGTTTTTATATGCTACCAAATTATCACGGTAACACTTTACCATAATAAAGCAAGAGAGGTTTACTTATGAAGGATCAGATGTTACATACACCGGATGGAGTCCGGGATATTTATAATGGGGAATGTAAACAGAAGCTTTTGCTGCAGGACAGACTTCATGAAGTGTTGGAGCGGTATGGATACCGTGACATCCAGACTCCTACGTTTGAGTTTTTTAATATTTTTGGAAAAGAAATCGGAACAACACCTTCACGCGATCTGTACAAGTTTTTTGACAAGGATGGAGAAACATTGGTTCTTCGTCCGGACTTTACGCCGTCCATCGCAAGAAGTGCGGTCAAATATTTCAGCGAGGATGATATTCCGGTAAAACTCTGCTATATGGGCAATACCTTTATTAATTCTTCGTCTTATCAGGGAAGATTAAAGGAGACAACCCAGTGTGGTGTCGAGCTGATCGGAGACGGAAGCGTAGCGGCCGATGCGGAAATCCTTGCTATGGTTGTTGATTCTCTGAAAGCGAGCGGACTCAAAGAATTTCAGATTTCGGTCGGTCATGCAAGCTTCTTTCAGGGATTAGTACAGTCCGCAGGACTTGGCGAGGAAGAAACACAGGAACTTCGTGAACTTTTGAATAATAAGAATTTCTTCGGGGTGGAGGAATTCATCGAGACTTTGGATCTAGAGGAAAATTTAAAGAATCTGTTCGGTCTTCTTGGAAGTTTTGAGACTAAGGAGGAGGAAATCGCAGAGGCGAAAAAACTTGCAGCCTCTTATCCGGTTATTTTATCTGCAATCACGGATCTTGAGACATTAGGCGAATATTTAAAGTTGTACGGTATCGAGAAATATATTTCCTTTGAGCTTGGAATTATCAGCAATTATCAATATTATACCGGAATTATCTTTTATGGCTATACATTCGGAACCGGTGAGCCGGTTGTCAAAGGTGGCCGGTATGACAGTCTGTTGGCTTCCTTTGGCAAAGACGCACCGTCAATCGGATTTGCAATCGTTGTGGATCAGCTTCTTGCAGCTATTCAGAGACAGAAGATCATACTTGCTTCTCCTGACTATAATGTTCTTCTTGTATTCGCAGAAAATAAGATCAGCGAGGCTGTAAAACAGGCAGGAGAACTTCGAGAACAGGGACTGAACGTTGCAATGATTCCAATGAATCCGGCACACGATAAGGCATACTATACGAATTATGCCGGACAGAACCGTTTCGCAAAAGTAGAATGGATGGATGGTGAATAAGCATGGAAGAGAAGAGATATCTGACCTTTGCCCTTGGCAAGGGACGTCTGGCTAAGAAGACGCTTGAATTATTTGAAAAGATTGGAATTACCTGTGAGGAGATCAAGGAGCCGGATACCAGAAAGCTGATTTTTGTGAATGAGGAATTAAAGCTTCGCTTTTTCCTTGCGAAGGGACCGGATGTACCGACGTATGTGGAGTACGGTGCGGCGGATATCGGAATTGTCGGCAAGGATACGATCTTGGAAGAGGCGCGCAATATATACGAGGTTCTCGACCTTGGATTTGGAAAATGCAGAATGTGTATCTGTGGTCCGGAGAGTGCAGGAAGCCTTCTGCAGCATCATGAGCAGATCCGAGTTGCCACAAAGTATCCGCGTATCGCAAGGGATTACTTCTACAACAAAAAGCATCAGACAGTGGAGATTATTAAACTGAATGGTTCCATTGAACTTGCTCCGATTGTTGGACTTTCTGAGGTGATTTGTGATATTGTAGAGACAGGCACAACGTTAAAGGAGAACGGACTTACCGTTTTGGAAGAGGTTTGTCCACTGTCTGCCCGTGTGGTTGTCAATCAGGTTAGCATGAAGATGGAGAATGAACGCATTACGAAGCTGATCCGTGATCTTAAGACGGTGATTCAGTAGATGGACATTTTTACAAATATTGTTGAAATAAAAGCGTAAGCGTGAGGCATGAAGGAGGAAGACAATGAGAATTCTGAAACTTACAGAAGACACACAGAAAGATATATTGGAGAATCTGTTAAAAAGAAGCCCGAATAATTACGGAGAATTTGAAGGACGTGTGAATGCAATTATCGAGGAAGTCCGCACAAAGCGTGACGAAGCGATTTTTGCTTATACGAAACAGTTCGATGGAGCTGACATTAATGCAGATAATATTCTGGTAACGGAAGACGAAATTAAGGAAGCTTATGAGCAGGTGGATGAAACTTTACTTTCTGTCATTCGCAAATCCTTAGTCAATATTAAGAAATATCACGAAAAGCAGCTTCCGAATTCCTGGTTTACGACAGAGGATGGTGTAATTCTTGGTCAGAAGGTGACAGCACTTGAGACTGCCGGTGTGTATGTTCCAGGCGGTAAAGCCGTCTATCCTTCCTCCGTACTTATGAATGTTCTTCCGGCTAAGGTTGCCGGAGTTGACCGTATTGTAATGTGTACCCCTCCGGGCAAAGATGGCAAAGTATATCCATCAACATTGGTTGCGGCAAAAGAGGCCGGAGTTGATGAAATCTATAAGGTCGGTGGAGCGCAGGCAATTGCAGCGATGGCATTTGGAACTGAGAGCATTCCGAAAGTTGACAAGATTGTCGGACCGGGTAACATTTATGTCGCTTTGGCAAAGAAAGCGGTATTCGGATATGTAAGTATTGATTCGATCGCCGGACCGAGTGAAATCCTTGTTCTTGCCGATGAAACTGCAAATCCTCGTTACGTTGCTGCTGATCTTCTGTCACAGGCAGAGCATGATGAGATGGCTTCTGCAATCCTGATCACGACGAGTCAGGAACTTGCTGAGAAGGTTTCTACAGAGGTAGATGGATTTGTTGCTGAACTTTCCAGAAAAGAAATCATTCAGAAATCACTGGATAATTACGGATATATTTTAGTTGCTGACACGATGGATGAAGCAATCGCAACTGTAAATGAGATCGCTTCCGAACATATGGAAATTGTGACTAAGGATCCGTTCCATGTTATGACGAAGATCCGTAACGCCGGAGCAATCTTTATCGGAGAGTATTCTTCTGAACCGCTCGGTGATTATTTTGCCGGACCAAACCATGTGCTTCCGACAAACGGAACCGCGAAGTTCTTCTCCGCACTTTCCGTTGATGACTTTATAAAGAAATCCAGCATTATTTCTTATTCACGTGATGCACTTCAGAAGGTACATAAAGATATTGAACAGTTTGCAGAATGCGAGAAATTGACAGCACATGCCAATTCCATCCGTGTTCGTTTTGAGGATGAAGAATAGGAATAGTAAAGGGGGCTTTTTATGCCAGAGAGAATTGCTCAGATACAACGGAAAACAAAAGAAACCGATATTCAGGTAAAACTGAACTTAGACGGATCCGGAAATTCTGTGATCAATACCGGAATCGGTTTCTTTAACCATATGCTGGAAGGATTTTCCAAGCACGGTTTTTTTGATTTGAATTTAAACTGTGAGGGGGATCTTGCAGTGGATTGTCATCATACAATTGAAGACTGTGGCATTGTTCTTGGTAATGCAATCCGTGAGGCGCTCGGAGACAAAAGCGGTATTAAGCGTTTCGGTAGCTGCATTCTGCCGATGGATGAATCACTTGTGCTTTGTGCAATCGACTTGTCCGGACGTCCGTATCTTGTTTTTGACGGTGAATTCACAACCGAGAAGATTGGTTATATGGATACGGAGATGGTGAAAGAATTTTTCTATGCAATCTCGTATTCGGCCGGAATGAATCTTCATATCAAGGTTCTCACTCCGGGAAATAACCATCATATGGCAGAGGCAATGTTTAAGGCTTTTGCGCGTGCACTTGATGAAGCTGTGTCACGCGACCCTAGAGTTCAGGGAATTCTATCGACGAAAGGAAGTCTGTAATGGAGCATAAGAATATTGTTGCAACAATTTATTTAAAGGATGGCCAGGCAGTTGCCTCGATGAAGGATTTCACTCCGGTCGAGGATGTATATAAGCTTTGCCAGCTTTACAATGACAGCGGAATTGACAAGATCATTATTTTTGATCTGTCAACGAGCGACGAAGAACATGAGAAAAATATTCATACAATTGAAAATATAAACCGAAACATTGAAATTAAGGTATGTGCTGGCGGCAACATTAATCGTCTCGAAGATGTTAAGAAATTACTTTATGCCGGTTGCCTTCAAGTTATTTTTAATGCCTCGAAGCCTTCAAGTGTTGGTCTGGCAGGAGAAGCGAGTGCCCGATTTGGCAAGGATCGTATTCTTGTTTCGGTCAATAATGTTGATTTCTTATTTAAAAACCAACAGATCATTGAGGATACATTCCATGAAGTATTGGTGTTAAATCCTTCCATTCTTGATGCACTCGAGAATCTTACGAATATTCCGTATGTCGTGAATCTGCCGGAATATAACTATGAAGAAATTGTGAGCCTTCTGAAAAGAGAGAAGATCCGCGGTATTGCGGGTCCGTTTATCAATATGATCAACACAGACATCATGAAATTAAAGTCTGCGTTGTCACAGGAAGGCATCAAGATGGACAATTTCGCGCCGGATCTTCACTGGTCGGATCTAAAGCTGAATTCAGACGGTATGGTTCCGGTTATTGTACAGGATTACCGCACGGATGAAGTATTGATGCTGGCGTACATGAATGAGGAGGCCTTCAATACAACGATCAATATCGGTAAGATGACTTATTACAGCAGAAGCAGACAGGAGTTATGGACGAAGGGACTGACTTCCGGTCATATTCAGTATGTAAAGTCCTTGACGGCTGACTGTGATTTTGATACGATTCTTGCGAAAGTCTCTCAGGTAGGCGTTGCGTGCCACACCGGAAACCGTTCCTGCTTCTTTAACAATATCGTTCGCAAGGAGTATGTTGAGAAGAATCCACTCAAGGTTCTGGAGAGCGTTTATGACGTGATCAAGGAACGCAAGGAGCACCCGAAGGATGGTTCTTATACGAATGATCTCTTTGATAAGGGAATCGACAATATCCTTAAGAAGCTTGGTGAAGAATGCACAGAGATTGTGATTGCAGCGAAGAATCCGGAAGCAGAACAGATTAAGTATGAGATTTCGGATTTCCTGTACCACTGTATGATCCTTATGGTGGAAAAAGGCGTTACCTGGGAAGAGATCGCCAATGAACTTGCGCAAAGATAATTATTATATACTTTGCCAATATATTTACGAGGTATATCATGAGAAAACTAGCTTTAAGCGATGAAATTTTAATGCAGATTGAGAAGCCGGCACGATATATCGGTAATGAATTGAATTCCGTTGTAAAAGAAAACACATCGCAGATTCGTTTTGCGATGTGTTTTCCTGACGTTTATGAGATTGGTATGTCACACCTTGGAATTCAGATCCTTTACGATATGTTCAACCGCCGAGAGGATACCTGGTGCGAACGTGTGTATTCGCCGTGGCCGGATCTTCATAAAGTGATGAAGGAACAGAACATTCCTCTTTTTGGACTTGAATCGCAGGAACCAATCAAGAATTTTGATTTTATCGGAATCACACTTCAGTATGAGATGTGTTATACCAATATTTTGCAGATTTTGGATCTTGCACAGATTCCACTCCGGGCAAAGGATCGCAAGGAAGAAGATCCGATTGTATTGGGGGGAGGCCCGTGTACGTATAATCCGGAGCCGATTGCCGACTTCTTTGATTGCTTTTATATTGGAGAAGGTGAGACGCAGTATGACACTTTTCTGAATTTATATAAGCAGATGAAAGAGGATGGCAGTTATACAAGACAGGCATTCCTGCATGAAGCATCCAAATTAGAGGGAATCTATGTGCCGCAGCTTTACGAAGTGCAGTACAAAGAGGACGGGACCATTGCAGGGTTTACACCAATCTATGAGGATGTGCCGGCTACCGTTAAGAAACAGGTGGATATGGATCTGACCGGATCTGTTTATCCGGAGAAACCGGTTGTTCCGTTTATTAAGGCAACGCAGGATCGTGTTGTGCTTGAAATCCAGCGAGGCTGCATCCGTGGATGCCGTTTCTGCCAGGCGGGAATGATCTACCGGCCAAACCGTGAGAAGGATGTGGAACGCCTCAAAGAACTTGCACGCACTATGATTGCTGCGACCGGTCATGAGGAAATCTCTCTAAGTTCCTTAAGTTCTTCTGACTATTCGCAGCTGGAAGAGTTGATCAACTTCCTGATCGATGAGTGTGGGAAAAAGAAAATTAATATTTCGCTGCCGTCTCTGCGAATTGACGCTTTTTCGCTTGATATTATGCAGAAAGTTCAGGATATTAAGAAAAGCAGCCTGACTTTTGCCCCGGAGGCAGGTTCGCAGAGGCTTCGAAATGTTATCAATAAGGGGCTTACCATTGACAATATCTTAGATGGATCAAAACAGGCTTTTGAAGGTGGCTGGAATAAGGTAAAGCTTTACTTTATGCTTGGACTTCCAACCGAGACGGAAGAAGATATGCGTGCAATTCCGGAACTTGCCAATGAGATCGCTGCATTGTATTACGACACAGTACCAAAGGAGAAGCGTAACGGCAAATGCCAGATTACAATCAGTACATCCTTCTTCGTTCCGAAGCCTTTTACGCCGTTTCAGTGGGCTACGATGCTTGATCCGGGTGATTATCTTGGACACGCCAAGATTGTGAATGACCATGTGAAGGAACAGCTTAATCATAAGAGTATCCGATATAACTGGCATGAGGCAGATGTTACCGTATTAGAGGGAGTCCTCGCACGTGGGGATCGCAAGCTTTCTGATGCAATTGAATATGTGTATCAACACGGAGGGCTTTTTGATGCTTGGTCAGATTTCTTCAACTATGATCTGTGGCTTGAGGCATTTGCAGCCTGTGACATTGATATCGATTTCTATACAAAGCGTGTGCGCAGTGATGATGAGATTTTCCCATGGGATTTCATTGATGTCGGTGTATCCCGTGCATTTTTACTTCGAGAGTGGAAGACTGCTTTGACAGAGACGGTCACACCGAACTGCCGCATGCGTTGTTCCGGATGTGGCGCAAAACAGTACGGAGGAGGTGTCTGCTTTGAAAATAAGAATTAAATTCCGCAAGTGGGGTGCTATGAAATTCATCGGACATCTTGATATGATGCGCTATTTCCAGAAGGCAGTGCGTCGTGCGAATGTTGATATCAAATATTCGGAAGGTTATTCGCCACACCAGATCATGTCGTTTGCAGCGCCTCTTGGTGTTGGAATCACAAGTGATGGAGAATATTTTGATATTGAAGTGGAATCCACACGTTCTTCAAAGGAAAGTATTGAAGCATTTAATGCAACTATGGTGGATGGTGTTGAGGTAATCTCTTATGTGAAGCTGCCGGATCATGCGAAGACTGCAATGTCAATTGTAGCTGCAGCGGATTATCAGTTATCCTATAAAGAAGGTTATGAGATTCCATATAATACCGCCAAGTGGCGCGAAGTGATCAGACGCGAATTTGTAGAGGCAGAAAGCTTTAACATCATAAAGAAGACGAAGAAAAGCGAGCGGAAAGTTGACCTTAAGCCGCTTGTCTATGAAATTCGTGTTGATGAAGTTGATGGTGCGCCTGTGTTCTTTTTGAAAGTATCGACGGGAAGTGTTGATAACATTAAACCGGAACTAGTGCTTGCTTCTCTGTATGAAAGATGCCATCTTATTTATGATGAGAATGCAATTCAGATTCATCGATGCGAGGTTTATGCAAGAGATGAGCAGGAACAGTTGATTCCGCTCGATGCGATGGGAGAGGAAATAGTATAACGATGAACCGTCTGATCATTACCGAAATTGAACATAATCAAAAGAAATACTGTGCCTATCTTGTGGTGGACGAGAATCGAAAACTGTCAGATATACAGTTGTATGAGCCACAGGATGAGACACTTCTGGATCATATTTATGTCGGCTTTGTCGAAAAAATTGTGCCAAACATTCAGGCTGCTTTTGTCCGAATTGCAGGCGGACAGAAGTGCTATCTGCCGCTTAGCGATTTGAAAAGCCCGATTTATGCAAAAAAACAATCTGAGACAAAGCCTTTGTGTGAAGGTGACGAGATTCTTGTACAAGTAACAAGGGATGCGGTTAAAACGAAGGATCCGGTTGTCAGCACAAAACTTACGATCCATGGGCATTATTGTTTTCTTACAACAACAAACACAACGCTTGGTACATCGAAAAAAATTACCGGTACACGGGCAGACGAGCTTCTTACAATTGCTGAAAGTTGTTGCACGGATCATGAAGATACTGGATATGGTCTTGTGTTTCGAACAAATGCGGCTTCTATAGAAGAGCCGGCTTTGCGTGAAGATATCATTCGTGTACAAACGGTATTTAAACACTTAATGCAAACCGGAGTTCATGAGAAGGCAGGATCGCTTCTTTACCGCAATATTCCGGGATATCTGGCAAGACTAAAGGCACAGGATATGGCGTCGATTGAGCGGATCTATACGGATTGTCCGGAAATCTATAAGGAAATCAATGACTATATGCCAAAACTTTGTCAGGACGGCTTGCTTAAATTCTATAAAGATGATGCGTTAAGCCTGTCGACACTTTATCATATTCGCGGGAATATGGATGAACTGTTAAATTCTAAGGTCTGGCTTCCTTCCGGGGCAAATATTATAATTGAGACTCTCGAGACTCTGACGGTAATTGATGTGAATAGTGGTAAGAATCAGTCGCGTAAAGAAGATACCATTTTAAGAATTAACCTTGAGGCTGCAAGAGAAATTGCACGTCAGCTTAAGCTACGCAACATTTCCGGCATGATCATTGTTGATTTTATTAACTTAAAATCTCAGGAACAGAAGGAAGAACTGATACGCTGTATCAGACAGGAATTAAAAAAGGATACTGTTCCGGCTCAGTTTATTGATATTACAAGACTTGGACTGGTAGAATTAACGCGAAAAAAAGTATATAAATCGTTGCGGGAAATTTTACAATAAATTTTAGATAAAACTATTGACGATAAAGGACGAGTATGCTATTATACTCTAGTATGCCGCACAGTGAGGTAGAAGTTCTGTCTACTATATGCATTTTGCAGGGAAGCAGAACACCGTAACTGGCGAGTAATGATAAATAGGAGGTGCCATATGTACGCAATTATAGCAACAGGTGGTAAACAGTACAAAGTATCCGAAGGCGATATCATTACCATTGAAAAGCTTGGAGTTGAGGCTGGTGAGAAGGTTACTTTTGATCAGGTATTAGCAGTTTCTGGCGACGAGATGAAGGTTGGAAATCCAACTGTAGCCGGAGCAACTGTTGAAGCTTCTGTCGTTAAAGAGGGCAGAGGTAAGAAAGTAATCGTTTACAAGTACAAGAGAAAAACCGGTTATCACAAGAAGAACGGTCATAGACAGGCGTTCACCCAGGTTAAGATTGAAAAGATTAATGGATAATCGATAGGAATTGTTATATGATTACTATAACGATTTATCAGAATCATGAGGATGTGACGGGGTTTCGTTGCATCGGTCATTCGGGATATGCAGAGAGTGGAAGTGATATTATCTGTGCAGGAGTTTCGGCTCTTGTGATCAATACGATCAATTCCATTGACTCGCTTACAAATTCTTCGTTTCACCTTGAGACAGAAGAGGAATCCGGTTTGATTGATTTTACATTTGAAGAGAGTGCAGATCATGATGCGCAGCTTCTTGTAGAATCCATGATTTTGGGCTTACAAGGAATACAAAATGACTATGGGAATGAATTTATCATTCTTAATTTCAAGGAGGTGTAAGACATGTTAAATATGAACCTTCAGTTTTTCGCTCATAAAAAGGGAGTTGGTTCTACAAAGAACGGCCGTGATTCCGAGTCCAAGAGATTAGGAGCTAAGAGAGCAGACGGACAGTTCGTAAAGGCTGGAAACATTCTTTACAGACAGCGCGGTACCAAGATTCGTCCAGGTGTGAATGTAGGTATCGGCGGAGATGATACATTATTCGCTTTAGTAGATGGTGTATTAAGATTCGAGAGAGTTGGAAAAGACAAGAAGCAGGCTTCTGTATATCCAGTAGATAACCAGTAGTAAAAACCCCCGACTGATTTAGCCGGGGGATTTTTGTAATCATGGCGAGGAAGAACATTTATGTTTGCAGATCGTGCAAAAATTATTATTAAATCAGGAAGAGGCGGAGATGGACATGTTTCCTTCCGCCGCGAAAAATATGTTCCGGACGGTGGTCCGGATGGCGGAGACGGTGGCAAGGGTGGAGACGTTATTTTCCTTGTTGACGAGGGTTTGAATACGCTTACCGATTATCGTCATCGTCGTAAATTTGCTGCAGAACCTGGACAGGAAGGCGGAAAGAAAAACTGTCACGGTAAAAACGGTGCAGATCTGATTCTTAAAGTTCCGGAAGGAACCGTCATTAAGGATGCGGAATCCGGTAAAGTGATTGCAGATATGTCTGGTGAGAACAGACGTCAGGTTGTTCTTAAAGGCGGACGTGGAGGTCTTGGAAATCAGCATTTCGCGACATCTACCATGCAGGCTCCAAAATATGCGCAGCCGGGACAGGATGCAATTGAGATTGAGGTCCTGCTGGAATTGAAAGTGATCGCCGATGTTGGTTTGGTAGGCTTTCCGAATGTTGGTAAATCAACGTTCCTTTCGCGTGTAACGAACGCGCAGCCAAAGATCGCCAACTATCATTTCACAACATTGCAGCCAAATCTCGGTGTCGTTGATATGGAAGACGGCAATGGATTTGTGATTGCGGATATTCCCGGACTGATCGAAGGTGCCTCTGATGGTGTCGGACTCGGACACGAGTTCTTACGTCACATTGAGAGAACCAAAGTGATCATTCATATCGTTGACGCAGCTGGAACCGAAGGTCGCGATCCAATCGCAGATATTAAAGCGATTGACAAAGAACTGGAAGCATATAATCCGGAACTTCTCAAGAAGCCGCAGGTCATCGCAGCCAATAAAATTGATGCGATCTATGGTGATGAGATTGAGATCATTACAAGCCTTCGGGACGAATTTGAAAAGGATGGCATCAAAGTCTATCCGATTTCAGCGGTTAGTGGACAGGGCGTACGTGAGCTTTTGTTCCATGTTCGTGAATTACTTTCCAAGTGTCCGAAGGAGACGGTTGTCTATGAGCAGGAATTTGATCCGGCACTTCATTTCTTCAAGGATGAACCTTATACGATCGAACGCGCGGATGACGGCGCTTTTGTCGTTGAGGGACCAAAGATTGAAAAGATGCTCGGTTATACAAATCTTGATTCGGAGAAGGGATATCTTTTCTTCCAGAAGTTCTTAAAGGAGCAGGGAATCCTGCGTGAACTTGAGGAGATGGGCATTGAGGACGGCGATACCGTTCGCATGTACTATAATGAATTTGATTATTACAAGTAGGAGGACGATACTATGAACAGTAAGCAACGCGCTTATCTTAGCAGCCTTGCAAGTACGATCGATCCGATTTTTCAGATCGGAAAGGCTTCACTGACCCCGGAGATCATTGAAGCGCTTGATGCAGCAATTGAGAAGCGGGAACTGATCAAAGTATCGGTTCTCAAGAATTGTATTGATGATCCTAAGGAGATTGCCAATGTGATTGCGGAACGCACACATAGTACGGTTGTCAAAGTCATCGGTAAAAAGATGATTTTCTATCGTCAGGCAAAGAAGAATCCTAAGATTAAATTACCAGAATAAAGTATTATGAAAATTGGAATTTTAGGCGGATCATTTGACCCGATCCACAACGGACATATTCATATGGCTCTAGCTGCATGCGATAAGTTTGCTTTAGATCAGCTTTGGCTGATTCCTGCCGGTCATTCTCCAAACAAGGATGAAAAATCCATGACAGATGCAAATCATCGTTATCATATGTGTGAGCTTGCTGCAAAGGTCGATCATCGTCTTCGGGTTTCCCGTGTGGAGATTGATTCGGAGGAACGTAGCTACACATATCGTACGCTTCAGAAAATAACGGAAGAACACCCGGAGAATCGCTTTTATTTTATTATGGGTGGAGATTCTTTGGATTATTTTGACCATTGGGTTTATCCTGAAATTATTACGAAGCTTTGTACCATTTTAGTGATGCCGCGTAAACCTTATAGTGGAAGTTCTTTAGCGAAGAAAATCCAGAAGCTGAACGAACTGTATTCTGCGGACATCCGGATGATAGAATGTGAGGAATATCCTGTTTCTTCAACGGAGATCCGGACAAGATTGCTGAATCATAACCCGGATGAAAAGGATTTCCCGAATGAAGTGCTTGATTATATTCATGAGCACAATTTATATAATGGTTAAAGAACTGACAGCGATGTACGGAGCAAAATGAATGATGGAACAGAATGAAATTCGTAAAAAATTAAAGAAAACCCTGGATAAGGAGCGTTATGAGCACACCAAAGGCGTTATGTATACTGCGGGCTGTCTGGCTATGGCGAATCGCTATCCGATAGAGAAAGCGATGCTTGCCGGACTTTTACATGACTGTGCAAAGTGTTTGTCAACGGCTGAGAAAATCCGACTGTGTGAAGATCATCATATTCTGATGACAGCAGTGGAGTTGGAGAATCCGGGGCTGCTTCACGCTAAGGCCGGTATGGCTTTGGCTGAGGAACAATATGGAGTTACCGATCCGGATATTCTCCATGCGATTAAGGTGCACACAACCGGTGAGCCGGACATGAGTATCCTTGACAAAATTATTTATATTGCTGATTATATTGAACCGATGCGGAAAGAAGCACCGCACCTTGAAGAAATTCGTGAGATTGCATTTCATGATCTGAATCAGGGGGTAGCGGAAATACTCTACGACACACTTCATTATCTTAACAACCGCAAAGGCTCGATTGACCCGGCAACCCAGTTAACTTATGAGTTTTATAAGCAGTTTGGAAAGGAGCAACCATGGAAACATTAGATATTGTAAAGGCAGCGGTTGCTGCGCTGGAAGATAAGAAAGCGGAAGATGTAACCGTAATTGATATTGCGGGAGTTTCTTCGATTGCTGATTATTTCATTATTGCAAATGGTAGCAACCAGAATCAGTTGACAGCAATGCAGGATGCGGTCGATGAAGCTTTATATAAAGCGGGACTGCATGCAAAGCAGATTGAAGGAAACAGTCAGTCAACCTGGATTTTGATGGATTATCAGGATATCATTGTTCATCTGTTCTCAAAAGAGGATCGTTTATTCTATGATTTGGAAAGAATTTGGAGAGATGGAAAAATTGTAGAATTATAATTTTATATTTTTAAAGAAAAGACAGTCAGAAAATTTTCTGACTGTCTTTTTATAAGTGAAATTATCTCATTGTATTTGATTTATGGAAATAAGCGAAATACGCCAAATACTTTACCAAGAATTTTACAATCCGGAACAATGATAGGATCCATAAAATCATTCTCTGGCTGCAGACGTATATGATCCCCTTCTTTGTAAAAAGTTTTAACCGTAGCGGAATCATCCACAAGCGCTACGACCATTTCTCCGTTATGTGCAGTATCACATTTCTCTACCAGAATATTATCTCCGTCAAATATACCAGCATTGATCATACTTTCTCCCTGCACACGAAGCATAAACGATTCCGCATTTGGCATAAACTCAGCAGGAATCGGGAAATAAGATTCAATATTCTCGACTGCGAGAATCGGCTGGCCTGCAGCGACCCGTCCGATCATAGGGACATTAACAACTTCACGCCTTGTTAAATTAAAATTATCATCCACGATTTCGATTGCACGAGGCTTTGTCGGATCTCTTCGGATATAACCATTTTTTTCCAATGTCTCAAGGTGAGAGTGAACGGAAGACGTGGATTTCAGCTTGACCGCCTCACATATATCGCGAACCGTTGGCGGATATCCCTTGTTTAAAATCTCTGTTTTAATATAATCTAATATTTCTCTTTGCTTATCTGAAATCTTGCCATATGCCATAAAAATAACTCCTCCAAAATAGATTTATATTCGCATAATTACAACCATCGACAGGTTGTTAAATAAAGTGTAACATATGTTCGGTTTAAAAGCAAACATATATTCTCGAAAATTTGTTCGATTTTTATTGACAAACAAACGTTCGTGTATTATATTATGCTTACAGCAAACAAATGTTCGCAAACATTTATTCTTTTATTGAACTTTTTATAGGACAGTGTTTCGAATAAGATAGGGATAAATCAAAATACATACATTTACAGATGTACAAGGAGGATAAATTTATGAGACGTGTTTATAATGAAAAAATTTCCCGGAAAGCGAATGACAGTTTGAATCAGAGAGCACGTAAAGTGATGATTCAGAAGCGCGTGATTGCTATTGCAGGTATTTTAATTGTTTCTCTGTTAATTTTACTTGGAAGCAGTATTCGCACATTTGCAAGTTCACGTGACAATAAGCCACTTCACAAATATTATACAAGCATTCAGATTGAGAAAGGTGACAGTTTGTGGACCCTTTCTGATAAATATATAGTAGATGGTGTTTATTCTAAAGATGATTTTATCAAAGAGACCAGTGAATTAAATCATCTTACAAATCAGGACGAGCTTCATGCAGGAGATTACCTTACGATTGCTTATTATTCTACAGAAATAAAGTAGAGACGGATGTATTCGAATTGATGAATCTCATCAAGGACAAGATTGAAAAAAATGATGGAATGCTTTATAATGCATGGGTAGGAGAATTGAAATATGTTTAAATTATTTTATGTAATATTCATGAATCTTCATCGTGCACCATATATTATTCCACTTATGCGCAATCGTGCGATGCATCCGGAACGTTATACGGATGAGCAACGTTATGCATTAGTACATCATGTTATATATCTTATGAATAAAACCGGTAAGATTTCAACGAAGGCATTTGGTGTAGAAAACCTGCCGAAAGAAGGCGGGTATATGATGTATCCGAACCACCAGGGAAAATACGATGTGCTCGGTATTATGTACACACATGAGAAACCGTGTTCCTTTGTGATGGACAAGTTTAAATCACACACAATTCTTGTAAGAGAGTTTTGTGATCTTGTTCAGGCAAAGCGTTTGGAGAAAGACAATCCAAGACAGGGAATTACTATTATTAATCAGGTGACCAAAGAAGTCGAGGCTGGAAGACGCTATATTTTATTTCCAGAAGGAGGATATAAATTCAATAACCGTAATAAGGTTTGTGATTTTAAGGCTGGAAGTTTTAAAATCGCATTAAAATCAAAGGCTCCAATTGTTCCGATTGCTTTAATTGATTCTTATAAGGTATTTAACAGTTTTCACTGTGGTCCGATTACAACCTATGTGTACTATCTGGATCCGATTTATTATGATGAATATAAGAATATGAAGACGCATGAGATCGCTGCATTGGTTAAGCAGAGAATTGAAGAAAAAGTAAATGAAGTAACAGATAAATAAACAAAAGTACCGTTGGCCAAGTTGGTGACCAGCGGTACTTTTTCTTGGCTAATCTTCCATAGATGAACGAATTCTGCCATAAAAACTGATGATGTATAATCCGCTTAAACCTACAAGTGCATAAATAATCCTGGTGAGCCATGTTCCGTCTCCAAACAAAAAGGAAACTAGGTTAAACTGGAAAAATCCGATTAATCCCCATACAATGCATCCAATGATAGCAAGTGTCAGCAGGCAGTTATCTAACCATTTCATTATTCTTTTTACCTCCGTTTTTGATATTCTTTACATAGTTTGTTCCAAATGAATTAAAATATACATGATTATCAACGATTGTATTCAAGGTGTGAAAATGGTAATATAAGAGTATCAAATTATGAGGTGAAATTCGTTGGCAAACAAAGACAAAGTGATCAAGATGCATCGGTTTCCAAGTCTTAATGTCGGTATCGTTGTGTTTTTAATCATTATCATTTATATGGCATTTAATTTAATTTCATATCTGACATCCAGTCCGGTTGCAGAATATGAAGTCGGACAGGGAACAATCGCAACCAATCATGTATATAGAGGCTTGATTTTACGAGATGAAACCGTAGTTTATGCCGGACAAAGCGGATACATTAATTATTATATTAAAAATGGGCAGAAAGTATCTGTGAATGATATTGTTTATTCGATTGATACGCAAGGTGATCTTTCAAAAAAAATCACATCTGCTGCCAAAGATGGAACAAGTCTTACTTCTCAGTCTCTTTCTGAAATATCGGATAAAATTGATTTGTTTCATAACTCATACGATTCCAATTCGTATTCTTCCGTATATACATTGAAAGAAGATTTGGATTCACAATTAACAAAGACATTGAGTGTAAATGCTTTAAACAAGCTTTCCGATGCGATTGATTCTGCGGAAGCTAATAATACATTCTATAAGAAAAAATCTGAGAAACCGGGAGTTGTGGTATATTACACGGATGGATATGAAAGTGTTACAACAGATAATTTTACGGTAGATAATCTCAGCTCTACAAGTTATAAGCAGACATCTTTAGAGAACAATACGCAGGTTTCGGGACAGGATGTTGCTTATAAAAGAATTAACAGTGAAACATGGAATATTATTCTTCCGATATCGGATGATGTGGCGAAGCAGCTTGCAGAAAACGAATATGTAAAGATTCGCTTTTGTAAAGATGATTTTACGATAACGGTTCCGTTTACGCTGACGAAAAAAGATGGAAATTATTATATGGAATTAACACTCCGTACCGCGATGATCCGATATGTCAATGATCGTTTTGTTGATGTTGAATTGGTATTGTCTGAAGAAACAGGACTTAAGATTCCTAATTCTGCAATTACCAGCAAAGAATTCTATACGGTACCTAAGAAATATTTTACACAGGGCGGCGATTCTTCTGCACCAGGATTATTAATTCAAACCAAGGAGAAAAAGAAGGAATCAGTTTCTTTGGTTCAACCGACGATTTATTATGAGACGAAGAAGGCATATTACATTGACGATGAATCGGTAAATGCCGGAGATGTTGTTATCCAAAGCGATTCCTCATCAACCTATACGATTGGCGATGATGTTGGTTCACTTACCGGAGTCTATAATATTAATAAGGGTTATGCTGTATTTAAGCAAATAAGTATTTTGTCACAAAATGATAACTATTCGATTGTTGATCCGAAAACTGATTATGGAATCGCATTATATGACCATATTGCACTGGACGGATCCAAAGTGAAAGAAAATCAGTTAGTGATTCAATAAATGAATGGGAGAGATGTAAAATGGAAACAATGTTATGTGAAAATTTAAAAAAAGTTGAAGATAATGTAGACGCTGCGTGCAGGAAAGCTGGAAGAAGCAGAGATGAGGTAACACTTATTGCGGTCAGCAAGACAAAACCTGTAGAAATGCTTTCTACGATTTACAATCAGGGAATCCGGGATTTTGGTGAAAATAAGGTTCAGGAAATGTGCGATAAAATGGAGCAATTACCATCTGATATTCGCTGGCATATGATTGGACATCTTCAAACCAACAAAGTAAAATACATTGTCGGTCATACGACATTGATTCATTCCGTAGATAGCTTACATCTTGCAAAAGAAATTGAAAAGCAGGCTGAGAAAAAAGATGTAACTGTTGATATCCTTGTCGAGGTTAATATTGCCGAAGAAGAAAGTAAATTTGGTATCCATAAAGAAGAAACCTACGAATTGGTTTGCCAGATAGCAGCACTTCCACATGTACATATCTGTGGGCTTATGACGATTGCACCGTATGTAGAGAATCCTGAGGACAACCGTATGTATTTCCGAGGAATCCGCCAATTATCGGTTGACATCGCTGAGCAAAACATAGATAATGTAGATATGGATGTCCTGTCCATGGGTATGACCGGAGATTACATGGTCGCAATTGAAGAAGGTGCTACGATGGTTCGTGTCGGAACGGGCATTTTCGGAGAGAGAAACTATAATATATAATAAGGCAGGTAACGAAACAAATGGGTTTTATGGATAAATTACTCGATGTTATGCGATTAAACGAAGATGATTATGAATTCGATAACGATGAGTATGAATTTGAAGATGATTACGAAGAAGAGGAAGTAAAAGAAAAGAAGCCGTCCCGTAAGGAACGGAAAGAAGAGCAGCAAGCGAAGCGTAGTGAAACAAATTTTGATATGTCAGAGAGACGTCAGAAGAACGTTAACAAGATTACGCCGATCACAAAGAATAAGAAACAGGGGCAGCAAGGCATGGAAGTATGTGTAATTAAACCAAATGCGATTGAGGATGAATTGGAGATTACCGAGACATTATTAAATGGCCGTACAGTTGTAATCAATATGGAGGGATTAAATGTTGAGATTGCGCAGCGCATTATCGATTTTACCTCCGGAGCAACCTTTGCCATGCACGGAAATCTTCAGAAAATTTCTAATTATATTTTCCTTGCGACACCAAACGGAGTTGATATTTCCGGAGATATCCAGAATTTGATGGATTCATTTGATCTCCCGGGATTTACAGTATAATACAATATGAACGAACAGGAATTATGTAAAAAGCGCCTTGTTGATTTATCAAGACAGGCAGATCAGAAAGGGATTGTTCTCTTTAGCGATTTTTTAAATTTAAATGAACAAAATATTTATCATACCGCATCGAAAGAGTTTTATACTAAGAGTCAACTCTTTGGCGGATATGATGGTTCGGAGCGTCAGATGGTTGCATTTATCCCTGATGCTCTTTGTTATGAATGGGATTATCCGATCGTTTGTTTAAAATTAATCCCGCAGTATCCCAAGTATGCGGAAAAATTAACACATCGGGATCTGCTTGGAGCATTAATGAATCTTGGAATTGAACGGAGTCGGGTTGGTGATCTGCTTTGTCGTGACAATGAATATTTTGTCTTTTGTGAGGATACGATTTATCCATTTATTTTGGATAATCTCAAGCAGATCCGTCATACCGCTGTATCAATCACGGTATTTGATCAGGTTCGTGAACTACAGGTTCAGCCGTCTTTTCGTGATGTTCATGAAATAATTGCATCCAACCGAATTGATTGTATTATCGCCAAGGCATATCATATGTCAAGATCGGAAGCAGCAGAGTGTCTTGCTTCTGAAAAAGTATTTATTAATGGAAAAAGCATTACAAATTGCAATCAGTCATGTGAAAATGGGGCAATTGTTTCTGTTCGTGGACAGGGACGTTTTGTTTTTGAAACCAATAACTCGTTAAGTAAAAAGGGAAAACTTCGCGTATGTTTTCATCTTTATATTTGAAGGTTATATAAATAAGGAAAATGGAGAATACTACTTATGGAACAAAAAAAGAATAAGTCAATTATGTTAAAAAGTGCAGTAGTTTCGATTCTGTTGATTCTGTTTGATCAGATTACGAAGTTTATGGCAGCAACCGGACTTAAGAATAAACCCGGATTTGTAATCATTGACGGTGTTTTTGAATTAAAATATCTGGAGAATCAGAGTGCGGCTTTTAGCTTTGATCCTATTTCATTCATTCATAAGATCTTTCACATTACATATTTTGATACACATCCACAGGCTTTTTTGAATTGCAAGATGGCTTTTTTCATCGTACTTACCATTATTGTTCTGATCCTGATTGCAATCTTATATCAAAGAATTCCGTGGAATCGTCACTTTCTACCGCTTAATGTTATTTTGATGGGATTCTTTGCTGGGGCAATCGGAAATTTGATTGATCGAATGATTCATCATTATGTAATTGATTTCTTTTATTTTAGTCTGATTAATTTCCCGATTTTTAATGTTGCAGATATCTATGTTACATTATCCGCAATTGCACTGATTCTTGTAATTTTCTTTTACTACAAAGAAGAAGATTATGCCGTATTTTTTTCTTCTAAGAAATCAAAGGAGTAAAAATTTATGAAAATGGAATCATTTGAAGTAGAAGCAGAGCAGGAGGGAGAGCGTCTGGATAAATTTTTAAGTATTATTTATCCAGAGTTTTCAAGAGCTTTTTTTCAGAAACTGATCAAAAGCAAACAGGTTTCCGTTAACGAGACACCTCAGAAAGCAAGTTATTGCGTAAAAATAGATGACATTGTGACTGTTGAAATTCCGGATGCGGTTGAGACGACAATTGAACCGGAAAATATTCCGCTTGACATACTCTATGAAGATGATGATGTATTAATTGTAAATAAACCGAAAGGAATGGTCGTACATCCTTCTGCCGGACATTACTCCGGAACTCTTGTTAATGCGATCATGTATCATTGTAAGGATACTTTAAGTGGGATTAATGGTGAAATTCGACCGGGAATCGTACATCGTATTGACATGGATACCACCGGTTCTCTTATTGTTTGCAAAAATGATGAAGCGCATGTAAACATTGCGCAGCAAATTAAGGAACATTCTGTCAATCGTATCTATGTTGGAATTGTGTGTGGTAATGTCAAGGAAGATTCGGGTACTGTTGAAGGCGCTATAGGCAGACATCCGATTGAACGTAAAAAGATGGCTATCAATGAGAAAAACGGAAAGCCGGCAATCACGCATTATAAGGTCTTAGAACGTTTCAAAAATTACACCTATATGCAATTTAAGCTTGAAACAGGAAGAACACACCAAATTCGTGTTCATATGGCAAGCATCGGACACCCACTTCTTGGAGATACTTTGTATTCCAGCGGTCGTTCGCCATTTAAGCATCTGCAGGGACAATGTCTGCATGCAAAAACGATTGGTTTTATTCATCCAAAAACCGGTGAATATATGGAATATTCTGCACCATTGCCTGAATATTTTGAAAAATTGCTTTGTTTATTGAAATCGAATACATAATTGATGTATAATAGATATATCAATTCAATGGATTGGAGGATTTTAATATGGGCAATAAAATTTACACGATTGGAAGAGAATTTGGAAGTGCAGGCTATGAAGTAGGAAAGCTTCTCGCCGATCGTCTTCAGATAAAACTCTACGACAAGGAACTACTGGCACAGGCTGCGAAAGATTCTGGATTTTGTGAAGATATATTTGTAAATCATGATGAGAAACCGACCAGCAGCTTCTTATATTCATTAGTAATGGATACATATTCCGGAGGTAATTATTCTTCGGCACCATTTCTTGATATGCCGCTGAACCACAAAGTTTTTTTAGCTCAATTTGACACGATTAAAAAGATTGCAGAGAATGAATCCTGTGTTATTGTGGGTCGATGTGCTGACTATGCACTTGCTTCAAATCCAGATTGTTTGAATATTTTTGTACACGCTGAACTTGAGGATCGCATCAAATGGGTAAGCAAACGCAATGATATTACGGAAAATAAAGCAAAAGATCTGATACAGAAAACGGATAAGCAGCGTGCAAGCTATTATAATTACTACACGTGCAAGAAATGGGGAGATTCTCGCAGTTACGATCTGACATTAAATACAAGTAAGATTTCACCGGAACAATGTGTAGATATAATTCTTGATTTCAGACAGAAAATGGATGAAAATAAGCATAAATAAAATTTAAAATAATTAGTTAATTAAAGAAAAATAGACACCCTGGACATGTTTCGTTCCAGGGTGTTTTATGTTATTTATTTCGTTCAAAGGCGTTATACGCCGTAAGTCTGTTATCGAATTGATATAACTATTCGTAAAACTTGTGTTTTGCGAATAGTTAACTTCTGCAAGTCTTATGTTAGCACCGCGCGTACAACTTGGCAAGCAGTTTTTATTCTTTGAAAATATCTTTGGTAATATTGTACATTTTACCACTACTTCTTGGCGTGGATCCGCGTCAGCTAAACCCACTAAAATATACAAATTGCACAACAGACTATGAATCCCCGAATTGACGTTATGAACGTCTTTTTTTATTGCCGAGGGAAACAATTTGTTTCGCGCGCAGTCTTTTTATTATATCACATGGAATCGAGTCCAACGGATCAGCATTAAATCAATCCGTTATTCTTTGCGCTGATCCGTTCCGCTACGCGGCTTCGGGACGTTGATTCTCATGTATAGCCCCGGAAGTGTACTTAGCGCGCTTCGCTTCGTACGCATTAACTTATTGTTTATTTTGAAAGGAGAAACCACTATGACTAACTACGAACACAATTTAATGGTAACCGCAATCAACGAAAACTCAAACATAGGATACAACATCAAAGACTTAGACGAAGCGACCGACTGCTTAACATACGATGAAATATTAGATTGTTTTGTCAGTTATTATCAATCAGAATACGGCACAATCAGCTTTAAAATAATCAAACATTTCATAGAAGAATTTTATTGGATTACACAAAAAACAGTTGATGATCTGAATATATACTAAGTATGTTGGAGTTTAAAGAAAATGACTAAATACAATGTTTACGAATCAATCACTTTATCCGGATGTGACCCAATCAACACTTGGGTTGCATCCTTTTTAAATCCACAAGACGCAAATACTTATCTATCGAATCTAAACCACACAAAATCGTACAGAAAACCTAATATCTGTAAATCTTATCATATCCATTCTGAAACAAATTAAGAGGGCGCACTGCCCTCTTTTCTTTTATTCATCAACTATACCAAAGCCATCCCCAAAAGAACCAAACAAATCCCCTAACCCTTCATAGAATGAAGAAGAATCAAAAACTTTACTATCATTTCCGTCTTTTACACGATGTAAATCCCCACTATCAGTAATATATAATGCATTTTCAAGTTTCTTTTCAAGAGCATCACTTTTTTGCCAAAAATAGAACATACCAAAAAATGAAATAACAAACATTATCAAAAGGAACGTAGTCCAACCAGATACACTACTACCCTCTTTTTTATAGTGGCATTTCTCACAAGGAGATTCCCAATAAAAATCTTGTCTTTTCTCATTTTCCATAATAAAACACCCCCATAATTGATAAATCAATTATAGGGGATATGTCTATTCTTGTCAAAGGTTTTGAGCGGTTGGTATAGGCGCGCGCAAGCTTTCCGCGCCTATACCCTACCGCGATTTTTTGTATCGTCTACGAAGTTTCTTCGACATACGACCGACATTGTCATTGTCGGGATTAATATCGCCACGCATGGCGAGGATTTCTTCCGGAGACATCATGTCGTTTTCATCGACTGACTTCTTAAGCTTGTCAACACAAGCAAGTGTATCATATGCATTATAGTCTTTATCCGTGATAAAGAAACCTAATCTTCTACGCGGTTTGACCATCGTAGGATCAGTGGCGTATTCGATCTCATCGGCATCGTATTCAGACTGTACCATGAACCGCCACACCTTCTTACAGTTAATACATTTCTGAGTCACAGAACGCATCAAAGCATCCGTTAACTTGAACTTCTGACTCGAATACAAAAAGCTTATGTGATAGTGCCGACTTGTGAGAAGCGTATTCAAGAATATCGGATCAATGTTCGTCTTGAAAGAGCGACTGTTAAGTTGCACACTTGCTTCATCCAAGAGAACGAGAACCACAGTTCTAGCGTTCGCTTCATCATCGATTTTCTTATTGTTGTAGGCACAAGCCACCACTTGCGACAAGCTTTGTAAAGGTTCATAAGGAACGCTTTTCAATTCGACATTTGAGATAATATGCATTTTTTGCCGGACAAATTTCTTCCGTCCTCTATCCCACACCATCTTATTGTTGTACCGATAGAAAAGTTGGGTAACATAATGAACGATAGAAAGAGTCTTACCACCGCCAAAATGCGCACAGTAACAGTTAAGCACTCCGGCGGTATATGTATTATATTCCTTATGTCGAAAGTAATAATACAAGTCTTTAATACCGAATCGAATTGTATTGACCGGATGCAACACGACAAGTCTAGCAATCACGGACATATACAACACGATTGCGATAATCACAATCCATACAATAATCATTTCTTCATACCTCCAAGGAAACCACAAGCAACACTGAACAATTCAAGTCCCATAAGGACAATAACAAGCCGGACGATAGCCGGAGCATCGAGCGTCTCTGAGCCTTGCAAAATCAGATTAACTACTTCATCCATCAACTACACCCCTTTCAGTGAATTCCTTCGCCATGCACGCATGCACGACATAGCGAATGTTAAAATCATAAGTACCATGATAATGTGAACATCATTATAAATATTAGTTAATGTTTCAGAAGCATCTACCGTCTGCACCGCTTCAGTTACAGACGTATCAACAGAGCCGTCAACAGTCGGCAGAATTTCTGAAATCTGCGTTTCCATTTCCGTATTTTCCATTTCATACAACCACCTTTCTAATCAGCTAACGACCTAAAAAATGAAATCAGCACAACCGCAAGCGCAACAAATAAAAGAACCGCGCCAACAGATATTTTCATACCATTAAACGTAAAGGTCATGGAAAAATATTTGATAAACAAGTTAGCAACTTGTTTAAATAATTTAGCCAAGTCCATACAAATACACCCCCAAAGTACCAAAACAATACACAAAGCCGAAAAAAATTCTTGCTATAAATTCCATATGCTACCCCCTTAGAAACTTAATTACAATGATAAAAGGAATAAAAGCAAAGCCGAGTGCGAAAGAATACTTAACCCAATCAGGGAAAAACGAAAATAAATCCCCTATCATTTTAGGAACATCAGCGACTTGATCAATAAAAGTCTTAGCGGAATCTAAGTCAAGTCCTTCTTTATTCAACCAATCTTTCCAATTTTCCGAATCTTTAAAATGATTAAAATCGTCCTCAAGATCATCCTTATCATCTACGTTACCAATACCGCCCGAATCAACATCAGTATCCTTATCTTTTTCCCATTCTCCATTATCATTAAAATGTCCGTTATCACTCTCGTTTTTTCCATCCTGTTTAGGATCATCAGTAACACGATACCGCGTCCAATTTCCACAATGCCATTCCGCAGACGTACCATAAGCAGTACCGCACACCACACGAAAATATAAATCATATTCATGTTCCAACATAGCAGCATTATACTTTGTCAAATCAGTTTTTGAAGCAGATAACATATCTTTAAAGCTAAAATCATGAGGGTTATCCGTTGCAATAACATATTTAAACGGATATACTTTGCCAAAATTATCAACTTTCTTTCCCGTACCATGATGTTCAACATCACCAAAATAAGTTACACGATTACCAATCTTTACCTCAATACGAGTAATAGCATATTTATTATTAGTTAGTGAAAAATCTGTATCTGTTTTATTTGCCCATTGTACACGTTGGGAAACGTCCATACTTCCATCACCAACCCAATAGCATTTCGATTTTTTAAGTACTAAAGTACCAATATTTTCATCTGGGATAGGATTGTCTTTACTTCCTTCTATATCATCACCCGCTACATGACACCACTCACTAGGTATACCAACCTGCGATAAACCACCGTGTATAGTTGCAGACATGATATGTATTTCATAATTTTCACCACTATCATGTTTAACCTCACCCGATGCCAAAAAAGCACGATATTTGTCTAAATCCACAACTATGCGATGAACGTTATTATTCCGATAAAATTTAGTCATATTAGCGCAATATATATCCCCAAACATACTACAATGATTCAAATATGATTTTATTTCAGATAAATTATATATTTCATTTTTTTCGTTATAGTCTACTTGTTTTCCAGAAAACGAACTACCACAAGCAATATAAATCAAAGGATCAGCATATCTACTGCTCAAAAACTCAAATAAATAAATAGGTTTATTATCAACAGAATCACAAGAGACTTCAGTTCTAAGTCCATCAACAGTAATATCATAATGAAATTTTGGAAGAGCATTATAATCTGCAAACGAAACCGAAATACTACTAACTAGCACAACCGCCAGCATTGCAACCGCCACTATTCTATTTTTAATTTGTTTTCTTAATTTCATAGTTACCCCCTTTTTATGAGTATAAAATAAATAGGGGACGGAGCATAAGCCCCGCCCCCCTGGCGAACATCGCACGCTTTACTTTGCGCGAAGTTTCTTACAAATGCCGATTCCAACGCCCACGATGGAAGCGCAGAAAAATGTCATAAGAGTGGCATTTCCGGTAATTGTTGTCATTACAGTGGAGACAACGCCCATGATTGAAGTAACCGCTTCTGTCATACTTACTGTAGAAGCTTCTGCTAAAAGTGTTGGCATAGCTTCGTTCCCCCTTTCTTCGCGATTTTATTTTATTGTTACATCGGCAACATACGCTTTACCGTTATAACCACATCCATATGCAAAGGTTACATCGTGTCCGATACATCCGTTTGTGATCTTCTTGGATACATCCCCGAAAAGGAATACCTTTTCGCATATATCCCCGACTACCGGAGCTTTTCCGGAATCCGTCACAAAACAAATCTTGCCTTCTGTTTTCTTCATTTCACAATAACCGATTAATTTACTCATTTTTTCTTTCCTCTCTTTCTTTACAATTCTTTTTCCATGAGCAGATTTCACAATTCTGATACACCTTACAGAATGGTATATCAGAGCATCCTTTTGTTAAATCGCGATAGATACACGTATCACGAATGGAACACCAAAAATTAAAGCAGTTATTCATACCGAAACCCTACATCATCAAATTTCGATAAGGCTTTTGTTAATTCCGGCACAATCACGGCTTGCGCATACAATAACTGTTCAAGCGACGTGCCATGAATCCCAATCTCAACAACAATAGGCGTTTTTTTCTTAGATTCTACGTTTTCATTATTCATTCTCTTTTTCCTCTCTTTCTTCTTGATAGAATCTATAAGTTACAGACTGATAAAATCCATTAACTTCTTTTTGATAAACCACGCCACACCCGAAAGAATCAACCATTTCGGTCATAAAGAAATCAAAATCTTTCGGTTCGACTATGAATCCTTTTTCTATCGGTTCGGGTATATTTCGGCTGCGGTAATACCGCTTTTTCCCGAAAGTGCTTTCACACAAGTCTTTCGTTATATACTTGGTTATGTAACTAGCAACTTTATATTTATCACGGACTCTTGTAGCCGTTGAGAAACCGAACCGCCAACCGGACAGATTATAAATCGTTGCAAACTCCGAATTAACGTCAGAACGTCTATAGGCTTTCTCGCCTATGGCAACACGCCCCGAATCCGCAAAGGACATTTCTCCAACATCCGCGATCACTCCATGAATGTGCCAAGCGCCGTCTTTGTGTTGTTCCGGTACAAACAGATATTTTAAGTCGGGTGCTTTACGCTTCTTTTGATTATTAAACCAATTATTTGCTTTACCCATGCATTCATCAAAGTCGTACCGATTGACTTTTGAACCATCAAAAGTGAGGGTAATGAAATATTCCCAATCGGCTTGTCGAGAAAACTTATAGATGTTTTGCTTCGTGCGATTTAGCGAGTTCTTCGCGCTTCGTTCAGCATCTTCGATTGTACGAAGCTTTTCCATCTCATCCGTAAAAGGATTGTATTCGAGGTTTACTTTCCGTTTCTTTCCGGTTTGATAGATTGGAGTAACAGAGGTTTCCCCTTCATAGATCGCATTGACCGGATTGGAATATTGTCGGATTTCAAACAAGCCGTTTTCATAACGAATAACACGGATATTATAAGCACCTTCCATAAATGACTGTAATGTGTTGCCATTGTCAAGTAAGGGCAACACCCTTTCATTTATTTTCGTTGCCGTTGGTCATTGGTCATCCTAACGAGTCGGGGTGTACCATTCCTATCCCCTCTTGTCAACAAGTTGACGTTCTCCCCTTGCCCGAACTCCCAAGGGGAGTCGGTAGGGAAAAGCCTTAAGGCTTTTCCTAATTGAATCGGGCATATGCCCGATGGAATAGGAGTCGTTATGTCCGGCACTCCACCACTACGACTGTTAAAAGTCGTAGGTTGAGGTTACGAACAAGGGATATCTTCTATCGGGGCATTTTGGCGATACAATAAAAAATGCACCCCCGAAAGGATGCAATAAAAAAGCGCAACCAAACGGCTACGCAGAAGTTAATATTTACTTTTTCAATATCGCGCGAATGGAAATAGATAACTATCGCTTCGCTTTCGCAAAACACCCATTTAAACGAATAATTACGGAATCGGTAATTATATCGTTAAACTACGTTCCTGTTTTGCGAATAGTTCCAAGTAAGGAGCCACTACACGTTCTCCGCGTACGTCTCGAAGAATTACTCCACTACAACAGAGAATTTCAGGCAAGATCTTCCGAATCTAATATGATTGTAAACGGTCCATCATTGTTTAGTGAAATTTTCATGTCCGCTCCAAAGATTCCAGTTTGAACATTTGTAATCTGTTTGCGGCATTCTGTAATAATATATTCATACAGACGATTGGCAAGTTCTGGATTACCGGCATCGGTAAAGGACGGACGATTTCCTTTACGACAGTTTGCATATAGTGTAAATTGTGATATCAAAAGTAAAGAACCGTTTACATCCTTTAATGCAAGGTTAGTTTTTCCTGATTCATCAGCAAAAATGCGCATCCCAAGCAACTTACGGATCATTTTATCTGCCGTTGCTTCTGTATCCGTTTCTGCAACCCCGATCAGTACACAAAAACCAAGATCAATCTGTCCAGTGATCTTCTGGTCAATTTCGCATTTAGCTTCTGTCACGCGTTGTATTACAAATTTCATTTTCGTACTCTTCCTTTTATATTACTCCCTTTTTACAAAAGTGTGTCTGATGCATACTAACTCATAATTATACGAAACACCACACTTTTATTCATTTTCTATTCATTTCCGGCTAATGGGTATTCATTTTTAATCTAAGTTATCATGCAATTTATTAGAATGGAATTTTTGAAAGAGCCAGCACCTTGAATGGGCTGACTCTTTCAATGTCACATGTAATTGACAAACTGGAAGTTGTCGAGTTCTTTTCCGTTACAATTCTTTCATCATGCACAATGATTCTGGCATTGAAACATAAGGACCATAATTTTCCATTTTATTAAATCCTACTTTTCGATATACATGACACGATTCTTGTAGCAATTCTCCAGTTTCAAGAATCAATTTCCTATATCCTAGTTCTTTCGCCCACTCGATTAATTCAAGAACTAGCTTGGTTCCTATTCCTTTTCCCTGGAATTCGCCTCTGACAAACAATCTTTTCAACTCGGTTGCATTGTCGATATCACCATACTGATATTCTCTAATTGCTCCAGCACCAGCGGCTTTTCCATCAATATACACAACTACAACCTCTTTTATCTCATCAAGCTGATTATACTGTTTATATTTATCTCTCTTAATAACTCTTCCTACTCGCCTATCTAAATCCATATCTAATAACTGACAGTTCTCAATAAAATCTTCATTTGTCCCAGAACATCTAATAAATTCAATATCAGCCATATATAAACACCTCCTAGTGAAGAAAATTTGATTTTACTAAATCAACAAATTCCGATTTTCTCAATTCTCCAAACTTGAAGTTTCCATTTATTTCTTTTTGCGGTATTTGGGTTCAATACCTACTACATACGCTACCATAGCCGCAATACTAATAAGCATTGCACCCAATATAGGTATAATAATCAAACCCGAATTCTGCCCATCTAATAAAGGCAATCCAATTAACGTAAACAAAACACCATACACGCACCACAATATGCCCAAAGCACGATTATAGCCTTTCACATCTTCTATGGGCGCTACCTCAGCATTTGCCCAAAAACCGAAAGGTTTTGCTTTCTTGGAATTAAAATCATAAATGCCCATTACAATAAATAATACGCCGATTATTACCCAAATAACAAATGCTATTAATCTTCCTTCCATAATATGTATCCTTTCTTTGTAGTTCTGTAAATTCCGATTTACCAATTTCATTAAATAATAAATTTCACGAACTAACTACATTGTCAAAAAATTCATTACAAGATTCACCATTATATC
>UQRC01000030.1 GCA_900543445.1 uncultured Lachnobacterium sp. | reverse complement strand
CGACAAGAAGTTTGACAGAGAAAGCTTCCAGTGGAATACGAAGAATGCGGCATACGACCGCAACGGAAATGAATTAGATCTGGATGTTCATGAACTTCATGAGGAGAATTAAAAGAAGTGCAGTGGCAAATGCTACTGCACTTCTTTTTGCGAGAGCGGCAGGGTGAAGATAAATTCCGTTCCGACACCTTCCGTGCTGATGACATTGATGTGTTCGTTGTGCGCCTGAATGATCTCTTTGACGATCGCCAGACCGAGTCCGGTGCCCTTCTTATCCTTGCCTCTTGAGAGGTCCGTCTTGTAGAAACGCTCCCAGATCTTTTTGATGCTGTCTGCCGGAATCCCGATGCCGGAATCCTTGACAGAGATGAACACTTTCTCGTTCTTGATGCTGGTCTCAATCTTAATCGCACTGTTTTGGTGCGAGAATTTCGTTGCGTTATCGATCAGGTTATAGAGAACCTGCTGGATCTTCGACATGTCTGCATGGACGAATAATTCCTGCCCGGTCAGGACGAGATCGAACGTGATCCCTTTCTTCTCGCAGGTTCCTTCGAAGGTCAGGATGGTTGTCTTGATCATCCGGTTGATATCGAAATCTGCCAGATCGAGCATGATGCCGCGATGGCGTCCGAACTGGTTGAGATCAAGGATTCCCTGCGTCAGCTTTGTCAGACGTTCCGTCTCAAAAAGAATGATATTCAGATACTTGTCCTGCAATTCGACCGGAATCGTTCCATCAAGCATTGCTTCAATATAGCCTTTGATCGAAGTCAGCGGCGAGCGGAAATCGTGCGAGACATTGGAGATGAACTTGCGCTGGTCTTCCTCTAAGGTGTCAAGCTCGTTTGCCATATAATTCATCGTATTGCCGATGATTCCAAGTTCGTCATTCGCATGGATATGGATACGTGGCTCAAAATTGCCTTTCGCATAGCTTTGTGCAACTTTTGTGATCTCACGCAGCGGCCGGTAGTTCAGATAGGAAAAGGCAAGCAGCAGTAAAAGTGCGCAAAGTGCAAGAATTCCTACCGTGTAGAATGCGATATTTAAAAATTCATTGGAAACCCGGACAATTCCGGATACCGGCTTATGGATCAACACATAGCTTCGGACTCTGTAATTGGACGTAATTGGGGAGAACACACTTAAGGTATCCTCGTCGAACATTCCGTAAAAGCGTCCGATCGTATAAAAATGATTGCTGAAACTGGTGCTGTCAAAGTCGGGAAGACTCGTATACTCGGATTTGGCGGCATTCTGACCAATCTGTGCGTCCGCGGAATTAAACAGGATATGTCCCTGATTGTCAATGACCCAGATTTCTGCGGACAGATAGGTACTTAGCATCTCCATCTGCGACTGGAAGTCATGCAGAGACAGAAAAGAATTCATAAAATTGGCAGCATATCCGGATGCAATCAGGTTCGATTCGCGATACAGCTGCTGCGCTTCCCGGCGCTCCAAATGTTCCGAGACGGTATTCTGGGTGAAGGTGCACAGGATAACGATGGCACAGATCCCAAAAAGAAGATAGCCGAGAAGCATTTTTATGTACATGCGTGATTTCATTCTGTTACCTCGAATTTATAACCGATGCCCCATACCGTTGCGATTGACCAGGAACTGTGGTCCTTGATCTTCTCGCGAAGACGCTTCACGTGGACATCCACGGTTCGTGTGTCGCCGATATATTCGTATCCCCAGATATGATCGAGAAGCTGCTCACGCGTAAATACCTGATTTGGTGAGGAGGCAAGGAAGTAAAGAAGTTCCAGCTCCTTCGGAGGCATGTCGATCGGTCGTCCGTTGTAGACAACGGAATAGTTGGACAGATTGACAATGAGATCCGGATATTCCACACATTTGATCTCGACAACCGGTGGGGTTTCTGTTTTGACCGGCTGGTAGCGGCGGAGTACTGCCTTCACGCGGGCAACAAGTTCCTTGGAGTCAAAAGGTTTTAAGATATAATCGTCAGCACCGAGCTCAAGACCAAGCACTTTGTCAAAGACTTCGCCTTTGGCGGAGAGCATGATGATTGGCGTGTTACTCTTGGCACGGATCTCGCGACATACCTGATATCCGTCGATGCCCGGAAGCATTAAGTCGAGCAGGATCAGATTGGGATTGTATTGTTCGAATGCAATCAGTGCCTCCTCGCCGTCATTGACGATGCGGGTGTCGTAGCATTCTTTTGTGAGGTAGAGCGATATCAGTTCTGCAATGTTGTTATCGTCATCAACGATGAGTATTTTCTGTTTTGATACCATAGTGTTCCTCCTGTTTATTCATTAATTGCATCTGTTCAGAACCCCATCCATACATTCGCAAAAGCGCACGATAAATCGTGCTTTCTCGTTGCTATCGCAACTACTTTTGCTCATATCTGGGGCGGTGACTCTATTCGAGCCACCTTACGAATAAGAAAACTGTTACTTACATGCAAGCATGACGTATCAGTTTTTCTTATTCTCAGGGGTCTGAATAGTTAACTTTAATCAAATTCAGCGATTGTTACACCGGCATCTCCTTCGCCGGCAGCTCCCGCATGGAAGGATTTGACGTATTTCTGCCTGCGCAGGTGCGCCTGCACAGCATTCCTTAATGCGCCGGTTCCCTTACCGTGGACAATGCGGACGGATGGCAGATGCGCCAGATAAGCATCGTCTAAATATTTATCAAGATGCGCGATCGCCTCGTCAACTGTCATACCGATCAGATTGATCTCTGTGGATACCGAAGCGGATTTACTCATCTTGATCTTGCCGGAGCCACTGCCACCGTATTTCTTGGCAATCGGAGAAGCTGCATCGTCATCGATCAGCACAAGATCCTTGATGTTGACAAGAGAACGGAGAATTCCCATCTGCACATACAGATCACCTTTGGCGTTCGGCAGCGTGTGAACAGTTCCCTTAAGATTCATTGAGAGAACCTTGACGGAATCACCGACGCGAAGTTTCTTCGGAACCTTGTGATTAACCGTCTCTTTCTTCTTCATGGACAGATTCTTTTCACTCGCATTCATCTTGTCGCGGACTTTACTTCGTTCCTTCTCCATCTTGCTCATCGGAGCCTGTCCCTGACCGTATTTATTGAAGTTGCGGATCGTCTCATCCGCAAGATCCTTTGCTTCTTTGAGAATCTGGTAGGCTTCTTCGTTCGCCTTGCGAAGAATATCGTCGCGGCTTGCATCGAGTCGTTCATTTTTCGTGGTGAGACGCTGTTTTAACTGTTCAATTTCCGCTTTGTATTTCTGTATTTCCAACTGTTCCTTTTCAATTGTGATGCGGCTGGTTTCGAGATTGGCAAGCATATCTTCAAAGTCAACATCTTTGTCACTTAAGCGGCTTTTCGCATCTTCAATGATGTTCTCCGCAAGTCCGAGTTTCGAGCTGATTGCGAAAGCGTTACTCTTGCCCGGGATACCGATCAGGAGACGGTAGGTCGGGCTTAAGGTTTCGACGTCGAACTCGCAGCAAGCGTTTTCCACGCCTTCCGTGGAGAGCGCGTAGACTTTCAGTTCACTGTAGTGTGTGGTAGCCATCGTGGTAGCACCATATTGGTGAAGCTTGTGCAGAATCGAGATGGCCAGTGCGGCACCTTCTGTCGGATCGGTTCCGGCGCACAGCTCATCAAAAAGGCATAAGCTTCTGTCATCCGCGTCTTTTAAGATGCGGACGATATTGGTCATATGAGAGGAGAAGGTACTTAAGCTTTGCTCAATACTCTGCTCATCACCGATATCCGCATAAATCTCATGGAAGATCGCAAGTTCCGAACGGTCGCCTGCCGGAATGTGCAGACCTGCCTGCCCCATCAGGGTCAGCAGTCCGACCGTCTTAAGCGATACCGTCTTACCTCCGGTGTTTGGTCCGGTGACGATCAGCTGGCGGAACTCGTCGCCGAGACGGACATCGATCGGAACAACCTTCTTCGGATCGAGCAGCGGATGTCTTCCTTTCCGGATGTTGATACGTCCCTCTTCATTGAAGAGTGGGGCAACACCATTGTAGGATTTGGCGAGCTGTGCTTTGGCGAAGATGAAATCGAGTTCTGCAAGTACAGCATAATCCTGGCGGATTCCGTTCGCATTTTCCGCAACACGGTTGGAAAGATCCGCGAGGATTGCATTGATTTCTTCCTGCTCCTTTAAGAATAATTCACGGAGCTCATTATTTAAATTGACCACAGCCATCGGCTCGATAAAAAGTGTAGATCCGCTGGAGGACTGGTCATGTACCATTCCGGGAACGGAAGTCTTGGCTTCTGCTTTCACCGGCAGACAGTAGCGTCCGTCGCGCATCGTGATGACGGCATCCTGCAAGAAGCTTCTGGTTGTTGTGTTGTTCATAAGGCTGGTCAGCTGCGCGTGGATCCGGTCGTTCATGCCACGGATCGATTTACGGATCTTGGATAAAGCAGGACTTGCATCATCCGCAATCTCGTCTTCTCCGATGATACAGCGCCTGATCTCCTCGTGCAGAGGCGTCAGCGGCTCGATCTGTGAGAACAGCAGGGAGAGCGAATCGGTCTTGTCATCCGCATGATCCGAGCGGTCGTAGGATTTGGCGCGTTTTGCAACCTCAAGGAGCGAACTGATCATAAGAAGCTCTGTCGTGTTTAAGGTGCCGCCGATATCCAGACGCTTCAGTGGTCCATTGATATTGTGTACACCGGCGAAACTGATGCCGCTTCCCTTGTAGAGACGGCTCAATGCGTCGGCTGTCGTTGTCTGCAACTGCTCGATCTCTGTCTTGTCAGTGAGCGGCGTCAGGGCAAGGCAGCGTTTCCTTGTCTCCTCACAGGCCGCATATCCGGCGAGCATGTCGAGTATTTTGTAATATTCCAATGTATGATAAACTTTTTTATTCATGGTGTATCCTCTTTCATATTTGCAGTGCTCGCTCGAAAATCTGTGATTTTCTCGCTAACCGTGTGTCACGCGATACATCAGAGATGTACCGCAACGTTCGCACTATCAAAGATAAACAGTTCCCTTTGTGCGAGCACAGTGAACTGTTTATTTCACATTTGGCACTGCTTGTTGCTTCGCATACATTATACCTCATTCTTGTTTGCGGGAAAAGGCAAAAATGGTTGCAAGAGTACAGAAATGCGAATATAATATTGGTTGATGTGTTGGTTTTTCAAATGAGGATTGAGAAGGTCGTACATGGAAGACAAGCAATTACCGAAGAATGAATTTGTTAGAGAGAAAATTAAAGATAAGCCGAAGAATTACAAGCGCATCTGGATCCGTTTTCTGACCGCGGCAGGATGTGGTATTGTTTTTGCGCTGACGGCTGTCCTTGTGATGCTTCTGATGCTGCCGTCGCTGCGGGAGAAACTGAAGGAGAATACACCGGATACGCAGGTGCAGAATTCGCAGGAACCGGAGACGGAGGATACGCAGGAAGCGACGCAGACACCGGACGATACGCAGGAACAGAAGGAGACAATCAGGGAATTTACAATCGATGATTACCAGAAGATCCAGACGCAGCTTTATGCGATCGGCAATGTTGCCAATAAGTCGATCGTGACGATCACGAGCGTGGTCAGTGATACGGACTGGTTTAATACTTCCTATGAGCGTGAGGGACAGGGATCCGGCACGATCGTTGGTGATACCGGCGGCAAGCTTTTGATCCTTACGGAACGCAAGGTGATCAAGGATGCGTCGAAGATCAATGTGACATTTATCGATGATTCCGTCGCACCGGCAGAACTGATGAAGTATGATGGAAACACAGGACTTGCGGTGCTTGCGGTCGCTAAGGATAAGATGGAGAAGTCAACGCTTTCTCTGATTAAAATTATGTCCATGGGCAATTCCAGCACGGTGCACAAGGGAAGCATTGTGATCGCTTTGGGAAGTCCGCTCGGAACCAACTATTCGATCCTGACGGGAAATATTACATCCACAGGTAATGAGATTTCTACGCAGGACAGCAATTATTCTGTGTATACAACGGATATTGTCGCGAACAAGAATGCAAGCGGAATTCTGATCAATACGGATGGTGAAATGATCGGCGTTGTGATGCAGAATTACAGCGCAGCTTCGACAGGCGCTCTGACGGCGGTCGATGTGACGGAACTGAACCGGATCATGGAGCTTTTGTATGCGTCGAAGGATGTTCCGTATTTGGGAGCCCATATTTCGACCGTGACGGATAAGATTGCCAACACCTATGGTATTCCAAAGGGCGTTTATATCAAGGAAGTTGAGATGGATTCTCCGGCGATGAACGCGGGATTACAAAGCGGCGATGTCATCCAGAAGATTGACGATAAGGATATCACAACGGATGATTCGTATACGGATGCTGTACTCGGATTGACGCCGGGAGAGACGTACTCTGTGGTATTCATGCGGGAAGGCAGTAATGGTTATAAAGAATTAACCTGTGAAATTGAAGCAGGAATTTTAAAATAAAGGAGCAATTATGAAATTTATCGAGACTCTCCGCGAGGGAGAGAGAATCAACGAAATCTACTTATGTAAATCCAAACAGGCGGCATTGACCAAGTCTGGAAAGCCGTATGATAATGTACTTTTACAGGATAAGACAGGAACGCTGGATGCCAAGATCTGGGATCCGGGTTCGGTTGGAATTGACGAGTTTGATGCTTTGGACTATGTCGCTGTCACAGGTGATGTCACAAGTTTTCAGGGAAACTTACAGTTGTCGATCAAGCGGGTGCGCAAGGTCGGTGAGGGCGAGTATGAGCCGGAGAATTATCTTCCGGTAAGTGATAAAGATATTGATGAGATGTATCAGGAGATGATGGGATACATCGCTTCTGTCAAGAATCCGTATCTGTCAAGGCTTTTACATATGTTTTTCGATGATGCGGCTTTTGCCAAGGCGTTTAAGTTCCATTCCGCTGCCAAAAGTGTGCATCACGGATTTGTTGGCGGTCTTCTTGAGCACACGGTCAGTGTGACAAGAAACTGTAATTATTTTGCACAGAACTATCCGTTTTTGAACCGGGATCTGCTGCTTACAGCTGCAATGTTCCACGATATCGGTAAGCTGAAGGAACTTTCCACATTCCCGGCCAATGATTATACAGACGCTGGTCAGCTGCTCGGTCATATTATGATCGGTGCGGAGTGGATCGGGGAGAAGATCCGCGAGATCGACGGATTCCCGGAGGTTCTTGCCAACGAATTGAAGCACTGCATCTTAGCACACCACGGAGAACTGGAATACGGTTCGCCGAAGAAACCGGCTTTGGTCGAAGCTTTGGCACTTAGCTTTGCAGATAATCTGGATGCGAAGATGGAGACGGTTCGCGAGGTGCTTGCAGGCGTACCGGAGAACAATTTGCAGTGGCAGGGATTCAATCGCCTGTTAGATACCAATATTCGTAGAACAAGTACGATATAGTTGTATATTTATAGAAGGGTAACAAGAGTGAAGAAAAACGATTTATTTCCCTTGATCATTACAGATATGGGCGTCGGCGGAGAAGGCATCGGCAAATACGAAGGAATGACCTTTTTTGTGAAGGACGCTTTAATCGGTGATGAGATCGTTGCACGTGCAACGAAAGTGAAGAAAAATTATGGATATGCGCGGGTGGAGGAGATCAAGTGTCCTTCCCCGCATCGAGTAGAGCCGGAATGCCCGCTGCACAGAAGTTGCGGAGGTTGTCAGATTCAGGCTCTTTCTTATGATGAGCAGCTTGCATTCAAGAATCAGAAGGTGCGAAACAATCTGATCCGCCTCGGTGGATTTTCGGAGGAAGAAGTGGACGCTGTCATGCTTCCGATTGTCGGAATGGATCAGCCTTACCGTTATCGTAACAAGGCGCAGTTTCCGATTGGAACGGACAAGGAAGGGCATGTGATCGCAGGCTTTTATGCGGCGCGCACACACAGCATCATTCCGGTGCAGGATTGTATGCTTGGGGCAGAGGTTAATCAGCCGATCCTTGCAATCGTCTGCAAATGGATGGAAGAACACCAGATTCGTCCGTATAAGGAAGAGGACGGAAGCGGTCTTGTGCGCCACGTGCTGATCCGTTACGGCTTTACGACGAAGGAGATTATGGTCTGTCTGATCATTAATGGGGACAGGATTCCATATGAGGATGATCTTGTGCAGCAGTTGCAGCAGATCGAAGGAATGACTTCAATCTCGCTGAACAGCAATACGGAGAAAACGAACGTGATACTGGGGCGCAAAACGCGTTGTATCTGGGGACAACCGTATATCACGGATTATATCCATCTGCGCAATACGGATGATTTCTCCCTGACGGACACCGCGATTGCTTACCATATTTCGCCGCAGTCCTTCTATCAGGTGAATCCGGAGCAGACAGAGAAACTGTACAGCATCGCAATGGATTATGCGGGGCTTACCGGTAAAGAATCCGTGTGGGATCTCTACTGTGGCATCGGAACAATTTCTCTTTTCCTCTCCCAGAAGGCGAAGCAGGTCTATGGTGTGGAGATTGTTCCACAGGCAATCGAGGATGCGAAAAACAATGCGAAGCTCAACGAGATTACGAATGCAGAGTTCTTCGTCGGAAAAGCAGAAGAAGTGCTGCCGCAGTTCTACGAAGAAAGCGGGGATGCAACCGGTGATTCCCAAGGCACAGAAACATCCGATGTGCAGAAGAATGCATTACAACCGGTTCATTGTGGCTCGGACGCAGCGATGCGCCATCCGGATGTGATCGTTGTTGATCCGCCGCGCAAGGGCTGTGACGCGGTCTGTCTCAACACGATGCTTGCGATGCAGCCTGATCGCATCGTATATGTCAGCTGCGATTCTGCGACACTTGCAAGAGATCTTCGGATTCTAGTGGATGGCGGATATGAGCTTAAGAAGGTGCGGGCGGTGGACCAGTTCGCGCACACGGTGCATGTGGAGTGTGTGACTCAACTTCAAAGAAAAGATATCTAAGTCGGCTAAGCTGCTTATTTTCAAGTGTATTTGGAAATAAGCAGCTTTTTTCGGGTGAAATTTTTTTGTTATAAGAATGATATGGTATGACAAAACCATATTGACTAATACGGATTAGAAACATATAATAAAGACAAAATGATAATGGCATGAGTGGAGGAATGGGTGGATGAAGAATGTGACAACACTTGAAGAGGCAATAAAAAGAATTGAAGAATTAGAAAACGAGAATGCCAAATTACGTGAAGAACTGGAATATTATAAAAATCGTAAATTAAGCGGAAGGCAGAAACACAATGCAAAATGGATGGCAATATACAATGATTTTGTTGATGGTTATGAAAGCGGTATGACTATGGTGGAGATTGCAAAACGTAATAATGTCAGTGAACGAACGATTTACAGGTATAAAGCGTATTACGACAAAATGACAACATTAAGCAGTTTTGAATTGGGTAATCTTCCAGAAATTGAGAAGAAATAGATAACAGAAACGGTAAAGGAGAAGCAGGATGACTCGATACGATATAGCAATTATAGGCACCGGTCCGGCGGGACTGGAAGCCGCAATTACAGCGAAGGTGCGGAATAAGAACATTCTTCTGTTGGGAGGCAAGTTACTGAGTGACAAAGTAAATAAGGCGCATACGATTCAGAATTATCTGGGACTTCCGGAGGTGTCGGGAGAAGAGATGCAGAAGGCGTTTCAGAGACATCTGGAACAGATGCAGATTAAGATCACAGAGGACAAAGTGAACACAGTATATGCGATGGGGAAATATTTCGCGATTCAGGGACATCAAGCGATGTATGAGACAGACACGGTTATCCTTGCCTGCGGAATGTCCACTGCCAAACCATTTCCGGGAGAACTGGAAAATCTGGGAAGAGGTGTAAGCTATTGTGCGACCTGTGATGGTGCGCTGTACCGGGGGCGCAGGACGGTTGTGATCGGATACTCCAGGGATGAGGAAAAGGAAGCTGATTTCCTGGCGGAACTGGCAGAAGAAGTAATCTATATTCCGATGTATCAGGAATTTTCGCCTTGGAATAACAAAGTGAAGGTGTTGCAGAATGTGACACCGGTTGGAATGGAAAAAGAGAATGATCATCTGGTACTTAAACTGCAGGAACAAAGTATTCCGACGGATGGCATTTTTATACTGAGAGATCAGGTGGCACCGTCACAACTGGTTCCGGGACTGCAGATTGAGAATAATCAGGTGATTGTTGACAGAGGCTGCCGGACGAATATTGCCGGGCTTTTTGCGTGTGGTGATATCACGGGAGCTCCGTATCAATACATTAAGGCGGCAGGAGAAGGCAATGTTGCGGCACTTTCTGCGGTAAACTATCTTGCGGATCAGAAACAAGTACAGTAGCCCTTGTGTTACAGAGTGGCTGCGATAGAATAAAGAAGAGAACAGTTGACAGAAAATCGGATGAATAGGAACAACAGAGGGTGAGAGCATGGATAAGAAAAGAATAAAAGAGAACCATATTTTTCGAATTGTTATGATTGTGCTATGTATTGTGATCGCGTTAGTGTCGAATATTGTACTGTCGAAAAATTATTCTTCGCCGGAATACACTGTGAACAAGAAAACGATCACATACCTCGATGAAAAGAAGACGACTGCACTGGAGTTATGCGCAGGAGCAACGGCACTTTCCGCTGCAATTACACTGATACCGGGCGATACCGGTACGCCGATTGCGGAAAAACTGACCGATTTAAGCGGATATTTCCTGATTGTGGTTTCTGCAATTTATCTCGAGAAATATTTACTGACGATTCTGGGAGCTCTCACCTTCCGGTGGCTGATACCGGCTGCGATGATTGCAATCGCTCTGTATTTTGGAATCAGGAGAGATTTCTTCTGGAAACTCGGGGTAAAGATTCTGATCTTCGGATTGGCAGTCTATGCAGTCATTCCTGTGAGTGTGCACGTGTCTCAATTAATCTATAACACGTACCAGGAGTCGATTGATACGACGCTTGCGGAGACGGAGAATCTGATCAGTCAGACCGAGGAAAATGCCCAAAGTAGTACAGAATCCGATCAGAATTCAGGGGATGAAGGTTTCTTCGCAGGACTTGTGGATAAAGCAAAAGATACAATCGAACAGGCAAAGGATACTGCCAGTATTGCAACAGAACAATTCAAGTATATGCTGAACAAATTCATTGACGGACTTGCAGTACTCATTGTTACGACCTGCCTGATTCCGATTCTTGTTATGGTTTTCTTTGTGTGGATCGTGAAAATGATACTTGGTACGGCGATCACCCAGCCTGCGGCGATGGTGCCGGGGATTACGAAGAAGGACAGTGGCAATAAAGAATAGCTGATATACTCGGATAAGTCCGAAGGAGTTTATGATGTATCGAATTTTTATAGTGGAAGATGATGAAGTGATCGCAAGAACGGTGAAGAATCATCTGGAGAAATGGAATTATACCGTTCATTGTGTGGAGAATTTTGATGAAGTGATGGAAGAATTTGCTGCGTTTGATCCACAATTGGTACTGATGGATATTCATCTGCCTTTTTACAATGGATACCATTGGTGTACGCAGATCCGTCAGATCTCGCAGCTGCCGATCATCTTTCTGTCATCGATGTCAGATGATATGAATATTGTGATGGCGGTCAGTATGGGTGGCGATGATTTTGTGGCCAAACCGTTTACTCTTGAAGTGCTGACTGCAAAGATCCAGGCTTTGCTGCGAAGAAGTTATGATTTTGCGGGCAGCGCGAGCCTGAGTGAACACAATGGAGCAATACTAAATCTTGCAGATGCGACATTATCTTATCAGGATCAAAAGATGGAACTGACGAAGAATGAACTTCGCATCTTGCAGACACTGTTTGAGAATAAGGAGAAGATCGTATCGCGCGATGCGCTTATGACGAAGCTTTGGGAGAACGATGCGTATGTGGACGAAAATACACTTTCTGTGAATGTGAATCGTCTGCGTAAGAAGCTTGCAACGATCGGACTTGAGGACTTTATTATTACGAAGAAAGGGATTGGTTACCGGATCGGATGAAATTGGTAGGATCATATATCAAAAGAAATCGTCTCTGGATGGCATGCGCGATCGCGATGATGGCGTTTGGTGTATTTTATATGTTTCTGATGCATGTCGCGCTAACGGACCAGCTGTATTTTGCAGGGGTGGAGATCTTCTTATGTGCGGTTGTATTTGTGAGTGGTTATTTACACTACGCACGAAGGGTACGACGGTTGGAGGAATGTGGTAAGTGGCTGAAAAATGAGGAGGTCGTGCTTCCGGAGGGAAAGGATGCATATGAGGAGCTGTACCAGGAGATGATCGAAGATCTGGATTTGCAACGCAGGGAAGAGGCTGCTTCCTACGCGAGAAATCAGTCAGAGATGCGTGAGTATTATGCAATGTGGGTGCATCAGATCAAGACACCGATCGCAGCGATGCGTCTGCTTCAACAGGTGCAGAGAAATCGGTTGGAAGAGGGGGATGTGATTACGAGCGGAGCGGAAGAGACAGATTCGTTGCAGGTGCAGGCTGAGTTAGAGAAGGAACTGTTCGACATCGAACAGTATGTCAATATGGCGCTACAGTACCAGCGAGTCAATACACCGGGCAATGATTACGTCCTGGAAAAACTCCGGCTGGATGATATTGTGCGTGAAGTGATCCACAAATATGCCGGACTCATGGTGCGCGCACATATACCGCTTCAGTATGAGGGAACGGATGTGATGGTAACGACAGATGCCAAGTGGGTGGCGTTTGCGCTCGAGCAGATATTGTCGAATGCAATCAAATATTCGCGCGCAGGGCAGCAGATCGTGATTGAGACGGTGCCAGAAGAGAATGTGGATTATCTTAAGATTGCTGATCACGGGATTGGAATCCGTGCGGAAGATCTGTCACGCGTTTTCGAGAAAGGTTACACCGGTTATAACGGACATGCGGACAAGAAATCGACAGGAATCGGTCTGTATTTGTGCAGGCTGGTGCTGACGAAACTGGGACACACGATCCGGATGGAGTCTGTACAGGGCGAGGGAACAACTGTATGGATCGGATTTCAGAAATGATATAGGATACCTTACAAAAATGTAAGATTGGAGGTCGAAATGTAAGCTGATTCGATGGCTCGCATTTCGGCTTTTTGCTACACTGATTCCTGTAAGAACGAAGTTAAGCAATTTTGAAATCTCATCATGGGGAATTCCAAATTGCCCAGGCAACGAGGTAAAAAGGAGTAAAACAATGGCAATCTTAGAAGTAAGTAATCTGAAAAAGATCTATACGACACGGTTCGGTGGAAATCAGGTGCAGGCACTTTCCAACATTAATTTTACGGTGGAGCAGGGCGAATATGTGGCAATCATGGGTGAGTCCGGATCCGGCAAGACAACGCTTCTTAATATTTTAGCAGCACTGGATAAGCCGACTGCCGGTGAAGTTCGCATTAACGGAAAGAATCTAGTATCGGTGAAGGAAAAGGAACTTTCTATGTTCCGGCGAGAGCATCTTGGGTTCGTATTTCAGGATTTTAATCTGCTTGACAATTTTTCGTTGAAAGACAATATTTTACTACCGCTTGTATTGTCCAAGGTTCCGTATAAACAGATGCAGGAGTGGCTGATGCCGATCGCAATCAAACTTGGCATCGACCGGATTCTTGACAAGTATCCGTATGAAGTGTCTGGTGGACAGAAGCAGAGGGCAGCAGTTGCGCGCGCTCTCATCACGAAACCGGAGCTGATTCTTGCAGATGAGCCTACAGGAGCATTGGATTCTAAGGCTTCTGGAGAACTATTAAAACTTTTCAATCAGATTAACGAGGACGGACAGACAATTCTTATGGTAACGCACAGCACACAGGCTGCAAGCCATGCGAACCGCGTGCTTTTTATCAAGGATGGCGAAGTATTCCATCAGATCTATCGCGGAAATATGACGAACGAGCAGATGTATGTCAAAATCTCTGACACATTGACCGTTCTGACGACAGGTGGTGAGCGACATGAGTAATCTGTATGTGAAATTAGCGAAGACCAATATTAAAAATAACAGAACACTTTATCTTCCGTATATTCTGTCCGGAATTGTGACGGTTGCAATGTTCTATCTGATCCTGTTCTTAAACGGGAACAAGGGACTTGATCATATGCCGGGAGTGGTGCAGTTACGTATGATTTTTGCACTCGGTGTCGCGGTCATGGGTATCTTTTCTTATATTTTTATTTTCTATACGAACAGTTTTATTATCAAGCGCAGAAAGAGAGAGATTGGTGTGTACAATATTCTCGGTATGGAGAAGCGGCATATTGCCAAGGTCCTTGGTCTTGAGACGCTGTATGTTGCAGTGGCTGCAATTGCCGGAGGGCTGGTAGCCGGTATCTTTTTCTCACGACTGATGCTGATGCTTTTATACCGTATTCTGCAGTATAAAGAGAGTATTGTTTTCTCTGTCAACTATGAAGGAATCGAATTTACGATGGTTGTGTTTGGAATCCTATATTTCCTGACGCTTGTATATAATCTGATGCAGATCGGACTTGCAAATCCAATTGAACTTCTCCGTGGAGGGAATGTCGGCGAGAAGGAGCCGAAGACCAAAATGCTTCGTGCGATCATTGGTGCAGTGTGTATCATCGTTGCATATTATATCGCAATCACAACTAAGAATCCGCTTAAGGTTATGAGTCTCTTTTTTATCGCAGTCGTACTTGTCATGGTCGGAACCTATGCACTGTTTACAGCCGGAAGTATTGCGTTGTTAAAAGGCATGCGAAATAACCATAAATTTTATTATCATCCGAAGCATTTTACGGCGGTATCCGGAATGATCTATCGCATGAAGCAGAATGCAGCAGGACTTGCCAGTATTTGTATCCTCTCAACGATGGTACTCGTGATGGTATCTATGACGGTCAGCATGTATGCCGGGGTGGATGATGAGCTTGCGGCGCGCTATCCAATGGAGATCACACTTTTTACGGAATATCAGAATGCGGATGTGCTCAAAAGTGCCAAAAGCAACATTACAGAAGATGAGGCGGAGGCACAGATTCGGGGTATGGCGAAGGAGCTGGGCGTATCGGTAAGTAATCTGTGCAATTACCACTATATACAGATGAATGCGATAAGAGACAATGATGCGTTCTCTGCGGTGGATAAAGCCAGTTATGATGGACAGATGTCCCTCCTTAATCTGGTCACAAGAGATTCCCTGATCGCGATGGATGACGAATTTACAGAAGAAAATGTGCCAAAGGTGCCGGCTGGGAAAGTCTGTGTATATGCATCCAGGGAATATGACGGCAAAGCAATCACGCTTTTGGACCATACTTATCCGATTGCGGATACGAGAGTTTATGGAGCCGGGCAGGATAATTATATGGCAAGTATGTTAGAGGGAGACTACTATGTTGTTGTAGATTCTGAGGAGACATTGGAAGCTTTATTCGCGGAAGTGGAACCGGGACAGGGAAATTGTTACAGGGGCGTGATCGGATTGGACACGACCGGAACGGACAAACAGAAGATCAAACTGGGCAAGGAGATCCGGGCGAAATTTGTGACGACTGAGGATGCAGATATTGCCGGGAAAGACTGTTATGTGGAGAGCCGGTTGGAAAATAAGACCGATTTCTTCAGTGTTTACGGAGGTTTCTTTTTTATCGGAATCTATCTTGGCGTGATCTTCCTTATGGTTACCGTTATGATCATTTTCTACAAGCAGATTTCGGAAGGCTACGAGGATAAGCAGCGATATGAGATCATGGAAAAAGTCGGAATGAGTAATCAGGAGGTACGAACTTCCATTCGCTCACAGGTGCGAATTGTATTTCTTCTTCCGCTTGTGACGGCAGCAATCCATACGCTTGCAGCGTTCCCGATGATGACAAAGCTGCTTCAGATCCTGAATCTGACAAACAAACCGCTTTTTGCAGGATGTCTGCTTGCAACGTTTGTTGTGTTTGCCATCATTTACTATATCGTATTCAAAATTACATCAAGATCCTATTACAGGATCGTGGGAAACCAGATTTAAGCGAAAGCCTCTCTCTGCGCAAGTATGGAGAGGCTTTTTGCTACTTTTATATAGTGCAAAGTGACGAATGAATAATTAGAATAATAAGGATGTTGGGGGTTATGACGAAAAAATATAAAAATTTTTAATATCCATCGAAAAATTTTCTATAGAGTTAAAGCTGCTAAATCGATATACTGTCAATATCAACAAACAACCAAGCAAAAGGGGGAAATACAATATGAAGAAAAAAATCGTGGTTTTAACTATGGCAGCAATCCTTGCTATGTCATCTATGGCATGTGGCTCAGGTGGAGATGCATCGAACTCAGGAACACAGAGTGGCGGAAATGCTTCTGCTACAAACTCCGGAGAAGTTGCTAACAAGGATAAGCCTTTAGTATGGTTCAATCGTCAGCCATCGAACAGTTCAACAGGTGAACTTGATATGACAGCGTTAAACTTTAACAAAGATACTTACTATGTAGGTTTCGACGCAAATCAGGGTGCTGAACTTCAGGGACAGATGATCGCAGATTACATTGAAAAAAATATTGATACAATCGACCGCAACGGTGATGGTGTGATCGGATATGTACTTGCAATCGGTGATATCGGACATAATGATTCCATTGCTCGTACAAGAGGTGTTCGTAAGGCTCTTGGAACAGCAGTTGACAATAATGGTGAAATCGTCAGTGATCCGGCAGGAACAAATACAGACGGATCTGCAAGCGTTGTACAGGATGGTAAGATTACTGTCAATGGTAAAGATTATGTAGTACGTGAGCTTGCTTCACAGGAAATGAAGAACTCAGCAGGAGCAACATGGGATGCTGCTACAGCCGGTAATGCAATCGGAACATGGTCATCTTCATTCGGCGACCAGATTGATATCGTTGCATCTAACAATGATGGAATGGGAATGTCAATGTTCAATGCATGGTCAAAAGATAACAAGGTAGCTACATTCGGATACGATGCAAACAGTGATGCTGTTGCAGCTATCGCAGAGGGATACGGCGGAACAATCAGCCAGCATGCTGATGTTCAGGCTTACTTAACACTTCGTGTTCTTCGTAACGCATTAGACGGAGTTGACATCGACACAGGTATCGGAACTGCTGATGATGCAGGAAACGTATTAACTGATGATGTTTACAAATATGATGCTGATCAGCGTTCTTACTACGCATTGAACGTAGCAGTTACAGCTGACAACTATCAGGATTTCACAGATTCTACAGTTACATGGGCTCCGGTTTCAAACCAGCTTGATGAGTCTGCTCATGCAACAAAGAAGGTATGGCTGAACATTTATAATGCAGCTGATAACTTCTTAAGCTCTACTTACCAGCCACTTCTTCAGAAGTATGATGATCTGTTAAATCTTGATGTTGAGTACATCGGTGGTGACGGACAGACAGAGTCCAACATTACAAACCGTTTAGGAAACCCAAGCCAGTATGATGCATTTGCAATCAACATGGTTAAGACAGACAATGCAGCTTCATATACAGCAATCCTTAATCAGTAAAAACCGATAGGATTTAGACAGTTTAGGGAGAAGAAATTCTCCCTAAACTTTTTGCAGAAGACATATTAATCGATTATAGGACAGGAGTAAGAGCAATGGAAGATAAGAAAGATAACATCGTCTTATCCATACGCGGCATGTGCAAATCCTTCGGACGAAACCGGGTTCTTGACCACATCAATCTGGATGTGAAAGAGGGTACGGTCATGGGTCTTATGGGTGAGAATGGCGCCGGTAAGTCAACGATGATGAAGTGCCTCTTCGGCACCTATCAGAAAGATGAAGGTACGATCTATCTTGAAGGAAAAGAAGTAAACTTTTCCGGACCAAAAGATGCCCTTGAGAATGGAATTGCAATGGTGCATCAGGAATTAAATCAGTGTTTGGAAAGAAACGTAGTGGACAATTTGTTCCTCGGACGTTATCCGCGCAATGGATTAGGCATGGTTGATGAAAACAGAATGAAGTCTGAGGCATCCGAACTGTTCCGAAAACTGGGAATGACGGTCAATCTGGAGCAGCCGATGAAAAAGATGTCGGTTTCACAACGTCAGATGTGTGAGATCGCTAAGGCAATTTCTTATAATTCCAAGGTTATTGTTCTTGATGAGCCGACATCGTCCCTGACGGTTCAGGAGGTTGATAAGCTTTTTGAAATGATGAGAATGTTGAAAGCACAAGGAATTTCACTGATCTATATCTCGCATAAGATGGATGAGATCTTTGAAATCTGTGATGAAATCTCCGTTCTTCGAGATGGTAATCTCGTTATGACAAAGCCGGCAAAAGAAACCGATATGAACGAATTGATCACAGCCATGGTTGGACGTGTGCTGGAAAACCGATTTCCACCGGTTGATAATACTCCGGGGGATGTTGTCTTATCCGTGCAGCATCTGTCAACAAAGTATGAGCCACATCTGCAGGACATTTCGTTTGATGTCCGCAAAGGCGAAATCTTTGGATTATACGGATTGGTTGGTGCAGGGCGTACAGAACTTCTGGAAACGATTTTTGGTGTTCGTACCAGAGCAGCAGGTCGTGTTTACCTGAATGGACACCTTATGAATTTTAAGAGTGCAAAAGAAGCAATGGATTATGGCTTTGCGATGATTACAGAGGAACGTAAAGCGAATGGATTATTCTTAAAAGGTGATCTTACTTTTAATACAACGATTGCCAATCTTGGATCGTATAAAGCGGGAATACCGCTATCGGATACGAAGATGACAAACGCAACGGCCAATGAAATCAAGATCATGCATACAAAATGTATGGGACCGGAAGATATGATCACGAGTCTTTCCGGCGGTAATCAGCAGAAGGTTATCTTCGGAAAGTGGCTGGAAAGAGGACCACAGGTATTCATGATGGATGAACCGACACGAGGAATCGATGTTGGTGCGAAATATGAAATCTATGAGCTGATCATCCGGATGGCAAAAGAAGGTAAAACGATCATCGTAGTATCTTCCGAGATGCCGGAGATTCTTGGTATTACCAATCGAATTGGTGTTATGTCTAACGGACATCTTTCAGGAATCGTTAACACGAAAGAAACCAATCAGGAAGAGTTGTTAAGACTCAGTGCAAAATACCTATAATAAAGGGAGAAGACAGATATGGCTAATAACAGTAAAATTCTTACGGCAGAGCAGGAACTCGCCCTGCGCAAACCGATCGATGAATATGTCGGTGGAATACAGAAAAAAATTGATGCTTTGCGAGAAGATGGTACGGCAAAGGTAATCTCATACAATAATACGATTGATGCGATTAAGAGAGACCGTACATTGTCAAAGACAGAGAAAAGCGAGCATATTGCCGAAATCAGCAAAGATCTTTCCAAAGCAAAAGCAGTGGAAGCAAAGAACAAGGCTGAAATCGATAAGCTGATCGCTGATGCGGAAGCATATTTAAAAGCACACTTTGAAGTGGATTATTTTAACCAGGTAAAAGAAAGCTGTGAAGCACAGAAGGTGCAGGCAAAAGAGAATTACGAGAGAAAGCTTGCAGAACTTGATAAGCAGCATAAAGATAATCTGGCATCGCTCTCGGAGCAGCGGGAGATCAAAGACGAGAATTATGTACATAAGAACCGTCTTTCGAATGCAAAGCTGGAACTTGAAAAGGAATATCAGGAGATTAAGGACAGAAAGCATGAGGCATTCCGCCATAAATATCATCTGATCGATAATTTGAGACTTTCCAAATTTACATTTATGGAATCAAGAGCGCAGAAGTGGGAGAATTACAAATATACGTTCAACCGTCGTTCGTTCCTTTTACAGAATGGCCTGTATATTGCAATCCTTATCATTTTCATCGCTTTGTGTATTATCACGCCGATCAAGAAGGGAACTCCTCTTCTTACCTATAATAATGTGCTGAACATTTTACAGCAGGCTTCGCCTAGAATGTTCCTTGCATTGGGTGTTGCGGGATTGATCCTCCTTGCCGGAACGGATCTTTCTGTAGGACGAATGGTTGGTATGGGTATGACCACTGCAACGATCGTGATGCATCAGGGAATCAACACGGGTGGTGTGTTCGGACATATCTTTGATTTTACAGGTATGCCGACAGTCGCACGAGTATTACTTGCTTTAGTTTTGTGTATCGTGTTCTGTACTTTCTTTACGAGTATTGCCGGATTCTTTACTGCGAAGTTCAAGATGCATCCGTTTATTTCAACCATGGCAAATATGCTTGTAATATTCGGTCTGGTAACTTACGCAACCAAGGGTGTATCATTCGGTGCGATCGAGCCTACGATTCCAAACATGATCATCCCTAAGATCAATGGGTTCCCGACAATTATTCTCTGGGCACTTGCAGCAATCGTTATTGTATGGTTCATTTGGAATAAGACAACATTTGGAAAATATTTATATGCGGTAGGTGGAAACCCTGAGGCAGCAGCAGTATCCGGTATTTCTGTATTTGCAATTACACTCTGTGCATTTGTTATGGCTGGTGTGTTATATGGATTCGGCTCATGGCTTGAGTGTATCCGAATGGTAGGTTCGGGATCGGCAGCTTATGGACAGGGCTGGGATATGGATGCCATTGCAGCCTGTGTAGTTGGTGGTGTATCTTTTACCGGTGGTATCGGTAAAATCTCCGGTGTTGTAACAGGTGTGTTCATCTTTACTGCATTGACATACTCTCTTACGATTCTTGGTATCGATACAAACCTTCAGTTCGTATTCTCCGGTATCATCATTCTTGTAGCCGTAACACTCGACTGCCTGAAATATGTTCAGAAGAAGTAATTACTGATTGATTTTAAAACAGGAGTGTCAGACGAAATATTGGTCTGGCACTCTTTTTTTCATACGAAGAAATTGGTATAATTAGTCGTAGATGATAAAAAAAATAAGTGGGGAAAAAGGATGAATCAATATACATTACTTCTTGTAGATGATGAAGAAGAAGTTATTCAGGTGATCATGCATAAGATTCCGTGGGAAGAGCTGGGATTTTCCGTTATCGGGCATGCAAACAACGGAATCAAGGCGCTGGAAATCATGGAAGAAAACCAGCCGGATGTGGTGATGACGGATATTCGTATGCCATACATGGATGGAATGGAACTGTGCAGCAATATCAGACAGAAATACCCGATGACACACGTGCTGCTTTTTACCGGATTCGATGAATTTGAGTATGCGAGAGAAGCGGTTCACTTAGAAATTGAGGAGTATGTGTTAAAGCCTTTGAATGCAGGCGAATTGACCAATGTATTCCGAAAACTCAAGGAGAAGATGGATCAGGAGATCGACGAAAAGAAAAACGTGGCGGTCCTGCAGGAATATTATATGCATTCCCTTCCGTTGTTTCAGGCAAATTTTTATTCGACTTTGATCGAGGGTAAAATCCATGAGGACGAGCTTGCCGGATATATGGAAAACTTCCAGATCTCGTTTGATGGTCCGCTTTTTTGCTGTCTGGTTGTGCATACTTCGGCGTCCAAATCTCCAAAAGATATGGATGTCCGGCTGCTCAGGGTGTCGGTCGACAAGCAGGTAAGGGAGCAGCTGGCAGAAAAATGGAATGCAAGCAGTTTTACCTACCTTGACAACACCTTGATGATCGTACAGCTTCAGGAAGAAAGTGAGATTCCGGAACTCACGGATGAATGTGACCGATTCTGTAAATATATGCATCGTATTATGGGGGCGGTTGTGACCATCGGAATCGGCCAGATCTGTCAGAATATCATAGATCTGCCGCAGTCATACAATAGTGCAAAAGAGGCAGTATCCTACAGGGTGCTTTACGGTGGGGAACGCGCCATCAACATTCGGGAGATCATTCCGCAGAAAGCAGAAATCTCAGTGACAGACAGTGAATCGGAACTGGCGCAGGTGCTTAAGATGATCCGTCTCGGAACAACGGAAGATATTGGTGATGCAATCGAGAATTATCTGGATAAGGTCTATGAACATTCCAGATCCATAAAGGAGCATCAGGTGACGGTGATGGAGCTGGTCAGTACACTTTATCGTTTTACCATCAATAACGATGCCGGTATGGGGGAGGAGGCCGGCGAAATGATCGCAGAGTACTCCAATCTGATCACGATGGAAAAGGATGTGTTAAAACAATGGCTGCTTGAAAAATGTATCAGGCTGCATGAGAAAATCCAGAGTGCACGAGACAGTTCTGCGCAGTCGATGATACGGCAGGCAAAGGAATATGTTCACAATAATTATCAGAAGGAGGATTTATCGCTGGATGATATCTGTGAGGCGCTTGCAATATCCAATTCCTATTTTTCTAGTATGTTCAAAAAAGAGACAGGGGACTCGTTTGTTGCCTATCTGACACAATATCGTATGGGAAAGGCGGCTCGTCTTCTGATTGAGACAACGGAGAAAAGCTACGTGATCGCGCAGAGTGTAGGTTATACAGATCCTAACTATTTTAGCTATGTATTTAAGCGGCAATATGGGGTTTCACCATCGAAATACAGATCGGAGTATACAAAGGTTGAATAAAAAACGATTGAAGCATTTAAAAAATTGGAAGCCGGGAGAAATTCAGACAACCATCATGATTGCTTTTTCACTGATTTCTATTTCTATTGTTTTATGCATGGGAAGTGTCATGTATATCCTGTTCTCTTCCGCTTCCCGACAGGAGAGCGTAAACAGCACAGCGAAGCTGATGGAACAGACGGAAGATAATATAGAAGAATACCTGGTCAATATGCGGCAGGTATCGGATGCAGCATATTACAACATTATCAAGGAAACCAATTTCGTTACGGATTTGGCACAGGTCAAGGAACAGATGCAGCTGCTTTATGAGGCCAATAAAGACAAGCTGCGAAGCATCGCTGTATATACGAACAATGGGGAGCTGCTTGCAGCAGAGCCGGTTGTGGCGCAGAAAGAGGAGGTCAATGTTACGTCGCAGCAGTGGTTCGTTGAGGCGGAACGCGAGGTGGAAAATATCCATTTTTCAACACCTCATATCCAAAATATCTTTGATGATGGAACCAGACGTTATTACTGGGTTATTTCTTCCAGTCGCGCAGTGGATATGTCAAATGGAGAGATAGCAAAGCTTGGAGTGCTTCTTGTTGATATGGATTATTCCAGTATTTCCCGGATGATGCGGCAGATTAATACACTCGGTAACGGACAGTATTTTTATCTGTGCGACAGCAACGGTGAAATCATTTATCATCCGCAGCAGGTGCAGCTTGCCAGAAGGATCGTAAGCGAAAGTAATCTGGAGACTGCAAAGAAAAAGGATGGTGTGTACGATGAAAGGTTTCAGGGGGAGCATCGCAAGGTACTTGTAAACTCCATCGGGTATACCGGATGGAAATTGGTCGGAGTGGTTCCGTATTCTACTTTTACGGATGAAATGATCGATGCCAGACAGTTTATCATCATGCTGAGTCTTCTGATGGTCATGATGCTTGTGGGCATAAACCGGATTGTATCGCTTCGCATTTCAAGACCGATTCGCAAATTGAATGATTCGGTTACAAAGTACGAAGTCGACAGGGAACCCCAAATCTACATCGGAGGTTCTACGGAGATCCGCCATCTGGGAGAGTCCATCCAAAAATCGTATCAACAGAATGCAGAATTGATGAAAGAAGTGGTGTGGCAGCAGAATGAGCGGCGTAAAAGCGAACTGGATGCGCTCCAAAGCCAGATTAATCCGCATTTTTTGTATAATACGTTAGATTCCATCACATGGATGGTAGAAGGCGGCAAAAATGATGAGGCTTCGTTTATGATCACGCAGCTTGCGAAGCTGTTTCGAATCAGTCTCTCGAAGGGGCATACGATCATTCGCGTGAGAGATGAGCTTCAGCATGCACAAAGTTATATGAATATTCAGATGACACGTTACAAAAACCAGTTTTCTGTCGTGTTCGATGTGGATCCGTCACTCTATGAATATTGTACCGTAAAATTATCGCTGCAGCCGCTCCTTGAGAATGCCATCAATTATGGAGTCCGTGGGATGGAAGATTGTGGAGAAATTAGAGTTTCCGGAAAAATGGACAATGGTATGCTGATTCTTTCTGTGACCGATAACGGAATAGGTATTCCGCCGGATGAGATTGATGATCTTCTTACGGACACGGGGCGTGTGCACAAAAAGGGTTCGGGAGTCGGTCTTGTAAATGTGAATAATCGTATTCAGATTCTGTTTGGAAAAGAGTATGGATTAAAGATTGAAAGTGAACTGGATGAGGGAACAACGGTATCCATATGCATGCCGGCGGAACTGTTCAGTGAGGAACGTCAGAAGTATTTTGAAAAGGGGCGGCAGATCCATGAACACGAAACTGACAGGAAAGTTGAGAAATAAGGTATGAATATACGCAGTGGAACAAAGAAATACATTATTCTGGAGATCGTGCTTGGAATACTTGTCATTGTGCTTGCCGGTTCGATGCTTTTTCAGAACAAAGAAAAGGAATTTTATAAAGTTGCGGTTGTACTTCCTGATTCGGACAGCCGTCAGTGGTCATCGCTGAAATACGGTCTTCGCATGGCTTCTGAGGACTGTGATGCCAAAATGGTAGTGATCAGTACGGATGATATTGCGTCGATGGAAGATGAAGCAGCGATCATTCAGTTTGCAATAAAAAAAGGTGCAGATGCGGTAATTGTCAAACCGATACCGGGAGCAGACTCCGAGGAACTTTTGCAAACGATATCTGCGAAGATACCGGTGATGCTGATCGGGTCATCGGCCGGTTATAATCGCAGCCAGTCTACATATGCAACGACCGAGGCAGATGCGGCTGCGCTTGTGAAGCAGCTGGTGCAGGAAGTACTCAAGGACTATGGGGGAGATATCAGAGGGAAAACCTTCGGTATCTTTTCGTCCGATGTGGCATCGGATGTCACTTATGTGAAGAAGGGGGTTGTCTGCAGCGAGCTTGAACGTATGGGGGCGCAAATCGACTGGAAGCTTACCGGCAATCTGAATGAGGATGGTCTTACCATTCTGGAGAAGCAGAAGCCGGTGGATGTAGTTTTGACTCTTGATGATCGGAGTGTGGTACAAGCCGGAACCTGTTCGAAAGAAAACCGGCTTCACGGAGCGGATGTATATGGAATCGGTAATTCTACGGAATCGGTCTATTATCTGGACAATGGCAGCGTCAAGTGTCTGGTTGTCCCGGATGAATTCGGAGCCGGATATCAGTGTATGACCCAGGTGGTTCACAAACTGAATGGAGATATCCGGAAAATGGAGGATCAGACGGTGCAATATACCGTGATCCGCAGATCGGAATTGTTTTCGGAGCGTAATCAGGAATTGCTTTTTATCATGAGCCAATAATTGCTTTAATGAGGGATAAACGATATGAGACAAAATAGAATCAGACTTTGCATTGCCATTCTAACCGTTATCGGAATCGGCTGCCTGATCATGGGCTGCGGAGCTTCTGAGTCAGACGATCAAAACGAAATATATGTGGGGATTGCATGCTACGATCAGGGAGACATTTTTATCAGCAATCTGATCCAATGTTTTAAGGATGAATTAAATAGTCAAAAAGGTGATTCGTATGATGTTATGGTGACAGTCCGTGATGCTGTGGGTTCACAGAAGACGCAAAACGATCAGGTAAAAGAAATGATTGATGAGGGATGCAACATTTTGTGCATTAATCTGGTGGATCGCACAGACCCGTCTGAAATTATAGATAGTGCAAAAGAAAAAAATATTCCGATCATTTTCTTTAACCGGGAACCGGTCGCGGAAGACATGATGCAATGGGATAAGCTTTATTATGTTGGTGCGAAAGCGAGACAGTCGGGGCAGATGCAGGGAGAAATTGCAGCGGATCTCATTTTAAAAGATAAGTCGATCGATAAAAATCATGATGGAAAGATCCAGTATGTGGTTTTGGAAGGCGAGATGGGACATCAGGATGCAATTGTAAGAACGGACAGCTCGGTGGAGACGATTCTTGCCAAAGGAATAAAGATGGAAAAACTTAGTTATGAGATCGCAAACTGGAAGCGCGCACAGGCTCAGAACCGAATGGAGCAGCTGATCAGGCAGTATGGGAATACGATTGAATTGGTGCTGTCCAATAATGATGATATGGCTTTGGGAGCATTGGACAGTTACCGGCTCATGGGATATACAAAGGATGATATGCCGATGATGCTAGGGGTTGATGGTATGCAGGAAGCTTTAGAGGCGGTGAAGGATGGGTGTCTTACAGGAACGGTTTACAATGATAAAGAAGGCCAGGCGCAGATAATGGCTGCTATCGTATTTGCATCGGTATCGGGAAAAGGATTGGACGGGATCAATTTTGAAAATCTAACCGAAGTCTATCTTCCGTATCAGAAGGTCACGATCGACAATGTGGATAATTATCTGGAAGCAAATGAGGGTAACGTAACTCCTTAAAAAAGCATAAAATGTACAACCGGGAGATGAAAAAAACGCAAGGTCTGTTATAATAGAAAACAAGTGAGATGAAAAATAAGGAGGTTATCTATGGCAAGATATAGTTTGGAAAATGATAAGATCCGCATCGAGATTGATTCGCATGGTGCGGAGCTGAAATCGTTGGTCAAGAAGGAAACCGGTGCGGAATATATGTGGTGCGCAGATCCGGAATACTGGGGCAGAACTTCACCGGTTCTGTTCCCGTTTGTAGGAAATGTAAGTGGTAAGCAGTACCGCACGAAGGGTAAGATTTATGATATGGGACAACACGGATTTGCCCGCGATATGGAGTTTACGCTGGAGTCACAGACGGACAATGAGATCTGGTTTGTGCTGCGTTCCAATGAGGAGACACTTGCAAAATATCCGTATGAGTTTGTGTTAAAACTCGGATACCGGCTGGACGGAGCGAAGGTGGAAGTGCTTTGGCATGTGGAGAATCCTTCCGAGGAGGAACTTCCGTTTGCAATTGGAGGTCACCCGGCGTTCTATTGTCCTGTGACGAGTGGTGGAAAGCAGAGTGACTGTTACATTCAGTTTGACGTTGCAGGCTCTCTGAAGTGTTTGACGATTGACGGATATCTGGTCGGTGACAAGGTAGATACGTATGAACTTGAAGATGGAATGCTTCGTATTGATGAGCATCTGTTTGACAATGATGCGCTGATTATTGAGAAGCAGAATATTAAGAAGGTTTCGTTATGTGATCCGAAGAAACAGGCATTTCTCACGATTGAGATGGATGCACCGCTTTTGGGAATCTGGAGACCGGCGGATCCGGGCGCTCCTTTCGTATGCATTGAACCGTGGTATGGAAGAAGTGACAGAATCGGTTACGCGGGAGAATTAAGAGACAGAGAATATGAGAATGTGCTTGCAGCAGGAGAAAACTGGGATGCAGGCTATACAATTCTTGTTTAAAGTGATCAGTAATACTCCGGGATGGGAGAAGTACCGGATACACAGGAGAATGGATTATGGAGCAACAGAATAATAAGAAGCCGGAAGGCAATATACATCCGGACAATTCGGTTTTATCCAAGGATTCGCAGCTTTACCGGCCGGAGGATACACGGACAACGAGAGAAAAATTAAAGTCCATGAAATTTAAGGACAAGGTCATCTTTATCGTGCAGTATTACGGACTCAAGATTCTGGCGGTGATCGCAGCGATTGCGCTTGTAATCTATCTGATCGTGCATTTTGCTTTTGCGAAGGAGGTTGTCCTCAATATTATGGCAGTCAATGCGCAGGATATTGCGACAACATCAGCAGCAGCGGATGAACAGTCTTTCTATGAGGATTTCCTGAAAACGCATGTGGAGAATACTGATGATGTGGAAGTGGAAATTTCAAGCAATGTCAGTGTCTCGGAGGATGAGTCGAACAGCGCGGGTATGCAGAATCTGCAGGCAATCCAGGTGCAGCTTATGGCAGGAACCGTTGATGATGTATTGGCGGATGAGGCGTTTGCAACAAGCCTTGGCGAGATGGGATATCTTGCAGATATTACCACTATACTGCCGCAGGATGTGCTGGATAAATACGCGGATGACATTGTGTATGCAACAAGCGTGGATACGAATGAGACCGCTCCTGTCGGCATCCGCCTGAAGGATAATGCATGGCTGAAGAAGTCGGGCTGGTATGCAAACGTGGAAAATCCGGTGATCGGTGTCAGTGCAGCGGCGGATCACGCAGATCTTGCAGTGGACTTTATGCTCTATGTACTGGATGAGGCACAGTAAAATGTATTAGAACAGGGGCAGATGGCATAGACTGTAATAATTCTTGATGTTATGGAATTATTATGGGTGAGCGGAAAAACAAAAGCAGTTTGGATCGTATTGAACGCCGGATCTTATGCAATCTGCTGCTGATCGTGGCTGCGTATGCATTCGGCGTGTGTCTGGGGGTGAGCATGGATAAAACAGATAGAAAGCGTGCAGATATGGAACAGACAGATGTTATAAAATGTAATACTGATATCGAGGAAAAACACAAGATTGCGATCACATTTGATGACGGACCGAATCCGGAATATACAATGAAATTGCTGGACGGATTACAAAAGCGTGGTGTGAAAGCCACGTTTTTTCTGTTGGGAGCCGAGGTGGAAAAATATCCGGACATTGTGAAGGCAATCGATGAGGGAGGACACCTGATCGGTGTGCATTCGTATGAACATGTGAATTTCGGGCAGGTCGGGGACGAGGCAACTTTGGAACAGATTACAAAGACACAGGAAGCCATCCACGAGGTGACTGGAAAATACGCAGGTTTTATAAGACCTCCGTATGGGTGCTGGAATAAGTCTTTGGACGAAAAGGTTTCGCTGATTGAGGTATTGTGGGATATTGATCCACAGGACTGGGCAACGAAGGATGCGGATACTGTGGTACAACGCATTTTAAAAGGAGCACCGGAAGGAAGTATTATCCTTTTGCACGATGCATCTGCGTCCTCAGTACAGGCGGCTTTTACAGTAATTGACAGTCTGCAGCAGGAAAATTATGAATTTGTGACAGTGGAGGATCTGTTATTGGAATAATTGTTAGGGTATTCGACGAAAGCAAAAGGAATGTTTGTGATTGCAGGCGGAACGTGATAAAATAGGATCGAAAATAGGAATACTAGACGAAGAGGATAAGAAATGCAACAGAATGAAGTACGACAGGAGTACCTGACGGGGGAGCGGGCGCTTTTTATGTCGAGAGATCTTAAAGTTTATGATAGTGTTTTTGCAGAGGGGGAATCACCGCTCAAGGAGAGCGAGAACATTGAATTATATGACAGTCTGTTTCGGTGGAAGTATCCGTTGTGGTATTGTAATCATGTGAAAGCTGAGCGTTGTACATGGTTTGATATGGCAAGAGCCGGCGTATGGTATACAAACGATATCAGCGTGAAGGATACGATCATTGAAGCACCGAAGAATTTCCGAAGATGTGATGGAGTAACTTTGCAAAATGTTAATTTCCCGCATGCGGAGGAGACGCTTTGGAATTGCCGGAATGTTACATTGGATCATGTGACAGCAACCGGTGATTATTTTGCAATGAACTGTAAGAATATGAAGATTGATCATTTTGAACTGATCGGTAATTATTCCTTTGATGGTGTGGAGAATATGGAGATTCATAATTCCCGTCTGCTCTCGAAGGATGCGTTCTGGAATACGGATCATGTTACGGTATATGATTCCTTTATCTCCGGCGAATATTTAGGCTGGAATGCAAAGAATCTGACGCTGATCAACTGTACGATCGAGAGTCTGCAGGGAATGTGCTACATTGACAATCTTGTGATGAAGAATTGCAAGCTGATCAATACAACACTGGCATTCGAATACTCCACCGTGGATGCGGAGATCGTCAGCAATATTACAAGTGTGATGAATCCGTCCGGGGGAACGATTACGGCGGATCATATCGGAGAACTGATTATCGAGAAGGACAAGGTGGATCCTTCCAGAACGAAGATCATATGTAACCAATAAGAACAGTTTTTGAAAATGCGAGTTTGGATGGACTGAAATCGGAGTGAGAGACAAAGGAGAAGGTTTATGAAGAAAAGCCACAGAAAAGACGTTATTATTGCAAGAATTATTTTTGCTGCGATGTGTGTTGCTTTAATTGCGATCATTATTGGTCTTGTCATGCTTGTGCGCGCGCATAAGAGTGATAAGGCAACGCAGCAGATGGAACAGACACAGACGCAGACCCAGAGTGAGGAATGGGTGCCGGATGTGGTTGAGCCGGAGACACAGACGCAAACGCCGGAAGTGGTTGAGATGACCTATATGTGGACAACGGACGGTGTTAATCTTCGAAGCGAGCCAAACACCGACAGTGCGGTTGTTACGGTATTGGGTGTTGGCACACAGGTGCGTATGATCGGAGAAGAAGATGGCTGGGTGAAAGTCAGCTTTAACGATCAGGAAGGATATATCCGTGCGGATTTCCTGACAACGGAGCAATAGGAACCACCGGCACGCATGCTGCATAGTCTATAGGGATGAGAGATTGGAGCGTGCGTGTGGATTACAGAGATGATTTGTACCCAAAGATTCCTTTTTATATGACTTATCCGATGCAGAGCATGTATCTTACAGAGATGGAATATGAGAAGGATATGGAACGCATGAAATCGTACTATCCGTCCGAGACAAAGGCAATCATGAAGCTGGTGGAAGAACGATTAGACGAACTTGAGTATGAGGGAAGCCGGATCTACGATGAGGAGCCGGATCGTACCATGATCCAGATGGAAGTGGATCGTCTGTACAGGAAGCTTGTAGATTCTGAGGAACAGCCGGTGCAGGAGATGAAGGAACTGTCTTATTTTGAGATGGTTCCGATGTCAATCGGAGGCAGACCGGGAGGTCCGCCACCACCGCCACCGCGCGGAGGATGTGGCGATAACTGGCTGTGTAGTATGGTAGGTGTGCTTTTTGGAACAGAACTTTACCGCAGACGATGCAGACATCGCAGATGCAGACGCTGGTGGTAGCTGCTCGCTTTTTTCACTAAGTAACATCAGGTCATATGTGTTTACCTGGCACCGGAACCCGTATGGTGTTTTGGTGTCGGGGGACAACAGACGAAGGAAGAACAGATAAGAAGACATACAGTGCAGGGAAAGTGAAATGAAAAAACAAATAATCAAACCAGTAGTACTGCTTACTCTTTTTCTTGTGGCAGTCGTTTTTTTTAGTGTAATTACCAATAAGGATAATAAAGATCTGACCACGACGCTTTCGGAGGCAACCCTTCCTGTTGTGGAATTCTATGAAGGGGATACTGCAGTCAACGAGCTGCACGGTTATGTCACGAAGATGGATTCGACTGCGATGCGTGATACGATCACTCCGGTGGATGATAAGCGTATCCTGCCGATGACGATTGCTACATACGGACGCAAAATCGATGGAATCACTTATGAAATCCGTAGCATGGACGGACAGCGTCTTGTTGCCAAAAGTGAAGTCAGTGATTATAAGACGAATGGAAACCGGATTACGGCAGATCTTCAGATTCAGAATCTTCTGACTGCGAATGAGGAGTATACGCTGGTAATCACGCTGACTTCCGGCAAAAACGAGATTTATTACTATACAAGACTTATGCAGACAACCGATTACTATACGACGGAGTGTCTGGACTTTGCTTTGAAATTTCATGATTATACGTTTCGCGATGATGCGGACAAGTTTATTCCGAAATATATGGACGCAACAACCGGTGATAATACAACGTTCAATTATGTGGACTTAAGCTGTACGTTGAATCAGATCACATGGGCGGACCTGAAACCGGAGGTGCTTGGTGATGTGGTTGCTTCTTACAAGGAGATTAACAGCTCCTACAATGTGATCACAATCGATTATGTTGTGACATATGTCAATGATGCGGGAGAAACCGAATTTTATAATGTGGAAGAGTACTATCGTCTCCGTATGACAAGTGATCGTATGTATGTGCTTAATTTTGAGCGCACGATGGAACAGATTTTCCGTGGGGAGAATAACTTCTTCAATGGAGACAATGCAATCCAGCTTGGAATCCGTGATGCAAATGTGGATTACGAGATCAGTAAGACTGGCGATGTGATCGCTTTTGTGCAGCAGGGAGAATTGTGGTGCTTTGACCGGGTAAATAACAAGATCGTGCAGGTGTTCAGTTTCCGTAAAGAAGAGGGAATTGATGCACGTGATAACTGGGATCAGCATGATATCAAGATTGCCCGTGTCGATGAGGCGGGCAGTGTGGACTTTGTGGTCTATGGATATATGAACCGCGGTGAGCACGAGGGTGAAGTCGGTACGGCGGTGTACCATTACGATGGTCTTGTGCAGACGATTGAGGAGGAAGTTTTTATTCCGTCCGATACGTCTTATGAGATCTTAAAAGCGCAGATGGGACAGTTGATGTATGTGAACGAGCAGGGAATGCTCTATCTGATTCTTGACGAGAAGCTTTATCGGATTAATCTGGATTCTCTTTCGACGAAAGTTCTTGTTGAGGGGCTGAAGGAAAACTGTTATAAGATATCACAGTCGAACCAGTATTTTGCATGGGTGGATGCGGAGCAGGAGTTTGCAAGCAGTACGATTACACTGATGAATCTGAATGATGGATCGACTTATGAGATCAGTGAATCCGATAACGAATACCTTCGCCCGCTCGGATTTATTGACAATGATTTCATATATGGTATTGCCAAAGCCAAAGAGGTCAGTGTCGGTGAGGCCGGTAACACGCAGTTCCCGATACAGACGCTTAAGATTATGGCAACATCAGAAGATAGTCATGAGATCATCAAAGAATACCAGCCATCCAAGGGCAGGGTAGAGAGCATCAGTGTTGCAGATTATACCGTGACGGTACAACTGATGAAGAAGTCCGGCAGCCAGTATCTGACAGCCGGAACGGATTCTATTATGAATCGTGAGGCGGATACGGAGACGAAGATTACACTCGAGTCTACGGCTACGGAACTGAAAGAGACACAGTATCAGCTTACGATGAAGGACAGTGCGGATACGAAGAAGGTCAAGATGATCACATCCAAACTGGTACTTTTGGAGGAACCACGTACGTTGACCTTTGAGGATAATAAGGATCAGGAACGTTTCTATGTGTATGAAAAAGGTGATGTTGTATTAGCGACAGATCATATTGCGGATGCAATTCTGTGTGCAAATGAAAATCTCGGCGTTGTAGTGGATAATAACCAGCAGTATGTGTGGATGCGCGCGCGTAAGAATATGCAGAGTGCTTTCTCAGGTCTTAAGGTAGCAAGTGCAGATAAGGGGGCATCTTCCGTTGTGCGGGCCGTCAGTGCAATGTTGGATTACTGTGGAAAGGGACTTGGCGTAAAGCAGCTCGTAGACAACGGAGCAACGCCAAAGAGTGTGCTGGAAGACACATTGACGGATTCGGTGGTACTTGACGTATCTGGTTGTACGGTGAATGAAATCCTGTTTTATGTCAGCCAGGGAAGCCCTGTTTTTGCAATGACGGGAAGTAAGAGTGCGGTACTTGTAACCGGATATTCACAGACGAATATTTACTATTATGATCCGGCAGATAGCTCGACAAAATCAATGAGTATCGAAGCTGCGGATGCGCTTTTTACAAAAGCCGGAAATCTGTTCTTCACCTATCTGAATCGTTAAGTATGGCAAAGGAATTTTTCGTTGTGAAAATGAACAATAACCTATGAGGTTTTGCAACCTGTTCGTGAAACTTTAACAGAAATAGAGTTCGTCTCTTGCAAATATTCGGGAAGTGAGCTATATTTTCATTATGTGTTACACAGAGTTGGAAAGGGAGAGCGTATGAGTAAGAAAAATGTGATCGTTTCTAATGTGGCAGAAGGGCATGATAATCCTATCGCTGAACTTGTTCAGGTGGCATGCAAGTTTGACAGCGACATCATATTAGAAAGCGATAACCGTCGTATTAATGCGAAAAGCATTATGGGTATCATGGCTTTTAATCCATCTGAGGGAATGTCTGTTGACATTGTTACAGAAGGAAAAGATGAACAGGAAGCACTGGTAGCAATTGAAAAATTTTTAGTATGTGAATAATTCACAGGAGGACAATGTGATGCAGAACAAGAAGTTAAACAAGACAGGTTCGAACGCAAAGTTAGTAAAGACTCCGGAAGTTAAGGCAGAAGTAAAAGAGACAGTTCAGGACATTGCTAAGAAAGCAAAGGACGTAGTAACAAAGACAGCAGATACTGCTGAGAAGACTGTTAAGGAAGTTGCAGCAAAGACAGCAGATGTTGCAGAGAAGACACAGACTGCAGCAGCAAAGACAGCAGATGCTGCTGAGAAGACGGTTAAGAAGGCTGAGACTAAGGTGAAGGCAGCAGCTAAGAAGCCTGCTGCAAAGAAAGCTGCTAAGGAAGTATTAAAGCCTGAGATTACAGTACAGTATCAGAATCTTGAAGTGACAACTGAAGCGGTTGAGGAGCGCGTTAAGGCTCAGTTCGCAGCAGAGGGACACAGAGTAGGTACCATCAAGAAGCTGAACATTTATGTAAAGCCGGAAGAGTATGCTGCATACTACGTAATCAATGATAAATTTACTGGAAGAGTAGATCTGTTCTAGAATGTATTGAATATAAAATAAGCCGCCGGAAGGCAGCTGAAAGATGAATGTAACGACCTTGAGAGAAATCTTGAGGTCGTTTTTTGTGTGAATCATATACAAAAAAAGAAATCCTTAAGATAAGGATTTCTTTACTGTAGAGCGGGTGATGGGAATCGAACCCACGTATCCAGCTTGGAAGGCTGGTGTTCT
>UQRC01000029.1 GCA_900543445.1 uncultured Lachnobacterium sp. | reverse complement strand
TAATGGTTTGGAGAGCGTCACTTTGTCATAAATTCAAATCAACAAACCCGAATTTTGCAAACCTTAATTTGCAAGCAGTCGCTCCACCAGCTTCACGCACTCCGCCGCATCCTTGGAGTATCCATCGGCACCGATCTCGTCCGCGAAACTCTGCGTAATGCAGGCGCCGCCGATAATAACCTTGCTCTTACAGCCTTTCTCCTTGCACAACTGTACGACATCCTGCATACGCATCATCGTGGTCGTCATAAGTGCAGAAAGTCCAATGATTGCCGCATCCTCGCGGATTGCCGTATCGACAATATCCTCACACGGCACATCCTTGCCCATATCAATAACATTGTAACCGTAATTTTTGAGCATAAGCACGACAAGATTCTTGCCGATATCATGGATGTCACCTTCCACAGTTGCGATCACAAGTGTCGGCATCTGACCGGCATCCTCTCGCCGCTCCAGCATCGGCTCGAGATAATCGATTGCTTTCTTCATCGTGTTGGCGCTTCCGATCAACTGCGGCAGGAAGTACTTCTTCTGGTCAAAAAGCACACCGACTTCATTGATTGCTGCGATCAGATAATCATTGATGATGGCATCCGGCTTCATTCCGGCATCTAAAGCTTTCTTGACTTCATCGATGATCGTTCCTTTATTTCCTTTGAGGACAGCGATAAAAATCGGATGATCCTTGATCGCATCCCCAGTACTGCTCTCCTTCTTTTCCTGTCCCTGCTCCGGTGTCTTCTTGACAACAACCGTCTCATACTCCGCTTTCTGCTCCGCCAGACGATTCATCCGCTCAATGTAACGGATGTCGCTATCCGGTCTGTGAAGTAGCATGTCCGATGCAAAAGCCGCATTCATCAGAAGTTCCTGGGATGGATTGGCGATTGCCATCGTTAATCCTTTACAGATTGCCATCGTTAAGAAGGCAGTGTTGACGTACATACGCTCCGGCAGTCCGAAGGAGATATTGGAGAGACCACAGATGGTCGGCAGAAGCCGCTCATCCTTGCAATACGCGATCGTATCGTAGCATTCCTTTGCTGCGTCCGGGTTTGCACCGATCGTTGCCACAAGTCCATCGACAACAATATCCTCATGTGCCATCCCCATCTCCATCGCACGATCGTACACCGTCTCGATAATGCGCTTTTTGTCCTGGGCATCCTTCGGAAGTCCTTCATCCGAAAGCGGAAGGAGTACGAACATCGCACCATACTTCTTTGCGATTGGAAGCATCTTCTCAATCTTCTCGCTCTCCAATGAAATTGAGTTGATGAGCGCGCGTCCCGGATAAATGCGCAGTGCTTCTTCCATCACATCAATGTGGCTTGTATCAATGCAAAGCGGACAGTCCACAGTCGAAGACACTTCGTAGATAACCTGCTTCATCATCTCTTTCTCGTCGATGCCGTTCATTCCCATGTTGATATCAAGAATGCGCGCACCGTTCTCCTCCTGCGCCATCGCCATCTCGCGGACAAGATCCAGCTTGCCTTCGCGAAGCTCGGCCTGCAGCTTCTTTTTACCGGTCGGATTGATGCGCTCACCGACCACGATAAAGCCGCCATCCAATGTAATCTCTACATTTTGGCGCTCCGATGCCAGGATTCTTCTGTGCTTTGCAAGAGGCTTATGGATTTCCATTTCCTGTACCGCATCTGCGAGTGCACGAATATGTTCCTTTGTCGTTCCGCAGCATCCGCCGACGATTGCAGCGCCCGCATTGACCAATGTGACACCTGCCTCAGCAAATTCTTCCGGGGTCATACGATAGACCGTTTTCTTTCCTTCCAGTTCCGGAAGTCCTGCGTTCGGCTTTGCAATCAGGGGAACCGTCGAATACTCTGCCATCTTCGCGACAAGCGGAACCATCTCCATCGGTCCGGTCGAGCAATTGACACCGATCGCATCTACGCCAAGTGACTGCAATACCACGACTGCAGTCTCAGGTGGCGTACCAAAAAGCGTTCTTCCATCCTCATTGTAAGTCAGTGTCACCATGATCGGCAGATCACATACCTCACGGATCGCCAGAACCGCCGCACGACACTCCTGCAGACTCATCATTGTCTCTACAACGAACAGATCCACACCAGCCTCTGCAAGCACGCGTGCCTGCTCCTTATATACTTCCACAAGTTCTTCAAACATCAGCTCGCCCATCGGGAAAAGCTGCTGTCCGGTCATCGTCATATCTCCGGCAACCAATGCCTTGCCGTCCACCGCCTGCTTTGACAGTTTTACCAGTGTTGCATTGATTTCTACCAATCGGTCCTGTAATCCATACTCTTCAAGTTTGATCCTATTTCCGGTAAATGTCGGCGCATAGACAATGTGCGAACCGGCTTCCACATATTCACTCTGCATCTTAAGCAGCACATCCGGATGCTCCATCACCCAGTTTTCCGGGCAGACACCGATTGGCATACCTGCTTCCATCAGGTTCGTTCCGGTCGCTCCGTCCAAGATGATCGGACCTTTTTCATTTATCAATCTGGCAAACTCTGCTTTTGTCATTTCATTTTCCTCTTTTTCTATACTTCTGGGGCGTTTTATACGCCTTTATTGCTTTCTCGCCCCGCCTCGCTTTAGATGCGGGGCTTATTTCACTCTTTTATTGCTTCTTAACCCTGCTTCGCTTAATGCGCGGAGCAGAGCACATGTCACTTGCAGAATTGTACATTTGTATATATAATGAGTTACGTTTCAAAATTTATTTACAATTTATTGATTCCACAGATTGCTCCAGCTTCGCATTCTTGAATCATCTTAACGCATAATCAGGAAGGTATCAACCATGAAAAACATAAAACTTGTTGCGCTTGACTTAGACGGAACGCTTTTTAATAAAGAAAGTATCATCAGTAAGCGCAACCTTGACACGATAAAGAAAGCAAGTGAACTTGGCATCGCTGTGGTTATCTCAACCGGGCGCCCATTAAACGGATTGCCGTTTGACCAGATCAAGGGAAGTGGCATTCGCTACGCGATCACCGCGAACGGAAGCGCGATCTATGAATTGGAAACGAAAAAATGTCTGCGCGAGGAGGCGATGGACGAGGAACTATTCCTGCCGATTGTCGAATATCTTCTGACAAAAGATATCCACATGGACGCCTTTATCGGCGGCAACGGCTACAGTCCGCTGCAATGTGTAAAAAACGGGGAGCGTCTCGTTGTTCCGGAGGCCTTAAAACACTACATTCTGCACACCCGCACGCGTGTGCAGAATCTGCCACAGTTCATCCGCGATAACCACCTGAGGGTTCAGAAAATGACGCTCAATTTCTATCCGGACGAAAACGGCGTCTATAAGGACCGCGAGGAAGTCAAGCAATATCTGGAATCCAATCCGGGCGTCACAAGCGTCTGCGGTGGCTACCACAATCTGGAATTCACACGTGCGGATGTCAACAAAGGCGTGGCTTTACATGCGCTCGCCAAAATTCTTTCGATCGATCCTGACGAAACGATGGCGATCGGCGACACAGAAAATGACCTTGCGATCATTAAAGCTGCAGGAATCGGTGTTGCGATGGGCAATGCCACACCAGCCGTCAAGGAGCAGGCGGACTATGTGACGGATGACAACGAATCAGATGGCGTAGCCACTGCCATGGAACATTTTATTCCTGCCTTAAAATCGTAACGCTTCTCTTCAGCGCATCCACGCAGGCATCTACGTCGCGTTTAGTCGTCTCGCGTCCCATCGTAAAACGCACACTGCCTGCAGCATACTCCTCCGGCACACGAATCGCCTCGATCACATGCGAGATTCGTGTCTGTCCGGTGTTGCATGCCGATCCTGCGGACGCACAGATTTCCTCTTCCTCCAATAAAACCAAAAGTGCAGTGGCATCGATCCCCGCAAAGCTGAAATTCACATTGCCAGGAAGCCTCTTATATGGGTGCCCGTTCAGACGGGACTGCGGAATCTCATGCCGCACGCGCTCCACAAAATAGTTGCGCAGACGGATCAGCCGGTTTCTTGTATACGGCATCTCATGCGCCGCAATCGATAACGCTTCCGCCATCCCGACAATTCCCGCAATATTCTCCGTTCCGGCACGCTTCCCCCGCTCCTGGCTGCCACCATGTATGAAAGAAGGAAGATCCTGATCCTTTCGCACAAACAGAAATCCAACCCCTTTCGGTCCATGAAACTTGTGCGCACTCGCACTCAGATAATCCACCGGAATGCGCGACATGGAAAGTGGAATCTGCCCCACCGCCTGCACCGCATCTGTATGGAAAGCAATGCCTTTTGTCCGGAGAAATGCACCGATCTCTGCGATCGGTTCGATCGTTCCAATCTCATTATTTCCGGTCATAACCGACACAAGTGTTGTGTCATCACGCAATGCATTCGCCACATCCTCTGCCCGGACAAGGCCATAGTCATCCACATCCAGATAGGTCACTTCGTAGCCAAGACTCTCTAAATACTGACAGGAACGAAGAATTGCATGATGCTCGATCTTCGTTGTGATAATGTGCTTTCCTATATGTTTCTTCTCCCCCGCCACATTCTTGATCACCCAGTTGTCCGACTCACTGCCACCGGATGTAAAAAAGATTTCCTCCGGCTGCGCATCAATCACCCGCGCAATCTTTGCTCTCGCACCCTCAAGGACGTCATGCATCCGCACGCCCATCTCATAAGAAGTGGACGCATTGCCGTACTCCTCCCTGAGGTAAGGCTCCATCGCCTCGCGCACCTCGGGCAGCATCTCCGTCGTAGCCGCATGATCCATATAAATTCGACAACTCATATTTTGTGCCCTCTCTTCATACAATAGTTACCAATCTTTTCCCTTTGGAGTTTCTCTTGACGCTATCTTCCATCAAAAAAAATCCACTGATCACCGGTACTCTCCTGATGACCGCCGCCGGTGTCTTAAGCCGAATCATTGGCTTCTTCTATAGAATATTCCTCTCCCGCACGATTGGTGCAGAAGCACTTGGAATCTATCAGCTGATCGGGCCTGTTTTCAGCCTCTGCTTTGCGCTGACCGCCTCCTCGATCCAGACATCCATCTCCAAATTTGTCGGCGATGCGATCGGTGGCTGTAAGGACTCCCTCTGCGGCGAGAAAAAAGCGCGTGCCTATCTCATCCTCGGACTCGTTCTCTCCTGCGGTCTGTCCATCCTCACCGGAATCTTCATGTACTTTAATGCCGACTTGATCGCTGTGCGTTTTCTCGGTGAGGCGCGCTGTGCCCCGCTTCTTGTGCTTTTAACCTACTCGCTGCTTCCATGCTGTATCCACGCCTGCATCAACGGTTACTATTACGGCAAAAAGAATGCTTTCGTCCCATCTCTCTGTCAGCTCATCGAACAGATTGCGCGCGTCGGAAGCGTCTGGATCATTTTCCAGATCACCACTGAAAAAGGCATTCCTCTTACTGCCTTCCACGCAGTCTGCGGTCTTGTGATCGGTGAATGTTTCGGACTTCTCGTGTCCATGAGTGCCCTGCTTCGGGAAAAACGCCTGCCGCAAGGGACGCAAGCCCGAGTTTATGAAGACAACTCTACGCCAAGCGGTCATGAAAGCCTACGCGAAAACCTCCCTAATCACAGGCATCGTAATTCGCTCCTTGTATACAACCGCACCATGACCCACGCATTCCTTGCGATGGTCATTCCCCTGACGATCAATCGTCTGTCGGTTGCCTTCAGCACCAGCCTCGAAAATCTTCTGATTCCGCAGAAGCTGCAGCTCTACGGTTATTCTCAGGCGGATGCACTCAGTATCTATGGTATCTTAAGCGGTATGACACTCTCCATCATTCTGTTTCCGTGCGTGCTGACAAACTCGCTGTCCGTCCTTCTTCTTCCGGCGATCTCCGAAGCCAGAGGCCGCTCCAATGAAAACCAGATCCGCCGTACAACGCAAAAAGCAATCCGCCTGGGATTGCTTCTTGGTTTCGCTTTTACGATTCTGTTTTTATTTACCGGGGATATGATTGGAAACAAACTTTTCCACAATGCGCTTGCCGGACGCTTCATCTGCCGCCTCTCGTGGCTTTGCCCGCTTATGTACATCACAAGCCTGCTAAACAGTATCCTGCACGGACTCGGCCGCCCGAAGCAGGTGCTTTTTGTCAATCTGCTCTCGTGTCTGATCCGTATCGGGATGATATGGTTTCTTGTGCCGGCGTATGGAATCGGTGCTTATCTGTGGGGACTGTTATTGTCGCAGGTGTTTGCATCGGTGGCATGTATGTGGCTGCTGCGGGAATTTCTATAATTTTCGTGCATTGTATTGATATTTTTGTGCAATCAGTGTACAATACAATTATCAAATGAAAGGAGTGGTACTATGGCTAAATCTACAACAAGCAATATTAGCATTCGCATGGATAGTGATCTAAAAGCAGCCGCAGAAGCTTTATACGAAGAACTGGGTATGAATCTCAGCACTGCATTCAATATTTTTGTTCGTCAATCACTACGTGAGAGAGGAATCCCATTCAAAATCACCGAAGGATCTCCAACCCATGAAACCGTCTCTGCTTTGCTGGAGGCAGAAAGGATTGCAAAAGACCCTAACGTTAAGGGATACCATGACGTGAACGATCTTTTTGCAGACCTTGATTCATGACCAAATATGAGATCAAACACACCACACAATTTAAAAAAGATTACAAACTCGCCAAACGCCGCGGACTAAAGATCTATTTAGTTTGTAAAAAAAGCCGGAAAGCAAACGCTTCCCGGCTTAAATTCATATATCCGCAACCAGATTATACTCTTGAAAGGTACTCACCTGTTCTTGTATCGATCTTGATCACATCATCCTGCTCTACGAACAGAGGTACATATACAACTGCACCAGTCTCAACAGTTGCAGGCTTTGTAGCACCTGTAGCTGTATCACCCTTGAATCCCGGCTCAGTCTCTGTGATCTGAAGCTCTACAAACAGAGGTGGCTCAACTGCAAATACGTTACCCTTGTGAGAACAGATCTTAACCATCTCGTTCTCCTTAACAAACTTGAGTGCGTCACCGACACTGTCCTTTGTTAAATCGATCTGGTCATAGGTCTCTACATCCATGAAATGATAGAAATCATCATCTGCGTACAGATACTGCATATCTCTACGATCAATGTGTGCTGTAGGGCACTTCTCAGTTGGACGGAAAGTCTTCTCAACTACACCACCACTGACAATATTCTTTAACTTAGTTCTAACAAAGGCTGCACCCTTACCTGGTTTAACATGCTGAAATTCAATAATCTGATAAATATTACCCTCGAGCTCGATGGTAACACCGTTTCTGAAATCTCCTGCTGAAATCATTCGATCTTCCTCCTTAAATTACGAGTAAAAACTCTCTCGATTAACAATTTTACTATAAATTGGCATACTTTTCAAGACTTAATTTACTATTACAGTTCACTCGTACAGAATTCAAATTGACACAGACATGCTTGCATGTATGTGGCAATCTGATTCTGTACGAAGGGAGCGCCTTTTTATGAGCAAAAATAGTAGCGAAGCTACGGAAAAGCCCGGAACGGGCGTTTTGCGAATGGCGCTTGTGAACTGTGATAATTTACCTGCTTGAAAAAAGAAAACTTACTACGCCAGATTTCTCTTCTCAATATCAGAGATCATATCAATTCTCGTCTGATGACGTCCACCAAGGAACTCTGCATCCAGATATGCTTTCACGATATCCTTTGCCGTCTCGATTCCGACGATACGTGCGCCGAATGCGATAATGTTGGCATTATTGTGCTCCTTAACAAGATGAGCGGTTGTGATATCCGAGCATACTGCTGCACGCACACCGTTGACTTTGTTCGCTGCGATCGAGATACCGACACCGGTTCCGCAGATGAGCACTGCACATTCCACTTCTCCGTCCGCAACCGCACGTCCGACTCTCTCACCGATCTCCGGATAATTACAGCTTTCCGTTGTGTCAACACCGTAGTTAACAACCTCGTGTCCGAGTCCTTCTAAATATTCCTTGATCTGCATCTTCATCTCAACTGCTGCATGATCATTACCGATTCCGATTTTCATGTTACGTTCCTCCTGATAATCCCTATTTTCGTATTTATTTATCCCCTAAAGCAGGGGTTTGTTTCTCTTCTTCACAATTCCTCGTCAAATCAAAAATATATGGCACAACGTACACGTTCGCGCCACTCATTCATTCTAGCGCATCAACACACTTTCGTCAAATAAAATACGGCCAGTTGTGTGCGATCCCGAAGTGATAATTTTTCAAGAATCGTACTGATATAATTGCGCACGGTTCCCTCACTCAAGAACAGTTCCTCCGCGATCTCCCGATTACTTTTTCCCTTGCCGACCAGCGAGATAATCTCCTGCTCCTTTTCTCCAATATCATAGGAAGCATAGTTAAATTCTGCCTTCGACTGCATCAGCACCGGAATACGGCTGACAATCTCTCCACCGAACACGCTTTGCCCGCGCTCTACTGCCTGAAGAGCCGGAACAAGCCCTTCAAAATCCTGCTTTAAAATATAGCCTTTTGCTCCAAGATCCAATGCCTTTACGATATATTCATCATCCGAAAACGTCGTCAGGAACAGAATCTTTGCCTCGCGATCCTTCTCTAATATCTGTTCCGCCGCCTCCAGGCCGCTCATCGGTTTCATCTGAATATCCATAAGAAGGATGTCCGGTTTCTCTCTTTCATATAAGGCAACCGCTTCCGTTCCGTCATTTCCGGTTCCGACAACCGATATTTCTTCGTTTGCTTCCAATATCGTTTTCAATGACAATGCAACTAATTGATCATCATCCACAATTACAACTTTCATCCCTGTATTTCTCCCTTCTTCGGCACAGAAATATGTATCGCAAACCCCTTTTGTATCCGAAACGATATCGTTCCGCCAAGTGCCTCCACGCGCTCCCTCATATTGGAAAGACCGATTCCGCCTACTGTTTCTCTCTCGATCCTGCTTTCATCCACCGCAATCTGTGTCCCATTATCCTCCACCAACATCTGATAGAAGCCCGGATGTTCGCAGAAATACAGCGTCACACGCGTCGCATTGCTGTGGCGTACCACATTGGCCAATGCCTCCTTGACAATCGCCAAAAAACAATATTTCACGTTGCGCGGTATCTCAGCCGACATATCATAGGTAAAAGCAATCTCATACTTCTCCTTAAATTCATCGGTCACTTCACGAACCGCCTGCTGCAGATCCAGTGACTCGTTGTGCAGATCATGCACACTCTCCCTGATATTGTTCATTGCCTGCGAAAGCGTATCATTGATGGCAGTCAATTGCCCGTGCAGGGGATCTTCCTTATAGATCGTCTGAAGCGCTCCCATCTGCAGAATGCTTCTCGAAAGCATATGTCCCACATTGTCATGAATCTCGCGCGCAATGCGGTTCCGCTCCTGAAGTGTTGCAAGATGAATCTCATAATCCTGCTTTTCCAACAGATCCTGCTGCCTTTTTTGCATGACAAGGCGAAGCTCCGTGGATGAATCCTTCAGATGAATGACTTCCTGCGCCAGCCGCAGGCTCCTCTTGGTACGCACGGACAGAATTGCTGCAAGTATGAGCGCAAAGCACCATAGCAGAAACCGAAACAGTTCCATCTCTCCCTGCGCCAGCCATACGCATTGCATCAGACCACCAATTCCTGTGATCACTCCCGCTTTCCATGAGCGCATCCGCACGCAGTCATATACAAGAAGCGGTAGAAACAGCATCAGTGCGTGATCCGGCATCGCAATTGCCATCACAATAAATGCACCCATCTCCATATAACGCAGCATCTCTTTTGACATTAGATCTGACACCGACACATACAACAATGCAATCAGCACAATGATGACCGGGCGCCCCCATCCGGACATTCCTGCCATCAGAAAAATGCCAAGTGCATACAATATGATATTATCAATCAATCGCTCCCTCATGTTTTTTTCCTTACGAATCTACCCTATCCTCGTTGCCAACTCTCTCCATAAAATTTTAACACATCCAATACGAAATCTCACGCATTGAACATAACTTTGCGGAACTTTGTGACAAATGTCATCTTCTTTTCTGACATCCGACACTACCCGATTCTTCCATCTTCCGTTATGCTATGTATATCAAAGCAATTGCGCGATTTCTGCAGTGGCTTTAGCTGCCATAAAAACCACACCATCGCTCATATACACCAAATAAGGAGGCAATTATGAATACGGTAGTAAAAATTGAGAATCTGGTCAAGCGCTACAAAGAACTCCTGGCACTCGATCATCTGAATCTGACCATAAACGAAGGCGAAATCTTCGGACTTCTGGGTCCGAACGGCTCCGGCAAGACAACCACGATCAATTGTCTGCTCTCCCTCTTGTCTTACGACAAAGGCAATATCGAGATCTTCGGGCAGCCGATGCGTCCCGACAACTATGACATCAAGCGTCAGATTGGCGTCGTCATGCAGGATGTCGCCGTCTTCAACGAACTGACCGTGAAAGAAAATATCGAATGTTTTTGCAGTCTTTATGTCAAAGACAAAGCATTATGCAGGAAGTACGTCAGGGAAGCAATCGAATTTGTAGGACTGGAAGATTTTGCCGACTTTTACCCGAAAAAACTCTCCGGCGGTCTCTTACGACGCTTGAATATTGCCTGCGGAATCGCCCATAAGCCGAAGCTCATCATTCTGGATGAGCCAACCGTTGCTGTCGATCCGCAGAGCCGCAATAAGATCCTTGAGGGTATCGTGAAACTAAACGAAGAAGGTGCTACCATCATCTACACCTCCCATTACATGGAAGAGGTCGAACAGATCTGCACACGGATTGCGATCATGGACAAAGGCAAAAGCATCGCCTTAGGAACGAAGGAAGAACTGATTAAGATGATCAGGAAAAGCGAGATCATCACCATCGAGCTTCCGTTTCTATCCGCGGAAGATCTCGCGCAGATCCGCGCGTTACCGCATGTCTATCAGGCAGACTACAAGGATCACACCTTAACGATCCTCTGCGACGGCGGCAAACACAATCTCATCCGCGCCTTAAACTACTTACAGGAAAAGGATCTTGCGATCGGCCATGTGTACTCGCAGCTTCCGACACTCAACGATGTCTTTCTGGAAATCACCGGAAAAGCTTTACGCGATTAGGAGGTACTTACCATGACAAATTTTAAATATGCGCTGTTGCGTCTCATGCGTAATAAGGCGAACCTGTTCTGGATCTTAGTATTTCCGATTGTTTTGGGTTGTTTCTTCAAGATTGCCTTTTCCAATATTACCGCATCGGAAAGCTTTCACACGATTCCGGTGGCAGTTGTAGAGGGCGACAATGCAGATGCAACCGCCTTCCACACCATGATCGAGCAGCTTTCCGGAGATTCTGAGGATGCCATGCTTAGCGCCACCTTCTGCGACGATAAGAAGGCGCGTACGCTTCTTGAAAAAGGCAAAGTGGATGGCATTTTCTACACAACTGATACGGTGGAACTTGCGGTCAATTCGGATCTGTCGGGCGCCTCGATCAACCAGAGTATCTTACAGTCACTCCTGACACAATATTATCTGAACCGCGATCTGATCGTGCAGATTCTTACGACCAATCCGGGAAATATCGAATCACTCGTCGATTCCATCGGACAGTCTGTGGATACGAGAAAAGAGGTGTCTCTCACCAGGAACAATACCGACACTTACGATCAGTATTTTTACAATCTGATCGCGATGGCGTGTCTGTACACAGCAATGGGCGGTATCAACCTTGCGATCAACAATTCCGCCAATCTGTCTTCGCTTGCCGCACGCAAAACCATTGCACCGGCAAAACGCGCTGCACTGATCGGCACAGAGCTTCTCGCCATCATTCTGTTTGAATCGCTTTTAAATATGGTTTCATTTTTATTTATTGTTACTGTCCTGGGAATTCATATGACAACACACCTTGGATTGGCACTGCTTACGATACTGATCTCCACGACCTTCAGCATCACGTTCGGCATGTTCTTAGGATGCGTCGGACCAAAATCCGAAGGCGGCAAGACAGGACTCATGTTTGCCGTTGTCATGCCACTGTGTTTCTTAAGCGGATTGATGATGGGAACCATGCGTATGGTCGTCGAGAAGTATGCGCCTTTTGTCAACCGGATCAATCCGGCGGCACTGATCTCCGACAGCTTCTATGCGCTCAATAACTACGATACGCTGACCAGATACACCGGCAATATCCTGACATTGCTTCTCATGACCGCACTCTTTTTGATTATTTCGATACTTGTAACAAGGAGGAAAACATATGCAAGTCTTTAAAACATTTGCCAAAGTTGCAAAGAAAAAATTTCCGAACACGATTACATACTTTGTTGTATTTTTCGTTTTGATCGTTGCAATGTCTTTTCAGGCTGACTCTTCCTCCAGCAATCAGTTTTGCGTATCATCGGTCGACATCTGCCTGATCGACGAGGATCAAAGCGTGGCAAGTCAGGCATTGTGTGACTATCTTGGTTCGATCCATCACCGTGTAACGCTTGACTCCTACGACCGCGAATCGTTGCAGGATAATCTCTACTACTATCAAATCGGGTATATTGTGAAGATTCCGTCCGGTTTTGAAGAACGTCTGCGATCCGGTGATTACAAGAATCTTATCGAGACCAGCAAGCGCCACGACAGTGCAAGCGGCTACTTTGTGGACCGCCAGATCGATGCATACTTAAACTCTGTAGCTGCCTATCTTACAAACGGTTTTTCCCTGCAGGACGCACTTGCTGACACCAACCAATCTTTGGAAAGTGTACCGCAGGTTCGCAGCATCCGTTTTGCAGACTCCGCAGATAGCAGCGGAACACTGATGTATTATTTCTTCCAGTATCTTCCATATGTTGCGCTCATGATCCTGATGTGCGGACTTTCACCGGTACTGATGACCTTCCACGAAAAGAAGATCGATGCACGTATCCACTGCAGTGCCCTTGCCAACATCCGCATCAGTTCACAGCTCGGACTCGCCTGTTTTGCCTATGTATTTTTCATCTGGATTGTCTTTTTGGTGGTTGCATTCGCATTAACCGGGCCATCCCAGTTCTTCTCTGCTGCGGGACTGATGTGTATATTAAACAGTGGCGTTTTCATGCTGATTGCCACAGCGATTGCATTACTGCTCGGTTCCTTTAACCTTGATATGAACATCGTGAATATGGTTTCCAACATCCTCGCCTTAGGTATGAGTTTCTTATGTGGCATCTTTGTTCCGCAGTCCATACTCGGCGATAAGGTTCTTGCAATTGGCCGCTTCCTTCCGGCTTACTGGAATGTACGCGTGATCAATATGCTCGCACCTTTCTCGGATGATACACTTTCCATGCCGACTTACTGGATGTGCATCGGCATTCAGTTGCTATTCTTCGCAGCGCTTTTTTCCGTCTATCTGGCGGTAGAGCACCGCAAGGCACGCTAGGATTTCCGCTTCACATGCAGCTTATAGAAGAATAACACAATTGCTTCTAACCTTCTTTTCAGAACGATCTGAATTTCTTCCTTCGGGTGGATCGGCTTCACAAGAATCGTACGGATACCTGCAAGGTTCGCACCGCACACATCGGTAAAGATCTGATCGCCGACAAAAAGCGTATTGCTCGTATCCGTTCCAAGCTGTTCCATCGCCTTACGGTATCCAGCTGGCTTCGGCTTACCCGCTTTATAGATATACTGCACATGCACTGCATCGTTGAACATCTTCACACGCGGTTCCTTGTTGTTAGACAAAAGCATGCATCGGAACCCAAGCTCCTTAAGATGCTTAAACAAAAGAATCGCCCGCTCATCCGCAGGCGCTCCATGAGGTACCAGCGTGTTATCAATATCAAAGATAATACCGCGGTACCCTTCTTTATATAATTTATCAAAATCAATCTCATATGTGGAATCTAAATACTCTCCAGGATACAAGAATGCACACATAAATCTCTCTCCTTGAACACGTTACAAATACTAGAGTGTGAAATTCTCTCCGGAACGCAGATTCTGCTGCGCAGCAACACTTGCTGTCTTGGTCACAGAATCGTTGCTTCCGACAAAATACTGGTACTGCTGGAGCACCTGATCCTTGCCAAGATCGGATACTGCTTTCTGCACATCCAGATTCTCGATATCACTGTCACGCCCCTTAAGCTCGTATGTCGCATCCGGACGATACGTCTGTGCAAAATCATAGGAACCGAAATTCTGTTCAACCGGAGCGGCCGTAACAGTTGTCTGTGGCTCCTCTACCTGCTGTAAGGAGAGTGTATCGGCTGCTTCGGCAATCTGTGTATTGCGAAGTGATTCCGCTTTTATGGAATTGTAATCATAGAATCCTGCGTAAGGACGAATTCCTGAGATATTCATACCCTTCTCCTTTCATTATTGGACGCTGCATGTCAACTTTCTTCGAAAGTTAACATATTTTATACCAGCATTTTCTTCAGCTCATTCATGAATGTATTGACATCCTTAAACTCACGGTACACCGATGCAAATCTTACATAAGCAACTGCATCGAGATCCTTTAACTTATCCATCAGGATCTCTCCGATCAGAGAACTCGGAATCTCCTTCTCCTCACGGTTGAAGATCTCAATCTCCACATCATCCACAAGCTTTGTGATCTGTTCTGCGGAAATCGGACGCTTATGACAGGCAAGAAGCACACCGGCTTCAATCTTCGTTCTGTCATACTGCTCACGATTGTTGTCCTTCTTGATAATGATCAGCGGGATCGTCTCAACTTTCTCATATGTGGTAAAACGCTTGCCACAATCATCACAGAGACGACGGCGGCGGATGGAATTGTTATCATCGGCCGGTCTTGAATCAATTACTCTGGTATTCTCGCTGCTGCAAAACGGACACTTCATCGGTTGCTTCCTCCTATTACACTACAGACTATATAGAAATAAGTATAACTTTCTCAGATTTTCTTGTCAATCTTTCTTATATCTTATGTCGCATTTCTTTCTCATTGAACTCTACAAGTATTATATCGGGTCCAATTCGAATAACTTTAGCCCATGGAATACAAAATTCGCTGTCTCTGCAAAAACATCCAAGATATTTTCCAGGTCCCGGTATGATCAAAGCCTTAATATCCCCACATTCCTTGTCAAATTCCAGATCACGCACATTTCCAAGACACCTGCAGTCACTGACGTTGACGACCTCTTTTTCACATAAATCTGAAAAACGCATAGAACCACCTCCTGAGATGATTCTATGCATTAAGGGAAGATTTTATATATGAAAAAGTTGTTACGAACGTTTTATTCCTTTACACCACCGAGTGTAAGTCCTGTTACGAAATACTTCTGCAAGAATGGATAGATACAGATGATCGGCAACATGGTAATAATCGTTGCTGCCGCACGAACGGATGTCGGCGTTACGGTACCTGCCGCATTCTTCATTGCCTCAACATTGGTTCCATTACTCGTTACGGATGATAACAGTTTCATTAACTCGTACTGTAACGTTGTCAGCTTGCTGTCCATACGGTTGTATAACATTGCATCGAACCAGGAATTCCACTGGCCGACCGCGACGAACAAAGCGACCGTTGCATACACCGGCTTACAAAGTGGTGAGTAAATCTTTAAAAAGATTGTAGTATATCCGGCACCATCAAGCTGTGCGGATTCCTCTAAACTGTCCGGGATACCATTCATGTAGGTACGGATTACAAGCATATTGAATGCACTGATCATACCCGGGATAACGTATACCCAAAAGTTATTTGTCAGTCCCAGTCCCTTGTATAACAGGAACGTTGGGATCAGACCACCGTTGACATACATCGTGACAACCCAGAACAGTGACAGCTGCTTCTTGAACAGGAAACGCTTTCTGCTGACAATAAATGCGAGAATCGCATTGGCGATCAGCGCGAGCACAGTTCCGATAATGGTTCTTGCAACCGTGATATAAGCACCTGTGATCAGGTTATCTTTCTGAAGTACGGTAATATAGTTTTTCCATGTAAATTTTCTCGGTATCAGATAGATGCCGCCTCTTAGAGCATCGGTACCGTCATTTAAAGATATTGCTAATGTATTTAATACAGGATACAGCGTGATGATCACGAACAGAATCATAATGATCGCGTTCACAATCGGGAATATCTGTATCTTTTTTTTCTTAACTTTCATAGTTTCTGTTGCCATTATGTAACCTCCTTAGAACAACTGCTCTTCACCATTACGCTTTGCAATCTGGTTTGCGATCACGATCAGAACAATACTTACAAAGCTCTTAAAGATACCGGCTGCGGTTCCGATTGCGAAGTCGCCCTGGCTGATACCCCATTTCAATACGTAAATATCAATTGTCTGTGATACTTTCTGTACCAGACCGTTTCCTAACAGGTACTGAACCTCGAAACCTGCATTCAGTACGTTTCCGACATTCATCAAAAGCAGAATGATAATGGTTGGCTTAATGCCCGGAAGTGTAACATGCTTGATTTTGGCCCATCTGCCTGCACCGTCAATCGCTGCAGCTTCGTATAGTGACGGGTCGATCGAAGTAATTGCCGCCAGATAAATGATTGCGTTCCATCCGGTTTCCTTCCACACATTGGCGAATGCGACAATCGGCCAGAAATAACTTGTATGTGCGAAGAAGTTGATCGGCTGCGAAATAATATGGAAATTCATAAGTAACTCATTCACGATTCCGCCACCGGATAACATATCATGCAGGATACCGGTTACAATGATCCACGAGAGGAAATGCGGCAGGTAAGAAATTGTCTGTACCACCTTTTTCCCACCTCTGGATTTGATTTCGTTTAATAAGATTGCAAATACAATTGCTGTAACAAAGGTTACAACAAGGTTGATGACACCCATTGCAAGAGTGTTTCTGATTACCCGGATAAAAGTCATATCCGAGAATAAAGTACGGAATTTCGCTAATCCTACAAATTCCGAGTGAAAGATTCCAAGTCTCGGTTTGTAATTTTGAAACGCCATTGCCCAGCCTGCAAGCGGGAGATAATAAAAGATCACTCCGTAGATTACCATGATTGCAGACCAGAATAACAATACCTTCTGGCGTTTAATCTCTTTCCAGGTAATCCTGGTTTTCGGCTCTTTCACTTTTTGTTTGGATTTATTTCTCACTATAGACATGACCTCACTCCTTTTTCAAACAGGCAGATGAAATTTTCATAACATCTGCCTGCTTAAAATCTCATTCTCTATGTATTATTCGTATTTTGCTGCGTCAGCGACTCTCTTGTCGAGCTCTGTCTGTAACTCGCCAAGGAATGCATCCGGATTACATGCATTGTATGCATCCATATAAGTAGCCCATGCACTGTCAAAATCGCTTGCCATAACAACCTGTGGGAGCTGCTCGTGCTTAACTTCGGAAATCTTGTTCCAAGCCATACCACCCTCTGTGTCGGTTGTAAAGTTATTGGAGAATGACCACATTGGATACCATGGTCCCGGTGCCTCGCTTGTTCCAAGCATCTCAACATATGTTTCAACACCGTATGCAAGGAATGCCTTCTTAATATCCTCATTTAATCCATCGAAGAATTCAGCCGGCTGTCCGCTTGGCTTTGTTGCATTGATACCGTCATCACAGGTTCCGTCATACTGTGGGAAGTATGAGTAGCTGCATGTATGAGAAGCCTTGTAATCAGTCTGTGCTGCCTGTAATCTCTGCTCATCGGTTCTGAAGAAGAGACCATCTTCGCCAACCTTGTAGTCAACACCTTCTTCACCCCAGAAACGGAGGTTATGAATCTCTTCCGAAAGAAGATCATCTACAAACTGTAAAGCGCCTTCTACATCATCACAATCCTTTGTAATTGCAAGTCCGTCACCTGCGTTTAATACTCCGCCGGAGTTATGCCACTGGTTCTTGCGGCCATCGATGGTTACCGGTACCGGAATGTAGTCACATCCCTGTGCATCAAGACCTGCAGCCTTAATTGCATCGCCTGCTGTATAAGCGAAATCCCACCACTGATCGATCATACCAAGAACTCGTCCGGTAGAAAGCTTAGCAATATACTCATCGTACGTCTGTGTGAAGGACTCTGGATCTACGATACCCTTCTGGTACTCTTCATTTAACTTCTTAAAATATTTAACAGCCGTATCGGATGTGTTGTAATCCATTACCTTTAATGTATCTGGATCAACCATGCAACAACCATCATTTGGATAACCATCTAAGAACTGTGGAGCATTCTCAAGACAGAAATATCTCCAATCCTCGCAAAGGATGGTATATGGAATATTCTCCGTTCCATCTTCCATGGTAGGATTTGCTGCATTATAATCTTCAATCAGCTTGAAATAATCATCCATCGTCTTGATTTCCGGATAATTAGCCCACTCAAGAACTCTTGCCTGAATCCAGAATGCCTCATCGTTATGCGTACAGGTTTTCTCTTCTCCCTTAATATTAGAAAACTGTGGAATCCAGTAAATATGTCCGTCGTCCTGACGAAGCTGATCCCATTCCTGTTCGGTGAAGAAGTTCTTGATATTCGGATATTTGTCAATGTAATCATCTAATGCTACCAATGCACCTGCATCATATAACTGCGGCATACCGTTTCCGCCACAGATGAAATCCGGATATTCATCACCGGCTACCAGCGTTCCGATTGCCTCTTCTGCTGTCTGTCCGGTCAGCCAGGTCTCTTTTACCTTGACTCCGGTCTTCTCAGCGATAATCTGCTGGATCTCATTGTCATCATTGATCTCAGATCCCGGTACTGCGAAGAATGCGGTAAACTCTTTGATTCCGTCTCCGTTTGTTGCCTTTCCCCCCTGAGTCGATGAATTGCTTCCGCCTTTATTTCCACAACCGGCGAATAAGGTTGCTGCCATTGCTGCTACGAGCATGACACTTACAATTCTCTTTCTTTTCATAGATTGTAACCTCCTTCTTTATATTAACTATTTTACTTTTTTTACCTTCTCAAACAATCCGACGAACTATAGAACGAAACAGGGCAAATTATAGTTCATACTGACGAACTATAATTTGCCCTGTTTCAAGTGTTATGTTTCTATTCTCCCTGCTGAATCTGTTTTCTGAATTTGGCCGGTGTGCATCCTTTCACCTGGATAAAGCGGTTCACGAAGTAGTCAAGGTCATGATACCCGACCTCCTCTGCAACCTGAATGATCTTCTTGTCCGAATGGATCAGCAGATCCGCGGCCTGATCCATCCGGTAATTGTTCAGATAATCCTTAAATGACACCCCATACTTCTTACGGAACAACTGCCCGAGATAGGCACTGTTGACGTAATATTTTTCACTTAAGCTTTTCAAAGTAATATTATCCGCATAATTCTCCTTCACTTCTTTCTCGACCATACCGAGCACACCTCTTGATACGTTCTTGCGAAGCTGCGAGAGATAATCACCGTACTCACACGCAAAACGCGTCAGATGCGACTTACTGCCACGCATCGTTCCGGTCTCAAAGCTGCTCTCTGAGATCAGTCTTAGAATCTCCTCCTGATTGACTTCGTCATCCTGCTCACTCGCAAGATGCACAAGCTGGAACAAAAGATAATTGATATTGAGTGTCATCGACTCTCCGTGAATCCCTCTTTGTCCCATCTCTTCGTAGAAACGATCCACGGCTGCACGGATTTCAATATGATTGTTCTGTTCTACTACCTTGAGCAACTCATCGAGGCTCTTTTTGCACAGAACCATTCCATCCGCAGATACATGCACTTCTTCCTCATAGATATAGATATCCTTCTTTGCACGGAATCCCTGAAAGGAGCGAAGTATACATGCATTTCCGTAGGATCTTGCGATATTGCTGATGTCTGACACCTGCTTTCCGACCAGCATAATAACCGGACGCGTAAGATTCTCGTTTAAGTAATCCAGCAATTCTTTTAAGTATTCTTTCTCTGAAAGGTCTGCTTCCTGCGCCATGTAGGCAAAAAAGATCAGTCCCACATCATAGATTTTCTCATCCGCCGACATATCAAACACACAGTTTAAAGCATACTCCTTCAGATATGCGATGCAGCTTTCATACATGCTTCTCTGAAATTCACGCATCTCCTGATCCGAGATATCCTCTTCATTTCCACTCTCCGCCATCTGGATTTCCACATAACGCACACCTTCCCTGCATTTCATATGAGAACAGACATACTCCAGATTCGAAGCATCGTATTTTCCTTTAATCAAAGAAATCAGATGCCTTGCGAAATATGCTTTCTCCATCTTCTGATTATTCTGCTGCACGCGATCCTCCTCGTCGCGCATCGCATGTACACGACTCAGGAGCTTCAAAAGAATCTCCTTATCGACCGGCTTTAAGATGTAATCCGTGCACTCATTCTGAAACGCACGCCTTGCATACTCAAAATCCGCATATCCGCTTAAGATGACAAAATACGCATTCGACAGATTCTCCTTCCGAATCACTTCCTGCAATTCCAGTCCCGTCATCACCGGCATCTTAATATCCGCAATAATGAGATCAACCTTCTCCTTCTGTAAGAACTCATATGCCTCCTGACCATTGGCGGCAGTCCCTGCGATCTCAAAGCCCTCCTGCTCCCAGTCGATCAGTATTTTTAATCCCTGTATGATAAACGGTTCATCATCCACCAGTAAAACTCGTAACATCTTCTTCCCCCTTATTTTGAAACACTACCTCACTTACTTTGCACTGTGTCCGTCTTCTATCCCCGCCACAACACTGACACACACAACATATTTTATCGGAATCCGGATGGTTACCCATGTTCCCGCGCCCTCTTCTCCTTCTAATGAAAACTGTGCATGATTCTCGGAACACATTTTTAAGCGCAGGCAGGCATTTAACATTCCGACACTCTTCTTATTCTTGAGCATTTCGATGTCAACATTTTGCATATCCTCTTCTAGTTTGCGAATCTGCTCCGCTTCCATTCCACTTCCAGTATCCTCAATCTCGATCCACAGTTCTTCCTTCTTCTGATAGATTCTAACGAAGATCCATCCCGGAGAAGCCTTACTCTCGATTCCATGCACACAGGCATTCTCCACAAAGGTCACCACCGTCAGTTTCGGAATCTGCAGTCCCATGCACTCATCCTCAACTTCAATGCTGTAATTTAACCTCTCCCCAAAACGATATTTCTGCAGCGACAGATATGCTTTTACGAATTCCAGTTCCTGCTCGATCCTGACAGAATCATTGCCCCAGTCCACATACTGCCTCTGCATGATAGCAAGCTTCTCAACCATATCCGCAGTCTCTTCCTCTTTCTTTAAGATGCTTCGCATACGGATGCTCTCTAAAGCATTGAACAGGAAATGCGGATTGATCTGGCTTTGTAACGCCAGAAGCTCGGCATTCTTTCTTCCTACAAGAATTTCCTGCTCCTTTAACTTGTTCTTATAAACAGTCTGGATCAATTCATTCGTCCGCTTCACCATACAGTTATAATTGCGGATCATGCTTCCGATCTCATCCTTGCCATTCTCATGCACCATCATGACCAGATGCTCGCTGTTCACCGACTGGAACACCTTGCTCAGACCACTGATTCTCTTGGTAAAAGAACGATTCAATAAAATAACCATGCCCATCGGCAGAATAACATTGATCAGCACAAGAAACGCTAGTTCCGGCAGGAAATGCATGACTGCCGAACCGATACTACTATCGCTTTTTAACACATAGATATCAAGATCCGCGCCATGGATCGTAACAGATTGCTTATATCCCTGCTTCTGCTTCACCGTCATCTGCTCGAAGTCCTTACCTACTCCGCCAAACGATCCGTTACTTAAGAGAATGTTGTCGCCCTCACAGACAAAGACCTGATTATCGAATTTCATTTTGCGGAGCATACGCATCATGTTGTTGTAATCGAACTCAATCTTCAGCATCTGCTCATGCTCAGATTGGAAGAAATCAAGATTCTGCAAAAGCACGATCTTGCGCTGGTAAGAATTTGCATAACCACGCCTCTCATAAGTAAAGAAAAGGCCTTCGTTCTCGCCTCTTTCCAGCCAGATCTCATAAGCTTTGGTCTTCTTGAGGCTTGTCATGTTATCGATCTTACCACCTCTTATCACGGTATTATTGTCCGTGTACATCGTAAATATGATCTGGTTCATTCCGAGCACGTTTTCCAGTATCGTATTCTGGAAGAAGTCCTGGTAAGCTCCATAATATTCTGATGAGCTGTCATACTCCTTCTCAAGGAACGTATTCGCGTTTTTGTTCGTGTAGATACTCTTGGCGATCTCTCCGGCATTGTCCACCATCCTGTTGATATTGTAGCTGACGGAATTGGCGATATTCACCATCTTATGATACTCCCGCGCGCGTTCTAGTCCTCCGACAATGTAGAACACCACACTGTCCGTGATGATCAGTGGCACCAGCACACACAATATATACAACTGCATAAATTTTCTGCGGATTGGAATATTATCCATATACGTTTCCAATGCCGCCATTATTTTCTGAATTACCCTCACAAATATCCCCAATCTATTCTATAGCGATGAAGGAGCAGACTTTTCGCCTGCTCCTAGTTTGTTTTCTAGTATAATTATAACATGTTACTGATAGAAATACATCCGTAAACATTAATATTCTACCGGTGTCTCGGCACCTACTCTCTGGATCTCAATCGTCTGCACACGCTGTCCCATCAGTTCCTCGCTACGCACATCCGGCTGCTGTCCGCCCAAAGCGATCCGATAGCTTCCCGGGCGAACCACACAATCACCACCCTCTGTGATGATTGCAAAATCTCTCACCTGTAAAGTCAGTTCTACACGCTTTGTCTCTCTAGGTTCCAATGCGATCGTTTCAATGCCTTTTAACTGATCCCCCGGCTCATAAGCGGCCGCATCCTCATGACGGATGTATGCCTGCACACTCTCATAGACCGGATAAGTGCTCTCGTTGGTTACATCCACACTGACATTTACCGCATCCCTGACACTGCACTGCATCTTGTCGACCGAAGCATTTGTATAGCGCACCGTTCCGTAGTGCAATCCGTATCCGAACGGATAGAGAATATTCTTATCCGTGTAACGGTATGTACGATCCGACATATCATAGTCCGTGAATTCCGGAAGATTTTCGGTTCCCTGATAAAACGTAATCGGAAGCTTTCCGCTTGGAGAAAACTCGCCAAATAATGCCTCCGCAACCGCTTTTCCTCCGCGTGCTCCCGGATAGAAGCTATCGATGATCGCAGCAACATGCTGGTCAGCCCAGGATACATCCAACGCACTTCCGGCGGAGAGAACAAGCACAACCGGCTTTCCGACTGCCGTAACCGCCTCCAAAAGTTCCTCCTGAAGTCCCGGAAGATTCAGTCCCAGCTTGTCGCCACTGGCGTATTCATTGCCGGCATCGCCTTCCTCTCCTTCGATTGTTGCATCCAGTCCGAGGCAAAGCACAACAACATCCGCCTTCTCTGCTGCAATGACAGCCTCCTGAAAACGATCCTTCGGATTTGCCAGAAACTGTACCTTCTCCTTGTACAGATGACATCCCTCCGCGTAAAGGACACGCACATCATCCCCCACATACTGCTGAATTCCTTCCAGCGGAGTGATATAACGGGAAGAGGTTCCGAAATAGTTTCCAACCAAAGCATCCCTCGAATTGGCATTCGGTCCGATGACCGCGATCGTGTTGATCTTGTTTTTGTCAAGTGGAAGGAACTGGTTCTCATTCTTTAGAAGAACAAGACTTCTTCTTGCTGCCTCCACAGACAAAGCGACATGCTCCTTACTCTCTACCTGATCATAGGAGAGATTTTCGTACGGTGACGGATAATCTTCCATCATTCCAAGCCGGATACGCACCTCCATCAGGCGCTCTACCGCACTTGTAATCTTCTCTTCTGAAATCAGTCCCTGATCATAGGCATCTTGCAGATGCAGGAATGCGCTTCCGCAGTTGAGGTCACAACCATTGTTGACTGCCATCGCCGCCGACTCTTCCACGGTATTTGTCACATGATGATGCTCATGGAAATCCAGAATTGCCCAGCAATCTGATACCACATGTCCCTCGAATCCGAACTCATCTCTTAAGATATCCTGCAGAAGTGTTTTGCTTCCGCACGCCGGTTCACCGTTCACACGGTTGTAAGCGCCCATGACAGCCTCAACCTTCGCATCCTTCACACATCGCTTGAATGCATACAGATAGGTATCATACAGATCATGCTTACTTACCTTGGCATCAAACTCGTGACGGATGGCTTCCGGACCGCTGTGTACTGCAAAATGCTTCGCACATGCCGCAGACTTCAAATGCTCCGGATCCTCTCCCTGAAGACCTCTGATATAAGCACATCCGAGTTCACCGGTCAGATACGGATCCTCTCCGTATGTCTCATGACCTCTGCCCCATCTAGGATCGCGGAAGATATTGACATTCGGAGCCCAGAAGGTCAATCCCTTATAGATTCCATGGTCACCTTTTCTGGAAAACTCATTAAACTTTGCACGCCCCTCCGTTGAGACAACATCTCCAATCTTCTCAATCAACTTCGGATCAAACGTCGCTGCAAGGCCGATCGCCTGCGGAAATACCGTAGCAACTCCGGCTCTTGCCACCCCATGCAACGCTTCATTCCACCAGTTATATGCCGGAATATGTAGCCGCTCGATTGCTGGCGATTCGTAGAGCATCTGACTCATCTTCTCCTCAATCGTCATCTGCGCCACCAGTTTCTTCGCGTACTCTCTTGTCTGTCTGCTCATCTTACTTATCTCCTTACTTTCCTTTTCGTTCGACCATGTTGCTTTCTGCTGGCCGATGCAACGATCTCACCCGATCCGTTGTCCGTTCCTCTTATTTATCGATCCAGTGCCTCGCAGCCAAGCCATGCAAAATCCGCATGATTCTTACTCTCCGTACCATTTGCGGATGCATACACACCAACCGTACAGCCGACGAATCCGCCAGCCTCTTCCGTCGTATAGGCAAGCAGATCAAGATTTTCTGCAACGGAAACATATCCGCTATCCTCCTTGATCCACACACGCGCGCACTGGTTACAACACTGTAGACGGATCGTTAAAAAGCCTTTCCTTTTTAGCGGAGTCTGTGCGATCCCCCGCTCCTCTCCATGAATACAGCTCGTCACAACAAAAACGATTTCTCCGGCTTTCTTCATCACCTCAAAACGGAGATGATTCTCGTTGTTCTGGTATAAAACGAGACCTGCGCTCTCACTTTCTGTCTCCGGGAAGAATTCCATCCCTGTCTCTGCCACAAAGCAGTAACTCTTCTGTCTGATTCCAAGATACGCGCAATTCTCTCTTCTTGCAATACTCTCTTTGCGGTTGTACAACCGGAGCATTCCCTCCCTCTCAGTCAGGGAATAGAAATCCATCGTCCAATCCTCGATTGCAACTAGCCTCGGATCAAGCTTCTTATCCTGAAAATGAATCTCATCCGAATTCGTGAGTTCTTTTGCGAATCGATATTCCTCCAGATCGATCTCAAACGTATCTTCCAGATGTCCAACTCCCGGTGCGATCACCGGCCATCCATTCTCCCAGATAACTTTGGCAAGGAAGGTCTCTCTTCCCATGCTGCTGTGTTTTTTGCAAGGTCTGGATGCAAGCATCACAACATACCAGTTACCACGTCCATCGTCTACCAGATCTCCGTGTCCCGCATAGATGACCGAATAATCCATTCCAAGATTTCTATGGGTAAAAACCGGATTGCGCGGACATCCCTCAAACCATTGGAACAGCTTCTTGCTGCGCGCCACGGTGATACTGTGTTCCGGTCCGGTTCCACCTTCCGCATGGAGCAGATAATAATAACCATCAATCTTGTAGATATGCGGTCCCTCCGGCCATATGCATCCCTTGACCGCGCCCTTCCAGATTGCCATACTCTCTCCTACCAGCTTCATCGTCTTTAGATCCAGTTCCTGTACCCAGATCTCCCAGTCTCCGTTGTAACGCACCCCTTCCGGATTCGGACGGGTTCCGCAATAATAGCATTTGCCGTCATCGTCAAAAAAGAGACTTGGATCGATTCCCGGTGCGTCATCGCCGAGATAATACGGCTCGGACCACGGTCCTGCCGGGTTCTCCGCCGTCACGATAAAGTTGCCGCCATACGTCACATTCGTAGTGATCATATAGAAGAGTCCGTCATGGTAGCGTATTGTCGGTGCATAGATTCCGTCGGAAATATCCGCCCCCGCAACCGGAAGCTGCGACGGACGATCTAAAATATTTCCGATCTGCTCCCAATGCGCCAGATCCTTACTGTGAAAGATCGGAACTCCAGGTGCATACACAAAGCTTGAATTTACAATATAGAAATCGTCATCTTTTCTGCAGATTGACGGATCCGGATAGAAACCGGATAAAATCGGGTTATTGACTGTAACCATAACTTCCTCCTATAACACATAACCAAATCCGAGGATCGTAAACTTCTTGTCTAAGTCTTCCTTTGCGATCTCGATTTTGACCGTATGTTCTCCACTTGTTTCATTGTTAAATAAAATTGCCGCATTGCAATGCTGCCAGTTGTTGATATGCGGATCCGCAGTCCGAACATGCGCTCCGTCCACATAAACTTCGGCTTTTCCGACATCTACTTCTCCGGAATCCTTGAATATCAACACAAGTGCTTTACAATTCATACGAAGCGTAAATGCCTCCGCATCCGTTTTCGTTCCATCATACATCCAGTTATACGGGAACTCCGGTGTAAGGTTGAGTGCATCATCCATCTCAACACTCTGCAGTTCCTGATCGGTCGCGGTAAAATCTCCTGTCTCGATGACCGCGCCTTCATAGACATCCTTTTTATCCATAAGACGCACGTTCTCGAAGCTTCCTCCGATCACCGGTTCAAGCTTCAGTCTCTGCAGAAGCATGCCTTCCTCCGTCAGCCCGTTTTCAAACGCGTCAAGGCGTGCATGCTCTCTCAATTCGCAACGCTCAAACAGATACTGCAGACAGTCCGCCATAATCGTGTGACCAATATTGCTCGGATGAAACATGTCATAAAAGAACTGATTCTTCGTCAGCACTCTTCCTTCCTTTCTCGTAAACTGCTCCACGACAGCATCCCTGATGCTGACCATCGGCAGGTCATACAGATCTCCGACCGGTCTGAGCCGCTCCTGTAAGTTCCAGTCATTGGCAAACACGGAGAATAATAATACGACCTCCGGATTCCAATCCAGTTTTAATATCTTACGCACAAGACTTTCGTAGCAGTCTCCTTTGGTCTCGTCGCCCTCATCGTTGACCGCAAACTCCACGATCACGATATCCGGCTTCTCCCCGTCTCTTAACACATCGCGGTCAAAGCGTAACATTCCAAGCTCTGACGGTGTTCCTCCGACACCAGCCTTAATAAACTTTACATTATTCCCCGAAGCAAAGCGATTCTGAAACAGCTGATAGGATTTGTACGCGTAGCATTCCGTGTTGATCGGTGTCGCGCCTGCTCCCTGTGTGATCGAGCCTCCGATATATGCAACGGTTACGCTTTTGCCGGCCTTGGCCTTCTCAATTGCCTTGCGGATACGGTAGGTATTGCCGAGATTCATCAATGACTTTGCGATCATCGCACAATAATTCTCTGACTTTGTGTCAACCTCTGCTTCCTCCACCTCTTCCGGTGCCATGTATCCGTCATTTAAGTAGAGACGTACACTGGCTTTGCCGAGTTTTTCCGGTGTACTCATAATAAATTTGATCTGTCCCGGAATATAATCATCCTCTGTCCATGTATAATCGGACAGATATATACGATGTTCCATACCGTCTCCGGTCAGTTTGCAGCGAAGATTTGTTCCGCCTCCGTAGAGATTCTTTCTTCCATACATCTGGAAGACAAATTCGATTTCTTCTTTTGGATTGTCCGTCTCCACCGAGACGCCGATGCTGTGCACCAGCTTTCCGAACCCTTCCACCGATTCGAGCAGACGCAGTTCTTCCTCATCTGTGATATTGCCCACAATCTGCGCGCTGTTGATCAGCCTTCCGTCACTCTCATAGATAAAGTGGATTGCACTGCCATCTGGCTGCTTCGCGCCGAAGATTTCTTTATCCTTTAATATGTAAAAATAAGGTCTCTTTTTTTCCGGATCCTTTGGTGCTGCCGGTCCATTCATACCACTTACCTCCCTGCCTTCTTGGCTTTCTTTTCTTTGTACATTTCAATATCGCTAAGGCGCATGCACTCCTCAAAGGACTCACGCGCCGAAATCGGCGTCATATAATGTCCCATCGAACACTCTGCCCGATACGGCTTTCCACTTAAGCGGTTCTTCTCTTCTAAGCTTTCCCTGATCTTCTGCTCGATCACAAGAATTTTCTGCTCGTCCGTCCCCGTCAGCACAATGACAAATTCGTCGCCTCCGGTACGTGCCGCAATCCCATTTTCTCCGATTGCCTGACTGATTGCAGCTGCCACCGTACAGATGGCCCAGTCGCCTTCCTTATGTCCATAAGTATCATTGATATATTTAAGACCATCCAGATCAACGCTTCCACAGATCAGATAATGCTCTCTCTGCGCCCAGCATGGCCACTTTTCATGAATATAATCTTCCATCCCGCGCCGGTTACAAAGCCCGGTGAGGTAATCCGTAACGCTTTTTTCCTGATTGATCTCATTTAACCGAAGCAGATATCTCGTCGCATACAGATTGTTGATTGTCTGGCTGAGTGTCAAGTTCCAATCGTGATAGAATTCATCCGGTCCGTCAAGCGGATTTTCAAACTGAACCACCGTATAGCCGAAGATTTTCTCGCGATTGTGCAGAATGCGGATATAATACACTTTCCAGCTGTCATCACACACTTCCCGCGGGAGTAGCTCCTTCTGCAGGAATTCCATATCCGGCACCCCCAGAAGACTTCCTTCATACACGCCCATACCAAGCTTTGCAAAAGGCGTGATATCACTTTGAAACTGCCTGATATCTCCATTCTCCTCTCCGAGCAGCCCCAGATAAAATTCCTTACAGTTACCAAGCAGCCTTAAATTCTTAAAGGCAATCTGTTTCATCTCCTCATAGTCCGCGCATCCGTCCATATCGGTTGAAAAAAAGGACTGTCTGCTGTGTTTTTCCAACACTTCATTTAATTTCCGGTAGATTTCATTTCTCTCTTTATCCTCACACACCGCAAAATTTCTCGTACTCTCACGATAGAGAATGCGTGCCGGAACATAAGTATTGTGTTCTCTTGTACGCCCTTCGATCAGATCTCTTGCCAGATAGATAGCCTCCTGTGCCATCGCCCGATAATCCACCGCGATGGAAGTAAGCCGTGGCAGAACGTCTCTCGACTCCGGCGAATCATCTACTCCGCTGACCATAACATCCTGCGGTACGCGGATTCCATGCATCTGTAAAGTACTCGTCAAAGCGCGCGCCATAAAATCATTGGCACAAACAATTGCATCCGGGCGATGCTGCTCATCGGAAAAGAAGAATTCATACGCCGCCTCTCCCTTACCTTTCCACATATCACCGTAAAATACAGAATTTTCATACACGCTAAGCCCTAATTTCTCCATTGCGATCCGATAATAATGCTCCCGCACCTGGCTGTCATAATGTCCTTCATATCCTGCCATAAAGCAGATGTTTTTGGCTCCATTAACTTCCGCCAGATGACAGACCAGCTCCTCAACCATTGAGTTTGCATCCGAAAGAATCCCATAAAATCCTTCCGCGGCCTCTCTGAAACTGATCACCGGACAATGTGCCCGGCTATGTAATCCTTCGATCAGCTTTTCACGAAAACTCGGTGTATCATAGGTATCCAAAGCCACAATGATGGCATCAAAGGCTTCGATTGGGGCAAAATCAACGACGTTCTTCTCATACAGATCGTACATGGTCTCCGTCTCTCTGATTCCGAACGAAGTCAGAAACACAATATTGTAATCGCATTCCTTCGCCGTCTTCGTCAGCGACTTGCTGAGCACCTGTTGAAATTCAAGTTCTGCCCGGTTCAAAAATACTCCGATTGTTTTTCTTCCGTTGTAAAACATGCAGCCGCCCCCTTTTGTCGGATTGTGTCTTTATTATAAAAAAAGGCATTTGCTTCGTCACGAGGGCAATCTATGGAATTACTCCCGACAAATTATAGATTTTCCCCAATATAAAAAGATCTATCCCAGGATGCCACTTAAGGCATTCCCGGAACAGATCTTAAATTGTTCGATTACTTTACGGTAATCTTCATTTTAACGGTTTTCGTTTTTCCATTCTTTAAGGTAACTGTTGCTTTCACCGTTGCGGTTCCCTTCTTCTTCGCTGTAATCTTACCGTTTTTATCGATCGAAGCCACCGACTTCTTCGTTGTCTTATAGTTGATTTTCTTAACATTGTTTGGATTCAATTTGCTGCTGAACGCAAAGCTTGTTGTCTTTCCCTTCTTAACAGACACTTTCGCTTTCTTCGGTGCTACGTTCTTAAGAACTTCTTTCTCCAGCTTCGTAGCTTCTTTTATCGTCAAAAGCTTGTAATCTGCGCCTTGCTTAAAGCTTACACTCACATTGCCGTCCTTGTCTGTCTTATAGGTTTTGTTATTGACAAGTTCAAGCGCACCGGTCTTCTTATTGACCGCTACAACCTTCAAAGAAGTATTTGGCTTTACATTCTTCGCATCAATCGATACTGTATATTTTGCGTTGCCACTTGCGTCCTTCACTTCCAATTTTACAGTGACATCATCCGTTCCTGCGGCTTCTTTTAACTGTTTTACCACATCCGCAGAGATCGTTCCCTTGTCGGATGCAACGGTAGCAGTTGCAGCAGTTACGTTTCCATCCTTATCCTTTGTTACGCTTACAGAAGCCTCTGTCTTGCTGTCTCCCGCTTTTATCTCAACCTTGGAGGTTTCAATTGTGGATCCATCCGGCTTTGTGTCGGTCGTTACGTCACTCTTACTGTCAGCACTATCATTCGGCTTATCTGTGGAACTACTGCCTGAGTTACCGCCCGATGTTGATGGGGTTCCAGAAGACGAACCTCCGGAAGTCTTTCCAGTCAGTTCAACCGTACCATAGACATTCGATCCTGACCAGCCCATTCCGGTCTCATCATACCAGCTTAAGGTTCCGATTCGCTTGCCGGTTGCATCCGCATCGTTGATCTGGAATTCCAGACCGATCTTCGTTCCGTTTGCCGGTGTAATATCCGTCCACTTGAAAGCAGCTTCTACCATGTATCCGTCACTTGTACGTTTTGTCTGTGATTTTACATTCTCTGCGAGACACTTCTTTCCGTTGAAGGACTGCTCATTCTCATAATTGATACGGTACTGCTTATCGTCCGCTCCATAAGAAGCGGTCTTACCGTTGTCCTCATCGATAAATACTTCGAGAGAATCCTGCTGATACTCATCACCACTGTCCTTGTTTAATACCGGATCCTTCACCGTTGCATAAACATACAGATTTTTTTCATCCCAGAGAACCTTGGCATCTGCTGTCACGTTCGATCCAAGATTGATTGTGAGCGGAAGATCGGTTGCATTGTCCCATGTGGCATCTGCCTCTCCATCGATCGTAACTGTTCCGTAAGTCACCTTCTCGATTCCCGGCTTCATCGTTGCAACTGCATAGTATTTGCTGCTCGTCTCCTGTTTTCCTGTCAGATCATTAAAGCTTACCTTCTGATCACCATCTGTTACAACAACATCCATTCCAATCTGTTTTGCTACTGCAAGATCTGCTACCGGAACCTTTACCGTTGCCTGATAGCCATCCGTTGTCGCCGTTGCCTCTGCACGAGCTACACTTGCTTTCACAGGTGTCACATCAGAAGCGGCATTTGCAGCATCCACATATACCGTTACCGCATCCTCTGCATTTACGGTCGCATCCTTGACATGAATCTGTACCGTCAGACCATCTTTATCCCATACTGGAATAAATTCTGCGCTTAAATCTCCCTGCTCAACGCGGTAAGTCTCGCCTGCGATGTTGCCGTTCTTCGACTCTAATGCTGTAATCTTCTGGATTGCAGGCTGCAGCTTTGACGCATCCACGTATGCCCAGTAAGCCGGCTTTGCCTTATAATTTCCGTCAAAAAGCAATGGACACTGTTTGGCAGTTCCGTCCGCTCCGCCACCGACACCGGACTGTGAATGAAGCCATGAGTTCGGCTCGATCACGCCCCAGATCGTGATACCGGAAACGTTCGTTCCACTCTTCGTTAAATCCTTGATTGCTTCGAACAGATTCTTGTGGCAGTATGCCATCTTGGTGTATTCACTCTCTCGGGTTGCATCCGTTCCGTCGTAGGTGCTGCTTGCCTTAAAGTCAAGCTCAGTAAGCTGTACCTTGCCTGCAGCCTTGGCATATTTCTGTGCGACATTCTTAAACTGTGCAGCAGAGAAGCCATCCACATTGTAATGTGCCTGCATACCGAATCCGTCAAGTCTTGTGCCTTCTGCGGCTTTGACGTCGTTGATCAGCTTTACGATACCTTCGCATTTCGTATTATCGGTCTCACCGAAATCGTTGTAATAGAGTTCCACATTTTCAGGTGCATATTTGTTTGCATATTTGAAAGCATTAATAATGAATTCATTGCTTTCATATACATGCCACCAGCTGGAATTGTTTCCGTGGCGGATCTCGCTTAACGATTCTGCTGCGCTCACCTTATCTGTACGGTAGGAATTACCAATGACCGCCTCATTTACAACATCCCAGCCATAGAAGAGTCCATCATACTTTCCATTTGCAGCCTCTCCAAAGAAATGATCAAACACTCCTGCAATATACCACTCCAGACGGCGGTTCATCGTTTCCTTGTCAACGTATGGTTTGCTGATATCATAGTTCTCATGGAAGAACCACTCCTGCGTCTGTGAATGCCATACCAGCACATGTCCGCGAATGCGAATCTTTTTGTCCGGGTTTGCAGCATTCCATTCAAGGATCTTTTCTGCCATCGCATCCGCACGGGAGAAATCCATGCTCTCATCCTTGTCATTTACTACCGGCACAAGAAGATCCTCACCATTAAACTCGACCGTTTTCGTCGCAACCTTACTATCAAGCTGATAATTAAAGACTGCATCCGGTTTTAACTCGTTGCCGAAAGTTACCGCATTAAAATGCTTCTCAACGAGTTCCATTAACGCGTCATCCGTGATCTCGTTCGACATAACGGCAGTACCTGCGATTGCATCCGGTCCAAGGGCTTCCGCGTTTGTCACAGAATCTCTCCAATCCGGAATATTCTGCTCGATTTCAGGCTTTGGCTTGATGATTTTCTTCATGGAAACTCCGGTCACGCAATAAGCCCCTTTCACGCAATCTCCCTGACCGTAATTCGTTCCCTGCTCAATAATACGAATTACAACCTGATCATAAGCATTTGGAATCTTAAATGTTCCGGTAAATTTCGTCCATTCTCCGGCTGTCAATGTCTTTGTACAATCTCCGGATAAAACTCCGGTAGAATAACTTCCAAGATAGGTAGCTTCTCCATCTGCCACATAAAATGGAGCGAAATCAATATTTCTCTGCTCCTCCGGCGCACCCATATAATCATCGGAAAGTTTTGCCCAGAACGAATACTGATACTCAGCGCCTTTTTCAACTGCAGATGTAATATCCTGTGAGAAACAGTCTCCCGATGTTGCCGTACTCGGGTCACGGTTAATGATTCCATAGCTTTTTAATCCGGTATCACCGATTTCGTTCTCTTCTGTTTCAACCGAAATTAAAGATTCTCCAGCCGCTGCATTCCACGAAGCCGCTGCTTCGGTTGATGCAAAATCACCGTCTTTGATAATGTTGTCACCGTAGGTGATCTCGCTTGCACTGTCTCCCGTCAGTTCAAATGTAACACTGATAAGACTCACCTCGGATCCGGAACCATCTGGATCTGTTGTCATAAGTCCAACCGCATCAATACTTCCGTCACCGGATGGACTCATGCTATACTCTTCCTGATTGGATAATCCATACTTCGTATTTTCTTGAGTAGCATCATCTCCGCCATTATAGACTTTTAACGTAACGCTTCCCTTTTGATCTGCGACCTTGAAAGAAACCGATTTTACATTTTTCAGTTCAATGTTTTCCGGCAAACTCCATTTCACCTGATCATACTGTTTTGCAAAGGAAAGCTTCCACTTTCCATCCGTAAGTTCATATGTTGCATTTCCCCATGCAACGTTCAGCTGATCTGCTGTAAACGTCTTCGCACTCGCAGCCTTTGTCTCATCCGCATATGCCGTCTCAATCCCCCACTTCACCGGCAGCATGCCTCCTACACTCGTGAGCGTCATCGCCGTGCACAGTGCAATGCTCGCCCCCATTTTCCACATTTTTCCCACTCCTGATTTCCTCCTTCAAAAGATTTTTGTGCATCTTCATAGTAGCAAACCGAGTGCATTCAAAAATAGTGAAAAAGTATAGAAAAACATCGGAGAAATTGCAGTTCTTAATGCAAACAATTATAGTTTTCGCAAAGGGATTCTTTTTTTAATATCTTCTGCTTTCACAAAACCTTTTTCCATAAGTTCGTCACATGCCTGATTTAAGGCGGTTTCAAATTTAGAAGCTATATCGTCAAAATGACGCATCGGATCAAATTTTAAGAAAGTCATAATGAGATTGTAATAGAATATGAAAACAAAATAGAATCATTTTTGTTACAGTAATAATAGCAAAGCTGATACATTTTAAGCATGTAGCAATTTAAAAAGGGGAAATTTACAATGGATGAATATGCACAGAGGCGAAGAATACAACAGAGAAGACAAATGCGCAGGCGAAAAAAGCGAATTCGTGCAATCTTCCGACTCGTGTGCCTGACATTTGTGCTGATAGGATTGCTGGTATTTGCAAACCACATTTCACAATTGAAGCTTGGGAATCTAACATGGAAGGAAGCCGGATCTGGTATTCCGGCAGGCTATATAGTAGAAGCAGACACTTCACCAGATATGCCAGTACTAAGAGATGGTTCCGAATTAAAAGAACAGATTCATAAACTGGCGCAGGCGGACAAAGACTATGCGAAAATCTACGAGCACTACGATGAATATCCGGAAGCGTTAATGCTTGCTCTTTCCAATAATTCAGAAATGCTGGATTTCGTAAAAGGCTACCTGACTGCAGAGCCTGTGGCAAATGGAGGCTTGACACACGCAGAGAAAAAAGAGGATATTCCACTTCTGCTCCAATGGGACAAGCGTTGGGGATATGCACCATACGGAAACAATAATATCGCTATCTCTGGATGCGCACCCACCTGTCTTTCGATGGTAATTGTTGGTCTGACAAAAGATACCGATGCAACACCGGATGTAGTGGCATCATATGCCGAATCGGCAGGCTATTATAAGGAAGGCACTGGAACATCCTGGGCAATCATGACAGAAGGATGCGAACATTATGGTATTCATGGTCAGGAACTGAGTCTGGATCGCAATGTGATCATGAAGCATCTGGATGCCGGAGAACCGATCATATGCAGTATGCGACCGGGTAATTTTACAACTGCCGGACATTTTATTGTACTCGTAAAAGAGATTGACGGTGAAATCATGGTAAACGATCCCAACAGTAGAAGTCGAAGTAAGATCTTGTGGGATTATGATACGCTGGCTGCGCAGATCAAAAATTTATGGAGCTTCACAAAGTGAAATTCGGGTTTGCCGAAATCAATTCGGACGTAGCTTTTCTAAAAGTGACGCCCTCCGAGCCATACAATTATTGTTTCAGAAAATTTGGCAAGTTAACTTCGCCAACGA
>UQRC01000028.1 GCA_900543445.1 uncultured Lachnobacterium sp. | reverse complement strand
AACCTGTACATACTACAGATAATATGTTAACCCTGCGAGCATCTATTCGTGAACAACGGCGAAACATTGTTACGATAGATGCTTCTTTGTTCAATGAAGCAGGAGAAATATGCACTCAAGCTGTTTGTACTTATTTTACTTTCTCACGCGAGAAAGCACTACAAGTGCATTTTTGCGAATTGGCGTTCACAAACTGCATTAATTATTTTAGAAAGCGAACTTTTCTGCAAAGTATGCATCCAGATCCTCGATCTTGATACGCTCCTGCTGCATTGTATCACGATCACGAACGGTTACTGCTCCATCTTCCTCAGAATCGAAGTCATAGGTTACACAGAACGGAGTTCCGATCTCATCCTGACGACGGTAACGCTTACCGATGGTTCCTCTGTCATCATATTCACAGTTATACTTCTTAGCAAGCTGCGCATAAACCTTCTCAGCGCCCTCGTTGAGCTTCTTAGAAAGCGGAAGCACACCGATCTTGACCGGAGCAAGTGCCGGATGGAAATGGAATACGGTTCTTACATCCGGTTTCTCCTCCGTTCCGATATTCTCCTCATCATATGCTGCGCAAAGGAAGGCAAGAACCACACGGTCTGCACCGAGTGAAGGCTCGATCACGTATGGAATGTACTTCTCTCCCTTCGTATCATCAAAGTACGTCATATCCTGTCCGGATGTATTCTGATGCTGCGTCAGATCATAATCGGTACGGTCTGCAATACCCCAAAGCTCGCCCCATCCGAATGGGAATAAGAATTCGATATCGGTTGTTCCCTTAGAATAGAAACACAGTTCCTCCGGAGAGTGGTCACGCAGACGCATCTCATCCTCCTTAATTCCAAGAGAAAGCAGCCAGTCACGGCAGAATGCTCTCCAGTACTGGAACCATTCCATATCTGTTCCAGGCTCGCAGAAGAACTCAAGCTCCATCTGTTCGAACTCTCTGGTACGGAATGTAAAGTTACCAGGTGTAATCTCGTTACGGAAAGACTTTCCGATCTGTCCGATTCCGAATGGAATCTTCTTTCTGGAAGTTCTCTGTACGTTCTTGAAGTTTACGAAAATACCCTGTGCCGTCTCAGGTCTTAAATATACCGTATTCTTTGCATCCTCAGTAACACCCTGGAAAGTCTTGAACATCAGGTTAAACTGACGGATATCGGTAAAATTGTGCTTTCCACAGGAAGGACAAGCTACATTGTGATCCTCAATAAAAGCAACCATCTGCTCATTTGTCCAGCCATCAACGGAACCATCCAGCTCAATATTGTTCTCCTGTGCAAAATCCTCGATCAGTTTATCGGCACGGAAACGCTCGTGACACTCTTTACAATCCATCAGAGGATCCGAAAATCCACCGAGATGTCCGGAAGCAACCCATGTCTGCGGGTTCATAAGAATCGCGCAGTCAACACCGACGTTGTATGGATTCTCCTGAATAAACTTCTGCCACCATGCACGCTTTACGTTGTTCTTCAGTTCAACACCGAGATTACCGTAATCCCATGTATTTGCCAGTCCACCGTAGATCTCAGATCCCGGATAAACAAATCCTCTTGCCTTTGCCACCTGCACGATTTTGTCCATTGTCTTTTCCATTATGTAGCCCTCACATTCTCTATTTTTTGACTATTCAAAACGCCTGTGCCACCTTTGTCAAAATGCGCCACAGAATCGATTTTTGAACAGCAATCTGTCTTGTTACTTGTAAATAATATAAGTATATACGGAAGAAAACTCACTTCCTGTATCCTTTGTCTCGTCACGGTCAAACGTAAATACCGGTTCTGTATCCTCCTCAGTCATATTGAGAAGATCCTCATCTGTCACTGCACCACTCGTCTCTGTTGTCTGCTCCGTCTCGGTCGTTACAACTTCTGTGCCGCTTTGTGTCTCACTTTCTGTGCTCTGCATGGAATTCTTACCACTGTCAAGAAGTGAAGCTCCCTCTCGGATAGAAATTGTCCTGTTGTCAACATAAATGGTATTCTGGATTGATGCGAAAGCGATCGTTCCCTTCACCTGTACATTCGTATTACCTTTGATAATGACAACCTTGTAGCTTGGATCGTTTAAGAATTCACTTGAATCGCAAGCCTTTATCTCAGAATCAGACACCGATGCGAAATCCGCATCAAACGTATATCCGGCTGCCAGCGCTTCCGCAACACTTCCGGTAAAAAGCTCGATATCATTGAATTTCTGATAATCCGATGCCGATGCATATTCCAGCGTCAGAACTGCCTTCTTATCCTTCACGGTAAGATCCTTGCATTTTACAAGTTCCTTACCATTCTCCTCATTATATGTATCAATGGTCTGATCCACGTAATCCTTCAGCCCGTCCGCATCGTACGTCCCTTCGTCGAAATCTTCCACATCCGTTGATACGATACTGCCATCTTTCAGTACGAAAACCGTGCTCTCATCCGCCGCATAGGATGCGCCGCACCCGGCAAACATTCCGAGGCACATTACAGCCACAAGAGCCCATACCATGAATTTCTTCATTCTGCCACTTTCCTCCTCAAATTTACAGTCCATGATATTATACACTTTTGTAAATTTGATTTCAACCGAAAATCTGCAGTGACTTGAACTCATGATGCACGTAAAAGGCCATATATTCCCGCATGATTGACTTCAGTTCCTCAAGCACCTCGTCCGAGACAGTAAAGGAATACATTTTTTCTACCGGTGTAGAAATAACAAACTGCAGCGTATAGCGGGTCGAATCAAGAATCTTTCTCCCCTGTACCTGCTTGGCACACTCCTCACAGAACATGCCGCCTCTTCTCACCGAAAAATAGCTTAGACCCTCCGTCTTATGACAATGCATGCATTCAAACACCGATGGTCCCTCACCGTTTATCGTGATTGCCTTCAGTTCAAATACTGCTCGCACAAGTTCCTTGGGAATATGCGGGCTCTCCAGCGCACGAAGTGATTGATACAGAAGTTTTAACATCTCCACCTCATCACTGTTCTCCTGGCAGAAATACTCCGCAAATTCCATAAAGTAGAACCCGAGCGAAGCAGCATCCAGATCCGTAACCAGTTCACGGAAATAATTCTGGATGGATGCCTTCGTCAGATTATAGGAACTGCGCCCCTCGAATAGTTCAAACTCGCCGAATGCGAACGGATTCGTTGCTGCGAGAAGCTGACTTCCCGGTCTTCTCGCACCTCTCGCAAAAGCCGTAATCTTGCCGCGTTCCTTCGTCAGAATCGTTATTCTTTTGTCGTAATCGCTAATGGGCATGGCTGTCAAAACCATTCCCGTCACAGTGATCGAGAGTCCCATATTCTGTCAGTTCCTTTAGTGTCCTGTCTCTGTCATCCGAAGCATTCCGGTATGCCAGATAGTCCGTAACTTTTCCTGTTGTCCAAAAATCATCCCAGGTTTTCTCCATTGCAGCGTCCTCCCTTGCGGGGCAGCTTGTATCCGCCTCTTAAAGATAGAATCTGCAATGCATCGGATAACTATGCGAGAAAAAAATTGGAAAACGCCTTATTTGTCATCGTCGTGATAACCGAAATTCTTGATCAGGAAATCGCTGTCACGCCAATCCTTCTTTACCTTCACCCAAAGCTTTAAGTTCACCTTGGCATCAAGCAGGCGCTCCATCTCATACCGCGCGTTCGTTCCGATCTTCTTGAGCATCGCTCCCTGCTTTCCGATGATAATACCCTTGTGAGAATCACGTTCACACACGATCGTCGCGTCAATATCGAACATATTGCCGCCCTTGCGCTCCTTCATCTGATCGATTGCCACGGCGATTCCATGCGGAACTTCATCGTTTAATGCATGCAACGCCTTTTCCCGGATGATCTCGGCACAGATCGCACGTTCCGGCTGATCCGTGATCGTGTCCTCATCGTAGAACTGTGGGCCGTATGGCAGATACTTGAAGATAGAATCAATCACATCGTCAACGTTCTGTCCGCGCAATGCGGAGGTCGGAATAATTTCCGCGAAATCATAGATCTTGCGATAAGTATCAATGAACTCAAGCACCTTATCCTTCTCCACAGTATCCATCTTGTTGATGATCAGAATGACCGGTGTCTTTACCTTGCGAAGCTGCTCGGCGATATGCTGCTCGCCGGCGCCGATAAAGTTGCTCGGCTCAACGAGCCAGAGAACAACATCCACTTCGTTTAGCGTTTTCTCTGCCACATTGACCATATATTCACCCAGCTTGTTTTTCGCCTTATGAATGCCCGGTGTATCCAGAAAAACGATCTGTCCGCGGTTCATGTCCGTGTACACGGTCTGGATACGGTTTCTCGTTGTCTGCGGCTTGTTGGATGTGATTGCAATCTTCTGACCGATCAGGCGGTTCATAAGCGTTGACTTTCCAACATTAGGTCTTCCGATAATTGTTACAAATCCCGATTTAAAATTAGGTATCATTTGTACTCCTTCTTTAATATGTGTTAACTTTTGAAAAAAGTTCACATGCAGCGTCCGGTCTTCGCAACGCGAACTTTCATGACCGGATGTTCTAATTTACAGGTTAACAAAGTGTCTGCACCGAATCAAATAATCCGCTCTCCGCACGGATGGCATTCTCGTTGCCGATCACGCATAAACTGTCATCTTCCAGTACCGATGCGATCAGATCCGCAAGGTTCCGGATATCCTCCGGTGTCGCATGCAGGATTTCATCACGTTCCCTCTGAATCTGCTCAAACGGAAGTTCCTGCAGATAGGCAGACATAGACCTGCTTCCCTTCGCCTCCGGATTCATCGGCGTATCAAGACTGCCAAACGTTCCGATCACATACTTGGTCATATCGCGTTCATCCGCGGTAAAGCTGCGCAGATAATCCGGAATATGCTCATATATATCAATCGTTTTGCCAAGATTTGGATCTCGGTACGATACGAAGTAACTCTCTCCTGTGCGCAGGAACGAACTCATACATCCGTAAGCACCGCCCTTGACGCGAATGTTGATCCACAGATACTCATAGCTCATGATCAGCTTTAATATCTTAAGGCTTCCGCGATAAGTAAATCCATGATCACAGAAATTACCGCCTCGTGCAACATACTGAATCTGCGAAGCGTCTGTAAATCCCTCATTCTTCCTGGAAAGTTCAAGCTTCGTCTGCTCGCCTGCCGCATCCCCCTGAGCGATCCGGTTCAGATAAGTCTCCATAACCGGCTTTGCATCCTCAAATGCCTTCTGATCCGCAGTAAAGCTGACCATCAGTCTCTTCCGCACGAGCACCTTGTCGATCATCTCCTGCAGCTTCTTTACTACGCCTTCAGGATTGGTACGAATCTGCTCATCCAGTCTCGTAATATGCTGATAATACTCGATTCCAAGTGTCGCATCCTGATAAAAAGCGTAGCGCGACTGATACGAGAGTGCACGCATCGCAGCGACGGTATGTCCGCTGCTGCTCAAGCTTACCTGCAGACGTGATTTCACCTGCGCGATCAGCTCCGTCAAACGTTTCACATCGGTGATATCCGAGGTGCGCACGATCTCGTCCACGAGCTTCATCGCCTCTTCCAGATTCTTCTCCAGCACACGGATGCGAACCTCAAATTTCACGGAAACAAGGTCTCTCTCATTGACCTTCGGATATACGCTGACACCACACGAAATTCCACCCGTATAGATATTGATTGCATTAAACAGGCCTGCATAGCTGTAATGTTTTGTATTGACATAACCAAGCACCGCACGGAGCACGCCAAGATACGCAATATCCTCCTGTGGGATGTCATTACACTCAAACATCAGTGTCACATAATCGATTCCGCTTGCTGCAATATCATGATGCACAACCGGAATCTGACCGATGGTATCCTCGCGATTGTCAAAAGGCATCGCTTCCTTTCGCATATCCTCTCTCTTAAGCATCGGAATCTTCTTTAAATCCTCTTCCGGCGACGGCTCCTCCTGGTATGCATGAAGATGCTTTGTCTGTGCGATCAGATTCTCTATTTCCTCCGCAGACATTGCAGCTTTTTTTTCTGCAAGTTTCTTCTCTAAAGCAGCTTCTTTGGCACTGTTTAAGCCTTTTTCAGGAGCAACGACTACGACTGCCCCATGCTTGTTCTCAAGCAGATATTTCTGGATCAGATCCTCAAAATATCCGGTTGAGATCTGGTTTCGCAGATATTCAAATGTATCCAGACATTCCAGATGGATAAACGGTTTCTTATCGTCAAAAAGCCAGCTCTCCATACACTGCAATCCATACAGAAGTCCCTTCGGGAACTGTCCGAAATCCGCCTCACGGAAACGGAACTCCTCACTGTTGATTCCGGCAAGAAGGGCATTCTTATTTAAACCATTCTCTACAAGATTCTGCAACGTATCTTCAATAATCCTTACAAAACGCTCCTTATCCCCTTTGTTGGCATTCTTTGCGACAATCGAGAAGAAAGGCTGCAGCATCTCATTCTCATAGGAGCCGTACACATCCTGACCGATTCCCGCATCGATGAGAGCCTGACGTACCGGCGCTCCCGGCGCACTGACCAGAACATAATCAAGCACAGTAAATGCCTGATATAATGTCGGATCCAGAACATCTGCGATCACCATATTATAGGACAGATAAGTATTATTTTCTTCCGGATCATCATCCGTAATCGGGAACGTAGTCTCGACAAATTTCATCGCATCAAACGGCTTCTGCATCGGAATGTTCGAGTCGATTTCCATACTTTCGTACGCACTCAGATACGCACGATCCATCCACTCCAGACGTTCCTTCACATCCATATCTCCGTAGAGATAGATATAAGAATTGCTCGGATGATAATATTTATGATAGAAGTCAAGATAATGTTCATAGGTAAGTTCCGGAATATGATCCGGATCACCGCCGGAATTCTTGCTGTACGTGTTATCTGGAAAAAGCGTCTGTGCAATTGCCGTCTGCAGCACTTCATCCGGGGACGAATATGCTCCCTTCATCTCATTATAGACAACTCCATTGATCGTCAGAGGCGCATCCTCAGATTCCAGCTCATAATGCCAGCCTTCCTGCATAAAAATCTCTTGGTACTTCGTAATATTCGGATGAAATACTGCATCCAGGTACACGTCCATCAGATTCTTAAAATCCTGCTCATTGTAGCTTGCGACCGGATACAGTGTCTTGTCCGGATAGGTCATCGCATTCAGAAAAGTGTTGAGCGATCCCTTCACCAGTTCCACGAACGGATCCTTGACCGGGAACTTGTCGGATCCGCAAAGCGTTGTATGCTCGATAATATGCGGTACACCGGTCTCATCCTCCGGCGGAGTGCGAAAACCAATAGAAAACACCTTGTTGTCATCATCGTTTGAAATCACACACACGCGCGCGCCGCTTTTCTTGTGACGCAAAATATATCCATTCGATGCGATATCCTCGATGCGCCTTTGTTCCAGCACTTCATAAGCTGCTACGTTTAAATCTGCCATGTAAATCTCCTTTTTGTTTCATTTCCGCCTCTATGACTGCCGTCACAAAACGGATCTATACTTCTATCTCACTCGTCAATATCAGAATGAAGTAAAAAGACTATCACAATCTGTGATAGTCTTCTGAGTTATTATATGGAATCTATATAATTCTAAGCAAGACGTGTTACATTTGCTGCCTGAGGTCCTTTTTCACCATCAACAACTTCAAATTCAACCTTCTCGCCATCCTTAAGTTCCTTGAATCCGTCCATGTTCAGTGCTGAAAAATGTACAAACACATCGTTTCCAGCCTCATCTGAGATAAATCCATAACCCTTTTTTGCATTAAACCATTTTACTGTTCCCTGCTGCATAACTACTTCCTCCTGATTTTCCTTAATAAATACAGCAATTATTGCCTTCTCGTGGATCGATATCCACAATTACAAGACTAGCACATTCGTCCATTGATGTCAACCGATTAAAAAGCCTTATCTATTGGGTTTTATGGCATTCTACAGACACTACTCTTCTTTTTGCATGGCAACGGTAACATCCATCTGTGGATATGGAATCGAAATTCCATTGGCATCCAAAGCATTCTTGATATCTTCGGTCATTTTCCATCTGATTGGCCAGTAGTCTTCGGTCTTAACCCATGCGCGCACGCCCATCTGAACCGAACTATCCGCAAGCTCCGACACATAGACATCTACCGGTTCTCCCGGCAGGATTTTGTCTTCGCTCTTAACAACATCCAAAAGTACCTGCTTTGTCTTCGCAATGTTAGCTTCATAAGATACTCCGATCAACAGATCAATCCTGCGTTTTTCCATATGGGTCACATTAGTAATGCTCGAATTCGACAGGGTTCCGTTTGGAATCAGGATCATACGGTTGTCAACCGTAAGAAGCTTCGTGTAGAAAATCGTGATGGACGAAACCGTTCCTTCCTGCCCTGTCGCTCCGTCGATAATATAATCGCCTACCACGAACGGTTTCAACAGAAGGATCAAGACGCCGCCCGCAAAATTCGAAAGACTTCCCTGTAACGCAAGACCGAGTGTCAGTCCCGCAGATCCGAGTACAGCCACAACGGAGCTCGTTGTCACGCCAAACTGCGCCAAAATGATCATCGCCAAAACAAAATACAGTGAATATTTCACAAGTGAGCACAGGAAAGTCACAACACCCGCTTCCACTTTGCTCCGGTCTAGTGATTTTCTGATCAGTTTTAATAAAAATTTGATGATCCTGCTTCCGATCAACAGAACAATAATCGCAACGACCACCTGCACCAGAAAACTCAGAAGTGATGGTACCATCCCCTCCAGATAGGTCCGGATCACTCCGGGATTGTCCGATATCTCCTGTAAAAGCTGTGCTTCTGTATCTAATTGTGCCTGCATAATTCCTCCACTATACTAAAAATTTCTTGATAAAATCGGTTCCAATCTGACTAAGATCTAGTCCATCCGCCATAACATCATGAATCTCTCCATGCGACTGAAACTGAATTTTGGCCATCAGCCATGTTTCAAGATCAAACTCCTTCTTAATCCGATGAACCTCACGGTTATACGCATTAACCTGTGAGTTCTGCTTGTAGTCATCATATGCCTGCAGTTTTTCTTCCGGCGAAGCTTCATCCTGATCCAACACTTCCATAATCTTCTCATAATCCTGATTCAGATACTTCGCATATAGCAATTCCTGCTTTCGCTCGCTTACACTTTGATCTTTCATATCCGAAATCTTCTTGGAATTCTTATCGATCATATCTGCAGCCTTCAGCTTGTCATGAAGCGCGGCATCCTCCACTGTATCTGAATCATCCGCCTGCTTGGGATCGTCCGTTGCAACATCAAAGGATGTCTGCGACGAATCGTCATCCACCTTCTGATCCGAATCCGACTCGTTATCGGTTTCTTCCGAATCATCCTCCAGCGTTTTCTTAAGGATTTCAATCAGTTTCTTCTTCTCATCCTGTTCCTGCTGACTCGTCATCAGCTTCACATTGTCTGTCAGATCCTGTTGTTCTGACATTTCACTTTCGACTTTTTCCTGCAGATCTGCAAACAACTGCTGGCGCTGCAGGAAATTATCCTTAAGTTCCTGCAAAACATCCCCTGGCGAAAGCTTCATGTCCTTCATATCCTGCTGATGTTTCGATGCAAGATCCTTCATCCCTTCATTAAAAATGCGCTCCTGATCCTTTGTCAGCTTTCCGCCGTTTCGAACTGTATCAATAATATCGTCGATCGTAGACTCTGCCTTTTGCATCACTTCGTCCGCACTGCTGCTTTTCTCACTTTCTTTGAGCATTCTTGCCTTGTAGCGTCCCGACTTCGACAGATCAATTGTGGCTGCATTCGCATTGCCTGCCGATTTCTTCTTCACAGCACTCATCTTTGAATTGTTCAGTCCGCTCATCTGCGCACCTGAAACTTTTCCCTTTGAGCGACCTATGTTTTGCATCCAGTTTGTCATCTTAATCTGCATACACGCTTCCCCTTATTCTAACGCAAACGTCTATTTCATAATTATATATCGACATAATAATCTTATTTTATTAGCACATAGCCATCTCAAGCACATCAAAATAATGTTCGAACGTCTTCCTGCAGCATCCCGGATCCAGGATAACAACTCCCGGTGTCACAAGCCCCGGTATCGCAAATGACATTGCCACGCGGTGATCCTCATATGTCTCAATCTCGCACGCCTTCGGCCTGCCCGGATGAATGCAGATGGTGCCCTCATCAATCTCTTCACACGCAATTCCCAGACTCGTCAGATTCGAAACAATCGCATGAAGTCGGTCACACTCCTGATAACGGATGTGTCCGATTCCCGTGATTGTTACCGGTGCGTCCGCAAAGCAGCTGATCGCCGCAAGTGTGAGTGCCTGATCGGAAAAAGCCGACAGATCAAATGTTCCGCCACGCATTTTCTCCTCCGGCGGATAAAGCTTAATTCCGTCCTCCTCTTCCACACTCTTACATCCCATCTTCTCCAGCACATGCAGGAATTCGGTATCTCCCTGCAGACTCTTCCAGTGTACATGATGTACCTTGGCAGGAACCGAAAGTACCGGGCACATCGCATAGAAATACGCTGCTGCCGACACGTCCGGCTCAATCCGGTATTCACGCGCCACATAAGCCGAATCACCCGGAATACAAAAGGTTTCCTCCGACTGCTTGTTTACTTTGACACCGAACTGCTCCATCATCGCGATCGTCATCTTAACATACGCCATCCCATGATGCCCCTTCACATGGATTGTAAAATCCTCATGAAAAAGAACCGATGCGATCAACAATGCACTTAAGAACTGGCTGCTCTTGTCCACATCAATCATCACTTCATGCCTGCGCACCCCATCATTTCCGATTACAAACGGGAAATGATATTCTTCCTCTTTGAACGCAACCTTCGCTCCAAGATCTTCCAACGCCATAAGCAGTTCCTGCATCGGTCGTTTCTTCATCTGCTCCGAGGAATCGATATCGTATCTTCCCTTCGAAAGTCCCAAATACGCAGTCAGGAAACGCGCTGCCGTACCGGCACTTCCAACGTTAATCTGTGCATCTGATTTTGGAATCATTCCACCACATCCCACAATTGTCACAACTGCATTCTCTTCATCTATCTCCACCTCAAATCCAAGATCAATGAGCGCCTGTAAGAAATGTCTGCTGTCATCCGAAAAAAGTACACCGCGCAGCACACTTTTCCCCTCTGCCAGTGCCGCGATCAGAAGTGCCCTGTTCGTAATACTCTTTGATCCCGGCACATCCACCTCAATCTTCCTACATACTGCCTTCTTTACTTCATACTTCTCTATGGTTTGCATATTTGCAGCTCCTTTTTCGATTTATATTTACGATTGCGAAACTCCTGTAACGGCGTGCTCCGGCTCCCCCCGACTCTGCGGCTGGCATCTTACCGGAGCACGGTTTTAGACAAAATCATTGAATTTACGAAAATCTCTGCCGGACTCAATTTTTATGTCCGAGCATTGCTTCGATAGTGGAACCCGGTTGTCCGTCTGACACAGATGTGCTCAAAATTTCTAGTCTGCCTAAGAGGGGCACTTTGTGAAATTTGATTGTGCCCGCTCTCGGTTAATGTCTCCCCTCGTAGCATAGTGCAATGCCACTAATGTATGAGGTCGCAAACACGACCCGCGGGCACTTTTTCACAAAGATGCCCCACGTAAGGCAGACACGAAATCCATCGGACACATTCTGTGTTCAGACGAACAACCGAGGCTCCACTGTCTAAGCTTGAGCGGACAGAAATCATAGAAAGAGTCCGGCGGACATTTTCTGTAAATTCCTGATTTTGGATAACTAGTGTCCGGTAAGATGCCAGCCGCAGAGTCGGGGGGAGCCGGAGCACGCCATTCCATAAGTTTCGTCATCCCTCTAAGTGTATAAGAAAAAGGGGCTGCAAACATGCAACCCCTCCGACTTTATAAATCATTGAAAATCTGATAGATATCTATCTTGAGTGCATCCGTATCTGTCATTCCGATAAATACAGCTCCGTAATGATATCCGTCTGCGACCTCTTCGCAACGAACAATCTCGATCACGGTGTCAACGACTTCCTTGGTCCAGATCTGAATCTTCGTATTGTAGTAGGTTCCGACACTCAGCTGTGTCTTCGCATTAAAACCGATCCCACTTCGTGAAATATCTGTCACATCAACCTGAACATATTTTAAAGTGGTAACCCCCTCTTCATCCAGGCGTTCCAACTGGACATCCACATACAGATCCAGTCTCTTGTGTTTTCTCTTTTCTTCCATTATTCCGCTCCCTATACCCTTCATTCCTTGATTAAATGCTGTTAATATTGTATTACACAACCGACATTTTGACAAGTAAAATTGTCCGTTTACAAAACACGAAAATTGTGTCATCGAATAAACATAGCATCTCCAAAACTGAAGAAACGGTACTTCTCCTGCACAGCAATCTTATACGCATTCAGTACATGCTCTCTTCCTGCCAGAGCAGACACTAACATCACGAGTGTTGACTGTGGCAAATGGAAGTTCGTGATCAGTCCGTCGATCACCTTGAACTGGTATCCCGGATAGATAAAGATCTCCGTCCAGCCGCTTGTCTCATGCAGTCTTCCGTTCTCATCCGCAGCCGCCTCAAGCGTACGTGTACTTGTCGTTCCGACGGAGATAATACGTCCTCCGTTGTTTTTCGTACGGTTGATCTTCTCCGCGGCTTCTGCCGAAACCATATAGAATTCCGAATGCATATGATGATCAAGCACATTGTCCACCTTCACCGGGCGGAATGTTCCAAGACCTACATGGAGTGTTACTTCCGCGATCTCCACGCCCATCGCTTTCACCTGTTCCAATAATTCTTTGGTAAAATGCAATCCCGCTGTCGGAGCCGCCGCAGAACCGTCATACTTTGCATAAACCGTCTGGTAACGATTCTTATCCTTGAGCTGATGCGTGATATACGGAGGAAGTGGCATCTGTCCAAGCTGATCTAAGATTTCCTCAAAGATTCCCTCATAATGGAACTGGATCAGACGATTTCCCTCTTCCACAACATCGATGACTTCACCCGTCAGAAGTCCATCACCAAAAACGATCTTCGTGCCCGGTTTTGCCTTCTTTCCCGGCTTGACAAGTGTCTCCCAGACATCGTTTTCCTTTCTCTTTAGGAGAAGGACTTCAATCTTCGCCTGTGTATCTTCCTTGACACCGAAAAGGCGCGCCGGAATGACCTTCGTGTTGTTGATCACGAGACAGTCACCCGGATGCAGATATTCAAGAATATCGGTAAAATGCCGATGTTCTACTTCCCCCGTCTTACGGTCAAGAACCATAAGGCGGGAGCTGGAACGATCCTCCAGAGGATCCTGCGCGATCAGTTCCTCCGGCAGATCATAATCATAATCTTTTACGTTCATTCCTTCTGTCATTGTATTAGCCTCTTAACTGAATTCCCATGCTCTCTAATCCGTTTAAGATCTTCTTCATAGCACTAGTAATATCGTTCTCCTCAAGGTTCTTTTCCTTGCCTCTGAACTTAAGTGAGTAAGCTACCGACTTAAAGCCGTCCTCGATCTGCTCGCCCTCATATACATCGAACAGTTCATAGCTTTCTAAGTATTTTCCGCCTCTCTGATCGAAGATCTTCTCGATATCACCAACAAGAATATCTTTCGGAACAACCATTGATAAATCTCTGGAAGAAACAGGGAAGTTTGTGATTCCCTCATATTTATAATCGAAGGATGCGCGCGCTACGATCTCAGGCATATCGATGACTGCGACATAAACACGTTCCTTAATTGCATAGTTCGCTGCAACGGTAGGATGAACCTCACCGAGATATCCGACAACCGTTCCGTCATAGACAACGCTTGCCTTGCGTCCCGGATGCAGGAAGCTAAGTTCTGCGGTCGGATCATAATGTGGCTTCTCGCGAAGTCCAAGCTGAGATAACAATTCCTCAACCACACCCTTCATCGTAAAGAAATCACCACTTCCGTACATACCGAATGTCAGCTGCATACGCTCCTCCGGAAGTTCGGTGAGCGGAATCTGCTTCGGCAGATAAATGTTGCCCATCTCATAGAGACGTACATCCTTATTTCTACGTCCAAAGTTCGTAGAAAGTGATGTCAGCATACCGTTCAAAGGCAGTGTACGCATGATGGAGTAATCCTCACCGAGCGGATTGGAGATTACAACCGTCTCACGCAGCTTGGAATCTGCCGGGATCAGTAATTTATCAAATACCTTCGGGCTTTCGAAGGAATAAGTCATTGCCTGTGAGAATCCACAGAATTCTGCGACCTCACGCGCTTTCTCCTCCATGCGGAGCTTGAAGCTCTTGCCACCGGCTGTGGACTCGCCGCTTGGAAGTGTGACAGCGATGTTGTCGTATCCGAAGAATCTTGCAACCTCTTCCGCGATATCGGCATCACACAGAAGATCCTGTCTCCATGATGGAACAACGATTTCGTTTGCAGCCTCATCAAATCCAAGGTCGATCTTCTTAAAGTAACCGATCATAGTGTCTGCATCGATGTCGGTGCCGAGAAGCTTATTGTATTTTTCAGGCTCGAATGGGATTCTGACGCCCTCTCTCTTTACCGGATATACATCGATTGCGCCGCCGACAACTTCACCAGCACCAAGCTCCTCAACCAACTGGCAGGCACGATTCATCGCTTCCATTGCAAGGTTCGGATCAAGTCCTTTTTCAAACTTTGCGGATGCATCCGTACGCAGTCCGATCTTCTTGGAAGATTTACGGATATTTGTTCCATCAAAGCATGCTGCCTCAAAAAGCATCGTGTGCACATTCTCGGTGATCATGGAATTCTCTCCACCCATGATTCCGGCGATACCGATTGCCTTGTCTGCATCACAGATCATCAAAACACTGTCATCCATTGTGCGTTCCTGTCCGTCCAGTGTTGTAAACTTCTCATCCTTAGCGGCGCGTCTTACAACGATCTCATGACCTGCAATTGTGTCAAGATCGTACGCATGCATCGGCTGTCCGTACTCTTCCATCACATAGTTGGTGATGTCGACAACATTGTTGATCGGACGGATACCGTGGGAACGAAGTCTCTCCTGCATCCACTTCGGTGAAGGCGCAAACTTGATGTTCTTTACAACTCTTGCTGTATAGCGGCTGCACAGATCAGCATCCTTAACCGTAACCTTAACGATTGAATTCACATCCTCGCTATTTCCTGTCTCTGTTACAACCGGAGGAACAAACTCCTTATCGAATGTTGCAGCTGCCTCTCTTGCAATACCAAGAACCGAGAAGCAGTCCACACGGTTGGATGTAATCTCATACTCGATAATGCTGTCATCCAGGCCAAGATATGTAACTGCATCTTCGCCGACCGGAGCATCCTCATCAAAAATGTATAAGCCGTATTCCGGAGCATCCGGGAACATGTCACGGTTTGATCCGAGTTCCTCGATTGAACACATCATACCGTAAGAGTCAACTCCACGGAGCTTTCCGTTCTTGATCTCGATTCCTCCAGGAGTCTTGCTTCCGTCATGACCTCCTGCCACGCGTCCACCGTCCAATACAACCGGTACCTTTGCACCTTCTGTCACATTTGGAGCACCGGTTACAATCTGTAAAAGCGCATCTTTACCGATATCTACCTGACAGATGACAAGCTTGTCCGCATCCGGGTGACGCTCGATCTTCTTTACCTGACCGATCACAATCTTGGCAAGGTCCGCATCCATCTGCTCATATCCCTCACACTTTGATCCGGACAAAGTCATTGCGTCCATATATTCCTGTGCGCTGCAATCCAGTCCCGGAACGAGCGCTTTGATCCATTTTAATGATGTTTTCATCTAATTATCCTCCTAGAACTGTTTTAAGAAACGGTCGTCGTTCTCATAGAGAAGACGCATGTCATCGATTTCATACTTAAGAAGCGTGATTCGCTCCTGTCCGATACCAAACGCAAATCCTGAATACTCTTCCGGATCAATACCGCTCATACGAAGCACGCGCGGATGAACCATTCCACAACCAAGGATCTCGATCCAGCCCTCACCTTTACAGAAACGGCATCCCTTACCGCCACACTTAAAGCATGAGACATCCATCTCCGCAGACGGCTCCGTAAACGGAAAGTGATGCGGACGGAATTTTACCTTCGTGTCCTTGCCGAACAACTGCTGTACGAACTGTGTTAATGTTCCTTTTAAGTCAGAAAATGTAATGTTTTTATCGATAACCATTCCCTCGATCTGATGGAAGGATGGTGAATGAGTTGCATCCACTTCATCAGCACGGAATACACGTCCCGGTGCAATCATACGGATTGGAGGCTTCTTCTGCTCCATCACACGAACCTGAACCGGTGATGTCTGGGTACGGAGAAGGATCTTATCATTGATATAGAAAGTATCCTGCTCGTCCTTTGCCGGATGGTTTGCCGGAATGTTTAATGCCTCAAAGTTGTAGTAATCATACTCAACCTCAGGTCCCTCAACAACTTCGTAGCCCATTCCTGTAAAAATGCGCTCAACCTCTTCGAGTACAAGTGTATTCGGATGGGAATGTCCAACACGATTCTTCTTGGCAGGAAGTGTAACGTCGATCACTTCCTTCTCAAGACGATGCTCAAGCTCAGCAGCCTCAAGCTTTGCCTTGGTTTCCTCAAGTTTTGCCTCGATTGCCTCACGAGTCTCATTGACCCACTGACCAACCTTCGGGCGATCCTCTGGAGCGACATCCTTCATACCCTTTAATACTGCAGTAAGTTCACCTTTCTTACCAAGTACAGCTACACGTACATCATTCAGTTTTGCAAGGCCATCGGAATTCTCGATTTCAGCCATTGCATGTTCTCTGATTTTCTGCAACTTTTCTTTCATGGTTTTCTCCTTTTTGATGATTATAATTTTTCGAATTGTTACGCGTAAATAAGCGTGCGTTTGCCGCACACTTTCGCGCCCGAGCGGATGCGCAGCATAAATTTCCACTCCGCGAGGTGCGCATCGTTGCAAGCTTGCTTGCATTTGCTGTATAGGAAATCCAATAGGGATTTCCTATACAACAAAAAGTCCCTTACAGTCCAAAAGACTATAAGGGACGAATAAATCCGCGTTACCACCCTGATTCCTGTATCTTCTACAGGCTCTCATTCCTGCTTAACGTGCAGCTTCCGTCGCAGACTACTTACTGAATAAACTTCACCTGCGCAGCTCCTGTGCGAAAATTCGTTTCTTAACCTTACTAAGGAAGCTTACAGCCGATGACTTCCTCTCTCTTAAAGTGTTTTAAGAACTACTGAACACAATCTATGCTTTTAACACGTCTGCTATTGTAGCACAGGAATCCTTATCCTGCAAGTGTTTTTGACGATTCTTCACTTCATTTTGTGCAGAGTCACCACATTTTTAATTTCCGGCTGCCTCGTTTGTTTTTACATCAAAAATATTTTGTATTTTTGCATCTTTGTAATATGCTTCCAGAATCTCCTTCCAGCTTTTACCCTCTCTTCCCATCGCATCTGCTCCATACTGACTCATGCCGATGTCGTGTCCGAAGCCTCCGCCCGTGAGAACAAATTTTCCTTTCTTCTGACTCGTGATCTCAAAACATGCAGACGGAACTGAGGAAAGCCCGGTTCTTTTCGTTCCGTCGGCCAGTGTCAGATTGGTAAGATATTTTCCCAGAAAAAAGCGAATTTCATTCTCCTTGTCATAGATGCGTTCCCCACTCTCAAACACAGCGCGAAGCGAGAGCACGTAACCGCTCCTGCTGCGCTCCTTTACCTCAAGCTTTTTCAGATGTCCATACCTGCTGTCCATCGCCATCTGATCCGACAACTCTGCCGTCCAGCGATAATATGGTGAGTCCATATCTTTTGCTTTCACGTTTCTCATGATAAATTTATGAAAATTACGCTTTTTTGACAGGTTAACGGTCTTCTCCTTCGTATGATTTTCTGCAACTAGATAGTGTGGAGAATCCGTATTCCACACTTCAAGATCTTCGGAATATCCTGCCGAGGTTGAATAATAATAACAATTGATTAAACAATTCTCGTAAGTCAACACCATCCCTGTCGTATCGAGGACCGCCTGATCCGTAATCTCAGAACAATCCGTAGCATGATATACCTGATAAGAAGTTGTGTTATCCAGATTTGCTCCATACTTTGCATACTCTGTAGATTTCATCTGTTCATAGGCAAAGGTTCTCGCACACACCGCCTGCGCCTTTAGCGCCTCATAATCAAAGTACAGCGGCATCTCAGAGGGCAGTACATAGCGCACATAATCCTCCACCGGAAGTTCATTAACCAGAACATAACCTTTTGCTGTTTTACGGATCAGGAAAGATCCGGCATATCCGCTTCCAAGTTCTTTTCCGTCTTTGTCGCACAGATATAACATCCCCTCTCCCGGCTCGATCAACACTTCCTTCGTCTTTTTTTCTTTTAACAGTGACTTTGCGTTCACAACCGTTCCCGCAGCTACATTCGTTTCATCCGTGCGGTAAGCCTGATCACTTTTGACGTAAAGATTTGGATACGTCACACTATCCTTATTTTTGATCAGCACACGAATATGCTCCATGGCTTCTTCGCTTGTCTGGATCAAAGCACATGCCTTGTGTTCCGCTACAACAAGCCGCACCTTCGAATTGCCAACCACAAGATCATCAAGCGACTTCTGCCGCACCAAAAGCGTGCTCATCTGCTCTCCAGCAATCAGATATACCGGCAACGTTTCGTCATATGTAAGTGCTTCATACCCATTGATCTGAACCGATTGCTCAGAATAGCTGTCAAGTGTGCCTTCAATTGACTCTGCCTTGGCATAGATCTTCGTAATCTTTCCATCCGTGATCTCAACATCCGCCACACCAGTATAATCACTCGCTGCACTCTTATCCGCCACATAATATTTTCCCTCATACAGCACGATCAACTGTTTTTCCCTATCCTCATACAGATAAGCATTACAGAGTGTGCCGGAGAATGACTCCGCAAACGAAATATCTTCCTTTGCGCTGGCAGAGTGTGTCAGTTTTGCTACGATCACAAATGTGAGAACCACGGTCAGAATCGTAAGCAAAAGCAAAGTGATTGCGAGTATTTTCATACCATTTTTCTTCATAAAACCATTCGTGCTCCATTCCCTTATTTTCCATTTTAATTCTGCGTTTTGAAGTTTTCGCGATCATTTATTTTAACGCGCAGAAAGGAGCTGCCGTAATCGGCAGCCCCTCTTATCTTTCGTGCTTCACACTTCTTTTGTATTTTAAGAAATCTTCGGTATCTTTATTCTTTCTCTTTAGCATAAACCCAAAATGCCGGTTCCTGCAATTTAGACTCCTAGCTAAAGCTAGGTGGGTGACCGCAGTCTGCCTTCTGCCTTCCACTGATACGAGGTGGCCTGACATCCAACAGTTCATATAGGAATCCCGTTTAAAGTAAATGTAGGTTCTAAATAGCAAGAGTTGTCGTACATCCCAGGCATGGTTTTATTATACTTTAATATGTTCAGAATTTCAACGTATAATTCGATGTACTTTTTGCCATCTGAGGAATTCTTTTCTTAATCAAAATATTTATCCTTCTGTCCCCGCAATCCATGTGTAAAAAGCACCAATGCTCCAAGAAAAAGCGCCAGTTCAATAAAACTCCAGATTCTTCCAAGAGATACGATCTCCAGATCTCCGAGAATACCGATCACACCTGCGACAAGCGCTACAAGCCCGAAGAAATACATATAAGGAACCACTCCTGCAATATATGCCTTCGTATCCTTGCACTTCTTCTGTTCTTCCTCTGCGATCACAAGACTGTTGATCTTACCGTTCTTCTTCATAAAGAAACCGGCAATTGCCAGATATAAGCCCAATCCGGCAATCACAATATCCATAAGTAAAATTGTTTTCATATGTTCCCCTTTCTGCCACGATACAAGTATTATATCATTTTATAAAACAATTCTGCAGTAGCTCACTGATTTTTAGCAGTTTTGTCGAAAATGCATTGAAGGAATTCATCATGTATAGTAAAATATACTTAAACATACAAAGGAGGCGATACTATGCACATAGAAGATGCCAAAATTCTTATTGCAGATGATTCCATTCTCGCAAGAAAACAACTAAAGGATATGATTTCCACTTTAGGAACGCCTGTTTTTTTCGAAGCCAAAGATGGTCAGGGAGCCATTGATCAATACAAGCAAAACAAACCGGATCTTGTTTTTCTAGATATTGTTATGCCAAACAAAGACGGTAATGCCGCAATCGAAGAGATTATGAGGGATGATCCCGATGCAACGATCATCATTGCATCTTCCATCGGCACACAGTCGCAGCTTAAGAAAGCAATCGAAGCAGGAGCCAAAGAATTTATCCAAAAACCTTTGGATCAGCAACAGGTCATCACCACTGTCAATCGTTTTCTGGAAGGGAGATAATCTATGTACACACAATTCTTTGGAACCTATCTGTTATCCGGTGGATACGTAACCCCGGAGCAGCTGTTCTCTGCGATGCAGCGACAGACAAAGGAACATATCAAGCTTGGAACGCTTGCCATTCACGCCGGTCACATGACGGCCGATCAGGTTGATAAAACCGTCATCGAGCAGACACATCAGGACCGCAAATTCGGTGAGCTTGCAATTGAACTTGGATATCTTACAGAAGAACAGGTATCCGAGCTGTTATCCCACCAGACACCTTCCTATCTGATGATCGGACAGGCTCTCTTAGATGACGGAATTCTTACCAATACAAGTTTCGAACAGATTTTAAATGAATATCATGACAAGAATGGTATCGAAAATCCACAGATTCCGATTGAGACAACCGGATCCGTCCGCAAATTATTTGAACATTTTTACAGCGCAGTTGAGACACCGGTCACGCACAACGGAGATATCTATATCGAACTTCTGCTCAATGACCTGATCCGTTTTATCGGTGCGGACTTCTCTCCTCTTACGATTGAGACCGTCCAGGATTTTCCAGTAAAATGCTGTGTAAAACAAAGTATTCTCGGCGCTTATTCTGCGAACACTTATATCGCAATGGATGAGCAGACAGCGATTGCTTTCGCTTCCAGATATGTCAAATATTCGTTCAATGAATATGATGAATATGTGCAGGCTTCTTTAGAGGATTTTCTCAATCTGCAAAACGGACTATTTACTGTCAATGTATCCAATGATTCCTCTACTGAACTGACGCTTGTGCCTCCAGAACAGATAACGGATGACAAACTCTCATTCAGCGTCAGCACCGGACATATTCCGATCCTGTATCCATTCGGAGAGCTTCATTTCTTTATTGAGTTGTTGCAAAGTCCGGAAGCTTAGAGACTTATATATCAAGCTAACGTCAACAGTCTCCGTTCCTTACGGACTCATTTGATAACTGATATTACACAAAGCCCCCACATTCATCCGAATGTAGGGGCTTTCCTGATCCGTCAGCAATTCAGCCAACCAAATTATTTCTTATCATAAATATTTTATACGCCAAGGAACTTCTTGACAACAGAAGGCATCTCCTCTACCTCACATACGGTATCGTGAAGAACCTGAGCATTGCGGATCTCTTCGATTGCCTGCGGTATAGCAACGTTACCAATCTTAGAGAGTTCGTCAACCAGTTCGAAATCACTCATGGAATCATACTTGCTGTCAATCGCATCCATGACACTTCTTGTGAACTTGAACGGGCTTGCAGTACTAGCAATGACTGTCTTCGTCTCGGTATCTCCGGTAGCAGCCTTATATTTATCGTATACACCTGCGGCAACCGCTGTATGGGTATCGATAATATATCCGGTATCCTCGTAAAGCTTCTTGATCACTTCTGCGGTCTCAGCTTCGCTGGTATAATTTCCATAGAAATCAGAAAGCTGCGCTTTCATCTCATCGGTGATCGCGTATTTTCCATCTGCGGAGAGGCTCTCCATCAGTTTTGCATTCTTCTCGGCATCATTTCCTGCGATACGATAGATCAGTCTCTCAAGGTTGGATGAGATCAGAATATCCATAGAAGGTGAGCTTGTCAGAATAAACTCACGATTCTTATCGTAAGTTCCTGTCGTAAAGAAATCAAACAGAACCTTGTTCTCATTGGATGCGCAGATCAGTTTTGCAATCGGGAGTCCCATATTCTTCGCATAGAATGCTGCAAGAATATTACCGAAGTTACCGGTAGGAACCGTTACATTGATCTTCTCGTCTTTTGCGATCACACCATTTTTATATAATCTGGAATATGCATATACATAGTATACAACCTGCGGAACAAGACGTCCGATGTTGATGGAGTTCGCGGATGAGAACTGATAACCTGCCGCATCCATCTCTGCCTCAAGTGCAGAATCGTTGAACATCTTCTTGACACCAGTCTGTGCCTGATCAAAATTACCGTTGATTCCGACAACAAATGTATTGGCACCCTTCTGTGTCACCATCTGCTTCTCCTGAATCGGGCTGACACCGTTCTTCGGATAGAATACGATGATCTTAGTTCCCTCAACATCTGCAAAACCTGCCAAAGCAGCCTTTCCTGTATCTCCGGATGTTGCAGTCAGGATAACGATGTCATTCTTAACGTTATTCTTTCTGGCAGAAGTGATCAGAAGATGTGGTAAGATCTGAAGTGCCATATCCTTGAACGCAATTGTCGGTCCGTGGAATAACTCCAGATAATAAGCGCCGTCTGCATCAACGAGTGGAGCGATCTCCTCTGTATCGAATTTGCTGTCATAAGCTTTATCGATACAATTCTTCAGTTCTTCCTCTGTAAAATCGGTGAAGAACTTCTTCATAACCGCATAAGCGACTTCCTGATAACTCATGTTTGCAAGTTCATCCATACTGACATCCAATGAAGGAATTGTCTCCGGAACGAATAATCCGCCATCATCGGCAAGTCCCTTTAAGATTGCCTGAGATGCTGTAAATTTAAGTTGTCCGTTTCTGGTACTTGAATACATTAATTCCATTTTTTATCCTCATTTTCACATAAATTTATATTCTTGTGTGCTTCTCGTCCATTATAGGAAAAAAAGCATGTGGTGTCAACGCATTTCCTATGTTATACTAACACTGCACCACGATAAAAGTAATTGCTAACACAGTTTTAGGAGTATCATTTATGCTGGCAGGCGTCTATATTGCAACCAAAAAAGATCACCGTATATACTATCGAAGCAGTCTGACCTATCGCAGTAAGCACATCAGTCTCGGGAGCTTTGCTTCGGAAACCGAAGCGCATACTGCTTATCTTGCCGCTTTGCAGCTTTTAGAATCCGATGTTTCCGTCGATGATGCATTCCTTACCCCATCACTCCTTTCTTTTGAGAAAATCGTGATGCTGATCAATTTCCGTGATAACAACATGTACATTCCAAACCCGATCTACCTGCGTAAGAATTATTTCAGCTACTATCTTGCTACAGACCGGGAACTGAAATTTGATATTGATGATCTGTTTTATTACAGCAGTCATAAAATCTTAAAAAGACAGGGACATCTCTACGTCAATGACTACGGAATGCAGATCACGCTTTTGTCCCGCTACGGAATCAAAAGCCACGCGGTCTGTGACCGGGATTACCGCTTTGTCAACGGAGACAAAAATGATTTCCGCTATTCCAACATTGAAGTGATCAATCCATATTTCGGGGTCATGCGCTACATGAAAAACGGCATGTACCGCTACCGTGTCCGCCTCCATATTAACGGGAATCACACGATTGGAACTTACCGTGACGAGACGCGCGCCGCGATTGCCTACAATAAGTCTGTAGATCTGGCGCACCAGGCCGGAATCGACAAAAAATATCCGGAAAATTATATCGAAGATCTCTCTGCCAAAGATTACGCAGAAATCTATACAAAGGTAAAAATTTCCAAAAAATACCTGGAATATCTCGACTTCCTGAAATCCGATTCAAATTAAATTCACTTTTCGATTATCATAAAAAGCAGGGAACCTCCTGCACCATCCGGTATAGGAAGCCTCTGCTTTTTCAATTTAAATAATTATTTCTGATTGATATAATTCACAAGTCCCTCACAGTCGATGATCTTCTGCATGAACGGAGGGAATGCCTGTCCCTGGAACTTCTGTCCTGTTGTGACATCCGTGATCACGCCGGAATCAAAATCCACTTCCACCTCATCGCCTGTGGAGATCGCCTTTGCAGCCTCCGGGCACTCAATGATCGGGAGTCCGATATTGATGGAATTACGATAGAAAATGCGGGCAAACGTCTCTGCGATCACGCAGCTGACACCGGCTGCTTTAATGGAGATCGGTGCATGCTCTCTGGAAGAACCGCATCCGAAATTCTTGTTGGCAACGATGATATCACCAGCCTTCACATTCTTTACGAAATCCTTGTCAATATCCTCCATACAATGTGTTGCAAGTTCCTTCGGATCCGAAGAATTCAGATATCTTGCAGGAATAATTACGTCGGTATCAACGTTGTCACCATATTTAAAAACACTACCATGTGCTGCTTTCATATTAGCCTCCTTCTACACATCTATGCTATAAGCCAGAGCTTACATTACTTCGTCCGGTCCGGAAATCCTGCCTGTGATCGCACTTGCAGCAGCAACAGCCGGGCTTGCAAGATAAACCTCAGACTCAACATGTCCCATACGACCCACGAAGTTACGGTTGGTTGTGGATACGCAGCGCTCGCCCTCTGCGAGTACACCCATATATCCGCCAAGGCACGGTCCACAGGTTGGTGTGCTGACGATTGCGCCGGCTTCGATAAATGTGCGGATCAGTCCCTCTTCCATTGCATCCAGATAAATCTGCTGGGTAGCCGGGATTACGATAACACGAAGTCCCTTGGCAACCTTCTTGCCCTCCAAAATCTTAGCGGCAATACGAAGATCATCCATACGACCATTCGTGCAGGAACCGATCACTACCTGATCGATCTTCACATCTCCGACCTCATCGATCGTCTTCGTATTCTCCGGGAGATGTGGAAATGCGACGGTTGGCTTTAAGGTACTTAAATCAATCGTGTATTCCTCATCATACTCAGCATCTGCGTCTGCCTCATACTCTACGAACGGACGCTTTGAATGCTCCTTCATATATTCTCTTGTCAGATCATCCACCGGGAAAATACCGTTCTTACCGCCAGCTTCGATTGCCATATTTGCGATTGTAAAACGGTCATCCATGGTCAGATATTTGATGCCGTCACCGACAAATTCCATGGATTTGTACAGTGCCCCGTCCACACCGATCATTCCGATAATATGTAAGATGACATCCTTACCGCTGATCCACTTTGCAGGCTTTCCGGTAATATTAAACTTGATTGCAGACGGAACCTTAAACCAGGCCTTGCCTGTCGCCATACCGGCAGCCATATCCGTGCTTCCGACACCGGTCGAGAAAGCGCCAAGCGCTCCGTAAGTACAGGTATGGGAATCTGCTCCGATAATCACATCTCCTGCCACTGTCAGTCCTTTCTCCGGAAGGAGTGCATGCTCGATTCCCATCTCGCCTACATCAAAGTAATTACTGATCTCGTTCCTGCATGCAAACTCTCTGACACACTTACAGTGCTGAGCGGACTTAATATCCTTGTTTGGTGCAAAATGATCCATAACAAGTGCGATTTTATCTTTATGAAATACACCGTCAACATTCATCTTCTCAATCTCGTGAATGGCAACCGGTGATGTGATATCGTTGCCTAAGACCAGATCAAGATCTGCCTCAATCAGCTGCCCCGCGCTGACTGTTGATAATCCTGCATGCGCAGCCAGAATTTTCTGCGTCATTGTCATACCCATGGCTTTGTCCTCCTAATTTCAAAGCAATCCGAATGAGCGGATCACTCTCTAAATTTGATTATAGTTCTATATTTATCTGCATTCTAACATACATTGTTCCATAATTGAAATACATAATAAATATGTTTACCATAACTGCATTTCATGGTATAATTATAATTATTATATATAGAATTTTCCGGGAGGTATTCATGAATCAGAATCTGTCATCCTATTGGATTTTTTATACGGTTGCCAATGCCGGCAATATTTCCAAGGCAGCCAAGGAACTTTATATCAGCCAGCCAGCGATCAGCAAGTCGATCCAGAAACTGGAAGAGAATCTGGGCTGCAAGCTTTTTTCCCGAAGTTCAAGAGGCGTTCTTCTCACCGATGAGGGCCAGATGCTTTACGGTCACGTGAAGGAAGCGTTTGAAACCCTCTCCCTCGGCGAAGACAAATTGAAGCGCTCCATCGAGCTTGGTGTGGGACATCTGCAGATTGGTGTGAGTTCCACACTCTGCAAGCATCTGCTCCTGCCCTACCTGAAAGAATTTATCCGGCGCAATCCGCACATCAGCATTTCGATCAGCTGTCAGTCCACAAACGAGACACTCCGTCTCCTTGACGATAACAAGATAGACATCGGTCTGATCGGCAAGCCGGAGAATCTGAAAAATATTAACTTCTTCTTTTTGGACAATATCAAAGATATCTTTGTTGCAAACCGCGATTACCTTGCAAACCTTAAGAAACGAGGTATCTCAGAGGAAGATGTGCTTAGCAATTCAACGCTTATGCTGCTTGATAAGAACAATATGACACGTCAGTATATCGATGATTACCTGCAGGGAAATCACATTACCGTTGCCGATTCCATCGATATTTCGGACATGGATCTTCTGATTGATTTTGCCAAGATCGGCGTCGGCGTGGCGTGCGTGATCAAAAGTTTTGTCGAGCAGGAACTGGAGGACGGAAGCCTCGTAGAAGTGCCGCTCGGGTTCCCGATCCACGACCGCGAAGTCGGATTTGCCTACAAGGAGAACGTAAAACCTTCTCCTTCTTTACAGAACTTTATTGACTTCTACCAGACATACAAACCGGAGGAACACGCATGAAAGAACAGATTCACACTATCCCGATCTCAGACGCAATCGCCAATGCAGGCGAATGCCCATTCTGCTACATGGAGCGCAAAACCGAGGAGCATATGATGGATTTCGTCCTCGGACACGGTGCTTCCTATATGGAAGCAGACATCCGTGACATGACGGATCGCGAAGGTTTCTGCCGCGCACATTTCAAGAAAATGTTCGATTATGGTAACTCACTGGGTAACGCATGGATCTTAAAAACACTCTACATGAGACATCTGGAAGAGATGGATAAGGAATTCAAGAATTTCAAGCCGGATTCGAGCGGTAAATCCTCACGCCTTTTCGGCAAAAATAAAGCGGGCGGCAACTCGATCGTTGACTGGATCAACAAACGGGAATCCACCTGCTTCATCTGCACCAGCGTAGAGAATACCTTTCTGGCATATATGAAAACGTTCTTTAAGATGTATAAATCCGATGAGGAATTCCGCAAACAGATTGCAGATTCCAAGGGCTTTTGCATCGATCATTTCAAGGTACTCTGCGAAGGCGCCGATGAGATGCTCTCCGACAAGGAACGTGCCGATTTCTATCAGACGATGCTTCCGCTCATGCGTGAAAATATAAATCGTGTCTACGAGGATGTCGCATGGTTCGTCGAAAAGTACGACTACAAGAACCGCGATGCCGACTGGAAAAATTCAAAAGATGCGATTCAACGCGGCATGCAGAAGCTTCGCGGAAGCGATCCTTCTCTCCCACCGTATATATTAAAGAAATAAATCCAAAAAATAAAACGGAAAGTATCCTGTGTAATCCACAGATGCTTTCCGTTTTTGTTTTTTCTCTATTTTATAATTGTGCCTGCCCGCATTCGAACATGACATAAATACCCCAGATCCATCAATACGACACACAAAATCATAAGTATCGCATATCCAACCAGATATCCCGGATCGCCCATCCATCCTGCCAGCCAGACAAGCGGCGATCCGGCGGATGGTCGGTTCACAAACATATAGTTGACATTGAATCGCTTATCAAAGAAATAAATCGGAACCACAACAACGACCATAAACACAATGACTTTCCATAGTTTTTTGATGTCCGGCACAATTCCGTGGGACTGCAGCATCATACAGACATAAAGCACAATTCCCATATGAAACAGGAAGGCTTCCATCGTCAGGAAATGGATCGCCGGATAGAAATTCCAATTCGGAAAAAGCAACGCCAGAACTGCACCCGGAAGACACAGACTGTACAATACCTGTCCCAGCCACTCCCAGTGTGTCACACAATGGATCGCGCACAGAATTCCCGCCATGCTGCACAGATGAAGTGGCAGCTCGTACAGAAAATTCTCATGCAAAATCCAGATATACACAGCCCGAAGCGCAATCCAAAGCACAAGCGATCCCGACACGATCACTTCCATTCTGTGCTTCCTCTTCTCTGATGATATACAATACCACCTCATAATTCCTACAATTCCAACAAAAATTATCCCAAGCCAGACAAAATGTCCGATATGAAACATTCCGAATCCGATCCCTCCTGGCAAATTTGTCTCATATGTAAAGAATTCATTCAAATGAAGATGCTGCATCTGCGTTAATTCCTCCGAAGTCGCGATCTCTATCTCATTATTTTATCCAATATGACCATCTTTATCCCAGACTTCTTCTGCAATCTCTTTCACGAGTCGAAGCTTTGCCCACTGCTGTTCCTCTGTCAGCTTATTTCCGATCTCGCAAGATGCAAATCCGCACTGTGGACTTAAATACAGACGATCAAGTGGAACATATTTTGCCGCCTCATGGATACGCTCGATGATTGCTTTCTTGCTCTCCAATACGGATGATTTTGTGGTAACCAGTCCAAGTACCACTTTCTTGTCTCCGGTTACTTTCGCAAGCGGAGCAAATCCACCGGATCTCTCATCGTCGAACTCCAGATAATAACCGGCTGCATTCTCCTCTGCAAATAATGCATCTGCCACCGCATCATAAGCGCCGCTGCTTGCATAAGTCGAGTGGAAATTACCGCGGCATACGTGTGTTGTCACTGCCACGCCTTCCGGTGCATTTGCGATCACACGGTTGTTGATATCCTTGTAGGTCTGCTGAATCTTCTGCAGTCCCTCAACCGTTGTTCCGTATGCAAGAGGTGCCGTCTTGTCTGCAAGCATTCCCCAGGTACAGTCATCCAGCTGCACATTTCTGCATCCTGCCGCATACAGATCATCGATCACTTTCTTATAAGCAGTGACAAGATCATCGATCAATTGTTCATCACTGTCATAAAACTGTTCCGTTGCCTCCCGGTTAAAAGGCATTGTAAACTGTGCTAACACCTGCGCCGGTGCCGGAATCGTCTGCTTTGCAACCGTGTTCTCATCCTCGAACTGTTTTACAAAACGGAAATGCTCCACAAACGGATGCTCCTTACTTAAACCGATCTTACCTACAAGGTAAGTGTCATCGATCATTGCAGCCTCTCCGTGGAAAGGAAGTCCAGTCTTTGTTTTCACATGACCGACTCCGTCGAGTCCCCACATAAAATCCAGATGCCAGGTTGCACGTCGGAACTCACCGTCTGTGATCACATGATAACCAAGTGACTTCACTTTCGTGATCATGTCGGTGATTGCCTGATCCTCAACCTCTTTTAGCTTTGCATAATCAATCTTACCCTCATCAAATGCTCGTCTTGCCTGCTTTAAATTTTCCGGACGAAGAAAACTTCCCACATAATCATATCGAAACGGATTGTGTAAATGACTCATTTGTATGTCCTCCTTGTACGTTCTTGTTTTGACAGTCAGTTATCAAACTTTCAAGATGACTGTCTGTCTTTGTTTTGACCTGAGGACATTCTATCATCATATATTCAACAAATAAAATACATATACTTTTATGTTATCTATAGTTTTATACTATAATACATTACTTACCATTTACATGTCTGCGCAGCGCCTCCATGTAATATGTGGCATAGCGGCTTAAAAGGATATTTTTCCTTCGAATCACGCCGATTTGCATATGGCAATCCATCGCAAGCGGTCTTGCAATGATGCTCGATCCATTCAGCTTTTCATCGATCACACCGGAACTTACCGTAAATCCGTTCAGTCCAATTACCAGATTAAAAAGCGTTGCACGGTCTCTCACCTGAATATTCTTCGGGAAATCCAGTGTACTGATAAACTCCTCCGAAAAATAAAACGAATTGCGCTCTCCCTGCTCAAACACCAGATACGGATACGGCTTCAAATCATCCACCGTAATCAAAGTATGCTCCGCCAACGGATGATCCTTGCATAAGAACACATGCGGATTCGCCACAAAAAGTTCCTCGAAGACAAGTTCATTTTTCTTCAAAAGCTTCGTAATCAATTCCTCGTTGTGCTCCGACAGATACAGAATTCCGATCTCACTCTTCCCCTGCGCCACATCATCAATGATCTCTCCGGTCTGTGTCTCTCTTAGAATAAAACTGTATTTATCTGCATCAAACACATTCACTACATCCACAAACGCATTGACCGCAAACGAATAATGCTGGCAGGAGACACAAAACTTCGGGTCACGTTTTTCGCCAACACCGAAATGTTCCTTCATAATATCTGCCTGTTCCAATAGCATCCGCGCATAGGACAGAAGCTCTTCTCCGTCTCTGGTTACCGTCACACCTTTTTTTGTCCGGTTAAAGGCAGTAATCCCCATCTCTTTTTCCAGATTGCTGATCGCTGTACTCAGACTTGGCTGTGAGATATAAAGCTGCTCCGCTGCTTCTGTGATGTTTCCACATTCCGCAACCTTCACAAGATATGTCAACTGCTGTAACGTCATTCGTTCTCTCCTTTTTAAATGATTACAAAAGGACGCAGGATTTCTCCCACGCCCTTATAAGCATTACCGTTCAATTTCATGAATAAACAATCCACTTCGAAGCTTCGGCTCAAACCATGTCGACTTTGGCGGCATCAGTCTGCCTGCATCTGCCACAGCAAAAAGCTCCTGAATTGAAGTCGGATACATTGCAAATGCAACCTTACAATCCGTATGGCATCTCTTCTCAAGCTCCGTGAGACCGCGGATTCCTCCGACAAAGTCAATTCTCTTATCCGTTTTCGGATCGCCGATTCCAAGTACCGGTGCAAGAAGAAGATTCTGCAGAACCGACACATCAAGTCCCTCAACCGGATCATCCGGAATATCAGACGGCTTCATACTGCAACGATACCATTTATCATCGATAAACATTGCAAAATCCCCCTTCTTACCCGGACGCACATCACTTTCCTTAATTGAATCACCGATCATGCCGCCAATTTCCGTAACGGTAAAAAGTTCATTCATCTTCGCAAGGAACTGCTCCTTGGACATTCCGTTTAAGTCCCTGACAACACGGTTATAATCCATGATCATGAGTTCTTCATCCGGGAATAAAACCGAAAGGAAATAGTTAAACTCTTCCGTTCCATCATAATCCGGGTGTTCTTCTCTTCTCTTGAATCCAACCTTGACTGCAGAAGCTGCACGATGATGACCATCCGCAATATAGATGTCATCAATTCCTGCAAATGCATTCTGTATTGCCTCAATCTGCGTAGCATCACCAATCTTGAACACTCTGTGGCGGATTCCGTCATCTGCAACAAAATCATATAAAGCGGGTGTCTGCTTTACCGCAGCAACCACTTCACCGATGATCGGATTCGTGCGGTATGCAAGGAAAATCGGTCCAGTCTGCGCGCTGCAGGTATCCACATGATGAATACGGTCTGCTTCTTTATCGGCACGTGTATTCTCATGCTTTTTGATGATATTGTTCGCATAATCATCAATCGATGCACATGCAACGATTCCAGTCTGCACTCTGCCATCCATTGTCAATTCATAGATGTAATAGGCATTCTGTGTGTCACGGACAAAAGAACCATTGTCGATCCAATCAGAAAGCATCTCATGTGCCTTCGCATAGACACGCTCATCATAAGTATCTACTTCGTCGCCAAACTGCGTCTCAGCACGGTCAATTGCAAGAAACGACTGCGGATTCGCAGTAACGACGGCCTTCGCCTCCGCACGATTATAGACATCATACGGAAGTGCTGCGATCTTATCTACTTTATCTTCTGCCGGTCTGACACAGAGAAATGGTTTTATATTAGCCATAAATTGTTTTCTCCAAATGTACTCTTATTTTACTACACGGACACGAAGTACGCCGTCAATTGCACGAAGCTTGGCAACCACTTCATCGGTAACCGGAGAGTCAAGGTCAAGAAGTGCGTATGCATAATCGCCTTTTGCCTTATTCGTCATATCGGATACATTGATGTCAGCTTCTCCAAGAATGGTTGTATACTGTGCGATCATACCCTTGACATTCTTATGAAGGATACCGATACGTCCGGCAGTCAGGCATGCACCCATATTGCAATCCGGATAGTTTACAGAATGTGTGATGTTACCATTCTCAAGGTAATCACGGATCTCACGAACTGCCATAATCGCACAATTATCCTCTGACTCGGCAGTTGATGCTCCAAGGTGAGGGGTTACGATGCATCCCTTTGCGCCAACGGTTGTTGTGTTCGGGAAATCAGATACATATTTCTTAATCTTTCCTGCAGCGAGAGCGTCAACCATAGCTTCCTCATCAACAAGAAGATCTCTTGCGAAGTTAAGTACGATCGCTGTCGGCTTCATCATAGCGATAGCCTTGGCATCGATCATCTTTCTGGTAGAATCAAGAAGCGGAACATGGATTGTGATAAAGTCACACTCTTTGTAGATATCCTCTACATTGCTGATATGCTTAACACTTCTTGATAAGTTCCATGCTGCATTAACAGAGATATATGGATCATATCCGTATACTTCCATTCCCATATGGGTTGCCGCATTTGCTACGAGTACACCGATGGCTCCGAGTCCGATGACACCAAGCTTCTTGCCTGAGATCTCGATTCCTGCGAAATTCTTCTTCTGCTTCTCTGCTGTCTTAGCGATGTTCTCATCATTCTGGTTGTCTAAGCACCAGTTGATACCACCGACAATATCTCTTGCTGCGTAAAGCATTCCTGCAAATACAAGTTCCTTAACACCGTTGGCATTGGCACCCGGTGTATTAAATACGACGATACCCTGATCTGCGCATTTATCCAGCGGAATATTGTTAACGCCAGCTCCGGCACGGGCTACTGCAAGTAAATTCTCCGGCAGCTCTAAGTCATGCATTGCTGCACTTCTGACAAGGGCTGCGTCTGCACCTGCAAGATCGTCAACCTTCTTATAATCTTCTGAAAACAGATCCAAGCCGACTCCGGCAATTGGATTTAAACAAGTATAATTAAACATTATGCATTCTCCTCTTCAAACTTCTTCATGAAAGCAACCAGCTTCTCAACACCTTCCTTAGGCATAGCATTGTAGATAGAAGCTCTCATTCCACCAACGGTACGATGTCCCTTTAAGTTTACAAATCCAGCCTCAGTTGCCTCTTTGACAAACTTCGCATCAAGATCCTTATCACCGGTTACAAATGGAACATTCATCAGAGAACGATCCTCTTTTCTTACGGTTCCCTTGAACATCTTACTCTGGTCAAGGAAATCATAAAGAATCTGTGCTTTCTCGATGTTACGTTTCTGCATCTCCTCAAGTCCGCCCATCTTCTTGAGCCACTTGAATACTTTACCGCAGATATAGATACCGTAGCAAGGTGGTGTATTGTATAAGCTGTCATTGTCTGCCTGTGTCTTCCACTTGAGCATGGTAGGTGTTCCAGGAAGGACATCATCTGTGATCAGATCCTCACGTGCGATCACGATAACCACACCAGCCGGTCCGACATTCTTCTGTACGCCACCATAGATGACACCATACTTGGTTACATCAACAGGCTCTGATAAGAAGCAGGAGGAAACGTCTGCAACCAACGTCTTACCCTTTGTATTTGGAAGTGTCTTATACTTGGTTCCGTAAATCGTATTGTTCTCACAAATATATACATAATCAAGATCATCCGGGATGTCTAAATCTGAGCAGTCCGGGATATAAGAGAATGTCTCATCAGCGGATGATGCAAGCTCAATTGCCTCACCGTACATCTTAGCTTCCTGAAAAGCCTTCTTTGCCCACTGTCCGGTAACAATGTATCCGGCTTTCTTGTTCTTCATCAGGTTCATTGGAACTGCTGCGAACTGCTGCGAAGCACCACCCTGTAAGAACATTACCTTGTAGTTATCCGGAATATTCATTAACTCTCTTAAGTCTTTCTCTGCATCCTTAATGATATCGTCGAATACCTTGGATCTGTGGCTCATTTCCATAACGGACATTCCACATCCCTTATAATCCAACATTTCATCTGCTGCTTCCTGCAGTACCTCCTCCGGCAATACAGCCGGTCCTGCTGAGAAATTATAAACTCTGCTCATTTCAAACTTCCTCCTAAATCTTTATTTGTATCATATAATGCCACCATACACCAGCATGATGACATACATCAACATCAGCCTATTTATATAAACAATTACGATTTCTCCGTCTGCAAGCAGTCTCGCAGTGCATTTGCTTGACGGAATTATTTTCTCACATCGCTGCCATCAAAGCACTCACTGATTGGAGCTCCCGGTGCAACCATCGGCCATACCTTATCATCCGAATCAATGATCGCATCGATCACGAACGGCTTCTTACAAGCAAGCGCTTCCTTAAATGCGTCTTCAAACTCTTCTCTTGTCGTCACTCTGCGAGCCTTAGCTCCCATCGCCTCCGCAAGCTTTACATAATCCACACCATCATCAAGTACGGTTGCCGAATAATGCTTCTCGTAGAAAAGTGTCTGCCACTGACGAACCATTCCAAGAACATGATTATTTACGATTACTTCAATCAATGGAAGATTCTGTCTTGCGGCTGTCGCAAGTTCGTTCATATTCATACGGAAACATCCGTCACCGGCGATATTGATCACCTGTTTATCCGGATTCGCGGTCTGTGCACCAATTGCAGCGCCCAGTCCGTACCCCATCGTTCCGAGACCTCCGGAAGTAAGAAGTGTTCTCGGCTGCTTGTATTTAAAATACTGTGCTGCCCACATCTGGTGCTGTCCAACTTCCGTAACGATGATTGCGTCACTTGCCATCTCGTAGATTTTCTCGATCATATATGGACCACTGAGTCCAACCGGCGGATAAGTCAGTGGATACTGCTTCTGGTAATCCGCAATATGGGAAAGCCACTCGGTATGACTCTGCTGCTCTAATTTACCATTGATACGGTCAAGAACCATCTTCACATCACCGATCACACTGTGATTTACGATAATATTTTTGTTGATCTCCGCCGGATCAATATCGATCTGTAAGATTTTCGCCTGTTTGGCGAACTTCTTCGGATTGCCGAGTACTCGATCCGAGAAACGCACGCCGATTGCAATCAGAAGGTCGCACTCACTGACACCAAGATTGGATGTCTTCGTTCCGTGCATTCCAAGCATTCCCGTATAACAATCCGAAGTACCGTCAAAAGCGCCTTTGCCCATCAGTGTGTCACACACTGGCGCATCCACACGCTCCACGAATGTCTTCAACTGCCAGCTTGCACCGGAAAGCACTGCGCCTCCGCCAACAAAAATATATGGCTTCTTCGCTTTGCTGATCATATGTATCGCTTTCTCGATATCATCCTCATCAAAGGTGCCTGTCTTCGGCTGCGGAATTACCGGTTCCTGCCTTGTATACTCTACTTTACTTGCAGTCACATCCTTGGTGATATCAACAAGTACCGGGCCCGGTCTGTCCTTTCTCGCGATCGAGAAAGCGCGGCGGATCGTATCCGCAAGCTTCGTCACATCCTTGACAATAAAACTGTATTTCGTAATCGGAGTTGTAATACCTGCAATATCAATCTCCTGAAAACTGTCCTTACCGAGAAGCGATACCCCAACGTTACATGTGATTGCAACCATCGGAATCGAATCCATGTATGCGGTCGCAATACCCGTAACAAGGTTGGTTGCTCCCGGTCCGGAAGTTGCCATACAGACACCAACCCTGCCGGTACTTCTTGCATATCCGTCGGCCGCATGGGATGCTCCCTGCTCATGGGATGTCAACACATGCTTGATCTCCGGATGCTTATACAATTCATCGTATACATTTAAGATTGCACCGCCCGGATAACCGAATACGGTATCTACACCCTGTTCTTTCAGGCATTCAATAATAACCTGTGATCCTGTTAACTGCATTTTGTAATCCTCTAATCTATCGTTCTTATTCCTTAATCTCTAATACTGCACCGCGGTTACCGGATGTGACAAGAGAAGCATATCTCTTAAGGTATCCTGTTGTAACCTTCGGCTCTCTCGGCTGCCACTTCGCACGGCGTGCCTCCATCTCCTCATCCGACACATCAATATTCAGTGTCATTTCTGGAATGTTGATCTTAATAATGTCGCCCTCTTCTACCAAAGCGATCGGTCCGCCAACCGCTGCCTCAGGCGATACGTGTCCGATGGATGCACCTCTGGATGCGCCGGAGAAACGTCCGTCTGTAATCAAAGCAACGGAACTTCCAAGTCCCATTCCTGCGATAGCAGAAGTCGGGTTTAACATCTCTCTCATTCCAGGTCCACCCTTTGGTCCCTCATAACGGATAACAACAACGTCACCCTCTACGATCTTACCACCCTTGATTGCTGCGATCGCATCTTCCTCACAATCGAAGACTCTTGCCGGTCCCTCATGAACCATCATCTCATCTACGACAGCAGAACGCTTAACAACTGATCCATCCGGAGCAAGGTTACCCTTAAGGACTGCCAGACCACCGGTCTTGCTGTATGGATTGTCAACCGGACGAATGACTTCCGGATTGCGGTTGATGGCTGTAGCAATATTCTCACCGATCGTCTTTCCGGTTACCGTCATACAATCGGTATTCAAAAGTCCAATATCTGCCAGTTCCTTCATAACTGCGTATACACCGCCGGCCTCATTGAGATCTTCCATATAAGTAGGACCTGCCGGAGCAAGATGACACAGGTTTGGTGTCTTCTCACTGATCGGATTTGCGAAGCTGATGTCAAAATCAAATCCAATCTCA